>NZ_JBIVBW010000004.1:163110-392010 GCF_044746255.1 Curtobacterium sp. NPDC086286
GGGCCCCCGAGGGGGCCCATCCTGGGGGGGGGGGGGGTTGGGTACGGGGGGGACCCGGGCCCGGTTGGGGGGGGCCCCCCGCCGCCCCCCCCCCGGGGGGGGGGGGGGGGGCCCCGGGGCCCCCGCGCCTCCCGTCGGAAGTCGGTCGCGTCTACGCGGCGAGGTGCGCCTGCAGGAACCAGCGGTCCTTGGTCAGGCCGCGCTCGATCTCGATGACGACATCCTGGCTGTTGAGGTCGACCTCGTCGAGGCCCTCGACGGCGCGGCGGACCTGCAGCAGCGCGGCGTCGATCTCGGCGATGACCTCGGTGATGGTCACGTCGGAGTTCTGGAAGCCCTCGGACAGCGGCGGGATCGTGGTGTTCGCAGCGACCGTGGCGATGCGGGAGTCGACCGGGAGGCCGAGAGCGACGATGCGCTCCGCGGCGAGGTCGGCCCACTCCTGGGCGTGCTCGACGATGGTGTCGAGGAGCTCGTGCACGCCGACGAAGTTGCGGCCGCGGACGTGCCAGTGCGCCTGCTTGCCGTTGACGACGAGCGCCTCGAGGTCGATCACGACGGGGGCGAGGAACTGCGCCACCCCAGCGGCGAGCTCCGGCGTCGTCGAGAACGGGGACGTGGTGGGCGTGGTGCTGGTGGTGTTGGTCATGTCGTTTCCTCCTGCCTCGTGGTCCCACCCGAGTGGGGTGGATCCGATGGTGACAACAGTGCCCGCTTCTCTTGTATGCCGCAAGGAAGCGAAGGCTGACCTCACCCGGTCAGCCGACGAGTGTGTCGAAGCCGGCGTCGGCCAGTTCGATCTGCACGACCGAGCGGGCGCGCTCGACCCAGGGGCTGTCGGCGCAGCCGATCCAGACGCTCGTGCGCGGTTCGCAGTCGGCGACGCACCACTCGGCCGCCCACCCGGTGACGGCGTGCGCGAGGGCCTCGCCGTGGTCGGCGAAGACGAGGGGTGACACCGCTGACGTCCGGGCGCTCCGGAGCAGCCACGTCACCGTGACGCGCGGGGGCGCCGGGAGCGTGCGGACCTGCTCGGCGAGGGCTGCCTCGACGAAGACCTGGCCGTAGGCGTTCTCGGGCAGGTCCTCGAGCATGCGGATCATCTCGGGGAGGTCGTCGACACTGCCGGCGATGAGGATGCGTTCGCTGGGCTGTCGCCGGGTCCGTGCCATGCGACAACGGTAAGGCAAGCCTTACCTCATCACAAGGGCGTCGCGGCGGTTCCCCCGATACGCGCAGGTGCCACACCGAGTTCGTGGGCGAGGAAGGTCCACATCCAGGACAGGGCGACCGTGTTGGTCAGGTCCGGCACCCCCTGCGCGATCTGCGTCGCCACCCCGTCGCTGTACGCCGCGAGCTTGAGCGCCACGACCTCGGGCGACTCCGCGGGCGTGAACACCCCCGCCTCGACGCCCCGACGGACGACCCGGACCAGGCAGGCCTCCCACACGCGGATCCGCTCGGCGTACTCCGCAGCGACCTCGGGCCGCCGCACGACCGCCGTCCAGTAGTCCGACCAGATCCGCCAGTGCTGCCGCACCTGCTCGGTGTCCCCGAAGAGCGGTTCCACGAGCATGCGGATGCCGGCGACGGGGTCCGGCTCCGCGTCGACCGCGGCGACGATCGCCCCGTAGAAGCGCTCCGTCTCGAGCACGACGACCTCGTTGAGGATCTCCACGACGCTGCCGAAGTGGTACGTGACGGTCCCGACCGAGACGTCCGCCTCGGCGGCGATGTCCCGCAGGCCGGTCGCCCCGACGCCGTTCCGGACGATCACGGCACGTGCCGCCTCGACGATCATCGCCCGCCGGACCTCGGGACGCTGCCGGACCCGTGTCTGCTCCGGCCCGCTCACGCCGAGGTCCTCGGCACCTCGTCGACGAACGTGTGCTCGGCGACGAGCACCTCGGCGACGTCGGGACCACCGTCCCGGGCCCAGGCACGCACGGTGTTCCGGACGTGGAAGGCGTCCGCGTCCGCGGTGACCTCGGAGGCGGTCTCGAGCCGTGCGGCCCACTCCGGCTTCGCCAGGCCGATCGACCAGCGGGACGTCGCGCTGGCACTGGTCGGGTCGTCGGACCGGATGCGGTAGGTCTCGCGAGCGTCCTCGCTGAAGACGAGCCCGTCCGGGTAGACGCGTCCGCCGCCGTACCCGGGGTCGACGTCGAGCGTCCACTCCCCCGACTCGACGTCGTGCGTGACGGTGCGCTGCGGCAGGACCTCGGTCGGCGCGACCCGTTCGATCGCGAGCGGCTCGGAGCGCTCCGGCTGCTCGAACCGCACGCCGTCGTCGGTGGCGCGGGTCCACACCGGGAGCTCGACCTGCGAGCCGGCGGGGTCGATCGTGACGGTCGGTGCGACGCCGTGCGGCCAGACCCACGGCCAGTACGACGTCGACACGGCGATCCGGAGCCGGTGTCCCGCGGCGAACCGGTGACCGGTCGACACGAGCCGGACGGGCAGCGACGCCGCGGCGCCGGGTTCGAGCGGGTCGTCCCGGTCCATCCCGTCGCGCTTCGCGGCGTTGAGCACACCCCGGGTGACGAGGGTCGACGACCCGTCCGGCGCGACGTCGCACAGGCGCACGGTCACGGTGGCCCGGGGTTGATCGCTCGTCACGGCGAGGTGGACGAGGACGGTGCCGAGCACGTCGACCGGCTCGTCGAGCGGCAGGTCGAAGCAGACCGAGCGGCCGTCCTCGGCGCGCTGGTCCGGCGGCAGGTCGGTGGCGTTGCCGAACGGGAAGAAGCGTCCGGCGTCGGCACCGGTGTGCTGCGGCGACCGGACGACGACCGCGCCGTCCGCGCCGCCGCGGAACCCGGCGAGGGAAACCGTGCGGGACACGGTGGCGGACGACGGCCAGGCCTCGGCACCGACCCACCGGCCGCGGCGCGTCTCGTAGTACGTCGCCGGCGGCTCGCCCTCGTTGATCCAGGCCCGGAGCGCGGGCTCCTGCTCGACGCCGGTGTCGACCCCGCGCAGCCAGTGGTCCCACCACCGCAGGGTCTCCTGCAGGAAGCCGATCGACGGCCCGGGTGCGAGCCCCCGGTCGGGGTACTGGTGCGACCACGGTCCGACGATCCCCTTGACCGGGGCGTCCACGTTGGCCACGAGCCGGAGCACGGCGTCGCGGTACGGGTCGGCCCAGCCGCCGACCGCGAGGACCGCGGCGCCGATGTTCCCGTACTCCTCCGCAGCGCTGCCGTGCCGCCAGTAGTCGTCGCGCTCCTGGTGGGACAGCCACACGGGCGTCATCGGGCGGTTCGCATCGAGGCGGTCACGCCACTGGTCGACCCAGCCGGAGCCGACCACCTCGGGCCGCGGCGGCCGCGAGTTGAACGCGAACATCGTCGCACCCCACGCCGCCATGTCGATCCCGAGCACCGCACCGCCGACGTAGTGCACGTCGTTGTCGTACCGGTCGTCGGTCGAGCACACCGTCACGATCGCCTTGAGGGCCTCAGGTGCCCGGGCCGCGAGCTGCAGCGCGTTGAACCCGCCCCACGAGATGCCGAACATCCCGACGGCGCCCGTCGACCACTCCTGTGCGGCGAGCCAGGCGATCACGGCCTCGCCGTCGCGGAGCTCCTGCTCGCTGTACTCGTCGTCGAAGAACCCGTCCGACGAGCCGGTCCCGCGGATGTCCACCCGCACCGAGGCGTACCCGTGCTGCGCGTACCAGGGGTGCCGCTCGGAGTCCCGCGGCGCGGTCCAGTCGTCGAGCCGGTAGGGCAGGTACTCGAGCAGCACCGGCACGGGGCCGTCGGGTGCCGCCGGGGACCAGATCCTCGTGTGCAACCGGACGCCGTCGGGCATCGGGATCCACTCGTCGCGGACGGTCACACCGTCGGGCAGGGCCGGGTCCACCCCGAGTGCGGTGAAGCCGGTCATGCGTCCTCCCAGTTCCGGGTCAGGTGTCCGTCGCCGCGGTCGGTCCACCCCGGAGCCTCGCGCCACCGCGGCACACCGTCGCCGACGTCGGGCAGCTCGGTGCTGCCGGGTTCGAGCGTCGCTGCGAGGAGCGTCGCCGTGTACGGGTGGTTCGGGCCGCCGAACACGGCCTCGGTCGGGCCGATCTCGACGATGCGCCCGCCGGTCATCACGGCGACGCGATCGGCCACACCCCGCACCACCGCGAGGTCGTGGCTGATGAACAGGCAACTCAGCCCGCGCTCGCGCTGCAGGTCGGCGAGCAGCGCGAGGATCCCCGCCTGCACCTGCACGTCGAGCGCGGTCGTGATCTCGTCGGCGATGACCAGGCGCGGCTCGGCGGCGAGGGCCCGGGCGATCCCGACACGCTGCCGCTGCCCGCCGGAGAGCTGCGCCGGCAGCCGGTCCGCGAACTCCGGCCCGAGGCCGACCTGGGAGAGCAGTTCCCCGACCCGCTCGCGCGACGAGGAACCGGTGAACAGCTTCAGCGGCCGCGCGATGGCGGCCCCGACGGTCCGGCGGGGGTTCAGCGAGGTGTCGGCGTTCTGGAACACGAGTTGCACCGCACGACGGAGGTCCGGGGACCGTCCGGCGATCGGCTCGCGCAGGTCGCCGCTCACGGTCCCGTCGTCGAACGAGAACGTGCCCGACTCGGCCGGGACCAGGCCGGCCAGGGCCGTCGCGAGCGTCGACTTGCCGCTGCCGGACTCCCCCACGACGGCGAGCGTCTCGCGCGGCGCGATCGTGAACGAGACGCCGTCGACGGCGGCCGGCAGGCCGCGTCCGTAGCGGATCACCAGGTCCTCGGCGGTCACCACGGGACGGACGAGCGGTTCTGGGCCCGCGCCGCCGGTTCCGGCGCGACGCGCCAGCGGCGGGCCGGCCGTGCCGGTGGGGAGACCAACGGTCCGGCCGGCCCTGGAGGCGACCGTGGACGAGACGGTCGCCGTCTCGGGCACGTGGTCCGTTCCTCCTGGCCGGCGCCCGTCCGGCACCGCGGCCAGCAGGGCACGCGTGTACTCGTGCTGCGGGGCGGCGAAGAGCGCCGCCGTCTCGGCGTGCTCGACGACCTCGCCGTCGCGCATCACGGCGATCTCGTCGGCCATCGCGGACACGACGCCGAGGTCGTGGCTGACGAGCAGGACGGCCATGCCGAGCTCGCGGCCGAGGTCGGCGACGAGGTCGAGCACGGCGGCCTGCGTGACCACGTCGAGGGCGGTGGTGGGTTCGTCGAGGACCAGCACGCGGGGGCGCGCGGCCACGGCCATCGCGATCGCGACGCGCTGCTGCTGCCCGCCGGAGAGCTGGTGCGGGTACCGGCGGACGATCGTCTCCGGCGACGGCAGCCGCACGAGCCGGACGAGCTCGAGCACGCGCTCGGGGCCGTCGGGCTCGCCGTGGGCGCGGAGGGCCTCGCGGATCTGCTCGCCGACGCGCATCGACGGCGTGAGTGCCTGTCCGGCGTTCTGCGCGACCACCGACGCGGTGCCGCCACGGAGCGCCCGTCGGCCGGCCGGCGAGAGGGCGAAGACGTCCTCGCCGTCGACGTGCACGGTGCCGTGCTCGATGCGCGACCCGGTCCGGAGGTGCGCGAGCAGGGTGCGGGCGACGGTGGACTTGCCGCTGCCGGACTCGCCGACGAGCCCGAGGGTGCGGCCCGCCTCGATGGCGAACGAGACGCCGCGGACGACCGGCACGGAGCGCTTGCCGGCGGCGTACGAGATCGCGAGGCGGTCGACCTGGACGATGCTCACGCGCTGACTCCCTTCGTCGCGCGGTCGACACCGAGCGACTTGCTCAGCCCGTCGGCCGCGAGGTTGAGGCCGACCACCAGGGTCGCGAGCGCCACGATGGGCGCGAGCGTGCCGAGGGGCACGACCGTGAGGGCGGTCCGGTTCTCCTGGACCATGAGCCCCCAGTCGGGTGTCGGCGGGTTCGCACCGAAGCCGAGGAACGACAGCGACGCCACGAGCAGCACGATCCAGGAGGCGCGCATCGCGTACTCGACGAGGACCACGTCGAGGACGTTCGGCAGGATCTCGCGGAACACGATGGACAGGGAGCGTTCGCCCCGGGCGCGCGCGGCCGTGACGTAGTCCTGCGTGATCACCGTCCGGGCCGCGCCGCGCACCACCCGGGTCACGGCGGGCGCGTAGACGATCGTCACGGCGAGGACGATCACCCAGAGTCCGGCGTCGAACACGGTGACGACGACGAGGAGCGCGAGGATCGACGGCACGCTGAGCAGGGCGTCCACGATCCGCATGACGACCTCGTCGAACCAGTTGTCGGCGTACGCGGTGACGCAGCCGAGGACGGTGCCGACCGCCACGGCGATCGTCGTCGCGAGGAAGGTCACGAGCAGGGCGTAGCGGCCGCCGTTGAGCGTCCGGGACAGGATGTCGCGGCCGTACTGGTCGGTGCCGAGCCAGTGCGTCCACGTCGGGCCGGCGAGCACGTCGGCGGAGTTCGTCGCGACCGGGTCGTGGCCGGCGATGACGGGGGCGAGGACGGCGAGCACGAGGTGCAGCGCGATCAGGCCGAGGCCGATGCTCAACGCGGTGGAGCTGCGCAGGGGGGCGACGGCTGCGCCGATGACGTTCCGGGAACGCGGGGCGATGGCGGTCATGCTGCTGCCTTCCGGGTGGGGCGTGTGCCGGTGCGGCTCCGGGTGCGCGCCCGTCGCTGTCGTGTTCGGAGCTTCGGGTCGAGCACCAGCGCGACGAGGTCGGCCGCGAGGTTGCACACGACGTAGACGAGTGCGCTGAGGAGCGCGATCGCCTCGATCGTCGGCAGATCGCGGTTGAAGACGGACTCGAGCATGAGCTTGCCCATGCCCGGGTAGTTGAAGACGTTCTCCACGACGACCACCCCGCCGAGCAGCCAGGCCACGTTGAGCGCGACGACGTTGAGCGTCGGCAGGAGCGCGCTCGGGACCGCGTGCTTCCAGACGACCCGGCGCATCGTCAGGCCCTTCAGCTCCGCGGTGGTCACGAACTCGGACGCCATCACGTCGATCGTCGAGGAACGGGCGGTCCGGACGATGTACGCGGCCATCGCGAGGGTCAACACGATGATCGGCAGCCAGATCGTCGGCAGGAGCTCGCCGACCGTGGCGTCGCTGCCGCGCAGGACGACGGCGGGGAAGATCGGCAGCCCGATCGCGAAGAGCAGCACGAGCACGGTGGCGACCATGAACTCCGGCACGCTCATCACGACGAGGCTGACGATCGAGATCACCCGGTCGGACGCACGGCCGCGGCGGACCCCGGCGATGACGCCGAGCGCGAGGGACAGCGTGACGCCCACGACCATCGCGGGGACGGCGATGAGCATGCTGTTGCGGAACGCCGTGAACAGCGTCGGGGCGACCGGCTCCCCGCTGACCAGCGAGGTGCCGAAGTCGCCGTGCACCGCTCCGGCGAGCCACTGCAGGTACCGAAGCCAGACGTTCTGGTCGAGGCCGAGCGACTCCCGGAGCTGCTTGACGGCGTCGGGTGTGGCGTTCTGCCCGAGCAGCTGCTGCGCGACGTCGCCGGGCAGCGCCTGCACGGCGAGGAACACGAACAGCGAGGCGAGCACCACCGTGAGCACGGCGATGCCGAGCCGACGGAGGACGGGGACGAGGACGTCCGAGGGCTTGCTCGTGGTCGTCGTCATCGCCGCAGTCCGATCCGGAGGTAGTCGAACTCGAAGCCGTACTCCGAGTAGTTCACGACGTCGCGGGACAGCCCGACCAGGCGGTCGCCGAACATCGGGGTCATGTCCGCGCCGTCCTCGACCACGAGCCGCTGGGCGTCCTGGTACAGGGTCAGCCGCTTCGCGTCGTCCATCTCGGCGCGGGCGTCGTCGAGCAGCCCGTCGAACCGCTCGTTGGACCACGCGCTCTCGTTGTACGACGAGCCGGACCGGAAGATCTGGTTGAGCAGCTGGTCGATCGGCCGGCCGGTGAACCAGTAGCTCACCATGAGCGGCTTCTGCATCCAGATCTGCGTGTAGTACGAGTCCGAGCTGGCGTTCTTCACCGTCAGGCGGATGCCCGCGTCCGCGACGGCGTCGCGGTAGGCGACGGCCATCGGGGTGAACACCGACTCGTAGCTCGACGTGTAGATCGACGCGCGGAGGTCCGACCGACCGGCGGCCTTGAGCAGCGCCTTCGCCTTGTCCGGGTCGTACTCGCGGTGGTCGTCCACGAAGGCGGCGAGCTGCGGCGGCACGGGGTTGTCCCAGCCCGGCGACCCGGTGCCCTGCAGGGCGGTGTCGACGATCGTGCGCGGGTCGTAGGCGAGCTTCATCGCCTGGCGGACCCGCGGGTCGCGGAACTCCTCGGAGGTGGCGAGCATCGGGATCGTGTACCACTGCGCGTTCTTCGAGCGGGCGATGGTCGCACGATCGGAGGCGGCGACGACCCGAGCCGTCGCGAAGTCGAGGTTCGTCTGCGAGATGAGGTCGATCTGCCCCGCGAGCAGTGCGTTCACCCGGGCGGTGGTGTCCTGGATCGAGTAGAAGTCGATGCCGTCCAACGCGGGGCGGCCGGCGAAGTGGTCGTCGAACGCCTCGACGCTGCCGGCACCCGCCGGAGTGAAGGACGACAGGCGGAACGGCCCGGTGCCGATGCCCGTCCGGCCGATGTCGGCGATCGCCCCGGCCGGCACGATGTAGCACTGGTACGCGGTGAGCAGCGACGGGAACTCCGCGTTCGGCTTCGTGAGGGCGAACCGCAGCGTGTACGGGTCGACGGCCGTCATCGAGCGGGCATCCATCACCTCGCCGAGCACCCCGGCCTGCGGGCTGCCGGTCTTCTCGTCGAGGATGTGCCGGATGCTCTCGATCGCGTCGTCGGCCGAGAAGCGCGACCCGTCGTGGAAGCGCACGCCCCGGCGGAGGCGGAAGGTCCACTCCGTGCCGTCCTGGTTCGCCGACCACTCCTCGGCGAGGTCGGGCACGGTCCGGCCCTGCTGGTCGAGCTTGACGAGCCGGTTGTAGAGCGCGCCGAGGTACTCGTACGCGGACAGGGAGCTCGCCGAGTCGAGGGTCTCGGCGGCCGACGCGGCGGGTCGGGCGATCCGGAGTCGACCGCCGCTCCGGGCGGTGCCGGTGGCCGCGGCCTCGGGAAGGTCGGTGGTGCCGGCCGAGGCGCCGGAGCTGCACCCGGTGAGCGTCAGCAGGCCGAGGCCGGCGAGTCCGGCGGCGCCGGTGAGGAGCGCACGACGGCTCGGGCCGCGGGCGTTCCGGGGTTCGGGGACGATGGGCTGCATTCGGGGTGACCCCTCCTGGTAATCGTTCCGGTGAACGATAGAGGGCGGATCGTCCCCGGCCAAGCCCGACGCGACGGACGCAGGCTGCCTGCATGGGGCCCCGATCCGCACGGTGACCGCGATCGAGCGGTCTCCCGCAGCCGCACCAGAGGCACGGGAACGTTTACCAACCCGTTACACGAGCGCCTGTGCGAGGCGGGATGATCGACCAGAGCGGCGCCCGCGTGGTCGCCGGACACGCGACCGAGGAGCACCGATGGCGACGTTCACCCGAGGCTTCGGCGGTCGCCGTGACGACCGCGACGACCCGCGCATCCCACCGGGCCAGACACTCGTCCGCGACTGGCCCGTGCTGTCGGCCGGTGCCACCCCCGAGATCGAACCGTCCGACTGGAGCTTCTCGATCCGCACCGAGTCCGGCCTGCACAGCTGGACCTGGGACGAGGTGCAGGCGCTCGGCGTCGAGGACGTCACCGTCGACATCCACTGCGTGACGCACTGGACGAAGCTGGACATGCCGTGGCGCGGTGTCCCGCTCGACCGGCTGTTCGCCGACGTCGAGACCTCGCTGGACCACTGCATGGTGCACAGCTTCGGCGGCTACACGACGAACGTGCCGCTCGACGAGCTCCTCGACGGGCAGGCGTGGATCGCGTTCGAGGCCGACGGCGAACCGCTCACCCCCGAGCACGGCGGTCCCGCACGCCTGCTGGTCCCCCACCTGTACTTCTGGAAGAGCGCGAAGTGGGTGCGCGGCATCGTCATGCAGTCCGACGACGAACCCGGCTTCTGGGAGAACGCGGGCTACAACCTGCACGGCGACCCGTGGAAGGAAGAGCGGTACTGGTGAGCGCGGTGGAGGGCCTGGAGGAACGGATCACCCCGCCGACGTCGGCTGCCCTCCGGCGGCGGCCGGCCTGGCACGCCGCGACGGTCGCCGCCGTCTCCCCCGAGACCCCGAACGCCAGGCGGATCGTCCTGGACGTCCCGACGTGGCCGGGCAACGACCCCGGCCAGCACCTCGACCTGCGCCTCACCGCCGAGGACGGGTACCAGGCATCACGCTCCTACTCGATCGCCTCCTCCGGCGCGACGACGTCGGTCGTGCTCGCGGTCGACCGGGTCGAGGACGGCGAGGTCTCGCCCTTCCTGGTGGACGCCGTCGAGGTCGGGGACGCACTCGAGGTGCACGGACCGCTCGGCGGGTGGTTCGTCTGGCGCCCGGGCGCGTCGGAGCGGCCGGTGCAGCTCATCGCCGGCGGTTCGGGGATCGTCCCGCTCGCTGCCGTGGCCGGCGCGCACGCCGACGCCGGTGACGCCGCACCGTTCCGGCTCCTCTACGCCGTGCGCACGCCGGAGGACGTGTTCTTCCGCACCGAACTCGCCCGTGCCGAGGCCGCCGGGGTCGACACCACCGTCGTGTACAGCCGCCGTGCCCCGGACGGTGCCGCGGTCCCGGCCGGCCGACTCACCCGGGACACCCTGGCCGCAGCGGTGTTCCCGCCGGACGCCGGCGCCCTCGTCTACGTCTGTGGGTCGACGCCGTTCGTCGAACAGGTGCTGACGTGGCTCGGCGAGCTCGGGCACGACACGACCGACGTCCGCGCCGAGCGGTTCGGAGGCAGCGCATGACCGTGCTCGACGGCAACGCGTTGGCCGGGGTGCTCATCGGGTTCCTCGGCTCGGACCCCACGGTGGCCGTGCTCCGCTGCTCGGGGTGCAGAACGGTCGGGGCGCTCGCGGGCACCCGGGTGCACGCCAGCCCGATGGGCTTCGTCGCGCGGTGCCCGCACTGCGACGACGTGCTCGTCACGGTCGTCGACGCTCCGGGCGGACCGTGGGTCGGCATCCCGGGCGCACGGGTCGCGCTCGACGCCGACTGAGTACGTCCGTCCGGGCGGCGTGCAAGCGACACGCCGAGTACGTGCGAGGGGATGCGGGATCCGTGCGGGAAACCGCACGGTCCGGGATCCGACCCATCCGGACGGGGCGCCGCTCCGGATCACCCGATGGGCGCCGACCGGACCACCCATCCGCCGGCGCTCGAGAGGGCACGGTGGCCCGCGCGTCCGAGGGGCGCGGGCACCCGAAGCCTGCGCCCCGCGGACCGGATCCGGCCATCAGCCCGGACGACGAAGGCCCCGGTCGAATGACCGGGGCCTTCGCAGTTCCGAGCGGATGACGAGATTCGAACTCGCGACCCTCACCTTGGCAAGGTGATGCGCTACCACTGCGCCACATCCGCGTACACGAGAACACTACCAGGCCGAGGGAGTTCGATCACACCATGAGCTACGTGCACGACAACCCCGGCGGTACCGAGGCCCACGGTGTGGACCTCGTCGACGGCGACGAACCAGCGGCGCGGATCCTCGTGCACGGCGACCTGCCGACGACGATCGAGCACGAGGGTCGGACCTGGCTGTCCTCCGGCGAGAGCCACGACGACGGTGACGACCAGGCGCCCCCGATCGCGATCTACCGGCCGGTCGGCTGAGCAGTGACCACCGCTCTGGAGGACGTCGTCGCCCTCTTCGAGTACGCCACCACGCGCCTCCTGGACCGCGTCGCGGGCCTGACGGACGACGAGTGGGACCGGCAGCCCGTCGACGGCGAGCTGCGGATCTCGATCCGTTGGCGGCTCGACCACATCGCCGAGACGCTCGACGAACCGCGCAACCGGGAGTTCCTCGGCGCCGGACCGTCCGGCGAGGCGGCACCCGTCCCCGCGGCATCGGCGGATGCGGCAGTCGCCGCCGTCCGCGCCGCCGCCGCCCGCTTCGCCGCGCTGGCCCGCGGGCTCGGCGACTCGGCGTCCGAGCCCCTCGGTCCGGTCGCGGGTCCCTACGGCGCCGACAGTCGGCTCTCGTTCGTCCTGCACGTCGTCGACGAGCTCGTGCACCACGCCGCCGAGGTCGCGGTGCTCCGCGATCTCCACGCCGGCTGGGAGCGTGCACATCGGGTGGCCCCACACTGACGGCACGGTGTCACCAGGGTGGACCGCGGAACCCCTCGGTCACCCTGGGGAACCGCCGAGGGAGACCCCATGACGAACCCATCCGAGGCGGCCACGACACCCCTCGCACTCACGAGCGTGGTGGCCTCCGGCCTCCCCAGCGAACTCGGCAGCCCCGCGGCAGCGAAGTACTACGACGTCCCGGCCGTGTTCAACCGTCGACCAGACGCCACCGAGACCACGGCGCTGCGCGGTGCCGACGGTCACGCCCGGCTCGCCGCCGCCGGGTACCCCGACGTGACACTCGACGTCCAGGACCGCCGCCTCGTGATCGGGCACACGAACCTCGGGCAGCTCGAACGCGGCCTCGCCACCGCCGTCGCGACGATCGTCGACACCGTCAGTCGCGCGTCGCTGGCCGAGAAGGAGGTCGCGCGGGACGCCGCACGGGCCGACTTCGACGACCGGACGGCGCGGGCGCAGGACGTGACACGGGCAGCGGAACGCATCCGCTTCGTCCCGGAGGCAGCCCGGGTGCACTAGGGTCTCGGAAAACGGACAATGCATCGACGGCCGGATGGACCGTGCGACGGATCGCACGACGGCGGACGACCGAGAACGGTGTCACCCATGGATCAATTCGCTGCTGCAGCGGCCGCCATGCAGGCCGCGCCGGAGGGTACCGACCTGTGCCCGCCCTTCCTCGCCACCCTCCCCGTGACGAGCGTCGGCATCTCGACGCTCGGCGACCCGTTGGGCTCGATGACGGTGTGCGCGAGTGACGCGATGGCGGAGCGGGTCGACGAGATCCAACTCGACCTCGGCGAGGGACCGTGCTGGCAGGCGCTCGAGACCCGGCGTCCGGTCCTCGAGGCCGATCTCACCGCCACGACGACCGCGACCTGGCCCGTCGCGCTCGAGGAGCTCCTCCGTGCCGGGGTCGGTGCGCTCTTCTCCTTCCCGATGCGCATCGGCACGATCCCCGTCGGCGCCGTCGACCTCACGGTGGGCGAGGAACGGACCCTGACCCGCGGACAGGTCCAGGGGGCGATCGAGCTGAGCACGGTCGCCGCTCGGCGTGTCCTCCGGGACGCCCTGCTCGCCGCTGCCGCCGACGGGCGCGCGGACATGGAACCCGGACGATACTCGAGGCGAGAGGTGCACCAGGCCACCGGCATGGTCGCAGCCCAGCTCGGCGTCAGCGTCCAGGACGCCCTGCTCGTCCTGCAGGCCCACGCGTACGCCACCGAACGCACCGTCCGCGACGTCGCCGCGGACATCATCGAACGCCGACTCGACCTCGCCCGGCCGTACGGTTCCGAGACCTAGGGAGCACGCACCATGGCACCGACCCGCGAGCACCGACTCGTCGACACCTTCGTCGCGCTGACCGACATCCTCGTGGACGACTACGACGTGGTCGAACTCCTGCAGAACCTCGTCGACAGCGTCGTCGACATCTTCGACGCGTCCGCCGCCGGCATCCTGCTCGTCAACCAGTCACAGGAGCTCGAGGTCCTCGCGTCCACGAGCGACCGGTCGAGCTTCCTCGGACTCCTGCAGCTCGACGCCGGCGAGGGCCCCTGCGTGGAGTGCTTCGCCACCGGGCGCCCGGTCTCGGTGCGCGACCACGCCGAGATGGAACGTCGCTGGCCGACGTTCGCCGCGGCCTCGGCCGAGTCCGGCTACGCCTCGGTCCACGCCATCCCGATGCGGTTGCGCGACACCACGCTCGGGTCGCTCAACCTGTTCCGCGAGAGCGAGGGCGCCCTGAACCGCGACGACGCCCTCGCCGCCCAGGCGCTCACGGACGTGGCCACGATCAGCATCCTGCAGCAGCGGTCGCTCGAACACGCCAACCTGGCGCAGCAGCAGCTCCAGCGCGCGCTCGACAGCCGGATCGTCATCGAGCAGGCGAAGGGCTTCCTCGCGCAGACCCACCGGATCGACATGGACCAGGCCTTCGCGAAGCTGCGCGCACACGCGCGGTCCAACCAGGAGCTGCTCGCCGACGTCGCGCGCGCGGTCGTGGAGCGGCGACTCGTCATCCCCTGAGGCGCGCAGGCCGCTCCGCGTAGCGTGCAGGACACCACGTAGCCCCGGTCCCCGGTTACCGCGTCACCGCTGCACCCAGGAGGACACCATGGTCGACGACACGACCGCACCGGTCGGCTACCGGAAGACCACACCGCGAGACGGCCGGCCCGACACGACGTCGACCTACACCGCGCTGCTCGCCCAGGTCCGCACCGCCGGACTCCTCGGCCGTCGGACCGGCTGGTACTGGGGGCTCGTCGCCGTCCTCACGGCGCTGCTCGTCGCCACGGGCACCGCGTTCGCCGTGCTCGGCGGCTCGTGGTGGCAGCTCGTCGTCGCGGGGGTGCTCGGACTGCTCTTCACCCAGTTCGCGTTCCTCTCGCACGAGGCCGCACACCGGCAGGTCTTCGCCAGTCACGACTGGAACGACCGTGCCGCACGGTACGTCGGCACGTTCCTGACCGGCATCAGCTACGCCTGGTGGATGAACAAGCACACCCGGCACCACGCGAACCCGAACACGGTCGGCAAGGACCCGGACATCTCGTTCGACGCGATCTCGTTCCGGGCGGAGGACGCGCGGAGCCGCACCGGCTTCCTGCACGTCCTCGTCCGGGTGCAGGGGTGGGCGTTCTTCCCGATGCTCCTCGTCGAGGGCGCGAACCTGCACTGGCAGTCGATCCGCACCTACACGGGACGCGGCGCCGTCAAGCACCGCTGGGCCGAGGGGTCCGTCTTCGCCGGACGCTTCGTGCTCTACGTCGGCGCGGTCTTCTGGGTCCTGCCGATCGGCATCGCGTTCGCGTTCCTCGGCGTCCAGCTGGCGGTGTTCGGGTTCTGCATGGGGATCGCGTTCGCGCCGAACCACAAGGGCATGCCGATCATCGAGGCCGGACGCCGGGTCGACTTCCTCTCCCGCCAGGTGCTGACCTCCCGCGACATCAGCGGCGGGCGGTGGGTCGAGTTCTTCATGGGCGGGTTGAACCACCAGGTCGAACACCACCTCTTCCCGAGCATGGCCCGGCCGAACCTCCGTGCGGCGCGGGACCTCGTCCGCCGGTACTGCGACGAGCAGGGGGTGCCGTACACCGAGACCACCCTCGTGCACTCCTACGTGATCGTCGTGCGGTACCTCAACGAGGTCGGCCTGGCGGCGAGCGATCCGTTCGCCTGCCCGGTGGTCGAGCGCTTCCGGGCCCCGTGACCGTCGGCGGTCCCCGCTAGGGTCCGGGCGTGATCACACGCACCACCGGTCAGGGCCGCCCGCTCGTCGCCGTGCACGGCTTCGGCATCGACCACCGCATCCTGCTCCCCCTCGAGCGCGCCGTCACGGACGCGCCGTGGCGGTGGGTCCACCTCGACCTGCCGTGGGTCCGCGAGTCGCCGGGGTACGACCCCTCGGCCTCGAGCGCGCAGGACGTCGCCGACGCCGTCCGGGAAGCGGTCCGTGCGCACCTGGGCGACGAGCCGTTCGCGATCGTCGGCAACTCGTTCGGCGGCATGGTCGCGCGCTCCGTCGCGCACGAGCTCCGCGGCCAGGTGCTCGGTCTCGCCACGATCGTCGGCGTCGTCGAACCGGACCACGCACGCCGACGAGTGCCCCCGCGACAAGTCGTCCTCCCCGATCCGGCCGTGGTCGCCACGGCCGAGCCCGGTGCCGCCCGCGACGACTTCGCGGCGCTCAGCGTCGTCCAGACCGCCGCGACGCTCGAGGCGTACGAACAGTCCGTGCTCCCCGGCCTGCGCGCCGCCGACCAGGCCGTGGTCGACCGGATCGCGTCCGACTACGCGCTGCGCACCGAACCCGAGGCGCTCCACCCCGATCCGTTCACGGCACCGACACTGCACCTCTTCGGCCGTCAGGACGACGTGGTCGGGTACGAGGACGGCTGGGCGCTGCGCGACCACTACCCCCGCGCGACGTACGCCGTGCTCGACGCGGCGGGGCACAACGCCCACCTGGAACGTCCGGCCGTCGCGGCGGCACTGTTCCGCGACTGGCTCGACCGGATGGCCTGAGCCGGGGCGTCCGCCGCCCAGCTGCCGAGGACTACCGTCGAGCCAGGTGACCCCAGCCCACGGCCGCCGGAACGATCCCATCGTCCAGCGACCGGAAGCACCATGACCTCCCTCTCCAGCACCGAGCACGCCGAGACCGACGACGTCCGCTGGGCGGCGGTCGATCCGCGGACCTGGGAGGCGCGGTGCGGCTCCGTCGTGATCGGCACGGTGGTCTTCGGGTCGCGGTACGTCGTGCGGCTGCGGGACGGCGACATGACCGGCTTCCACACCAGTCTCGAGAGCGCGAAGGCGCAGCTCGAGGCGTGGGTCCGCTGGCAGTCGGGGCCTCCCGGCGAGCTCTGAGAGGCTGGGTCGGTGCACATCACACTCGACTCCACGACCGCGACCGACGTCGTCACCGACATCCGGTTCCCCGAGGGCAACCGGTGGCACGACGGCCGGCTCTGGTACTCCGACATGCACACGGGCGAGGTGTTCTCGCTGGGCCCGGGCCCGGGCGCGCAGCCCCGGCTCGTGGCCACGGTGGACGGGCAGTCCTCGGGCCTCGGGTGGCTGCTGGACGGCCGGTTGATCGTCAGCGCGATGGAGTCCCGCACGGTCGTGGCCGTGGGCGGGGACGGCGCGGCCGAGGTGTTCGCCGACCTGTCCGGGGTCGAGTCCTCGCTGCTCAACGACCTGGTCGTCGACGACGCGACCGGCCGCACCTACATCGGTGCCTTCGGCTACGACCTCTACGGCGGTGAGGAGCTCCGCCCCGGCCCGCTCTGGGTGATCGACACCGACGGGTCCCACCGCCTCGCCGCGGACGGTCTCGTCTTCCCGAACAGTGCGAACGTCCTCCCGGGGACCCGCACGCTCGTGGTCAGCGAGACGTGGGGCGGTCGTCTGACGGCGTTCGACATCGAGCCCGACGGTTCCCTGACCGGACGACGCGAGTGGGCGGCGCTCCCGGCCGGCACCACGCCGGACGGCAGCACCGTCGACCGCGACGGCGCGGTCTGGGTCTGCTCCGTCGACACCGGCGAGTTCCTGCGGGTCGTCGAGGGCGGCACGGTGACGGACCGCATCGACGCCCCGGGTCGGTGTGCGATCGACTGTGCGCTCGGCGGCGAGGACGGGCGCACGCTCTACCTCGCGACCGCCGACAGCTACGACCCCGCCGTGACGGCACGGACCCGGGCCGGTCGGATCAGTTCCGTGCGCGTCGAGGTCCCGGGGTGGTGACGGCGACCGGTCGGTCGTGACGCCGCGCGGAGATCGCTCCGTGCGGCCGCGGGGTCGCGTCGTCGGCGTCCCGGGTGACCGTCTCGACGACGTCGAAGCCCGCTGCGGAGACCGCTGCTGCCAGGCGGTCCACCGACCACCGGTGGGCGGTGGTGACCGCGTGGTCGAACGGCTCCACGTCCGGTCCGGTGGGGAACCCGACGAGCAGCCGGCCGCCGGGGCGGAGGACCCGCGCGAACTCCTCGAGCGGACGTCGAAGGGCAGCCGGGTCGTGGTGGATCAACGAGTACCAGGCCAGGACGCCTCCGAGGCTCTCCGGCTCGTCGGGGAGTGCGTCGACGTCCGCGACCGCGAACGGGACGCCCGGGTGTGCCTGCCGGGCGTGCGCGACGAACGCCGGGACACGGTCCACACCCCGTGCGTCGTGACCGAGCGAGGCGAGCTGTGCGGTCCAGTGTCCGGGGCCGCACCCGGCGTCGAGCAGGGCTCCGTCGACGGTCGACGCCCACGCCGTCACCAGCGCCGCGTCGGCCACGTGGACGGACGTCATCGACCCCAGGTGCTCGATGTACTCGGCGGCGCGACGCGAGTACGCCGACGTGACGGGGTCCGGGTCGCCGGGACGCACCATCACCACGTCGACGTCGTCCTCGCGGTCACGGACGAACCCGTGCCGCTCGTAGAGCCGCTGTGCCGCACTCCCCTGCAGCACGATGAGTCGCGTGTCCCCGGCGTGCGGCTCGGCCAGCACGGTCCGCAGCACCGTCGACCCGATGCCGCGCCCCTGCAGGTGCGGCGCGAGGTAGAGGTGCTCGATCCACCGGTCGCTGCCGTCGACCCGGACCGTGACGGAGCCGACGTCGGCACCGTCGACCACGATGACCCGCGTGCTGTCGGGCAGGAACCCGCGCCGCAGCCGCTCCCGGACGCGCACGTCGTCGTACCGGCCGAGTCGGCGGAGATCGGCTCGGAGCACCTCGGCCCGGAGCTCCGCGACCCACTCCACGTCGTAGGGGGTACCGGGGCGCAGCGAGATGTCCATCCCCGCCATCGTACGGTCGCCGGGACACGCCGTAGCCTGGCCGCGTGGCACCTTCGCGAGCGGTCGGGTTCGACCTCGACGGAACCCTCTTCGACCACCGGGGCGCCGCCCGCACCGGCGCGGAGCAGTTCCTCACCGGGCTGGGCGTCACCGTCACCCCGTCGGTGCTCGACGCCTGGTCCGTCGCCGAGGACGAGCACTTCGAGCGCTGGCGTTCCGGCGAGATCGGCTTCCAGGAGCAGCGGCGCGAGCGGCTCCGGACCGTCCTGCCCCCGCTCGGGATCGTGCTCCCCCACGACCCCGACGCTCTGGACAGCGTGTTCGAGCGGTACCTCGACGCCTACCGCGCCGCCTGGCGTGCGTTCCCGGACGTTGCGCCGCTGCTCCGCGAGCTCCGGACGCGCGGCTACCGCCTCGGGCTGCTGACGAACGGGTCCGCCGCGCAGCAGTCCGAGAAGCTGGCCGCGACCGGACTCGACACCGCCCTCGACGCGGTGTGCATCTCGGAGCGCATCGGCGTGCAGAAGCCCGACGAGGGAGCCTTCCACGCACTCGCCGACGCACTGGGGGTGCCCGCGTCGGCGTGCCTCTTCGTCGGTGACGACCCGGTCAACGACGTCGCCGGGGGCCGGTCCGCGGGGATGCGCACCGTCCTCGTCGACCGGTACGCCGATGGTGCACCCGACGTCCGGCAGCAGGTGCTGTCCGCGCTCGGCGAGTCCTGAACGACGCGTCGTCCGGGTCGGCTCGCGCCGTGGGGCTCGTGCCGTTCCCTAGGCTGGTGCGATGCGCTCCCTGACCCGGCTCGACGACTGGACGGCAGACGAGGTCGAGGAGGTCTTCGCCCTCGCGGACGCGTACCGCACCGGTCAGGGGCCGACGACCGACGGCTCTGCGGTGATGTTCTTCCCCGCGACCAGCCTGCGCACGCGGGTCACGTTCGAGCGCGGGGCCGCGACGATGGGACTGCAGCCGATCGTCTTCCCGGACACCACGCTCGACAAGCCCGAGGCGCTCTCGGACGTCGCCGGCTACCTGGCCTCGTGGGCGGACGTCCTCGTCGTGCGCCACCACGACCTCACCGTCGTCGAGGGCCTCGCGGGTGCCGGAGCACTCCCCGTCGTGAACGCGATGACCGACGAGAACCACCCGTGCGAGGTGCTGTCCGACCTGTACGCCCTGCGGCGGGAGCAGCGCGACCTCGGCACGCTGCGCTTCCGTTTCGTGGGCGCCGACGGCAACATCGCCCGGGCGTGGCAGGAGGCCGCCCGCGTCCTGCAGCTCGACCTGGTGCAGTGCTGCCCCGCCGACCTCGCGACCCCCGGAGCCACGTGGACGGACGACCTCGCCACCGCCATCCGGACTGCTGACGTCGTCATCACCGACGGGCCCGGTCGGCATGCCGAGGCGCTCGAGCCGTTCCGGGTCACGGCGGACCTGCTCGACACCGCACCGGCCGGCGTCCGCTTCGCCCCGTGTCCGCCGTTCGTGCGTGGGCGGGAGGTCAGCGCGGACGCCGTGGCACACCCGGCCTTCGTCGGACACGGCTTCAAGCGGTCGCTGCTGCCGGTGCAGCAGGCCGTGCTGGCGCACTGCATCGGTCTCGCCTGATCCGGCCCACTCCCTACCGCTCGACTCGCACCGGAGCACGGCCCGACCGACCAGCCCGGACCCGGAGACATCGCACGGAGAGCGCGATGCCCACTCCGTCGAGCAGGACGAGGAGACCGAGCGCAGCGTGTGCGACCACCCAGAGCGCAGCATCGTGCGGCAGCAACTGCGACGGGTCGAACGCACCGGTCGACTCCGAACGGTCGACCGCCTGGTCGTGAGCCTCCGTGTACAACGCGAAGAAGGCGACGAACGCCGCGTTGAACACGGCCGCAAGCCCCCAGATCACCGAGACCGTCACCAGGGAGAGCGGCCGGGGCGTTCGACGTCGGACATGGGGCAACCGTAGACGGGCACGACCGGGCGATCGGCAGGGGGAACCGCGTCCTGGCGTGAGCGTCTTCGAAGGGACGGAACGACGAAAGCCCCCGGTTTCCCGGGGGCTTTCTTGTGTGGTGGGCGATACTGGGATCGAACCAGTGACCTCTTCCGTGTCAGGGAAGCGCGCTACCGCTGCGCCAATCGCCCAGAGGAGTGTGGAACTGGAGGTGGGGACGGGATTCGAACCCGCGTGGACGGCTTTGCAGGCCGCTGCCTAGCCTCTCGGCCACCCCACCATCGAGGTTCACGTCTCCGTGAGTACCCGAACGGTGGGATACCCTCTGGTGAGTCGTGACGTTCCGGAGAACACCACACTCGAGCGGATGACGAGATTCGAACTCGCGACCCTCACCTTGGCAAGGTGATGCGCTACCACTGCGCCACATCCGCATTTGTCTGACCCGCTGTCGCGGCGACGACGTAAACTCTATACGAACCCGGGGGCATCCACCAAAATCCTCCTCGTTCACCGGGCGTGTCCCCCGTGTTCATGCGGATCGGGCGGGTTCCACCGCCCGCGCCACACCCGGGACGCACGCTGTGTTCGGCACCGGCCCCGGCATCCGCTACTATCGACTGGCACGCACAGTGCAGGGGGCGATTGGCGCAGTTGGTAGCGCGCTTCGTTCACACCGAAGAGGTCATCAGTTCGAGTCTGGTATCGCCCACCCACCCGCAAGAGCCCGGCGCAACAGCGTCGGGCTCTTCGCATCTGTTGAGACAGTCACCAGCCAGATCGGACGAAGGGGCGCATGACCGACGTCGACCTCGAGTTCGCCCGGGTCCGGGCAGTCCTCGACCGTCCGACCCTCCGGCTGATGTCCCGGCCGACCAGCGCCGTCGTCCTCGCCGTGTTCCGCACGGTGTTCGACCGCGACGTGCAGTACGTCCCCGCGGACCGGATGCACCTGCAGGTCGAGGAGCACGTCGCACGGCTCCAGGCCGCCGGCGCGCGCACCCCCGCGAGCGAGCAGGCGGAGCAGCCCGAGCAGGACGCCCGACCGAACGGCCGCGCCCTCTGCCGCGAGTGGGTCGCCGCGCAGTGGCTCGTCCGCTCGAACTCCCCCGACGGCGACGAGCAGTACTCCCTGACGAGCCACGCGCTCGAGGCCCTGTCCCTCGTCGACGCCCTGTCCTCCGACCGGGCGCTCATCAGCGAGAGCCGGCTCGCGATGATCGTCGACGCCGTGCACCGCTGGGCCGCCCGCGCCGAGCCCGACCCCGACGTGCAGATCCGCCGCATCGACGCGCAGATCGCCGAGCTCCAGGCCGAGCGGGAGCGACTCGAGCACGGTGACGTGGACACCGTGGACGACGCCCGGATGCGCGACGGCTACACGAACATCTCCGACCTGATCCGCCAGCTCCCGAGCGACTTCAAGCGTGTGGAGGAAGCGGTGGCGACGATGCACCGCTCGATCGTCGAGGACTTCCGGCAAGAGGTCCGTCCGATCGGCGAGATCCTCGACGACTACCTCGCCCGCACGGACAACCTCATGCAGGCCACCCCCGAGGGCCGTGCGTTCGAGGGGGCGTTCGAGCTGCTCCGCGACGACGCCCTGCTGCTGCGGCTCCGAGACGACATCGCGACGATCCTGGCCCACCCCTTCGCGGACTCCCTCGGGGCGTCCGAGCGCCGGGCCTTCCGCAACACGGTCGTCATCCTCCGCCAGGGCATCGAGGACGTCCTCGCCCAGCGACGACAGCTCACGGCGACGCTGCGCGACCAGATCGTCGCGCACGACGTCGCCCGCGACCGTGAACTCGACGCCGTCATCCGGTCGATCGAGCGCGGGCTCGCGACCTGGATGGAGCAGGGGTCGGCGCGCGACCGGCTGCCCCTCGGCCTCCTGCCGGCGACGGCCGAGGTCGGCACGCTGCGCGAACGGTTCTACGACCCGGACGCCGAGTCCGTGCCGCCCGCGATCGAGGAGCCGGACGACGACGTCTTCGAGGAACTCGACGTCGAGACGCTCCGGCGACACGGCGGACCGCTCCTCACCGAGCTCCGCGCGGCACTGCGCTCCGCCGAGGCCGACTCCAGCGTCGACGCCTTCCACGGCCTGCCGCCGGAACAGCGTCGTCCGGTCGAGCTCTTCGGGCTCGCGCACCTCCTCACCGGTCACGAGGACTTCGAGTCCGCCACACACCTTGCCGAGCACCGGACGGTCCGTCCCGACGGCAGCCCGGTCACCTTCCACATGCCGACCGCGGCGCTCACCGACGAGCGTCACGACCGGACGCCAGACACGACGAACGACGAACACGCACAGGAGGCGCGGTGAGCGACACGACGCCGGCACCGGTCGACGAGACGGTCCCCTACGACGACCCCGCACCCGTCCCGCAGGACGACGAGCGCGACGAGACGAGCTTCGCCCTCTTCGAGGGCGACGAAGGCCGACTGGACGACCGGCAGCGCCGTGCCCTCGTGGCCCTGCTCCGCAACTCCTACGTCAGCGCACGGACGCACGCCGACGAGTGGCGCGCCGTGCTCGACGCGGAGTACCAGCTCCGCTCGCGCCTCAACGACCTGTTCCTCGAACTGCACGTGGACCGCGACCGCGAGGTCGCCTGGAAGCGTCAGGCCCGCTCCGAGAGCCAGCGCCGCGGCTTCCCCACCCTGCTGCGCGACGTCCCGTACACGCGCGAGGAGACGATCGTCCTCGTCTACCTGCGCATGCGCCTCCGTGCCGACACCCGCCCGGGCCCGGACCAGGTCGTCGTCGACCGCTCCGAGATCCTCGGGCACGTCGCCGGGTTCCGCCCCGCGACGGCGACCGACCGCACCCGTGACGAGGGCCGCGTGGCGAAGGCGGTCGAACGCCTCGTGACCGCCCGGATCCTCCTGAAGACGAGCGACCCGGACCGGTTCCGGGTCGCGAGCGTGGTGGAGGTGCTGCTCCCGCTGGAGCGGCTGCGCGACCTCGACACGTGGTTGGCGAGCACAGCGTCGCGGACCGCCACCGCGCCCGGGGACGCGACCACCCCGGACGGCGAGCCGACCGACGGGGACGACCCGTCCCTCCTGGCCGACGAGACCGACACCGACGACGAAGGCGAGACGGAAGCGTGACCGACACCTTCGAGATCCCGGCCCTGTTCGACACGGTCGCGCAGTGGCGCGCCGAGTCGATGCAGGTCGTGAACTGGGGCGGCTTCCACGGCCACCGCCAGGTCGAGCTGTCCGGCACCGCGACGCTCATCTCGGGCGCGTCCGGCACCGGCAAGTCGACGCTGATGGACGCGTACCTCGCCGTGATGATGCCGTCGGACGTGCCGTTCAACGGCGCGTCGAACGACGCGACCACCGGGCGCGCGCGCAGTGCCGACCAGCGGAACCTGCTGACGTACCTGCGCGGCAAGGTGGACACCCGTCGCGACCCCGAGTCCGGCGCCCTGCGCGACGTGAACCTGCGCGGCGACGACCAGACCACGTGGGGTGCCGTCGCGGTGACGTTCCGGAACGACGACGAGCGGCGCTTCACGGTGCTGCGCGCGTACATCGTGCCGAAGCGTGCGCGGGGCGTCGGCGACATCCAGATGACCATGGCGACGGTGGACGACACGTTCGACCTGCGCCGGCTCGAGGAGTTCGTGCCGACGCGGTTCCACCACCTCGAGCTCACCGGGCGCGTGCCGGGGCTCGTCATCCGCGACACCTACCAGGAGCTCGCGTACACGCTGCAGACCCGCCTCGGGATCGGCGACTCCGGCGGTGGCAACCGGGCGATGCGGCTCCTCGCGCGCATCCAGGCCGGGCAGCACCTGCCGACCGTCGACGCCCTGTACAAGTCGCTCGTGCTCGAG
This sequence comes from Curtobacterium sp. NPDC086286, assembly GCF_044746255.1. NCBI lineage: Bacteria > Bacillati > Actinomycetota > Actinomycetes > Micrococcales > Microbacteriaceae > Curtobacterium > Curtobacterium sp. NPDC086286. The sequence continues at coordinate 187,382 of NZ_JBIVBW010000004.1, forward strand.
ACGCCGGGCACGTACGAGGCCGCCGACCGCGCCCTCGCGCACTTCTCCGCCCTCGACGAGGCGTACGAGGCGATGGACACCGAGGAGCGCAAGGTCCGCATCCTCTCCCCCATCACCGAACTGCACGCCGAGATCGCGCGCTCGAGGGCCGCGGCCGAGGCGCTCGACGGGATCGCGACCGGCGCCGAGGTGTCCCCGTTCGCGCACTGGACCGCATCGCGCAAGCGCGCACTCCTGGACGCCGAGGTGGACCGCAACGGACGCGAACGCACGGCTGCCCGCGCCGAGGTCGCCGCGGCGGAGGCCCGGCACGCCGCGGTCGAGATCGAGCTGCGCGATGCCGAGGCCCGGCTCCGCGACCAGGGCGGGAACGCGCTGGCGCAGCTCGAGGACCGCATCGACCGTCGGACGCGGGAGCGCGACGCCGTCGTCCGCACCCGGGCGACGTTCGACGAGCGGACGGCCGTGCTCGGGTCGCCCGTGTCCACCGAGCAGTCCTTCACCGCCGCGCAGCGGGCGTCGCACGAGTTCCTCGGCACCTACCCCGCGTCGCGCGCGGAGCTCGACGAGCGCCGTGACGCCCTCACCCGCGAGGAGTACCCGCTCCTCGACCGCGAGCGGTCCCTCCGCCAGGAGCGTCAGTCGCTCGAGCACCGACAGGGCGCCATGCCGCTGCCGATGCACGAGGCCCGACTGGCGATGGCCCGTGCCGCCGGCATCGACCCGTCCGAGCTGCCCTTCGTCGCCGAACTGCTCGACGTGCTGCCCGGCGAGGAGCGCTGGCGCACGGCGATCGAGTCCGTCCTGGCGCCCGTCGCCCGCACGCTCCTGGTCGACCAGGACCGCCTCGCCGACTTCAGCGAGGCGATCGACGCGCTCCGCCTGCCGGTGCGCGTGCAGTTCGAGGGCGTCCCGACGGGGCCGCACATCGACGTCGACGGCGACCCGTCCATGGTGTCCGGCAAGCTCGCGATCAAGCAGTCGCCGTTCAGCACCTGGGTGCGCGAGCGCATCGAGTCCGACCGCACCGACGCCCGGTGCGTCGGGTCCGCCGCGGACCTCGGCGGCGGCGGCCGGCGCGTCACCGAGTCCGGACAGCTCCGCGACGGTCGACGCGGTGCCCACGGCGACCGGCGTCAGGCGAACGTCATCGGCTTCACGAACGAGGCGCGGGTCGCCTCGGTGGAGCAGGAGCTGGCCGCGATCGCCGAGGACCTCGCCACGCTCGAGGCCCGGCGTACCGACGTCGCGCAGGACATCACGGCGCTCGACGTCCTCCGCGCCGCGCACCAGCACATCGTCGACGTCACGTGGGAGGCGATCGACGTCGTCGGGCTCGAGGACTCGCTCGCCCGCCTCGACCAGGAACGCCAGGCACTCCTCGCCGCCGACGACGGCCTCCGCACGCTGCGTTCGGCCGTGGGTCGGCTCCGGGCGTCCCTCGACGAGGCGTCGGACCGTCGCGCCGCTGCCCGCCAGTCGGTCGCCCGGCTCGAGGAGCGGCACGCCGTGCTCGTGGACGGTCAGGACGCCGCGGCCGAGATCCTGTCGCGCTTCGAGGACACCCCTGACGCCCTGCCGGACGACCGACAGGCGCAGCTGCTGTCCGAGACGTTCGAGGAGATCGGAGCGCCGGACGGCGTCGACGGCTTCGACGACGCCACCCGCCGCCTGAAGCGCCGGCTCGAGGAACGCCTCGCGCAGGCGCTCGACGGCGCCGCCTCGGCCTCGACCGCGTTGACGCTGACCTTCCAGCGCTACCAGGACGCATGGCCGGACCCGAACCTCGGGACCGGCGTCGCGTCCTACCCCGACTACCGCGCCATCCTCGACCAGATCGTCGCGACGGGCCTGCACTCCCGCCGGAGCGAGTGGCGCCGACGCCTGTCGCAGTGGAGCGGCGAGGACCTCGTCCCGCTCGCCGGCGCCTTCGACCGGGCCGTCGTCGAGATCGAGGAGCGGCTCGAACCGGTCAACGAGATCCTCCGCGAGCTGCCCTTCGGTGCGAACCGCGACCGGCTGAAGATCCAGATCCGCCGGGTCACGCGCGAAGAGGTCACGGCCTTCCGTCGGGAGCTGCGGGCACTGTCGGCGTCGGTCGACACCGAGCTGACCGACGACGTGCTCGAGACCCGGTTCCGCCGGCTCCGACGCTTCATGGCCGTCATCCGCCCCGACCCGTCCGTTCCCCGTGGCGGCCGGACCACGCAGCGCGACGCCGTGCTCGACGTCCGGCGGCACATGGAGATCACGGCCGTGCGGTACGACACCGAGGGCAACGACCTCGGCGTGTACTCGTCCCTCGGCGACAAGTCCGGCGGTGAGACGCAGGAGCTCGTGGCGTTCATCGTCGGTGCCGCGCTCCGGTACCAGCTCGGCGACGAGACCCGGCCGCGGCCGCGGTTCGCGCCGGTCTTCCTCGACGAGGCCTTCATCAAGGCGGACTCGGAGTTCGCGGGGCGTGCGGTGACGGCGTGGCTGCGGCTCGGGTTCCAGCTCGTCGTGAGTGCGCCGCTCGACAAGGTCACGGCGCTGGAGCCCTCGATGGAGCGGCTCCTGTCGATGCGCAAGCACCCGGACACCGGGCACTCGTCGATCACCGAGATCGCGCGGGCCGCCGTGGGGGCGTAGGCGCGCCGCCCGTCCCCGTGCCGCCGCCCGTCCGCGGGCCGCCGGGATCGCACGAACTGCCGCCCGGCGCCGGCAGCAGCGGCACCTCGTGCGACCTCAGCGACGGGCGCACGGCATGTCGTGCGACCGGAGCGAACGTCACCGTCACCCCCGGACTGGGGTGTCGGTAACAGCAGGCCGCCGGGCACTCCTTGACTACGATCGCCAGGAGCTCCACCGACTCCAGCAGGGACCGTACCGTGACCACTCGCACACGCACCGCAGGCGCGATCGTCACCGGGCTCCTCGTGGCCGGCGCGCTGGCTGCGTGTGTCCCGTCCTCCACGGCACCGGGGTCGACAGCCGCACCGACCACCGCCACAGCGACTCCGCTGGTCACACCGACGCCGACGCAGACGCCGACGCCCACACCCACCGCGACCCCGACTCCGACCGCGACGCCGACCGCCGTGCCGACGACGCTCCCGGTCGGCGACGTCACGTCGAACGGACGCACGTGGCGGCAGTCGTACGCCGAGGACTTCACGAAGCCCGCCGCACTCGGCACGGTGGCGTCCGTCTACCCCGGCATGGGCCTCTACGACGGATTCCAGGACACCAGCGGACTCGGCACGTACGCCCCTGCGAAGGTGCTGTCCGTCGCCGACGGCAACCTCGACTTCGACTTCCACTCCGAGGGCGGCCGACCGCTCGTCGCCGCCGTCATGCCGGACGGGTACGCACCGCACACGACGGCACGCGTCAGCATCCGCTACAAGACCACGGTCACCGACGGGTACAAGTTCGTCGGCATGCTGTGGCCGTCCTCCGACGACTGGAACGACGGCGAGATCGACTGGCCGGAGTCACTCACGCTCGGGGCATCGCCGCGACCCGCGTCCGCGATCCCGGGAACGTACGCGAACCGTCACGTCAAGTACGACCGCTCGGTGCAGGTCCACGCGAAGACCGACACCACCGAGTACCACGTCGCCACCACCGAGTGGGACACGGGCATCGTCCGCTTCTACTGGGACGGGGAGCTCGTCTCCTCCACCACCGAGGCCGTGCCGACGAAGCCGATGCGCGTGACCCTGCAGGGCGAGACGTGGACCGATCACGGCGCCGTCCCGACGGACGCGACGGGCACCGTGTCCGTCGACTGGATCTCCATCTGGAACTGACCCGCGCGCGGTACGGTGGGCGCGTGTTCGGACGCCGCTCCCCCAGCCCCCGCCCCGACGACCGACCGGGCCTCGGCATCGGTGCCCTCGTGCAGGTCGTCGACACCGACCAGGGCGGCGAGGAGTGGGCCGACGAGCCGATCGGCGTCATCGTCGCACCGGGCGGCAGCCAGCTCGGCGGGACCCAGCGCACCTGGACGATCGCGTTCGAGGAACCCGTCTACACGAAGGACGGCCGCGGCCCGTTCGAGCGCGCGACCGTCCTGAGTCGTCAGCTGGTGCCGATCGAGCCGGCACCGGACACCGAGGGCTAGTACTCCTCGTTGCCGCTCTTCATCATGGCTGCGAAGGCCATGCAGACCCCCACGCCGCCGAGCACGCCGATGCCGATGATGACGCCTGCGATGAGTTCGAGCATTGGTGACTCCTTGGTTCCGGGGCCGGTCTGGCTGCCCTCAGGTTAGCGGATGCCGCGCATGAGCTTCAGCACCGGCTTGGCGAGGACGAGCAGGACGACCCCGACCGCGACGGCGACGAGCCCGAGGACGGCGAAGTACGGCGCCTCGTCCGTCGGGTCGTAGTACTGCGAGAGCACCCCCGTGACGGCGGTGCCGAGCGACACCGACAGGAAGAACAGGGCCACCATCTGCGTCTGGAACTTCGGCGGTGCGAGCTTCGTGGCCACCGACTGGCCCACCGGCGACAGCAGGAGCTCGGCGATCGTGAAGACGAGCAGGATCCCGACGAGGGCGAGCAGCGGCGTGCCGTTCTGCCCGGTGCCGACGAAGGGCAGGAAGAGCAGGAACGCGACGCCCATGATGCCGGTGCCGAGGGCGAACTTCGTCGGGGTGGACGGCTGACGGTCGCCGAGCTTCGTCCAGATCGCCGCGAACACGCCGGACAGCACGATGATGAAGACCGGGTTGATCGACTGCACCCACGAGACCGGCATCTCCCAGCCGAACAGGGACCGGTCGAGGCGCTCGTCGGAGTAGACGGTCACGACGGTGAACTGCTGCTGGTACAGCGACCAGAACACCGCACTGCCGATGAACAGGGGGATGAAGGCGAACACGCGCGACCGCTCCTGCGCGGTGATGCCGCTCGAGAGGATCACCACGAAGTACCCGATCGTGGCGAGGATGACGATGGCGACGACCACGGTGGGCAGGTTGTCGACGTTCAGGAGCCCCGTCAGCACGGCGACCACGATCACCGCGAGTGCCACGAGGACGAGCACGCCGATGAGCGGGAGCCGACGGCGGTCGACGGGGTTCGTGACGTGGCGCACGGACTCCGGCAGCTTGCGGCGGCGGATCGCGTACTGCACGAGCCCGGCCGCCATGCCGACCGCAGCAAGGCCGAAGCCGTAGTGGAAGCCGAGCGAGCTCTGCAGCAGGCCGGTCAGGAGCGGACCGAAGAACGCCCCGAGGTTCACGCCGAGGTAGTAGAGCGAGAAGCCGGCGTCACGACGGGGGTCGTCCGGGCTGTAGAGCCCGCCGACGATCGTCGTCGCCGTGGCCTTGAGCCCGCCGGAGCCGAGCGCGATGAGCACGAGGCCGACGCCGACGCCCGCGACACCGGGGATGAGCGCGAGGGCGATGTGCCCGAGCATCACGACGATGGCGCTGCCGAACAACGTCCGGTCCGCACCGAGCAGGCGGTCGGCGATCCACGCCCCGATGATCGTGAACAGGTACACGGCTCCGCCGTAGGCACCCATGATCCCGCTGGCGACGCCCTTGTCGATGCCCAGCCCGCCCTGCGAGAGCGTGTAGTACATGTAGATGAGGACGATGCCCTGCATCCCGTAGAACGAGAACCGCTCCCAGAGCTCGACGGCGAACGGCGTCGACAACTCGAACGGTTGCCCGAAGAAGGTCCGCCCGCGTGCGGGCGTGGTGGTACCTGACATGCCGCACATTCTGCCCCTCGGAGCCGGGCCGCGCCGAATCGCTGAACTCGCCTCAGGAACGCCGGGCGCGGTCGTTTGGAGGGTTCCCACGACCGCGGCCGACACACGGGCCACCCGCGTTGTCAGCCCCGGACGGCGTTCACGCGACTCGCGGGTCCGATCAATAGCGTGGGTTCTGCAACACCGGACAGAGCAGTTCAGGAGGGCTCCGACCATGGTCGACACCGCACCCGTCCACAGCACGAACACGCCCAAGGCAGACGCCGCGGGCGACCCCGCCGCGGGCACGCCCGCCGGCGGGACGGACACCGACGTCCGGATCGACGTCGACCTGCTCGCCGAGCACCTGCTCGGCCGTTGGGCGGACGACCGCCGAGCCTCGCGCCGACTCGCACTCGACCCGGCGATGCACAAGGTCGAGGGCATGCCCTACGCCGACGCCCGCGCCCGGACGCTCGACCAGCTCCGCATCCTCGTCGACGCGGGAGCGATCCAGCGCCCCTACCCCGAGGAGTTCGGCGGCTCGAGCAACCACGGCGGCAACCTCGCTGCGTTCGAGGAGCTCACCACGGCCGACCCCTCGATGCAGATCAAGGCCGGCGTGCAGTGGGGGCTGTTCGGCTCGGCCGTGCACCACCTCGGCACCGAACGGAACCACCGCGAGTTCCTGCCGGGCATCGTCTCGTTCGAGGTCCCCGGCTGCTTCGCGATGACGGAGACCGGGCACGGCTCGGACGTCCAGAGCATCGCCACGCGGGCGACCTACGACCCGGCGACCCAGGAGTTCGAGATCCACACGCCCTTCCGCGGTGCGTGGAAGGACTACATCGGCAACGCCGCCCTGCACGGCAAGGCGGCTGTCGTCTTCGCGAAGCTCGTGACGCAGGGCGTCGACCACGGCGTCCACGCGTTCTACGTGCCGCTCCGCGACGCCGAGGGTGCGTTCCTGCCCGGTGTCGGCGGCGAGGACGACGGCTACAAGGGCGGCCTGAACGGCATCGACAACGGCCGACTGCACTTCGACCACGTGCGCGTCCCCCGCACCAACCTGCTGAACCGCTACGGCGACGTCGCCGAGGACGGCACCTACTCCTCGCCGATCGCCTCGCCCGGTCGCCGCTTCTTCACCATGCTCGGCACCCTCGTGCAGGGCCGCGTGTCGCTCGACGGCGCCGCGGTCGTCGCCCAGAAGATCGGCCTGGAGATCGCGCTGACGTACGCGGCACAGCGTCGCCAGTTCCCGACGGGCGACGGCACCGAGGGCGTCCTGCTCGACTACGGCCGGCACCAGCGCCGGTTGATCCCCCGCCTCGCCACGGTGTTCGCGCAGTCGTTCGCCCACGAGAAGCTCCTCCGCACCTTCGACGACGTGTTCAGCGGGCGTGAGGACACCCCGCAGCGTCGCGAGGACCTCGAGACCCAGGCAGCGGCCTTCAAGTCGATGTCCACGTGGTCGGCCCTCGACACGCTCCAGGAGTGCCGCGAGGCCTGCGGTGGCGCCGGGTTCCTCGCCGAGAACCGCCTCACCGGACTCCGCGCCGACCTCGACGTCTACGTGACGTTCGAGGGCGACAACACCGTGTTGCTCCAGCTCGTCGGCAAGCGCCTGCTCACCGACTTCCGCGCGAAGGCGCCGAAGGACCCGGCGTCGACCGCGAAGTTCGTGGCGGCCCAGGCGGCTACGAAGCTCGCCGACGCCACCGGTCTCCGACGCCTCGGGCAGACCATGACCGACCGGGGCTCGCTCGCCGCCTCCGTCACGGACCTGCAGGACGCCAGGACGCAGCGTGACCTGCTCGCCGGCCGCGTCGACACGATGGTCACCGAGATCGGCATGCGCCTCGCGTCGGCCGGGAAGGACCGCGCACGCGGCGCCCGACTGCTCAACCGCTCGCAGCACGAGCTCATCGAGGCGGCGAAGGCCCACGCGGAGCTCATGCAGTGGGAGGCCTTCACCGAGGCCATCGACGAGGTCCCGCCGGGAGACACCCGCCGCGTGCTCGTCTGGCTCCGCGACCTGTTCGCCCTCGGCCTGCTGGAGCAGCACCTCGACTGGTACCTCATGCACGGGCGCATCACGGCGCAGCGGGCGCGGGCGGTCTCGGCGTACATCGACCGCCTCGTCGCCCGGGTCCGACCGGTCATCCCGCAGCTGCTCGACTCGTTCGGGTACGAGGCCGGCCACGTCCGCGCCCCGATCGCGCTCGGTGCCGAGCAGGCCCGGCAGGACGAGGCGCAGGCATGGTTCGCCGCCGAGGCGGCCGCGGGTCGCCTCCCCGAGCAGGAGAAGAAGCCCCGCGCCTAGCGCTGGACGTGGGGCGCGTCAGGCGTCGCCGGCGGGCCCGTGGTCCTCGAGGGCCCGGCGGAGCCGCGCCTCGGCGTCGTCCCCGGCGCCGGCAGCAGCGGCAGCGGCCTCGGCGTTGGCCTCGGTCACCGCGCGCACGACCTCTTCGCGCTGGATCTTCACCCCGCGAGGCGCGTCGATACCGATGCGGACGCCGTCCCCGCGGCTGTCGAGCACCGTGATGACGATGTCGTCACCGACGAGGATCCGCTCGCCGACCTTCCGCGTGAGTACCAGCACCCGTTCAGCCTAGCGACACGACGGGGACTCCCAGCAGGTGCACCGACTCCGGCGTGGCGGTCTCCCCCGCGCCGATCGCCACGATCCCGGCCACGTGGGCCCGGTCGGCGACGGCGGCGAGCATGCGGACCGAGTCCTCGTGCTTCCGACCGACGTCCACGACGACCCAGACCTGGTCGGGTGCGAGTCCGGCGGCCGTCGCGACGTCGTCCCAGGCGGCGACCGCGAGCAGCGCGTACCCGTCGCGGACGCCCTCGGCCCGGGCGAGGATCCCGCTCCGCCGGTCGGCCGCGTCGGTCGGCCGGAGTGCGTGCCGGGTCGCGAAGATCCCGGCGGCCGCGTCCACGTCGTTCGGACGCCCGACGAGCAGCACGAGGTCGCCGTCGGCGGACCGGACCGACGGGGCGGGCCGGGTGGGCGCGGTGGCGGCGACCAGCTGCTCGGCCACGACGTCGTCGACGAGCCGAGCCGTGCCTCCAGGAACGACCGACGGACCGGGCACGACGGACGCGACGGGTACCGCGGACGGTCCGGGCACGTCCAGGAGGCGCGACCCGCCCGGCTCCTCGGCCCCCGCCTCCGGCAAGGCACGCGTCGGGCGCGGGGCGCTCCCCGTGATCCCGTCGGCGACGAAGCCGTCGAGCACCGACGCGAACGCGTCGGCCCGCGTGGACGCGGTGCCGTCGTGGCCGGCGATGCGCGCCTCCGCGGCTTCGGCGTCGGCCAGGAGCGCGGCGATGCCCACCCGCTGGACCGGAGAATCGGCGATGGCGACGCGCGCGGTCGGGACGTCGTCGGGGCCGGGGACCTCGACGGTGGCCTCGACGTGCGCCTTGCGGAACAGCCCGCCGATGCCGGGTGTGGTGACGCGCTCGGCGGCGACGATGCGTGCGCCCGGTCCGAACTCCGAGCGGACGGCGTCCCGGAGCTCGTCGAGCGTGGCGCCGTTACGCTGCAATCGGGTCGGCGGCACGGACCACTCCCACGGTCTCGATGGTGGAGCCCGCGGCGGTGGCCTCCTGGTAGGAGAGCACCGGCAGGCCGTTCGACTGCGCGGAGACCATGCGGTGCACGGCCGGGCGGAGCTGCGGGGCGCAGACGAGGACGGCGGAGATCCCCTGGTCCTCGACGGAGCGGACGGCCTCGCGGAGCGACCCGAGGACCTGCTCGATGCGATGGGCGTCGAGGACGATCTGGGTCCCCTGCTCGGACGGCCGGAGCCCCTCGAGCATCGACTGCTCGAGCAGCGGGTCGATCATGATGACCCGGAGCGTGCCGGCGTCGAGGTACCGGGCGGGCAGCGCGGGGCCGAGTGCGGCGCGGGCGGCCTCGACGAGCCCCTCCGGGTCGGTCGACACCTTCGCGCGGAGCGTGAGGCCCTCGCAGATCCGGCCGAGGTCGTTGATCGGGACCCGTTCGGCGAGCAGGCCCTGCAGGACCCGCTGCAGCTCGGCGAGCGAGAGCATCCCGGGGACGAGCTCCTCGACGGCCGCGGGGTTGACCTGCTTGACGCCCTCGGTGAGGACCTTGACGTCCTCGCGGGTGAGGAGCCGCGCGGCGTTGTCGCCGATGATCGCCTGCAGGTGCGTGACGAGCACGGAGACGCGGTCGATCACGGTCGCGCCGGTCATCTCGGCGGCGTGCCGGAGCTCGGCGGGGACCCACTTGCCGGCGAGGCCGAACACCGGTTCGACGGTGGTCTCCCCGGGGAGACCCTCGAGGTGGTCGCCGAGCGCGAGCACGCTGCGCGACGGTGCGGTGCCCCGGCCGGCCTCGACGCCGGCGATGCGGATGGCGTAGGTCGACGGCGGGAGCTCGATGCTGTCGCGGGTCCGGACGGGCGGGACGACGATCCCCATGTCGATCGCGATCTTCCGGCGGAGTGCCCGGACGCGGCCGAGCAGGTCGTCCGAGGCGCCGGACACCATGTCGACCAGGTCGGGCGCGAGCAGGATCTCGAGGGCGTGCACGCGCATCTGCTCGATGAGGTCCTCGGGGGTGTCGGCGCTCGGCGCGGCGGCCTCCATGGCCTGCTGCTGGGCGACGGCGGCCTCCTCGCGCTTGGTGTTCTGCCCGAGGCGCCACCCGATCACGAGCAGCGTGGCGCCGATGACCAGGAACGGGACGATCGGCATGCCGGGGATGAACCCCATCGCGATCGCCGCGACACCCGCGATCGCGAGGGCGTTCCGCGACTGGGTGAGCTGCTGCGACGCCGAGGTGCCGATCTCGGTCTCGGCGCCGGAGCGGGTGACGATCATGCCCGTCGACACCGCCATGAGGAGCGCCGGGATCTGCGTGACCAGCCCGTCGCCGATGGTCAGGATGCCGTACTTCGACAGGGCGTCGGTGATCGACAGCCCGTTCTGCACCATGCCGATGGCGATGCCGCCGACGAGGTTGATGACGATGATGAGGATGCCGGCGATCGCGTCGCCCTTGACGAACTTCGACGCACCGTCCATGGCGCCGTAGAAGTCGGCCTCGGCGGACACGGCGGCACGGCGTTCCTTCGCCTGGGCGTCGGTGATGAGCCCCGCGTTGAGGTCCGCGTCGATCGCCATCTGCTTGCCGGGCATCGCGTCCAGGGTGAACCGTGCCCCGACCTCGGCGACGCGCTCGGCGCCCTTCGTCACGACGACGAACTGGATGACGACGAGGATCAGGAAGATGACCGCGCCGATGATGATCGAGCCGGAGACCGCCACGTGGCCGAACGCCTGGATGACGTCGCCGGCGAACCCCTCGCCGAGGACGAGCCGCGTCGACGCGACGTTCAGGCCGAGCCGGAACAGCGTCGCGACGAGCAGCAGCGACGGGAACACCGAGAAGTCGAGCGGCTTCTTCACGAACAGCGTCGTGAGCAGGATCACCAGCGCCAGCAGGATGTTGCAGATGATGAGGAAGTCGAGCAGGAAGGACGGCACCGGCAGGATCAGCAGCAGGATGATGCCGACGATGAAGACCGGGACGACGAGCTTCGGCAGGTCCTTGCGGTTCATGCGGGCACCCCTTCGGGAGTCGAGTTCGGGCGGAGCTTCCGGGGCCGGAGGTCCCCGCTGATCGTGGCCGGGTCGATGACCGTCGCGACCTCGTCCGGGGTGGTCGGCCGCGGCGGGGCGTGCGTCCCGGCCGCCGCTCCCCTGGCCTTGAGCGCCATGACGAACGACAGCACGCGGGCGACCGGCGTGTAGAGGTCGACCGGCACCTCCTGCCCGAGCTCGCACGCGGCGTGCAGCGCACGGGTGAGCGGGACGTCCTGGACGATGGGCACCCGGGCCTCGAGCGCCTTGTCGCGGATCATCGCCGCGACCGGACCGGCGCCCTTCGCCACGACGCGCGGCGCGGACTTCCCCGGCTCGTACGACAGCGCGACGGCGTAGTGCGTCGGGTTCGTCATCACGACGTCCGCGGTGCCGATCGCCTGCACCATCCGGTTCCGGCTCATCGCGAGCTGTCGGGAGCGGCGCTGGGACTTCACGAGCGGGTCGCCCTCGGCGTGCTTGTTCTCGTCCTTGACCTCGCGCTTGGTCATCATCGTGCGCTTGCGGTTGCGGCGGATCACGACGAAGACGTCGAGCGCGGCGAGGACCAGGCCGGCGACGATCGCCGCCCGCAGCAGGGTGCCGGTCCCGGCGGCCGCGGCGTCGAGCACGGCGGACAGCGGGAGCGATCCGCTCGTCATGAGGACGGGGACGAGGGCCTGCACGGCCATCCAGAGGACGAGTCCGACGACGGCCGTCTTGAGGAGCGCCTTGCACCCGTTCCAGAGCGCCTGGGTGCCGAACACCCGCTTCAGGCCCTGGATCGGGTCGAAGTGCTCGGGCTGCGGCGCCAGCTTCCGGACGTGCACGCCGCCCTGCGCGACCGCTGCGGCCAGCACGGCGACGGCGACGACCCCGAGCATCGGGCCGAGGGTCCCGCCGAGCGAGCCGAGGGCCTCGTGGAAGACGGCGTTCATGGTGCCGATCGTCGGGTCGGCGATGACGCGCTGCACGGCTCGGAGCTGCTCGGAGCCCGCGGCGGCGGCGTTGCCGATCGCGGACGGCATCATGAGTGCCGCGACCGCGATCCCGATCCACGCGCCGAGGTCCTGCGACCGCCCGATCTGGCCCTTCTGGTGGACCTCGCGCATGCGCTTCTGGGTCGCCTGCTCGGAGCGTTCTCCGCTGTCGGACACGTCGTCACCCCCGTCCCGTGATCGCGGCCACCGCGTCGCCGGTGAGGGACGAGACGACGGACGGCAGGGCCATGAAGAGCGCGCCGGCGAAGACGACGGTCAGCCCGATCTTGATCGGGAAGCCCATCTGGAAGGCGTTGAGCGCCGGGGCCACGCGGGTGAGCAGGCCCAGGCCGACGTCGGCGAGGAAGAGCACCACCACGAGGGGCCCGGCGATCTGCAGCGAGGACAGGAACATCTGCGTGAGCGCGGTGACGAGCACGGACGCCAGGCCGCCGAGGTCGAACGTGCCGGTCAGGGGCACCGCGTCGAAGGAGCGCACGAGTCCGGCGACGATGAGCTGGTACCCGCCCGAGGCGAACAGCAGCGCGAGCGCCGCCATCTGGAACAGCCGCGTGAACTGGGCGCCGTTCACCTGCGACTGCGGGTCGAAGGCCTGCGCCAGCGTGAACCCGCCGAACAGGTCGATGAGCGCACCCGCCGACTGCACGGCGGCGAACACGAGGAACACGAGGAACCCGAGGGCGAGCCCGACGAGGAGCTGCGTGAGGAGCGCGAGCAGGAACGGTCCGGTGTCGAGCGACTCGTAGCCGACCGCGACGCGCGGGGCGACGCCGATCGCCAGCCCGATGCCGAGGATCACCTTCACCGTCGCGGGGAACGCGCGGTACGAGAACGGTGGCGCGATGACGAAGAACGCGACGAGGCGGACGCCGGCGAGCATCGTCGCCTCGAGGCGGTCGCCGTCGATCGAGAGCTCCATCAGGCCGTTCCCAAGAGCTTCGGGATCATGTCGAACGCGACGTGCGTGAACCCGACCATCTCCGAGATCATCCAGTTGCCGCAGACGACCAGGGCGATCGCGACGGCGACGGCCTTCGGCACGAAGGAGAGCGTGACCTCCTGGATCTGCGTGACCGACTGGAACAGCGAGATCGCGAAGCCCACGACGAGCGACGTCACGAGCACGGGCGCGGCGAGCTTCGCCGACACCAGGAGCGCCTGGAGCGTGAGGTCGATGACGGCCTGCTGGTTCATCAGTGCACCACCTGGTAGCTCTCGATGAGGGACTTGATGATGAGCCCCCACCCGTCGACGAGGACGAACAGCAGGATCTTGAACGGGAGCGAGATCATGACCGGCGGGAGCATCATCATGCCCATCGACATGAGCGCCGCGGAGACGACGAGGTCGATGACCAGGAACGGGATGAAGATGACGAACCCGATGATGAAGGCGCTGCGGAGCTCGGAGATCACGAACGCGGGGATCACCGTCGTCATCGGCACGTCGGCCATCGACTTCGGGTTGTCCCGACCGGCGGCACGAGTGATGAGCGCCACGTCCTCCTCACGCGTCTGGTGCAGCATGAACGTCCGCAGCGGCTTCGTCCCGATCTCGACCGCCTGGGTGAAGTCGAGGTGGCCGGCGAGGTACGGCTGCAGGGCGTCGTCGTTGATGTGCCCGAGGACCGGTGCCATCACGAAGAGCGACAGGAACAGGGCGAGGCCGGCCAGCACCTGGTTCGGCGGGATGGACTGCAGCGCGAGGGCGTTCCGCGTCATCGCGAGCACCACGAAGATCTTCGTGAACGACGTCATCATCAGCATGAGGGCCGGTGCGACGCTGAGCAGGGTGATCCCGATCAGGGTGACGACGGCGGACGACGGGGTGCCGTCCGGGCCGTTCACGCTGACGCTGAAGTCACCGGTCGACGGCGGCGTGGGCGTGGCGGGGGCGGTCGGCTGCACGACACCGGCCGCGTGGGCGCCGGTCGCCGTGAGCATGAGGAAGCCGGCGACGATCGTCACCCCCAGCAGGAGGAGGGCGATCAGGCGTCCGGTGCGTGCCGCGGTCACCCGGCCCGCCGGTTCCGGAGCGCCGAAGCGGCCTGCCGCCAGGTGTCGGCGGACAGGATCGACCCCTGCAGCTGCTGCGCCGTGGGCAGCGTGGTGCGCTGCGAGCGGCGGTTGCGGGGACGCATGGGCAGCGGCTGCGCCGCGTCGGACGGGAGGCTCGGCTCGGCTGCCGTCTGCTGCTCCAGTTCCTGACGGAAGCGGTCGGCCGACGGGGTCGGACGCACCGGCAGCGTCACCGGCCCGGTCACGATCGTGAGTTCCGGCGCCGGCGCCTGCCCGCTGGTGAGCAGGGCGACACCGTGCTCGGAGACACCGAGCACGAGGCGCTCGCCCTCGACGTCGACGACGACGACGCTCGCCTTGCCGCCGATGCCCTGGCGGCCGACGACCTCGACCGACGCCGAGCGGCGGCCCTTGGCCTTGCCCGCACCCAGGCCGCTCTTCGCGACGCGACGGTGCAGCACCCACATCAGGGCGAGCACGACGCCGAGCGAGAGCGCGACGCGAAGGACGATGACGGCGGTGTCCACGTCGGGGCTCAGACGCTCTCGGCGACGTCGAGGATCTTCGTGATCCGGACGGCGTAGTCCTGGTCGACGACGACGACCTCGCCGTGCGCGATGAGCCGGCCGTTGAGCAGGACGTCGGCCGGCGCTCCGGCGCTGCGGTCGAGTTCGACGACCGCGCCGGGCTCCATGCCGAGCACGTCGCGCACGGACATCCGGGTGCGGCCGATCTCGACCGTCAGGGTCATCTCGACGTTGTTGATCCGGCCGAGGTTCCCGGCGGGCAGCGTCGTCGTCGGTGCCGCGGCGGCGGGTGCGGACACGGTGCCGTTCTCGCGGACGCGCAGGGCGAACCAGCCGCCGGGGACGCCACCGGCGGTGAGCTCGAACACGACCGTGTCCGGGTCGGCCAGGAGCGCCGAGGCCGACTCGCGCCGAGCGTCGCCGAGGACGCCGACGCCGAGGACACCGGCGGCGGCCTCGAGGGACGGACGGAGCACGTCGGTCACGTCGACGATCCCGTGGTCGGTGCCGCCCGCGGCGACGACGGCCTCGAGGTCGGTGAGCACGAGGACGAGGTCGGCCGACAGGCCGCCGACGAAGGACGCGACCACCGCGTCACCGGCCGCCTCGAGGGCGACGGGGGTCGCGCCTCCCGGGACCGCCACCGCTGCCAGCGGAGCGGCCGTCGGGAGCTGCGCGGCGAGTGCCTCGGCCGCGTGCGTGTGGAGGGTGGTCGTGACGGTCATGCGGGCTGCTCCGATGTGGTGGTGACGACGATGCCGGCGAGGCGCGAGCCGTTCGCGCCGACGGCGGCGGTGCCGACGGGCTCGCCGTCGACCGCGATGGTGAGGGGGCGGTGCTGCGGGTGCGGCAGCGGCAGCACGTCGCCGACGGCGAGGCGCAGGACCTGCGACGGCAGCACGGTCGCCGGGGCGAACCGCAGGCTGACGCCGACCGGGACGCCGGCGAGCTGCGCGTCGACGAGGGCGCGGGCGTCGGCGGGGGTGACGTGGGCGGCGGCCTCGCCGAGCTGCGGCAGGACGGCGTCGGCCGGCAGCGCGAGCGTGCCGGGGGCGACGCGCTCCCCCACGCGGATCGTGAACGAGGCGACGATCATGAGGTCGCCCTTCTGGGCTGCCTGGGCGAACTGCGAGTTGAACTGGAAGCCGCCGGCGGTGACGTCGTGCGCGAGCAGGCCCCCGAACGAGTAGCGGAGGTCGTCGAGGGCGTCCTCGACGATCTTGCGGACGAGCGCCTGCTCGATCGGGGTGAACGTCCGGTCCGGCGTCGGGAGCGGCTTCGAGGCGCCGAGCGCGTGCGAGACCCAGGTGAGCGCGGCGTCGAGCGGGACCTGCAGCACGCCCTTCGGGACGACGTCCGCGATGGGGAGCAGGACCATGCCGGTGAGCGCGGGCAGCGAGGCGGCGTACTCGTCGTACGTCGTCATCTGGACCTGCTCGCACGTGACCTGGCTCACCGCGCGGACCTTCGCCGTCAGCTGGGTGCCCCACTGGCGCGCGAAGGTCTCGAAGGCGAGCTCGAGGACCCGGGCGTGCTCGCGGGCGAGCGTCGACGGGCGCGCGAAGTCGTACACCTCGGGCGCTGGCAGGGTCTCGGTCACGGGTGCGTCTATCGGTCCGCTGTGGAAGACCCGTCAGTGCTGTGCCCCTGCTGTGCCTCCTTCTGGGGGCGGGCGGTGGTGCGCTCAGCCGGCTCGTGCCCCGTCCTGCGCCTTCGCGAGGGCCGGCATCAGCGCGCTGACGTCCTGGTCCTGGTTCGACAGCACGACGATGTCGACCCGCCGGTTCAGCGTGAGGTCGGCGTCCGTCCCGCCCTTCGCCAGCGGGCGGCTCGACCCGAACCCGACGCTCTGGATGTGCTGGGCCGGCATCCCGCCGCGTTCCACGAGGTCGCGGAGCACCCCGGTCGCGCGGGCGGCGCTCAGCTCCCAGTTCGTGGCGTACGGCGCGGTGGAGTTCCGCTGGTCGGCGTGGCCCTCGACGCTGACGTCGTGGCCGCTGGTCTTCAGGACCGGGGCGATGGCGTCCATGATCCGCTTCGCCTGGTCGGACAGGTCGGCGCTGTTCGTGGTGAAGTACGTCTCGCTGCCGACGAGCCGGACCGTGAGCCCACGGGCGTCGACCGTGAACTGCACGTTCGACGTCTGCCCGGCCTTCGCGAGGTTCGCCTTGATCGCCTGCTCGATGGCCTGCAGGTCGTCGAGCTCCTTCTTCGCCGCGGCGACGTCGGCCTTCGTCGCGGTCGTCGGGACCACGGTGGAGGCCGGGTCGACGTTGGTGTCCTTCGTGCCGGACGACGCGGTCGAGTGGTCCGCCTGGGACTTGTCGACGGAGTACCCGGAGCCGTCCTTGACCTCGTCCTTCGTCACGACCGTGCCCGACGCCGTGTCGACCTTCTGCGACTTCACCTCGCCGAAGCCCGTGGCGAGCGAGTTCTTCAGCTGGATGTACTTCTGCTGGTCGACCGTGGACATCGCGAAGAGCACGAGGAACATGCACATCAGCACGGTGATCATGTCCATGTACGAGGCCATCCAGCGCTCGTCGGGGTGCTCGGCCTCGTCGTGCGACTTCTTCGAGCGTCCGCGACCGCGCCCGCGGGGGTTGGCGCTCATCGTCAGGCCGCCAGCTGCTGGTCGTCGGCGTCTGCGTCGCTGCCCTTGCCGGCCTTCGCCTTGCCGCCCTTGGCGTCCCCACCGCGCGCCGCGGGCGGGACCATGGCGGTCAGGCGCTCGCCGAGCAGGCGCGGCTGGCTGCCGGCCTGCACCGCGAGGAGCCCCTCCATGAGCAGCGTCTGGCGGTCGGCCTCGAGCTGCGCGAGCTTGCGGAGCTTCCCGCCGATCGGCAACCACAGGAAGTTGGCGGTGAGCAGGCCCCAGAGCGTCGCGACGAACGCGCTCGCGATGAGCGGACCGAGCTCGTCGGGCTTGCCGAGGTTCGCGAGGACGTGGGTCAGCGACACCACGGTGCCGATGATGCCGACGGTGGGGGCGAAGCCGCCGAGGCCCATGAAGAACGAGCTGGCCGACCGGACCGGGGCGGCGTTCGACTCGATCTCGTCCTCGAGCAGGATCCGCAGCTCGTCGCCGTCCGTGCCGTCCGCGATGTTCTGCAGCGCCTTCTTCATGAACGGGTCGTCGTGCTTGTCGGCCTCCTGCTCGAGCGCGAGCAGACCGTTCGCGCGGGCCGTCTCGGCGAGCCCGACCACGTCGTCGATGACCGACTGCGGCGGGGTGACCTTGCCGGTGAACGCCTTCGGCACGGCCTTGAAGCTGGCGATGGCGTCCTTGAGGGTCGTGCTCGCGATGCCGCAACCGATCGTGGCGCCGAACACGAGCAACATCGGTGCCGGCAGGAACAGCCCGGCGAGCTCGACGTGCTCCATCTCGACCATGCCGAACAGGGCGCCGAAGGCGAGCAGGATCCCGATGATCGTCGCGATGTCCACGTCAGCGCCCCCCGTCCTGCGTGCGGGGTGCCCGGTCGGTGGACACGGCGTGGATCGGGGCGACCGGTGCCAGCGTCGGCTGCGGGCCGGTGGCGTTCCGCGCGGCGGTGTCCGTGCCGTAGGCCATGCCGACGATGCGTGCCCGGTACGCGGCGATCAGGTCGATGACGTCGGCCAGGGACTCGCGGACGATGTACTTGGCGCCGTCGACCATGATGAGCGTCGTGTCCGGCGTCTCCTGGATGCGCTCCACGAGATCGGGGTTGACAGCGAATCCGCTGCCGTTGAGTCGTGTGACGACGATCATGGCCCGTCCTGGTTCTCGATCGTCCCGCCGCCGTCCGTGGGGCGGGATGCTGCCCGTCCGTGGGCTGCACCGAGGACTATCGGCGGGCCGTCGCCGGGCGTTAGGCGCGACCTGGGTGACCTGCGTGACCGGCGTGACCGGCGTGACCGGTCGACACCGGATTCCGGATCCACTGCATCCGATCGGCCCCGTCCGCCGGTAGTGCCGGTGTGACGTCGACGACGACGTCGTCCGTACCGGCCCGAAGGGGCCAGAAGGAGACCCGACATGCGCAAGACACTCGCCACCGGCCTCGCCGCCGGTGTGCTGCTCGCCGCCGCTGCGGCCGCGGTCCCGGCGGCCACCGCCTCCGCCGCCACCGGGGACGCGACGCTCTCCGTCCTGCACGCCGTCCCGGACGTCACGGTCGACGTCTACCTGGACGGGAAGCGCGCCCTCGATGACTTCACGCCGGGGACCCTCGCCGGCCCGATGATGGTCCCGGCGGGCGCCCACCAGCTCGCGATCACCGCCTCGGACGCAGCCGATGCGTCAGAACCGGTCATCGGCCCCGTGGACGTCACGCTCGACGCCGGCGGGAACTACACCGCCGTCGCGCACGACGACACCAGTGGGAAGCCCACCGCCACGCTCTTCACCAACGACGTCTCGGCCACGCCGGCCGGACAGGGCCGCCTGATCGTCCGGCACGTCGCCGCTGCACCGGCGGTGGACGTCCTCGCCGGTGGCGAGGCCGTCGTCAGCAACCTGTCGAACCCCGACGAGCAGGCCCTCGAGCTCCCCGCCGGCACCGTCTCGGCATCCGTCGCCGCCACCGGCACGACCGACCCGGTGATCGGTCCGGCCGACGTCGCGGTCACCGCCGGCGCCGACACGATCGTGTACGCCTGGGGCAGCCTGGACGACCAGAACCTGGCGCTCGCCACCCAGACGATCTCGGATCTCGGCGGCACGCCGAACGGGGTCCCCGCGGGCAACGCCGGACTCGTCGCGACGAACCGGACCGACACCGTCGGGATCGTCGGCGGGACGACAGCAGCCCTCGCGGCTGCGGTCGCGATCGGCGCGGTGGTGCTCCGGCGCCGCCGCACCGTGACCGGGGACCAGCGGCAGGACTCGGGTCACTGACCGTGCCGTCCCCGGTCCGGACCACCGCGGCGGCGCTCGTCGTCGCCGCGGTGGCCGTGACCATCCTGACCGGGTGCTCGTCGGGCGGCTCCCCCACCCCCGACGGGCACCCCTCGACCGCGATCGTCACCGGTCCGTCGTCGACGCCGACCCCGGTGCCGTCGGCGTTCTCGACCGCGGTGCCGCAGGTCCGCGCCACGGTCCCGCCGGCCGTCCGGGTCGCCGCTCCGTCCCGGATCGCCGTCGACTGGGCCGGGGTGCGGGCCGAGGTCCGTCCCGAGGGCGTCGACGACAAGGGCGCGATGTCCCTGCCGCCCGATCCGGCCGTCGCCGGCTGGTACCGGTACGGCGCAGCACCGGCGTCGACCGCGGGGACCGTCGTGATCGCCGCCCACGTCGACGCCGTCGGCTACGGCGTCGGGCCGTTCGCCCATCTCCGGGACGTCCCCGCCGGCACGACCGTCACCCTGACCGACACGGCCGGTGACCGGACCCGGTGGCGGATCGACTCGGTCGCCCTCGTCGCCAAACGCGGCCTCCCGTGGGCCTCGGTCTTCCGGACCGACGGACCGCGACGGCTCGTCCTGGTCTCCTGCGGCGGCGTGTTCGACGAGTCCACCCACCACTACGAGAGCAACCTCATCATCAGCGCCACACCCGCCTGACCGGACCGAGCACCTCCGCCGTACGATCGGGTCACGGTCGACGACGACCACGCCAGCGACAGGATCCAGTGACGACCACCCTCCCGGACGACAGCGAGCTCTCCGACGCGTTCAGCGCCGGGAGCGAGGACGCCCTGCGCGCCGTCTACGACCGGTGGTCCCCGCTCGTCTACTCGTTGGCGCTCCGCGCGCTGGGCGACCAGTCGGCGGCCGAGGACGTGACGCAACAGGTCTTCGTCAAGGCCTGGCGTCGGAGTGCCAGCTACGACCCGGAGCGGGCCCCGCTCGGCGCCTGGCTCGTCGGGATCACCCGGAACTGCATCGCCGACGCCTTCGCGGAACGGACACGGCACGCCAGGACCACCGACCCGAGCGTCGTCGAGGAGACCGCGGCGGCACCGGAGTCCGAGTTCGACCTGGCCGAACGCGCGCTGGTCGCGGGCGAGCTCGACCGGCTCGACGACGTGCCACGCCGGGTCATGCGCTTGGCGTTCTACGACGAGCTGAGCCATCGTGAGCTCGCCGAACGGCTCGGACTCCCCCTCGGCACCGTCAAGAGTCACATCCACCGAAGTCTGGCTCGGCTCCGAACACGTCTCGAGGTGATCGAATGAAGCACGTCGACGACGAGACGCTCGCCATGCTCGCGGTCTCCGGTGTCGTGGCCGACGACGCCGTGACGGAGCACCTCGCTGCCTGCGCCCGGTGCCGCGACGAGGTCGCGGACCTGCAGCGCGTGGCCGCCGTGACGCGGTCGTCCTCCCACGTTCGGCTCGACGCACCCCCGGAGGCGGTCTGGGACCGCATCGCCGCGGAGGTCCGGGACGGTCCGCCGCGCGACCTCCCGGCGGAGTCGCCCGCACCGGTCGCGGTCTCCGGAGCGGGCCGCCCAGGAGGAACGACCCGCCCCCGCGGACGGGTCACCCCCGGTGGGCCCCGAGTCCACCGCCGTCGGCGCGTCCTCCTGACCGTCGCGGCCGTCGTCGGGGCGTTCGCGATCGTGCTCGGGATCGGCGTGGCGACGGGTGCCCTGCCTGGGCTCCCCGGCTCGGCGTCCGAGACCGTGCTCGCACGGGCGGAGCTCGACGCGCTGCCCGGATGGTCCGGGGCCGGTGGCACCGCCGAGCTGGAGCGGGACCGCGACGGGCGGCTCTCGCTCGTGGTCGACCTGCGCGGCGGGACCGGACGAACGGGTACCGGTGCCCTGCGCGAGGTGTGGATGATGCGCTCCGACCTCGACGGGCTCGTCAGCGTCGGGTTCCTCGACGGCGACCGCGGGCGGTTCACGGTCCCGTCGGGCATGGACACCGCGCGCTTCCCGGTCGTCGACGTCTCGGCCGAGGCGGACGACGGCGACCCGGCGCACTCGGGCGACTCGATCGTGCGCGGCCGGCTCGCACGCCCCTGACCGGCGACGGGCTCCGCTGGACGACAGGTGACGACGAAGTTCTCACAGACGGTGTATTCCCGACCCGATCCTGAGAAGCCTGGGCGTGGTCCCCCGTGATTTATCTCATGAGCGTGTTAGCGTGCCCCTCATGACCGACACCACCATCGTCGCTCCCCCGACCACCCCGGCCCCGCTCCGCGAGGTCGGCGCCCTCATCCGGGGCGCCCGCAAGGGCCGCAGCATGACCCAGGCCCAGCTCGCCGAACGCGTCGGCACGAGCCAGAGTGCCATCAACCGCATCGAGCAGGGCGGGCAGAACCTGTCCCTCGAGATGCTCACCCGCATCAGCGACGCCCTCGACCAGCAGATCGTCTCGATCGGCGGCGCCCCGCAGCGCGCCCACCTCCGCGTGCAGGGCGGCCGCAAGCTCAGCGGCTCGATCGCGGTGAACTCGAGCAAGAACGCCGCCGTGGCGCTCCTGTGCGCCTCGCTGCTGAACCGTGGCGTGACCCGCCTGCACAAGGTCGCGCGCATCGTCGAGGTCGACCGCATCATCGACGTGCTCCGCAGCCTCGGTGCGACGGTCACCTGGTCCGAGGACGGCGAGACCCTCGAGATCGTCGCCCCGTCCGACCTCCGCCTCGACGCGATCGACGCCGACGCCGCCCGCCGGACCCGCAGCGTCCTCATGTTCCTCGGTCCGCTCAGCGGCCGGTACGAGTCCTTCCGTCTGCCGTACGCCGGCGGCTGCGACCTCGGCACCCGCACGGTCGAGCCGCACCTCATCGCCCTGCGCCCGTTCGGCGTCGACGTCGAGGCGACGTCGGGCTGGTACGAGGTCGACGTGGCGAACACCGAGGTCCCGACGAAGTCGGTCGTCCTCACCGAGCGCGGTGACACCGTCACCGAGAACGCGATCCTGGCAGCGGCCGCCCGCGACGGCGAGACCGTCATCCGCAACGCCAGCCCGAACTACATGGTGCAGGACCTCTGCTTCTTCCTCGAGCTCCTCGGGGTGGAGATCGAGGGCATCGGCACCACCACGCTCCGGATCACCGGCAAGAGCCGCATCGACGAGGTCGTGGACTACTGGCCGAGCGAGGACCCGGTCGAGGCGATGAGCCTGCTGACCGCCGGCATCGTCACCGACTCCACGCTCACCGTCACGCGCGCACCGATCGAGTTCCTCGAGATCGAGCTCGCGACCCTGGCCGAGATGGGCCTGCGCTTCGACGTCACCGACGAGTACCCCGCCGCGAACGGCCGCACCCGCCTGGTCGACATCACGGTGCACCCGTCCGAGCTGCACGCGCCGATCGACAAGATCCACGCGATGCCGTTCCCCGGCCTGAACATCGACAACCTGCCGTTCTTCGTGGTCATCGCCGCGATGGCGGAGGGCACCACGCTCGTGCACGACTGGGTCTACGAGGGCCGCGCGATCCACCTGCTCGACCTCACCCGCCTGGGCGCGAGCGTGACCCTGCGCGACCCGCACCGGCTCGACGTGACCGGCCCGACGCACTTCTCGGGTGCCGAGGTCAGCTGCCCGCCAGCCCTCCGCCCCGCCGTGGTCATCCTGCTGGCGATGCTCGCGGCCAAGGGCGAGAGCGTCCTGCGCAACGTCGGCATCATCGCCCGCGGCTACGAGCAGCTGCAGGAACGGCTCAACTCGCTCGGCGCGTCCATCGAGACGTTCCACGACTGACGCACCGGAGGCCGCACCCGGCCGCCTGCCGACGTGACCCGACGGCCCGTCCCCGCAAGTGGGGACGGGCCGTCACCCGTCCCGGGCGAACCGAGCCGTTCCTCCAGGCCGATGCCCAGGAGCGCTCCACTGCCCACCCAGGCCGACGGTGCTGGATGGGCTGATGGCCACGAGATCGCTCCTGACCGTCCCCCTGCTCACCACCGTCGCAGCCGCCGCCCTGGCGTGGTTCGTGCTCGGTCCGGCCGCCGCGCTCGCGTTCGTCGCGCTCGCACTGCTCGAGATCGCGATGGCGGCCGACTCGTCGGTCCCGATGGCCGGCATCGCGTCGCGCCTGCACTCCCCCGCGCGGCGGCTGTTCCTGTCGCTCGGCATCGTCGCGGGCGTCCTCGCGATGCGGCTGCTGCTCCCGCCGGCCGCGGTGGCGGTCGGCGACGCGACCGACCCGGCGAGCTCGGTGGGCGAGGCCGTGTTCGCACCGGGCTCGTTCTCGGCGCACCTCGCCGAGGTGCGGCCGGCCCTCGCCGCCTTCGGCGCCGCGTTCATCTGGCTCGTGTTCGCCGAGTACCTCTTCAACACGGACCGCGCGTCGCGTCGGTCCTGGCTGGGCCGACTGGAGGCGCGGCTCGCCCGGGTCGCCCGCCCGCGCGTCTGGTCGCTGGTCACCGCCGGCACCGGGGTGCTGCTGACCTCGGTGCTCGTGGGGGTCGACGCCGGGTGGTCCCCGTCGACGCTGCTGCCGGTGGTCCTCGGCGGGACGATCGGCATCGGCGCGTACCTCGGGTCGAAGCGGATCGCGGCGTGGGCGCTCCGGAGCACGGACGGGACCGACACGGCGTCGATCGGGACCGGGAGCGGCGCCTGGCGGATCCACGCCTACGCCTCGACGGTCGTCTTCGAACGCGGGCTCGTGGTGTTCATGCTGTTCGAGATCCTCGACGGGGTCTACAGCCTGTCCGGCTCCGGTGTGCTCGGCGGTGACGGGCTCGGGGCGCTCGAACAGGCGGCCGTGGCGATCGCCGCGATCGGGGTCGGGGCGGTGTTCCTCGCGCGCCTCACCTCGCGGCTCGACGAGGCGTCGGGGCTGAAGCGGCTCCGGTACCTCAAGGCGGGGGCGGCGTACGTGCTGGGCATCCTCGCGGTGCTGCTGTGGACGAGCCTGCTCGTGCCGATCCCCGGCGTCGTCGTCGGGTGGTTCGGCAGCGTCGTGATCGGCCTGGCGCTCGCGACCTCGCTGCCGTGGGGTGCGTGGTGGCGGCGGGCGCGGCGGTCGTTGCCCGGTGGGGCGCGCGCCGCGCGGGGCTGAGCGGTCCGGTGTCAGCCGCGACCGACGAACGGCATCGCGGTCGGCATGACCGTCAGGTTCGGCACGTTCGTGCCGGCCGGCATCCCGGCCATGTACGCGACCGCTCGGCCCGTCTCGGCGACGTCCATCGTCGGTTCGGGGCGGATCGAGCCGTCCGCCTGCATCGTCCCGTCCGCCGCGCCCGACCCCATCGTGGTGGCGGCGTTGCCGATGTCGAGCTGCCCGCAGGCGATGCCGAACGCCCGACCGTCGAGCTGGAGCTGCTTGGTCAGGCCGGCCACCGCGTGCTTGGCGACCGTGTAGGGCGCGGAGAGCGGACGCGGTGCGTGCGCGGAGATCGAGCCGTTGTTGATGATGCGGCCGCCCTGCGGTGTCTGGGTCCGCATGATCCGGAACGCCTCGCGGGCGCAGAGGAACGAACCCGTGAGGGTCACGGCCAGCACCTCGTCCCAGGTGTCGAGCGTGATCTCGTCGAACTGCGTCGCCGGCGCCCCGGTGCCGGCGTTGTTGAACAGGAGGTCGAGTCGGCCGAACCGCGCGACGGTCTCGTCGAAGAGCCGTCGGACGTCCGCCTCGACCGAGACGTCGGCGACGACCGGCACGATGCGCTCCGAGACGGCCGCGACCTCGTCGAGCGGGCCACGCCGCCGTCCGGCGACCACGACCGTCCACCCGTCGCCCGCCAGCGCGAGTGCGGCGGAGCGGCCGATCCCGCTGCCGCCGCCGGTCACGACGGCGATGCGGGTGTCACGCGCGGGGGCGGGGGTCGTGTCGTCGCTCATGGCGGCACGCTACCGCGGACGTCCGTCCCCGTGCGTCATGCGTCGACCACCCCGTCGGGCACCGGTGCGACCAGGCCCGCTCGCCGACGGAGGTCGAACGCGGCCGCGACCAGCTCCCGCGTGCGCGGGTGCCGTCCCGCGTCGAACAGCTGCTCGGCCGGACCGACGTCGACGATCCGCCCGGCGTCGAAGACCGCGATCCGGTCGGCGACGCGACGCACCACCGCGAGGTCGTGCGACACGAAGACGCACGTCGTCCCGGTGGTGCGCTGCAGGTCGAGGACGAGGTCGAGGATCCGCGCCTGCACGGACACGTCGAGCGCCGAGGTGGGCTCGTCGCACACGACCAACGGGACGGGACCGGCGAAGGCCCGGGCGATGGCGACGCGCTGCTTCTGTCCGCCGGAGAGCTGCGCCGGCCGGCGGTCGAGGACCTCGGCGTCGAGTCCGACCCGGGCGGCGAGGTCCTCGGCGCTGCCCTCGCCACCGAGCAGTCGGATCGCCCGGCCGAGCACCTGCCGGACGGTCCGCCTCGGGTTGAGCGACGCGTCGGCGTTCTGGAACACGACCTGCACGGGCGGGGTCCGTCGCCCGGGGCCGTCGCCCGCGGCGGACGCAGCCGTGGTCACCGTGCCGTCGAACCGGACGAGGCCGGCGAGGGCGCGCCCGAACGTGGTCTTGCCGGAGCCGGACTCCCCGACGACGCCGAGGACCTCGCCCCGGTGCAGGTCGAGGTCGATGCCGTCGAGGGCGACCGCACCGTCGTACTCCTTGCGGAGGCCGCGGACCGACACGAGCACGTCGTCCTCCGTGGTGCCGCGGGCGGCCTTGCCCGCGGTGATGTCCGGCAGCGCCTCGACGAGCTGCAACGTGTACGGCTCGGACGGCGCACCGAGCACCGTCCGGGCGGAGCCCTCCTCGACGAGCACGCCGTGCCGGAGGACACCGACCCGCTCGCAGTGCGCGGCGACGAGCGGCAGGTTGTGGCTGATGAGGAGCGTGGCGAAACCGGTCTCCTCGCGCAGTTCGTCGATCAGCGCCATGATCCCCGCCTCGACGGTGCTGTCGAGGCCGGTCGTGGGCTCGTCGAGCACGAGCAGCCGCGGCCGGGAGACCAGGGCCATCGCGATCGCGACGCGCTGCTGCTGCCCGCCGGACAGCTCGTGCGGGTACCGGACACCGATCGTGTCCGGGTCGGGCAGTCCGACGCGGGTGAACGCCTCGACCGTGCCGGACTCGGCCTCGGCCCGCCCGGACCCGGTGGCACGGAGCACCTCGGCGACCTGACGGCCGACGGGCATCGTCGGGTTCAGCGCGAGGCCCGGCTCCTGGTGCACGACGGCGACCACGTCACGCCGGAAGCGCCGGAGCCGTTCGCGGCGGAGCGTGGGGACGTCCGAACCGTCGACGACGATCGCCGCCGCCGAGACGTCGGCATCCGGACCGAGCGAAGCGGTGAGGGTCCCCGCCACCGTGCTCTTGCCGGAGCCGGACTCGCCGACGAGGCCGTACGACCCGCCCGCCTCGATCGTGAACGACACCCCGTCGACGACCCTGACACCGCGGTACGCGACGGTGAGTCCCTCGACGCGGACCAGCGGTTCGCTCACTCGGTGACCTCCTTGAGGTTGTCCGCGATGAGGTTCGCGGCGACGACGATCGACGCCACGGCGACGCCCGGGAAGACGACCGTCCACCAGGCGGCCTGCAGGTAGGCGCGGTTCGCGTTGATGTCGAGGCCCCAGTCGGCGGCCGGAGGTTGCGACCCGAGGCCGAGGAAGGACAGCGACGCGGTGATGAAGATGGCGGCACCGAGGCTCAGGACGGCCTGCACGACGAACACCCCGACGACGTTCGGCAGGAGCTCGGTGAGCATCGCCCGGAGCGCACTCTCGCCCTGGAGCCGGGCCGCCTGCACGTAGGACTTGCCCATCTCGACGAGCACCGCGGCACGGACGATGCGCGCGATGCCCGGTGCGAACAGCACGCCGACGATGAGCACGAGCGCCGGGGTCGAGACGCCGAACGCCCCCACGAGCACCACCAGGAAGATGAGGCTCGGCAGCGCGAGGAGCACGTCGAAGAAGCGCATCAGGGCGGTGTCGACCCAGCCGCGGTGGAAGCCCGCGACGAGCCCGAGCGTGCCGCCGAGGACGGTCGCGAGCGCGGCACCGAACGGGCCGATCACGAGCGCCGGGCGGGCTCCGGCCGCGACCCGGGCGAAGACGTCGCGTCCGAGCGAGTCGGTGCCGAACCAGTGCGCCGCACTCGGCGCCTGCAGGAGTTCCCCGGTCTTCGCGAACGGCTGCAACCCGAGCGCGTGCCACCCGACGGCGAGGACGACCCACCAGACGAGGACCGCGACCGAGACCAGGAAGGTCGGGCGACCCAGCAGCGCGCGCCAGCCACGGCGGGCACGGCGCGACCCGGCGGTCTGCTCCGGCCCGGTGACGACCGGGGCGTCGGTGGCGAGGGCTCCGGGGACGACGGCGGTCATGCGGTGACCCGCCGTTCGAACCGGATCCGGGGGTCCACCACGACGAACAGGAGGTCGGTGAGCAGCAGCGCGCCGAGGGACAGCGCTCCGGCGAGCATCACGCCGCTCTCGAGCAGGAGCGCGTCCTTCCGCTCGGCGGCCGACACGAGCAGCGCGCCGAGCCCCGGGTACGAGAAGAGCGTCTCCACGATCACGCTCCCGCCGAGCAGGGTGCCGAGGTAGATCCCGAGCACCGAGAACGTCGGGATGAGCGCGTTGCGGACGACGTGCCGCCGGACGATCTGACCGGTCGTCAGCCCCTTCAGCACCGCGGTCCGGTGGAACTGCGACCGGATCGTCTCGATGACGCCGGCCCGCACCATCCGGGTCAGGACGGCGAGGTACGCCAGGGCCAGCACGACCGCCGGCAGGGTGAGCACCCGGAGCCGCTCGCCGAACCCCGCGTCGAGCGCCCCGGACGCCTGCACGGGCACGACGCGGAGCCAGACCGCGAAGACCAGCAGCAGGACGATCCCGACCACGAACTCCGGGATCGCGGAGACGGTCAGCAGGCCCACCGTCACGGCACGGTCCGACCGGCGCCCCTGTCGGTAGGCCTGCACGGCGCCGAGCACGAGGGCGACCGGCACCATGATGACGAAGGCGTACGCGCCCAGCAGGAGCGAGTTGCCGAGCCGTCCGAGCACCAGGTCCCGCACCGGCTCGGAGTACACGAAGCTCGTGCCCCAGTCGCCGGTCACGAACCCGCCGATCCAGTGCAGGTACCGGCTCACGAGGGAGCCGTCGAGTCCGTGGTCGACGTTCCAGGCCTGCACCTGCGCCGCCGTCGCGTACTGCCCGAGCGCGTTCCGACCGGGGTCCCCCGGGACGACCTGGACCAGCCAGAACGTGAGGAGCGAGACCACGACCAGGACGAGCGGGATCTGGACGACCCGCTGGCCGACGAGGGACAGCAGACGACGACGACGCGCGGTGCTCATGACGAGGTGACCCCGATCCCGCGGAAGTCGAACCCGCCGGGGAAGTCCTGCCCGGACCGGAAGGTCCCCGTCACACGCTTCTGCAGCAGGATGCTGCTCGACGCGAACGCCGGCACGATCACCGGCAGGTCCGTCCACTCGATCGTCGCGATCCGGTCGGCGAGGTCCTGCCGCTCGGACTCCGACGTGGTCGACTCGTACTGGTCGACGAGGGTCTCGAGCTCCGGGTTCGAGTACTTCGACGCGTTCCAGGCGGCGCCGGACCGGTAGATCAGGTCGACGTACTGGGCCGGCAGTCGCTGCGCCCAGTTCGTGATCGTCACCGGCGCGTTGAGCCACGGCGTGTCGGCCCCGTCGGCGTAGTACTGCGCGCTCGTGAGCACCTTGAGCGTGACGTCGAACCCGCCGACGGCCTCGAGCTGCTGCTGCACCACCTGGGCGAGCGCCTTCTCGGCGTCGAGCGTGGTGATCTCGAACGACACGGTCTTGCCGCCGAGGAGCTCCCGCACCTTCGCCGCGTCCTGCGACCGCTGCTCGAGGCCCTTCGGCTGGATCGCGGAACTCGGGAAGAACGTGGTGTCGTTGCCGACCTCGGCGTTCCCGCCGTAGACCGTCTTGACGATCTCCTTCCGGTCGAGCGCCAGGGCGAACGCCTCGCGGACGTCCGGGTCGTCGAACGGCGCCTTGGTCACGTCGAGGAAGATGCCGTCGAACTTGTTGTAGTACGGCTTGGTCTCGTTGTAGTCGGAGGCCTGCAGCGTCGAGGTCGCGGTGGGGCTCGACGCGATCTGGTCGATCTCGCCGCTCTGGAAGGCCAGCAGCTGTGCCTGGTCGTCGGCGTAGAACTTCACGTCGACCTTGTCGAGGTCGACGTCCTTCGCGTCCCAGTAGTCGGGGTTCTTCGTGAACGTCGCGCCCTGTCCGGCGGAGTACTTCGACAGCACGAACTGGCCGGCACCGACGGGCTGCTTCGCCCAGTTCGTCGATGCCTTGAAGCCGGCGGGCTGGATCGTCGTGTTCGAGCCGGTGAGCAGGTAGGGGAAGTCGGCGTAGGGCTTGTCGAGCGTGAACTCCACGGCGGAGTCCCCGTCCGCGGCGACGGACCCGAGGATGCCCTCGAAGCTCGACTTGCCGGGCGACTGGCTGTCCGAGCCGATGATCGAGTCGAAGGTCGCGACGACGTCCTTGCTCGTGAGGGCGGCGCCGTCCGAGAACTTCAGGCCGTCGCGCAGGGTGACGGTCCAGGTGCGCCCGTCGGACGAGGCCTTCCAGGAGTCGGCGAGCCGGCCCTCGAGCTTGCCCTGCGCGTCCTGGCTGAGGAGTCCCTCGGATGCCAGCCCGACGATGAACATCGCGTTGTAGTCGGACGTGGTGAGGGGGTTGATGGTGCTGTCGGGCTCCTGGAGGCCGAGCGTGTAGGTGCCGGCGTCCGAGGAGCCGGACGAGGCGTCGCCACCGGACGAGCACGCGGCGAGGGTGAGGGCGAGGGCGGACGCGGTGGCCGCGAGGGCGAGGCGCTTGAGGCGACGCCGCCGCGACGTGAGGTCGACGGTCATGGTTGGCTCCTGGGTTCGGGGTGCAGGGGGTGGTGCGGTCAGCGGTGCGCGCGGTCGGGCACGCGGGGGTGTCCGAACCGCTCACGCAGGGTGAGGTCGTCGTACGTGGTCGCGGTCCGGCCGCGGCGCTGCAGCTCGGGCACGACGTGGTCGACGAAGCGGTCGATGCCACCCGGCAGGTACGGGAACTGCACGATGAAGCCGTCCGCTCCGCCGTCGTCCGCGAGTTCCTCGAGCCGGTCGGCGATCTCCGGCCCGGTGCCGGTGAGCAGGCTCCGCCGGTACGACCACGAGTAGACGTCGCGGGGCGTCGCCGGCCCGTCCGCGAGGAGGCGCTCGACCGCGGGCTTCGGCGACCGGGTCTCGTTCGAGGTGTCGAACTCCTCGGCGTAGTCGAACGGCACGTCGACGTCGCGCCCCGACAGGTCCTGGCCGATCTGGTGCGACACGTCCTCGAGGATGAGCGCGTCCGGGGTGAGTGCGAGGATCGCGTCCGCCTCGGCCCGGGCGTCGGCGGCGGTCTCCCCCACGACCGGCATGACCGAGGGCATGATCTTCACGGCGTCGGCAGCGCGACCGTGCCGGACCGCCCGGGCGCGCAGGTCGTCGACGAACCGACGGACGTCGGCCGCGGACCCACCCCGCGTGAACACGGCGTCCGCGGTGTCGGCGGCGAGCTCGAGGCCGGACTCGGAGCCGCCGGCCTGGAACAGCAGCGGGTGGCCCTGCGGCGGCCGGGCGATGTTGAGCGGACCCCGCACTCGGAAGAACTCCCCGTCGTGGTCGAGCCGGTGCAGCCCGTCCCGGTCGGCGAAGATCCCGGTCGCGGCGTCCGCACGGATCGCGTCGTCGTCCCAGCTGTCGAGCAGACCGTGGACGACGTCGACGAACTCGCGGCCGCGCTCGTACCTGCGGGAGTGGTCGATGTGCGCGTCGCCGCCGAAGTTCCGGGCCTCTTCGTCGTAGCGGCTCGTGACGAGGTTCCACGCCGCGCGGCCCCGGCTGATGTGGTCGAGGGAGGCGATCGTCCGCGCCACGTGGTACGGCTCGTTGTAGGTGGTCGAGACCGTCGCCGCGAGCCCGATGCGGCTGGTCACCTGGGACAGCGCCGCGAGCAGGGTGAACGGCTCCGGGCGGAGCGCGCCGTAGTGGTCGACGCCCGACGGGTACCGGTCCCAGAAGTACAGGCCGTCCGCCAGGAACAGCGTGTCGAAGAACCCGCGCTCGGCGCTCTGCGCGATGTGGCGGTGGTGGCCGATCGTCAGGTGCTCGGCCGGCCGCGACGACGGGTGCCGCCAGCCGGTGACGTGTGCGCCGCCGGGGTGGAAGGCGAACGCACCGAGCAGGATCCGGTCGCTCATGCCGAGACCTCCGCCGTCTGGAGCGTGCTCGCCGGTCGCGCCAGCCCGAGGTGCTCGCGCAGGGTGTCCCCACGGTACGTGCGGTCGTACACGCCGCGGCGTTCGAGCTCCGGCACCACCTGGTCGACGAACCGGTCCACGCTCATCGGGATCGACGAGAACGCGAGCATGAAGCCGTCCGCGGCGTCCTGCTCGTAGCGCTCGGTCAGCCAGTCCGCGATCTGCTCGGGTGTTCCGGGCAGGAACCGGCGCCGCAGGATCGTCCGGTAGACCTCGCGCAGCGTCGTGGCGTCCGCGGCGATGCGTCGGATCGACTCGTACACCGACTTCGACTGGGTGATCGACGACTCGTCGAAGACGTGCTCGAACGGCGCGTCGAGCGGTCGGTCGGACAGGTCGGTCTGCAGGTAGTGCGAGAGCAGGTCGAGCGAGACGCGGTCCGGCGTGAGTTCCTCGATCTCGTCGAGTTGCCGCAGCGCGTCCGCCTCGGTGTCGCCGATGACCGGTGACACGGCCGGCAGGATGAGCATCGACGACGGGTCGCGGCCGTTGTCGACGGCTCGGCGCTTGTAGTCGGCGTACAGCGCCTGCGCGTCGGCGAGCTCGTCCTGCCAGAGCGTGAACACGCCCTCGGCCTTCGCCCCCGCCAGCGCTCGGCCGGCCTCGGACGCGCCGGCCTGGAACAGCACCGGGTGTGCCTGGGGCGGACGGGCGATGTTCAGGGGTCCCCGCACCCGGAAGAACTCACCCTGGTGGTCGAGGACGTGCAGGCCCTCGCGCTTGGCGAAGTACCCGGACTGCTTGTCGTGCAGGAAGGCGTCGTCGTCCCAGCTGTCCCAGAGTCCCTGCACGACGTCGACGAACTCGGCCCCGCGCCGGTAGCGCACCGCGTGGTCGAGGTTGGCGTCGCGCCCGAAGTTCCACGCCTCTTCGTCGGAGGCGCTCGTGACGAGGTTCCACGCGGCGCGGCCCTCGCTGAGGTGGTCGAGCGAGGCGAGCTTCCGGGCGACGTGGTACGGCTCGTTGTACGTCGTCGACACCGTGGCGGCGAGTCCGATGTGCTCGGTCCGTTGGGACAGCGCGCCGAGCAGCGTGAAGGGCTCGGTGCGGATGTTCACGACGTGGTCGATGCCCGAGTCGAAGCGGTCCCAGACGTAGAGCTCGTCGGCGATGAAGAGCGTCGCGAACCCGCCACGCTCGAGCGTCTGGGCGAACCGGACGTAGTACTCCACGTCGAGGTACTGCTCCGGTTCGCTGCCGGGCAGCCGCCAGCTCGTGACGTGTTCACCGCCCGGGTAGAAGACCATCCCGCCCAGCACGAGGCCGCCGTCGCGCGTCATGCCGTCACCGCCTCTCGTGTCCGTGCCGGTGCGACCGGCCCCACCGTCGCCCCGATGCGTGGCGCGACGTCCTCCGCGAACAGCGCGAGGGCCTCGCGCCGACGCTCCTGGTCGGCGTAACCGTGCTCGACCTGCACGTTGAGCTGCGTGGCGTACCGGGAGTACGGCTTCGACAGGATCGACTCGGCGATGTCCTCGGCGGTGCCGTAGTGCAGGTTCAGCGACGCGGCCTTCTCGGCCAGGGTCGACGCCGGGGGCAGGAACGACTCGCCCCACGCGTACTTCGCCTCGATGCCGGCACGGGCCTCGCGCAGCGCCGTGGCACGGTCACGGGCCGGGTAGATCGCGGTGGAGAGCGCCACCCGCGGCACCGCGCCGTCGGGCAGCGCGTCGAGGTAGGCGGCGGCGGTGACCTCGGCCGGTACCGTCTGGGTGGTGCCGACCAGGACCCCGTGTCCCCGGGTGGCGGCGATCGCAGCGCTGCCGGCGGTGAGGGTGGCGTCCCAGAGCCGGTCCAGCAGTGCGCTGCCGTCCGGGTTCAGTCGGGCCGTGCCGGTCCCGAGCGGCTCCCCGCGGAGCGCACCGAGCAGCGTGTCGAGCTGGGCGTCGAAGGCCGCCCGACGTGCCTCGTGCTCGGCGTGGGCGAGGTCCGGCGCGAAGACGTCCAGGGTCTCCGGGCCGCCGCCGTTCGCGACGCCGAGCTCGACCCGGCCGTCGCTGAGCGCGTCGAGCACCGCGGCGTCCTCGGCGACGCGGACCGGGTCCTCGTGCGGGAGCGTCACCGCACCGAGTCCGAGCCGCAGGGTCGAGGTGCGCTCGGCGAGGGCGGCGAAGAAGACGAACGGTGACGGCAGCCCGCCGCGGGTCGGGTCGTCGTCGTGCCGGAAGTGGAACTGCCGGACCCACGCGCTCTCGTACCCGAGTCGTTCCGCGGCCGCGAACAGGTCCAGCTCGTCGCGGTACGCCCGGCTCGCCGGCGGCGCTTCCGTCCCGTGCGAGAACACCGCGATCCGCAGTGGCACCGAGGCCACGCGGGCGGCCCGTTCGACGTGCGTCATGGAACACTCCCTCGTCAGTGGAGTGATGCAAACACGCACCACCGACGGTCCACGAGCGGCGACGTAACGGAGCGTTGCGCGACGTCACACAACGTAGGAGTGCGCACGGACGGCGTCCGAGGGGCATGATCGCCCCGTGCCGCAGCCCGCCGAATCCGACACCCTCCGCCGTCGTCACCCCGCCCTGCCGGATCACCTCACGTGGGAGCCGAGCAGCCGCTGGGTCCGCGCGGTCGTCGACGGCCTGACGGTCGTGGACACCCGTGCGCCGATCCTCGTGTGGGAGGCGGGCCACAAGGTCCTCGAGTACGGGATCCCACGAGCCGACGTCCGCGCCGACCTCCTGTCGCCGGCGGACGACGCACCCGCACCGGGTCGGTCCTGGCGCCCGGTCCGACCGGCACGACGCTGGTACCACCTCCGGCTCCCCGACCGGGTCGTCCCGCACGTCGCCTGGTCGTGGGACGACGACGGCCTCGACGGGTGGCTCGGCGTCACGTGGACCCCCGGGGTCCTGGACGCCTGGTACGAGGAGGACGAGCGCGTCATCACCCACCCCCGCGACCCGCACAACCGGGTGGACGCGCTCCCGAGCAGCCGGCACGTCCTGGTCCGCGACGGCGACCGGGTGCTCGCCGACTCCCGTTCGCCCGTCGCCGTGTACGAGACCGGCCTGCCGACGCGCTGGTACCTGCCCCGCGAGGACGTCCGGTTCGACGAGCTCGTCGCCACCGACACCGTCAGCGAGTGCCCGTACAAGGGCCACGCGACCGCGTACTGGGGCGTCCGGCGCGCGGACGGCACCGTCGAGGACGTCGCGTGGTCCTACCCGGACCCCTTCCCCGCGGTCGCCGCCGTCCGCGACCGCGTCGCGTTCTGGGGTGAGCGGGTGGTCGTCGAGGTGGACGGCGTCCGCGCGTCGTCCGCGGTGGACCTGCGCGTCTGACGGACGGGAGGCGCGGGTCGGGCCCGACCCGCGCCTCCCGTCCGGCACTGGTCGCGACCACCGCCCGGCGCGCGTGTGCGCTGTCAGCGCCCACCGCGTTGACTGGGGTGTCGGTCGATCGAGGAGTGCGTGTGCTGGGACCTGAACTGGTGGTCGTGCTCGGCCTCGCCATCGCCCTGACGGCGGGCATCGCCGACCGCATCCGGGTCGCCCCGCCGGTGCTGCTGCTCGTCTTCGGCGCGCTGCTCGCCCTCGTGCCCGAGTTCGCGGGTGTGCAGCTCCCCGCCGACGCCGTCCTGCTGCTCTTCCTGCCGGCGCTGCTGTACTGGGAGAGCCTGACGACGTCCCTGCGCGAGATCCGGAAGAACCTGCGCGGCATCGTCCTGATGGGCACGCTGCTCGTCGTGGTCACGGCCGGGGCGATCGCCGTCCTGCTCCACCTGCTCGGCATGCCGTGGGGTCCGGCCTGGGTGCTCGGTGCCGCCGTGGCCCCGACCGACGCCACGGCCGTCGGGGTGCTCACGAAGATGCTGCCGCGACGGAACGTCACGGTGCTGCGTGCCGAGAGCCTCGTCAACGACGGCACCACCCTCGTGGTCTACGGGATCGCCGTCGCGGTCACGGTCGGCACGCAGGAGCTCACGTTCTGGGGCGTCTCGGGCATGCTCGCGCTGTCCTACCTCGGCGGCGTGGCGGCCGGTCTGGTCGCGGCGTGGCTCGGCACGCAGGTGCTCCGGCGCGTCGACACGGTCGTCCTCGAGAACCTGGTGACCCTCCTCGTGCCGTTCGTCGCGTTCCTCGGTGCCGAGGCGATCGGGGCCTCCGGCGTCCTCGCGGTCGTGGCCGCCGGCATCGTGGTGAGCCAGGTCGGTCCGAAGCTCGACCGCGCCGAGACCCGTCAGCAGGTCCGCGCGTTCTGGTCGTTCCTGACCTTCCTGCTGAACGGCGCGCTGTTCGTGCTCGTCGGCATCGAGGCGATGGTCGCCGCCCGTGCGCTGGAGCCCGCCGAGCTCCTGCGCGCCACCGGCGTGATCGCCGCCGTGTCGATCGCCCTCGTGCTCGTACGGTTCGCGTTCCTCAACGCTGCCGGCGGCACGGTGTGGCTCGTCACCCGACGGTCCGGCGGAGCACCGCGCGAGGGCCACCGGGACCGGCTCGTCAGCGGTTTCGCCGGGTTCCGCGGGGCGGTGTCGCTCGCGATGGCCGTCGCCGTGCCCCGGACCCTCGAGTCCGGCGCGGCCTTCCCCGACCGGGACCTCATCGTCTTCGTCACCGCCGGGGTCGTCGTCGTCACGATCGTCGGGCAGGCCCTGGTGCTGCCGGCCGTCCTGCGCCGAGCGGCTCTGCCCGAGGACGAATCGGTCGGCGAGGAGCGCCGCTACGCCGAGCGCACCGCGATCGAGGAGGCGCTCGACGCACTCCCCCGCCTGGCCCGCTCGACCGGCGCGGACCGTGCGACCGTGGAGCGGGTGCGGAAGGACTACGAGGCGCACCTCGACGTCATCCAGGCCCGTGAGGAAGAGGACGACGACCACCCGGCCCTGCAACGGCACGACACCGCGGTCGCCCTCGAGCTCGCGCTGGTCCGACACAAGGCCGCGACGCTCCTGCGGTTGCGGGACGCCGACGAGATCGACGACCTCGTGCTGCGGCAGGTGCGGTCGGGGTACGACGCGGAGGAGGCGCGGCTGAGCGGCACCACGACAGTCTGATCCCGAGCCGCCCGAGCCGGGTCGACGGGTTCCCCGACAGGGCATCCCCCACGCGTCGACGATCCACGACCATCGGAGACGTGCTCCGCCCCACTGCTCCGCGCCTCGCCCTGCTCCTCGCCGCGCTGGCGTTCTTCCTCATCACGCTCGACGTCCTGATCGTCACCGTCGCGCTGACCCGGATCGGCCGTGAGCTGGGCGGCAGCACCGCCGGTCTGCAGTGGGTGATCGACGCCTACACGCTGCTGTTCGCGTCGCTGCTGCTCTTCGCCGGCAACCTGTCCGAGCGGATCGGAGCGGGACGCGCGATCGGGTGGGGCACCGTCGGGTTCCTCGTCGCCTCCGCAGCCTGCGCACTGTCGCCCACGCTCGGAGCCCTGGTCGCGGCACGTGCCGCCCAGGGAGCTGCGGCCGCGGTGATGCTCCCGGCGTCCATGGAGCTCGTCCGCGAGGGGTTTCCGGACGCCCGCGAACGGGCCCACGCCCTCGGGATCTGGGCGGTCGGCGGCGCCGTCGCGGGCGCCGTCGGTCCGCTGCTGGGCGGACTGCTCACCACGTTCGACTGGCGGCTCGTGTTCGCGATCAACCTGCCGGTGTGCGTCGCGATGCTCGTGCTGCGCTCGCGGCTGGCACCGTCGGTGACGCGGACGGCACGGTTCGACCCGCTCGGCCAGGCGCTCGCGCTCCTCACGCTGATCGGCCTCGTGTACGGCCTGATCGAGGGCGGGGCCGAGGGGTTCGGCACGCCACCGGTGGTCGGAGCCCTCGTCGTCGCTGCGCTCGCTCTCGTCGGGTTCCTGATCGTCCAGGCGCGCGGTGCACACCCGATGATGCCGCTCGACCTGTTCCGGTCGTCGAGCATGCGGATCGCCCTCGGGGTCGGGTTCGCCTTCATGGTCGGCAACTTCGGCAGCGTGTTCGTCCTCGGTCTCTTCCTCCAGCAGCACCTCGGCCTCGCCCCGCTGGTCGCCGGCCTCGTGTTCCTGCCGTCGGCGGTGGGCAGCGTCGTCGGCAACGTCGTCAGCGGCACGCTCGCGAACCGGCTCGGCACGCGCGTCCCCGTCGTCGCGGGGCTGAGCTGCATGGTGGTCGGCCTGGTCGTCGGGATCGTCGCCGCGCCGACGGGATCGGTCGTCGCGGTCGTGGTGTGCTCGATCCTCACCGGCGTCGGCGGCTCCGTCGCGATGCCGCCGGCGACCTCGATCGTCCTCGCGAGCGTCCCCGCCGACCGTGCGGGCACCGCCAGCGCCGTCTTCAACACGTTCCGCCAGGTGGGCGGGGCGGTCGCGATCGCGGTCTTCGGCGCGTTCCTGGCCGATCGGGCGCACTTCGTGACCGGGATGCAAC
Organism: Curtobacterium sp. NPDC086286; assembly: GCF_044746255.1. NCBI lineage: Bacteria > Bacillati > Actinomycetota > Actinomycetes > Micrococcales > Microbacteriaceae > Curtobacterium > Curtobacterium sp. NPDC086286. The sequence continues at coordinate 225,774 of NZ_JBIVBW010000004.1, forward strand.
TCGCCTTCGCCCTCGCCGGCGTCGTGATCCTCGCCGCCGCCGTCGCGGCGACCCGCATCCGCAGTGCGTGAGGCACTGGTCGCCACCGCGTGACGGACGGGAGGCGCGGTGCCGGCTGGCACCGCGCCTCCCGTCCGTCACGTCCTACGACTCGTCGGCAGCCGCCGGTTCCGAGGCGAGCGCCTTCCGACGCTGCGCGACCTGGACCGCGATCGCCACCGGGACCGCCGCGAGGGCGAGTCCCCGCAGCCACGGACGGTCGAAGACGTGGCCGGACGCGTGGTCGAGGGACACCGGACCGGGGCCGCCGAGGGCGAACATCGCCGCCGAGAAGCCGAGGAACGCCGGGAACTCGAACCCGCCGTCGGCGTTGAAGAAGCCGTTCGGAGTGTGCACGCTCGAGGCGACACCCATGGTCGTCGCGGCGCCTGCACCGGCGATCGGGGTGGCCAGGCCGAGCGCGAGGGCGGCACCGGAGCCGGCCTCGCCGATCCCGGCCAGGACGGCGTTGCGGCGGCCGGGTCGGAACCCCATCTGGTGCATGCCCTGGGCGGTGCCCTCGATGCCGCCGCCGCCGAACGCGCCGAAGAGCTTCTGGGAGCCGTGCGACACGAGGACGGCGCCGAGGGCGATGCGGAGCAGGGTCTTGGCGGTGACGGAAGCGGTCGTGGTGCGTGAGCTCATGCGTTCTCCCGGTGGTCGGTGGTCGGTAGCGGTGTCGCAGAACGTACGCCCCGCCGGTCCGGTGTGGACCGGCGGGGCGTCCCGCGATGCGGTGGTCGTCAGCTGGTGAGCTGGCGTCGACCGCTCACGCGGACGATGACACCGGCGACGACGGCACCGACGATCGGGGCGACGATGAAGACCCAGAGCTGCGCGAGCGGTGTCGCCCCGCCGTAGACGGCGGCAGCGATCGAGCGCGCCGGGTTCACGCTGGTGTTGCTGATCGGGATGCTCACGAGGTGGATCAGCGTCAGGGTGAGCCCGATGCCGATCGGCGCGACGGCCTGGTACTCCCGCTTGGCGGTGATCGAGAGGATGACGGCGATGAAGACACCGGTCAGCACCGCCTCGGCGAGGAACACCGACCCGAGGCCGTACCCGCCGGGGCTCGCCGAGCCGTACCCGTTCGAGGCGAAGCCCCCGTCACGAGCGGCCGCGAAGGCCCCCGGCTTGCCGGAGAGCACCGCGGCGATGATGCTCGTCGCGGCGAGTCCGCCGACGATCTGGGCCACGATGTAGCCGGCGACGTGGCGGGCATCGGTGCGGCCCGCTGCGAGCAGACCGAGCGTGACCGCGGGGTTGAAGTGACCGCCGGAGATGTGCCCGACGGCCGAGATCCCGGCCACGAGCGTGAGACCGAACGCGAGGGCCACGCCGAGGTAGTCGACGCCCTGCTGGTTGTCCGTGGCGCTCGGGACGTTCGCGGCGAACAGCGCGGTGCCGACACCGCCGAGCACGAGGAGGAACGTGCCGAACAGCTCGGACGCGTACCGGGCCACCGGCGACCAGGCGGCCGCGTCCTCACGGCGCTGCTCGGACGTGGACTCGCTGACGGGTTCGTCCGCGGCGCGGTCGTGGTTGCGGTTCGCCATCGTGGTGTTCTCCGTTCGGTGCGGGTGTCGGTGTTCCGGCCGGTCGTCGGTGTTCCGACGGCTGTCAGTGGACGCGGGTGGATTTGGCGAGGGTGGAGCGGGTGCCGCCGGTGAGGTGCACGAGGACCGGGATCTGCCGGCCGAGGGTGCGGTCCAGGACGGTGATGGCCCGGTCGACGGCGGTGAGGACGGTGACGGCGTCACCGCCGCGGCGGACCGCGACGCGGATGCGTGCGGCGCGTTGCCGGCGGACGAGGTACGTGTCGACGCGGGCGCTGATGACGTCGCGGACGCCGTCGAGTTCGTGGTCGACGACGTCGCGGACGAGGGCGACGTTGACGGTGACCTGGTCGTCGCCGGAGCGTTCCCGGACGGCGACGGACGTGCCGCCGCCACCGCGGGTGAACACCCACACCAACGCCAGGACGATCACCACGGCGCAGACCGCGACGATGATCCACAGCGACGACGCCGGCACGGTCAGGTTCCGGGGCAGCTGGATGGTGCCGGAGATCGCGTCGCGGACGGCGGGCAGGACGCCCGCGCCGATGGTGATGCCGACGATGACCGCGACGAGGCCGAGGACGAACAGGATGATCCGGTTCAGGGTCCGGTTGCTCTTGGTCATGCGAGGGTTCCCTTCTCCTCGACCGTGACGCTGACGCGTCGGCCGAAGCGTTCGTCCAACCCGGACAGGCGGTCCCGGACGGCGTCGCGGATGACCGCGTCGTCGACGGGGATCCCGCTGACGGGCACCACACGGACCGTGGTGGAGCGTCCGCGGGCGGTCGCGGAGGCGTTGCCCTCCGGGACACCCGCAGCCATCCCGGCGGCGTTCGCGGCGGTGGAGGCGAGGATGCGGGTGTCGATGACGACGGCACCGCGGTCGTGGTCGATGACGGAGCGGTGCTGCCGGCCGGGCTTCAGGGCCAGGACGATCAGGACCACGCCGAGGACCAGAAGGACCACGGCGATGACCTCCGCGATCGTGACGAACGCGGCGTCCGGGCGGAGCGCAGCGTCGACGACGGTCTGCGGGTCGGCGAGCAGCGGGGGCCGGCCGATGGCGGCGAGGACCGCTTCGGCGCCGATCCACGCAGCGACCAGGGCGAGCACCACGAGCGACACCGCCACGGCGGTCGAGCGGGAGCGGTGCACGCTCCGGCGACGGATGCGTCGTTCGACGGAACCGTTGCTCATGATGGCCTCCTAGGCGATCCGGGACTGGTGCTCGCGCACGATCCCGGTGAGTTCGATGTGGGCACTACCCACGCGGCGGCCGGTGAGTTCCCCGACACGGCCCTTGACCTCGTCCGCGACCCGGGCGGTGCGGGTGACGATGTCGTCGCCCGCGGCGATGGGGCCGGTGATGTCGAGCGCGAGCGCGCCGGCGGTGTCGCCGAGACCGACGCGCACCCGCTTGGCGGGGGCGCCGAGCCGTTCGGCTGCGACGGCCCGCGCCAGCGAGGTCAGTGCGCGAGCGGTGATCTCGACACGGCCCGGGACGTCCGGGCCGGCGTTCACCGGGAGCTCCGGCGTCCGGTCAGCACGTCGGCGAGGGCACCCCGGTCGATGCGGCCGGTGACGAGGGCGGCCACGAGGGCCCCGACGGCGCCGAACACGACCACGAGCACGAAGCCCCAGAACCCGAACTGCAGCGCCACGACGGCGAGGATCGCCCCGATGAGGGCTCCGATCAGTGTGTTGCTCATGCGACTCGCGCTTCCTTCTTCTCGTCGTCCTTGTCGTCGTCGTCACCCGGGATGAACACGTCCTGCACGGTCACGTTCACCTCGGCGACCTCCATGCCCACGATCTGCTCCAGCGCACGAGCGACACCGGCGCGGACACCGTCAGCGACCTGCTGCAGGGCGACGGGGTACTCCGCGACGATCACGATGTCCGCCGCGACCTGCTTCTCACCGACCTCGACCTTGACGCCCTGCCCGAAGTCACGCTGCCCGATCGCGTCACGGATCGCACCGATCGCACGCGCGGCACCGTTGCCGAGGGAGTGCACCCCGTTCACCTCACGCGCAGCGATCCCGGCGACCTTCGACACGACGGTGTCATCGATCGTGGTCTTGCCCGTGACGCCGCCGCTGTGGGTGCCCGTGTTCCGAGCGACCGCCGAAGCCGTCGCAGCCGAAGCAGTCGTGGTGGTCGTGGTGTCAGCCATGTTCGTTCCTTCCGTTGACCCGCCGGGCGTTCCCAGCGGTTGCTGTTCACGGATGAGACGGGGCCCACCAGACGGAAGTCACACCCGGCTCGTGCTGTTCAGCGATGTCCCAGGAACGGGGTCGAACGACGGGGTTCTTGTCCCCCGCCGACGACCGCGGCGGCACCTGGCGCGCAAAGCGGCCGCAGCGTCGCGCGGGCTGTCCCGTTCCCGCGCGATCCCGGGGCCGCACGGGCTCGAGCGTGCGGAGCGCCGGCGACGGGAGTAGCGGCTACAGGTCCTGCAGTCGGCGCCCGGTGATCCCCTCGTTCCACCGCGTGACCGAACCCCCGACAACCGACTCGTGGTGTCCCGCGTGCCCGTCGGCGAGTCCGCAACGCCACCGGTCGAAGACGCTGAGGCACGGGACGCGGGGAAGCCGGTCGGACCCGGTGCCGCTCGGGACCGGTTCGGCGGGGTACGTGGCGTTGCTGTCGTCGATCATTCCGCGGAGAAGACGACGCGACACCCGGTTCCGTCACGAAACGGTCGGCCTCCGGTCCGCCCGGGCGTTTCGCCGCCGGCCGGTGCAGGGTGGACGGACCACGGCCGGACGGCGACCGTGGACGACGACCGGAAGGCGGGGATGGACCACGACGATCCCCTCCTGCGTGCGGAGGACGCCACCCTCGTGGTCCGTGCCGTCGAGGGCGACGTGCGCGCGTTCGAGGTCCTCGCCCGGCGCCACGGCCCGGTGATGCGCCTCTACGCCGAGCAGATGCTCGGTTCGAACGTCGAGTCGGACGACGTCGTGCAGGACTCCTTCCTGACCGGCTGGCGTCGACTGTCCGACCTCAACGACCCGGCCCGGTTCCGTCCGTGGGTGATGCAGATCGTCACCCGGAAGGCGCTCGACCGGCTCCGCCGACGACGACACCACGACGACGTCGACACCGTGCAGCACCCGGCCGAGGTCGCTCGGCAGCCGGAGCGTATCGTCGAGACGCGGATGCAGCTCGACGCGATGTGGACCGCGCTCGACCGCCTCCCCGCAGACCAGCGGCGGTGCTGGCTCCTGCGTGAGACGGTCGGCTACAGCTACCAGCAGATCGCCGACGAACTCGAGCTGCCGGTGTCGACGGTGCGTGGGCTGCTCGCTCGTGCCCGTCGGTTCCTGACCGTGGAGATGGAGGCATGGCGATGAGCGACATCGACGATGTCCCCGTGCCCGAGGACGACCTCGACGGCCACACGATGGAGGAGCTCGCGGAGTACCTCGATCGTGGCCGGTCACCACGCGACCCCGCCATCGAGGGCTCTGCCTCGTGCCGCCTCGCCCTGTCGAACATGGAGCGGCTGCGCGAACTCTCCCTCGGCGCCCTGCAGCACCGGGCCGACGCCGAACCGGACCGCGAGACCGACTGGGTCGACCGGTTGCTCGCGACGATCCGCTCCGAGGTCCGCCCCGGTCGTGACGTGCCCGTCCCCCACCCCGATCCCCGACTCCGCCTGTCCATGACCGAGGCCGCCGTCCGTGGACTGGTCCGGCGGACCGGCGACACGATGGGCGGGGTCGTGATGGGCAGCTGCACACTCGACGGTGAACTCGGCGACCCCGGGGCCCCCGTCCACGTGCGCGTGACCGCCGGACTCGTCTACGGGGCGCCCGCGGACGAGACCGCCGACCGCCTCCGGGTGCGGATCGCCGCGGCGCTCGCACGCCACACCACCCTGACCGTTGCGTCCGTCGACGTGGTGTTCGACGACGTCTACCTGCCGTAGGAGTCCGACGTGAGCGACGAAGCGCTGTCCCGAGCCCTCACCGACCGGATCCGGAGCGTCCCCGGCGTCACGGGCGTGTACCCGACGAGGCCGATCGTGCACGCGGCCGCGGAGGCCGTCGCGTCGACCTTCGCGCTGCAGGAGCCCGACGTGCTCGTCGACGTGCACCGCGACGGCTCGGCGCTCCGGATCGGGGCGGGGATCGCCGTCGACGACGCACGTCCGGCACCGGAGACGGTCCGTGAGGTGGGCGAGCGCATCCGCGACCTGGTCGACGAGCGGACGGGCGCCCCAGCCGACCTGGTCGAGGTGACGATCCGGCTCGTCGAGGGCATCGGCGGACCGGTCGACGAATCGGCCGGTCCCGATGCGGGCGAGCACTTCGCGACACCCGGCTGACGGGGGACGTGCGGCCCTCGACGCACCGCGGAGGGACGGGAGGCGCGGTGCGGGCCCGCACCGCGCCTCCCGTCCGCACGTGGTCACGGACGAGGCGGTCGTCCTGTCGTTCCGTGCTCGTGTGGCGACGATCGACCGCAGCCGCCACCTCGACGCGTCAGGTCGCGGCGGACGTCGCCCCGTCCTCGGTGCGTACGGCCGACCTGGCGCCGGGGGTGGCCCAGACCGTGCCGTCGGCGGCGAACGCGAGCACGTCGACGTCGGCGTCGCTCGTGAGCCGCCGGAGGTCGTCCTCGTCGCCGGCGACGACCGCGGTCGCGAGGACGTCCGCCGTGACGATGTCGTCGGCGATGACCGTCGCCTGGACGAACGTCGGGGTCGCCCGGCGCCAGATGTGCTCGCCGCGCTCGGCGGTGCCGGAGGTCGCGACCGCACGACGAGGTGCCTCGAGCCGGACGACGCCGACGACGGTGTCCCGGTGCGCCGGGTCGACGACGCCGACGCTCCAGGGGTCGTCGGCGCGGTGGTGGCCGCGGACGAGCACGTCGCCGCCGGCGCTGACCATCCAGTCGCCGCTGCTGCTCGCGGCGTCGAGGACGGCTCCGGCGTCGCGGACCGCGAGCGCCTTCACGACGCCGGAGAGGTCGATCACGCCGTCCGGGCGGTGCGGGGTGAACGCTCCCCCGGTGCGCTCCCGCCAGTCGAGCGCGAGCGCGTAGACGTCACGCACCTCGGACGGGGTGTCCGCGAGCCGGACCGAACCGTCGGCGACGCGGCTGAGGACCGACGACGGGTCGTACAGGCTGTAGCGGTGGTCGTAGCCGGCGAAGACGGCGCGCACCTCGGATGTGGCCTCCGGGGTGGCACCCCAGAGACTCACGACGGTGCCCATCGTCTCGAAGGTCGCGACGCGGCTCACAGTCCGGCCTTGTCGATCGCGGACTGGAGCGACGTGGTGTAGCCCTCGCTGGTGAAGGTCGCGCCGCTGACGGACTGGATCTGCGCGGACTGCGCCTGCAGCGCCTCCTGACGGAGGATGGGGGCCGCCTGCTGACTGATCTGTACCGACCGCCCGTCGCTGTTCGTGAGCTGCAGCGGTGACGTCGGTGATCGTCCCGTTCGCGACGGTGATCTGGACCTGCACCGGGCCGTACCGGGTCTGCGTCGTGTCGCCGGTGAAGATGCCGGTGGCGGAGGACCCGCCGGTGGTGCCGGTGCCGGTGCTGCTGCCGGTGGTGCCGGCTCCGGACGTCGTGCTCTGCTGTGCCGGTGCGGTGACCGCGGGCTGGCCGCCGAGCTGCCACCCGACGACCAGGACCGCGATGGACGAGACGACCCCGCCGGCGATGACGCGTGCTCTCATGACTCGAACCGTTCCTGGTGGATCTGGTGCTCGGGGACACCGGCCGTTCGGGCTTCGCGGACGACCAGGTCGGACCAGGCGCGCGGCCCGCAGACGTACAGGTCCGACTGGAGCAGGTTCGGGAACACCGACCGGAGGGAGACCCCGCGCCGGACGTCCTCCTCGGTCATCCAGCTCTCACGGGAGCGGGACCGGTGACCGACCATCGTGTACAGCCGGCTGCCCGTCGCCTCGGCGAGGTCGGCGGTCTCGTGCCACAGGTACTGCTGGTCGGCGTCGGTCCCGCGCAGCAGCACGGTGGCCTCACCCGGACGGAGGTCGGTGTCCTCGAGCAGCGACCGCACGGGGGTGATCCCGATGCCGGAGGCGACGAGGGCGAGGTACGGAGCGGTCCGAGCCCGGCTGGTGAACAGGCCGTAGGGGCCCTCGAGGGAGACGAACGCACCCGGGGTGATCCGGCCGAGTCGCGCGGAGCCCGCGCCGAGGTCGCGCACCGTGATGCGGGCACGATCGCGGCCGGGGACGGCGGAGAACGACACCGGGTGGGCGTGCCACCAGGTGCGGGCGGTCCAGAAGCGCCACACCCCGTACTGCCCGCCCTCGGTCCCGAGGCGGTCGAGGTCCCGTCCGGCGAGGTGGATCGACACGACGCCCGGTGCGATGGGCTCGACGCCGACGACACGGATGCGGTGGCGGAGCGTCACGACGAGGGGCAGCGCGAACCGGTACAGGGCGATCAGGCCGAGGGCCAGGACGTACAGCGCGATCCAGTAGACCCGCTGCCACGTGCCCTGCGCGAGGACGCTGCCGACGCTGAGCATGTGCGGCAGCGCGACGAGTACCGCGGCGTAGCTGAGGAGGTGGATGACGTGCCAGGCCTCGTACGGCAGGCGACGGCGGACCGCGACGAGCGAGGACACCACCACGGCGACGAAGAGTCCGAGTGCGAGGTAGGCCAGCGGCATGTCCGGCGTGGAGAAGAGCGCGATCGTCTCGGCGATCGGCCCGGTGCCCGCCGAGGCGCCGTACCCGAGGGTCAGGAGCGCTCCGTGCGCGAGCAGCAGGTACAGCACGGGCTTCCCGAGCGACCGGTGCACCGCGATGGCGTTGTCCTGGCCGAAGGTCCGGTCGATGAGCGGCACGCGCGCGGCGAGCACGAGCATGACGAGCACGAGGTCGGTCGCGACGAGACCGGCGACGATCCCGGCGTCGGTGAGCCAGCCGCCGATGCCGACGACCGTGTGCGATCCCGGCGACACGAGCCAGAGCATGACGGCCACCGCTGCCGAGACCCAGGCGAGGATCCCGAGCAGGTCGGTGACGGCGTTGCGGCGGCGTCCGGCTCGGCGGCGACGACGGGCCGCGACCTCGAGGGGTTCGTCGTCTCCGACGGGTCTCGGAACGGGACGAGCAGTGGGGCGAGCGGTGTCGATCATCGGCTCGTTCCTCTCCAGCATGTGATCGGGTGGCTCACAGCATCGGCATCGGAGCTATGGAGGAACCCGGAACGGGACGTGTCCTTCGTTCGAGACCTCGAGTGATCGACGCCGGCGTCGGATCGGCGTCAGATCGCGGGCAACCGGACGGTCGCGATCGCGCCGCCGTACTCACCGTTCTCGCCGTTCTCTCCGTTCCGGAGCGACGCCGATCCACCGGCGCGCTCGGCGATCCCGCGCACGAGCGCCAGACCGAGTCCGCTGCCACCGAGCACCGCACGCCGCGCACTGTCCGCCCGGGCGAACCGCTCGAAGGCCTGGGGCAGGAAGTCCTCGGGGACACCGTGACCGTCGTCGACGACGGTGAGTTCGAGCGCGTGCGATGCGTCCTGGGCGAGCGTCACCCGGATCACACCGCCGTCGTCCCCCGCGGCGATCGCGTTCGCGACGAGGTTGTCGACGATCCGGGCGAACGCCGCGGGCTCGAGCGCGTACCGCTCGTCGGGGGCGTCGAGTGCCACGGTGAAGTCGATGTCACGGTCGACGGCGCCGCCGAGTGCTCGCGCGCGGTCGATCGAGCCCATCAGCTCCGTCACGAGCGCGGCCGCCGGGGTCGACGGTGCGGGACCGGACTCGTCGAGCCGGCTGAGCTCGAGCATCGTGTTCGCGAGCGCCACCAACCGCGCGGCGTCTCCTTCGGCGCCGCGCAGCTCGCGTTCGAGGGCCTCGGCATCGCCCGACGAGCGGTGCGCGAGTTCGAGCCGAGCGGTCAGGGCGGCGAGCGGTGTCCGGAGTTCGTGACTGGCGTCGGACACCATCCGCCGCTCCCGCTCGGCGTTCTCGCGCTGCCGGTCGATGAAGGCGTTGAGCGTCCGGGCGAGGGCGGCGAGCTCGTCGTCCGAGCTCCCGACCGGCAGGTGGCCGCCCGCGGTCCCGGCGCTCAGGTCCTCGGCGGTCCGCCGCATCCGCCCCACGGGTCGGAGGGCCAGCGTCGAGAGCAACCAGGCCGTCGCCGCGAACGCCACGAGCGCCAGGACCGTCCCGACGACGAGCGAGCGGTCCACGCGCTCGAGTGTCTCCTGCCCGGCACGGCCGTCGTGGGCCGCCCACACGACCGCGGAGCCGTCGTCGTTCGTGACCGGCACCCCGACGACGGTGACGAGCCGGTGCCCGGTGTGCAGACGGAGCGTGACCTCGTCCTCGGGGACGCCGGACGGCAGTGATGCCCGGACGTCGCGCGGCAGGGAGTCGACGAGCCACGAACCGGAGGAGGTCCGGATCCCGACCAGGACGTCCTCGGCGGGGCGGTCCGGCGCCTCGTCCGGGTTGTGGCGGAGGTCGGAGACGAACGGCGCGGCGTCCCCGGCGGCGAGGGACTCGTCGGTCGCGATCGTCGCCCGCTCGATCTGCACGTGCAGCACGACCGCGATCCCGGAGAGGACCACGGCGCCCACGACGAGGCTGCCGAGCGTGATGCGCGCGCTGATCGAGAGGCGGCGGAGGACCCTCATGCCGTCGACACGACCTCGAGCGCGTAGCCGACGCCGCGCACGGTGCGGATCGCGACGTCGGCATCCGCCGCCTGGAGCTTCTTGCGGACGTAGCTCACGTACTGGTCGACGATCGTCGGGTCGAAGTGCTCGGCGCTCCCCCAGACCTCCTCGAGGACCTCGGCGCGGGTCCGCGGTGCCGGCGAGCCCTGGATGAGGAACCGCAGCAGCGAGAACTCCTTGACGCTCAGCGGCAGGTCACGCCCGCGCACGGCGGCGCGGACGGCGACGGTGTCGAGTCGGACCGAGCCGGCCTCGACGACCGTCGCGGTCCCCGCCGCGCGACGGCGCAGGTGGGCTCGGATGCGGGCGTTGAGCTCGGCGATCGCGAACGGCTTCGTGAGGTAGTCGTCGGCTCCGGAGTCGAGCCCGAAGACCCGGTCGTCCACCGCGTCGCGCGCCGTGACGAGCACGACCGGGAAGTCCTCGCCCATCTCGCGCAGCCGACGGCAGACCTCGAACCCGGACATCTCCGGGAGCATGACGTCGATCGCGGCCGCGTCGAAGGACTGCGCGCGGGCCTGGACGAGCGCGGCGACGCCGTCGGACACGACGGTCACGGCGTGCCCCTCGCCGACGAGCCCGCGTTCGACGAGCGCACCCATCTCGGGGTCGTCCTCGACCACCAGGATGTTCGCCACGTCACACCACCCCGCTCGTCCCGAGGAGCGATCCGATGACGAACGTCGCCGTGGTGGTCATGCCCCCAGCGAACCAGGTCCGGGCGCTTCCGTTCGTGTGAGGTTTCGAACGATGCCGGCGCCCGGAACCGCTTGGCTGGAGCCACAGCGCCGGTGTCGATCGGCGCACGATGAGGAAGGCCGACATGGACTGGCAGTTCGGCGGGATACCGCTCCACCCCCTCTTCGTCCACCTCACCTCCGTTGCCGTCCCGGTCGCGGCCCTCACCGCGATCGCCGTCGCCGTGTGGCCGAGAGCACGGCGGTGGCTCGCGGTCGGTGCGCCGATCATCGGGCTCGTCGCACTGGTGTCCGTGCCGCTCGCGACGTCTTCCGGCGAATGGCTGGAGCACCACGAGCGGGAGACCGCCTTGCTCGAACGGCACACCGAGCTCGCCGACGGGATGCTCCCGTGGTCGATCGCGGTGTTCGCGCTCCTGGCGCTCTGGTGGGCCTGGCACCGGTTCGGCACCGCCCGGGTGACGAACCGCGGCGCGGTGCGGGCCGTCGGGATCATCGGGCCGGTGCTGCTCGTGGTGGTCGCCGTCGTCTCGATCGTCGAGGTCGTCGTCATCGGCCACGCCGGGGCCGAGTCCGTCTGGAAGGGGTAGGCGCCGCTCCACGTCGGACAGGAGGCGCGGTGCGGGCCCGCACCGCGCCTCCCGTCCGACCGTGCGCCGGTCAGTGCGTGTGATCGCCGGTGCTGGTGGCCACCGCGGGGGTCACTGTGAACCGGTCGACGTTGCGCATCGCGTCGCGGAGGTGCTCCTCGGCGTGCTCCGCGAGGTGCGTGGCGGCGTGCAGGTCGGTGGCCGCGACCTCGACCGTCGCGGATCCCGTGAGCCGGTGCCCGATCCAGCGGAGCCGGACGTCACGGACGGCGAGTACTCCGTCGGCGTGCTCGAGCGCGTGTTCCGCCCGGCCGACCAGCGCGGGATCGACCGCGTCCATGAGCCGCGCCCCGATCGACCGCACCGTTCTACAGAGCAGCAGCAGGATCGAGATCGAGATGAGCAGACCGATGATCGGATCGGCGAGCGGGAAGCCGAGCGTCACGCCGACCGCGCCGAGGACCACCGACAGGGAGGTGAAGCCGTCGAGCCGGGCGTGCACCCCGTCGGCCACGAGCGCCGCCGAACCGATGCGCTGACCGACGCGGATGCGGTAGATCGCCACGATCTCGTTGCCGGCGAACCCGATGAGCCCGGCGGCGACGAGCAGCCACGGCGCCTCCACCGGGCGTGGGTGCACGAAACGATCGATCGCCTGCCAGCCGGCGACGACGGCGGAGAGCGCGACGACGAAGACGATGAACATGCCGGCGAGGTCCTCGGCGCGACCGTACCCGTAGGTCATCCGGCGGGTCGCGAGGCGGCGGCCGAGGACGAACGCGATCCACAGCGGCACGGCGGTCAGCGCGTCCGCGAAGTTGTGGATGGTGTCCGCGAGCAGGGCGATCGAGCCGGTGAACGCGACGATCACGGCCTGCAGGACCGTCGTGGCGAGCAGGACGAACAGGCTGGTCTTGAGCGCGCGGACGCCGGCGGCACTGGCTTCCATCGCGTCGTCGATCGAGTCGGCGCTGTCGTGCGTGTGCGGGACGAAGAGGTGCTGGAGGAAGCTCCGCACCCCACCGTGCGGATGCGAGTGGTCGTGCCCGTGGTCGTGCCCGTGGTCGTGCGGGTGCGTGTGGTCGTGGCCGCTCATGCTCGTCCCGGCTCCCCGCGGTGGTGCGGTGGCGCCCCGACCACGTGTTCCGCCTGCTTGACCGCGTCGATGACGAGCTCGGACGCGTGCTCGTCCGTGAGCCGGTAGAACACCGTCGTGCCCTCGCGCCGCGTCGAGACCATCCGGGCGAGCCGCAGCTTCGCGAGGTGTTGCGAGACCGCTGCCGGAGTCTTGTCCACGACGTCCGCCAGGTGGTTCACGGACATCTCCTCGGCGCTCCGCAGCGCGAGGATGATCTTCACCCGGGTCGCGTCCGCGAGCATCGCGAACACCTCGACCGCGAGCTCGACGTACTCCGACTCCGGATCGAGTCCGCATGGTTGCTTGTCTACGTGCACACGCAGATAGTAATGCACTGGTGCGTCACCGCCACCCGGGGTACCCGCTCAGGGCATCCCACCCGGCCGCCCGGCACGCGACCATCGAACGGTGATCACCTCGACGCCCCGGGCCGCGCTCCTCCTGGCATCCCTCGGGTTCTTCCTCATCACGCTCGACATCCTGATCGTGAACGTCGCGCTGACGTCGATCGGCCGGGAGCTCGGCGGCAGCACCTCGGGCCTGCAGTGGGTCATCGACTCGTACACGCTGCTCTTCGCGTCCCTGCTGCTGTTCGCCGGCAACCTGTCCGACCGCATCGGTGCGAAGCGTGCCATCGGGTGGGGCATCGCCGGGTTCCTGCTCGCCTCGGTCGCCTGCGCGATCGCTCCGACGCTCGGCACCCTGATCGGAGCGCGCGCCGTCCAGGGCGCTGCGGCAGCGGTCATGCTGCCGGCGTCGATGGCGCTCGTCCGCGAGGGGTTCCCGGACGCCCGCGAACGCGCCCACGCCCTCGGCATCTGGGCGGTCGGCGGCGCGGTGGCCGGAGCGGTCGGGCCGGTCCTCGGCGGCGCCCTGACCACGGTCGACTGGCGGCTCGTGTTCGCGATCAACCTCCCGGTCTGCTCGGTCATGCTCGGCATGCTGCTGCGGGTGGCGCCCTCGCCCCGTCGCCCGAGCCGGTTCGACCCCGTGGGCCAGGTGCTGGCGCTGCTCACCCTCGCCGGACTCGTCTTCGGCCTCATCGAGGGCGGCGCGCACGGCTTCGGCACCGGGTACGTCGTCGCCGCACTCGTGGCCGCCGCTGCATCGCTCGTCGGGTTCCTCGTCGTCCAGGCCCGGGGTCGCTCCCCGATGATGCCGCTCGACCTGTTCCGGTCGAGCGGCATGCGGATCGCGCTCGGAGTCGGGTTCGCGTTCATGGTCGGCAACTTCGGCAGCGTCTTCGTGCTGAGCCTGTACCTGCAGCAGCACCTCGGGCTTTCGCCGCTGCTCGCCGGACTCGTGTTCCTGCCGTCCGCGGCGTGCAGCATCGTCGGCAACGTCGTCAGCGGCACCCTCGCCAACCGCTTCGGCGCCCGCGTCCCGGTCGTCGCCGGACTCACCACGATGGTCCTGGGTCTCGTCGTGGTGATCGTGTCCGCACCGTTCGACTCGTGGGTCGCCGTCGCCGTCTGCGCGGTCCTGACCGGCGCGGGCGGATCGGTCGCGATGCCGCCGGCGACGTCCGTCGTCCTCGCCAGCGTCCCCCCGGAACGCTCGGGGACCGCGAGCGCCGTCTTCAACACCTTCCGCCAGGTCGGCGGCGCGGTGGCCATCGCCGTGTTCGGCGCCCTCCTCGCCGACCGGGCGCACTTCGTGACCGGCACCCAGGTCAGCTTCGTCGTCGCGGGAGCCGTCATCCTCGTCGCCGCGGTCGCGGCCACCCGCATCCGCACCACGTGACGGTCGGTCCGGTCGGGCGGGAGGCGACCAGTGACGGACGGGAGGCGCGGTGCCGGCTGGCACCGCGCCTCCCGTCCGCTGGGTGGTCGCGTGGCGACCCGGTGTCAGCGAGCCGTCGTCACGCGCGTCCGTCCGCCGCAGCGGGGTCGGCGGCGTGCGCCGCGTCCCGGCGCTCGGTGGCGTCGAGGGATCCGAGCAGGCGGAGCGCATCCGACGTCGGCGAGCCCGGTTCGGCCGTGTAGAGCAGGAAGCTCAGCGCCGGGTCGCTCATCAGGCGGGAACCCTCGAACAGCAGGTCGAGCGCGCCGACGACCGGGTGCACGAAGTGCTTCTCGCCGGTGCCGTGCCGGCGGACGTCGTGCGCACCCCACTTCGTCCGGAACTCGGGGCTGCGTGTGGAGAGCTCGCCGACGAGGTCCTGCAGCTCCCGGTCGTGCGGGTCATGCCCCGCGGCGGCCCGGAGGATCGCCACGCTCTGGTCGGCGGCGAGGTCCCAGTCCGGGTAGAACGCGTCCGACCACTCGCGGTCGAGGAAGGCTGCGCGGGCGAGGTTCGGGCGCTCGGCCTTCCGGAAGAGGTCGGCGTAGAGGGCCCGTCCGAGCGCGTTCGCGCCGAGCACGTCGAGGCGGTCGTTGCGGATGAACGCCGGTCCCCCGGTGAAGGCGTCGAGCGCGTACTGCAGGCCGGGCCGCAGCGTCTTCGGGGTCGTGGACCGGCGGCGGGCGGCCCGCACCGGCGAGGCGTTCGCGGCACGGGCGAGGTCGAACAGGTGGTCGCGTTCGGCGTCGTCGAGGAGCAGCGCACCGGCGATCGCGTGCAGGACGCTCTCGGACACCCCGGAGAGACTGCCGCGCTCGAGCCGGGAGTAGTACTCGACGCTCACGTCGGCGAGCATCGCCACCTCGCCGCGGCGGAGGCCCGCGACCCGCCGGTTCGCTCCTGCGGGCAGGCCGACCTGCTCGGGGCGGACGCGGGCGCGCCGGCTGACGAGGAAGTCCTTGACGTCGTCGCGGTTCGTGCTCATGGACGGGGACTGATCCGGACGGTCGCCGAGGTCGGTCCGTCCTGCAGCATCGGGGGCAGGTAGGGGCTGCCGGCGTACTTCGCCTCGTAGGCGGCGTCGATGCGGCTGTTCAGGTCGGGGCCGACGGCCTCGAAGGCCGCCTCGTGCTCGGCCCCGGCGGCGCGGATCCTGCCGGCACCCTGCTCGACGGCGGCCCGGTACCACCGGGAGCGCCGACCGTTGTAGGCGCGGGCGTACAGCTCGCCGTCGACGACCACGGACCAGATCCACGTCGGCGTGCCGTACGTCGTGCCGTCCCCCCGGAACGGGCTGACGTGGAGGTCGTCGCTCGCGGCGATCGCGGCGATGGTGTCCTCGTCCCAGGTCGTCATCGGGTCACCGGCCCGCGAGGTCGTCGTCGGAGATGTGCTCGAGCCACGTGGTCGTGGTCGACGGGTCGTCGGCGCTCTCGAGCATCGCGAAGTGTTCCATGAAGGTGCCCTCGGCGGAGGCGTGGAAGTGCTCCTCGCCCGGTGAGACGTACACGGTGTCACCGGGATGCGCGGTCACCACCTTCCCGTCGCGGGTCCCGAAGCGCGCCACGCCCTGGGTGACGCGGAGGAACTGGCCGCGGGCGTGGGAGTGCCAGGCGGTGCGGGCACCGGGGGCGAACTTCACCAGCGCGAGCGTCGCGCGCTGGTCGCCGTCCTGCGGGGTGACGATCGGGTCGACCCACACGTCGCCGGCGAACTGCTCCGGCGGGTTCTTGGCGGTGGGCTGCTTCTGCAGGATCTCCTGCGGCATGGGTGCGTCCTCTCTCGGCGGGTGGTCGTGTGCCCGCTCGGTCCGACGCTACGACCGATGGCGGTCGGGAGGGATGTCCTGACAGGGTGACCCTGTCGGTCTAGCGTTGCGGCATGGGCAGTGACGCACCACGGACGACCGATCGCGGCGACTCCACATCGACGCGGTTCCTCCGCCGCAACCGCGTCCGACTGCAGTCCCTCGTCGACCGGGTCATGCCCGCCGACGAGTACCCGTCGGCGTCCGAGGCCGGCGCGCTCGAGTTCCTGGCGTCGGTCCTCGACGAGCGTCCGGACTGGCTCGACCGGATCCGTGCGGTCGTGGACGGCCACGACCAGGACGACGACCCCGACTGGAGGTGGTTCGCGGGGATCGTCGCCGCCGGCTACTACGCCGACGCGGGCAACGGCGGCAACGCCGGCGAACGCTCGTGGGAGATGGTCGGCTGGCAGCCCGGGCCGCCGGCGGGGTGGAGCGTCCCGGTACCGGTGCCCACCGCGCAGCCGGTGGTGGTGCGCCCGGCGGAGTTGGCCGAGCGGTACGACGCGATCGTCATCGGTTCGGGCGCCGGTGGGGGTGTCGCGGCGTGCGGGCTCGCCGAGTCCGGGCGCCGGGTCCTCGTGGTCGAGGCCGGGTCCTGGCCGGGCACCGCCGACCTCGCGCAGGACCACATCCGCAATCCCCGGTCGACGTGGGGGCTCGCACCGCGGTCCGGTCCCGTCGACCTCGGCAACCCGCGCGTGATCGCCACGCGCGAGGGAGACCGGGTCGCCCGGCCGTCCGACTGGGACTGGCACAACAACGCCTTCACGGCGGGCGGTGGCACGAGGGTCTACGGCGCGCAGGCGTGGCGGTTCGCCCCGAGGGACTTCACGATGGCCACCGACCACGGCGTACCGGACGGCAGTGCCCTGGCGGACTGGCCGATCGGCTACGCGGACCTCGAGCCCTGGTACGAGCGGGCGGAGTGGGAGCTCGGCGTGAGCGGCGACGGCGACGGTCCGTGGGCCGGTCCCCGCACACGGGCGCTGCCGATGCCGGCGATGGCGGCGGGACCCGCGCGGGAGCGGCTGGCGCGGGCCGCGACCGAGCTCGGCTGGTCGACGGTGCACGTCCCGCTGCTCGTCAACTCGGTCCCCTTCCTCGGGCGGGGAGCGTGCGAGCAGTGCGGGATGTGCGTCGGGTTCGCCTGCCCCGTCGACGCGAAGAACGGCAGCCAGAACACGATGCTCCCCCGGGCCTTCGCCACCGGGAACGCGTCCGTCCTCCTCGAGACCCGGGCCGCGCGGATCCGGACGGATCGGTCCGGCCGCGTCGTCGGGGTGACGCTCGTCGGGACGGTCGACGGCCTGGACTGGCGTTCGGACGTCGACGCGGCGGAGGTCGTCGTCGCGGCGGGAGCGGTGGAGTCGGCCCGGCTCCTCCTCAACAGCCGCAGCGAGCAGGAGCCGAACGGGCTCGGCAACGGCCAGGACCAGGTCGGACGACACCTGCAGGGGCACCGGTACGGCGGCGCGATGGGCATCTTCGACGACGTCGTCGAGGACGGCCTCGGGCCCGGGCCGTCCATCGCCACGACCGACTTCCGGCACGGCGTCCCCGGGCAGATCGGCGGCGGGATCATCGCGGACGAGTTCGTCGCGACGCCTTCGAACACCTACGCGTACCTCACCGGGTTCGGGCTCCTCCCCCGTGCGGGCATCGACAGCAAGCACGGGATGCGCGACCTCGCCCGCCGGAGCATGCGGCTGATGGGGCCGATCCAGGAGGTCACGTCCGCCGACTCCCGCGTCCGCGTCGACCCCGCCGTCACCGACCGGTGGGGCGTCCCCGTCGCACGGTTCAGCGGTGGTCCGCACCCGGAGGACACCCGTGCCCGCGACCACACCAGTGCGCGGAGCGGGGACTGGCTCCGGGCCGCGGGTGCGACGCGGGTCGCCGAGATGCACGGGGAATTGACCGGGACGAGTGGTGGCCAGCACCAGGCCGGGACCCTCCGCATGGGCGATGACCCGCGCACGTCGGTCGTCGATCCGTTCGGCCGGGTGTGGGGACACGACAACCTGCGCGTCGCCGACGGGTCGGTGCACGTCACGAACGGCGGGGTGAACCCGGTGCTGACGATCTTCGCGACGGCGATGCGGACGATCGACGACATGGTCCGGTGACGTCGGGGGTCCCGTCCGCTACCCGCGGCGACGGGTGCGGGGGCCCGTCGGGTCCGGCGGGTCTGGCGGGTCCGGCGGGTCTGGCGGCTCCGTCGGGTCCGGCGGCTGACCGAGGACGGTCCGTCCGGCGAGCACGGCCAGCGCGACCTCGGTGACCGGGAGCCGGTTCCGCCGCGCGTGGTCGCGCAGCAGCGAGAACGCGGTCGCGGGGTCCACGCCGTTCCGGTTGGCGAGCCACCCCTTCGCCTGCTCGATGACCGTCCGGCTCTCGAGTGCCGCCTGCAGCTGCGCCTGCGTCGTCACGGCGTCGTCGATGGTCCGCTGCTGCACGACCGAGATCGCGGCGATGTCCGCCAGTGCCCGCGCGGCGACGAGGTCGTCCTCGTTGAACGCGCCCGTGGACTCGCCGAACAGGTTGAGCGACCCGATGACCGTCGCCCGGAGCCGCAGTGGGATCGAGTGGACAGCGCGGTACCCGGCGTCCGCAGCGGCTCTGGAGAAGTGCGGCCATCGTGACTCCGCGGCCAGGACGTCTGGGATCGAGACCACGGTCCCCGTCCGGGTGGCTTCGAGGCAGGGTCCGTCGCCGACCTCGAGCTGCAGGAGTTCGAGCAGTCCACTGTGGTGCCCCACCGAAGCGGCGATGTGCAACCGGTCGTCCGACCCGAACAGCATCAGCCCGGCAGCCTGGACGTCGAACAACGCCGCCGACTCGTCCACGAGGAGCTGCAGGCGGCCCGCGAGGTCCCGTGGACCGGTGGCACCGCCGACCAGTTCGATGATCGTGTCGAGCAGTCGTCGTTCGCGGTCGACACCCAAGGGGTCACTCCAGATTCGGTGATCAGAAGTGGCCGGTCGTGCGCTGCTCCAGCGGCCGGGGACCGCGTGGTCCCACCGTACGGCCCGCACATGCGAACGGCCCGGGCGTCCGACGTGCCTGACCAGCGCACAACGGAAGGCACCGCGAACCGCGGTTCCCCGTGGTTCGCGGTGCCTTCCGTTGTGCGCAAGCACCCCGCACCGCGGGGCGCCGCCGCGACCGCCGCGCGCCCCCGCGCCAGCCGATCTGTCGGGAAACGGGGGTGTCTCTCCGTGTTGTTGGCGGAACACCTGTCTCCTCCGAGGGAGCAACGATTCTCGGCAATCTGCGTTGGGTGTCTCCTCGCATCGACCTCCGCCGGGTCCATGACGAAGTTGTCGGTTCGGGTCCTCTTCCCCCGGCGGCGCGGGCACCTTCACGAAGACTGGGGGCCGTGGGCCCGCAGCACCCGTCGCGACTGATGGAACAAAGGTCGGGCTGCTGCCCGACAGGACCTGATCAACACTGCGCTTGCCCACGACGACCCAATCCGTCTGATGACCGCGGGATCTCCGCCGTCACAGGAGGAATGCCCGGCACGCCCCGAAGTGTGACGAGGATGCCGCACCAGTGCTGAGCTGTCACGCACGATCGCGGACTCAATGAGTGTTGCCGGCGCGACGCGGAGGAGCACACCGAACACGGCGTCGAAAGGGCCGCGAACCCTTTCCGAGTCATCGTCCAGGTCGACGCGCGCGCAGACCATGGCCGATGGACAACGAATGCATTGCCCGCAGCGGATGCCAAGAACGCCGCCTACCGGCACATCCTACAGTGACCAGCACTGTTGCGGTTGGGCAGGGACCCGCGGGCATCACTATCACCCCAGACGGGAGCAAGGCATATGTGGCCAACAGCTCCAGCAAAACAGTTTCCGTGATCACGCTGCAGTGAGCCGCTGCATTGTACAGGAACGCGCCAGCCGCCTCAGCGTGTCAATGGCCTCGAGTCTCGTGTAGGAGCAGCGACGAGTCCAACAATTGTCCTGGTGTCAGCGAGCATCGCGGGTCGTTTTTGTTGGCCCCGATCAGCTTCGCCACGACGCTGCGCCTGTCTCGCAACCAACCTTCATGACAGCGATTCTGGCTGATACTTGCGACACATAGTTACGAGACTCGCCGCCCATGGAATCTCGCGGAACTCGGGTACGCGATCCCGGCACCTACGAAACGTCTCGCAACCGTAGGGATGTAAGTCGGATGGCCAGAACGGCCACTAACGGGACATTGCGGTTAAGTGCCAGTCACACCGCTCGTTGCGGATTTCTTTTGGTCGAACGCAGCGATGCTGGCCAGCACGCTCTTGCGGTGCTGGACTTCCAGCACCCGCACTGCGTCAGCCACACAACAGTCGTCGCCTGCGCACTGCCCGCACCGCCCCGCAGAGCTCCCCACCCTCCACGAAGGTGAGGAGCTCTGCACACATGGCCCGTGTCGAAGTGCCTTTCGTGGCACCGAACAGAGGATCGCTACTCCTGGATCTGCACTAGGTCCGCCGGCCCAAGTAGCAGCGGCAGGATCGTCGGAACATTCAAAATCGCAAACGCTCTTGAAAAGACATCCTGAACCTCGCGCAGCCACCCACTTCCAGGCCGCTCAGTGTTGGGGCAATGCAACCTTGAGAAAGACAACAGCTATTAAGGTGACCAAAACAACGACAACGACTGAGCCAAGGACGAATAGCGCACCACGACGACCAGTTCGGTGCCGACGCACACCGAGGAGCAATCCACCCGCCACCGCCCCAAATCCGATTGCAAGAGATAGAGCCATGCTGCCGTACCACCCCACACCGGAACATGGGACATTTTGCCTCTCCGCACAAAGCGCGTAGGCAGTCAGGTTCGAATCGAACACATAACCAGCCCCAATGATTGCCGCGAACAAACTTATGATGAAGAATACCCAAATCATAACTAAATCGGCGCGCAAGCTCGGTCGTTTACGATCGTCGTTGGTTAATGTGTTCATGCAAACTGCCTCAACCACTTCTCTTCATTACTAGGAGTAGGCTCATTCTTATACGAATTGTGGACGGGCAGCGACGTGCCGAGTGTTTGACAGAAGAGGTCATTCGGGAAACAGTAAGATCGAACTTGCGTTACCTTCTTTCCCTTATTGTTCTTGGCCTTGAGGAAGTCAACGCTATGGTGCCACGGGTAAAGCTTCCCGTTGAGGCCGCCATTGCCCGGTGCGTCCACGTACTCACCCCACCTGTACGTGGGATTGCCTGCGAGCACGCCACCCCGGAAATTAGCTTGCGCTGTCTTGGAGAATTTCCTACTCGCGAGGGTATCCTCGACCACTTGAGCCCCTTGGGAATGTCCGCCAATCCAAATCTTCGTGGAAGAGCAGCTTTTCGCTACGGCGTTAACCTCGGAAATGAGATTTGCTTGCCCCTTTGCTTCGCTATTCCAGTACACCGGACCAACAGACCCGCTCCAACTGGCAGGGTAGTTCAGGGACTCTACAGTGGCGCGAACATCGTTCCTGAGCTTTCGGGCAACCTGCTCCATCTCGCCGTACCCTCCGGATGTCCATCCGTGGCCCCACCTGGATTTTCCGGAGCCAGCTTTCTCATTTGTGCCACGCACGCCAATGAAAAGCCATGACGGACAGCTAGATGCTGCAGACGCCTGCGTCGACTCGGTTTGCGAGGAGTTTGTAGTGTCCTGAGTCGTGGCGCCTGTAATCAGATCCGAGTCTGTGGTTGCGGTGAATGACCAAGTTGGAGTGGTCACGTCTGCGATAGTCGAGCCATCGTTCAGTGGCCCTCTTGCCTCAGCGTGCCAGAAATATGTGCGCCCCGTTGTGAGGGTTCCTGACTCGACAGACAACGGGTGGGATGACCAGTCCGACTGGACGACGACACCGCTTCCGTCCTTATTAGCACTGACTGTGTATTGAAGTTCGACGTCATCACTGAACGGAGCACCGTCGGTGTCGACAAAAAGTGTGGGCGCGATATCCGCAGAAGCCCCTCCATCCTTGATCGACGGTACGTAGTCCGCGTTCGACCACAGTCCCGAGCCGAAAGCAAAGGTTGCGTCGGTGCTAGCGTTTGTCGCATCAATTGACGTCGTGGCAATGATCGAGTGCGCCGCAGCCCCCGCCGGGATTGTCACAGTCATTTGCGTGGGATCTCCAAGACTGAGAGGTTGGCTGCCGACATCGTTTCCGTCGAGAGCAACGGAAAGATTTGCCGCGTCCGTGTACGCCGGCGGCGCCGTAACCGTGCACGTCACGGGCGCATCGAGGGCGTCGTATTGCCAGCTACCGTCCTGATACGGAGAGGGGCAGGAAATAGCAGCGGTCGGTGCCGTGCTCGCTACGAACGACCATGTCGGCGATGTGACGGTCTTGACAGTCGTGGAGCCTCCGCTTGTGCCACGCACCGACACAGACCAGAAGTAGGTGTGCCCTGGCGCCAATGCAGTCGCTGGGATCGGGAAATCACCCGCGACCCAGTCGCTGTCGGCCACCAAATTGCTACCGTCGGCGTCGCTTGTGATGACGTAGTGGAACTGAGCGTCAGGGCCGAATGTGTCGTCGGCAGGAGCGACTGAAAGCGACCCGTCTGTATTGGTCTCCGCCCCGTCAGCGGGAGTCGGAGTCAGCGACTTCAACGACCAATCACCGAGGCCAAAGGAGTAGATATTCGCTGCAATAAAGGCGCCACTTGCGGTATCAACCTCTACCGAAATCGTGTGGACACCCCCGTGCGCCGGGACGGCAACGGAGGTCGTCGTCGTGCCGCTTTCGGACAGGTCATTGAGACTGTCAAGATCCCCGTCGAGGGTGACGGCGAGCTGTTGGCCGCTGCTCGATTCCGTGGGTGTCACGACAGTGCACATGATGTCAGCAGATGGAACCGCTGTTGCCCAGCTGCCCGCGAGATATGGGCTCGGGCACGAGATAGTCGGCGCTTGCGGGTTTGCGTACCAGCCCTGCACGTCGATGATGAAGTTCGTTGCCCCGTTGCCGATGTTGTGGAGGCTGATCTTCCCGTTCGCGCCGACGGGGACGGTGATCGTGTTGCTGCGGATCGTGCCGTTGTCGTAGCGGAGGGAAGCAGTGTCGGGCTCGCTGGTGCCGTTGGCCCAGACGCGACCCCACCCGGAACCGTTCGCAGCGCTGGCGGTCAGGGTCAGGACGACAGAGTTGATGCCCGAGCCCATGACGGGGACGCCGACCTGTCCGGCGACGTCGACTGCGCGGGTCTCGTTCCCAGCGAGAATCGTGTTCCCAGTCGCCCGGGTGTCGAAGATGCGGCCCGAGCCCGGCGTGAACACCGCACCGGAGCCCCCGGTGGCGGTGAAGTAGCCCTGCACATCGATGGCGAGGTCCATGGTGCTGTTGGCGTTGTAGACCGTGATCTTGCCATCAGCGGACAGCTGCACCTGCGCCTGCATCGTCGTGATGGTGCCGCCGGCGTAGTTGAACGAGTTCGCCGGACGCGCCGCACCCGTCGGGTACGGCGTCAGGAACCCCACGTTCGACGTCGCGTTCATCGCAACCAGGTTCACGATCACCGCAGACGCACCCGCCGGCACACCGGCGGTACCGGTGACCTGCAGCACGGCGCTCTTGCCGGTGGTGAGCTGCGCCTGCGGGAACCCGGTCCCGGAGCGGGTGTCCGCGACGCGCTTGCCGTTCAACGGCACGAACCCACCGGGGGCGGTGCCGTCCGTGTTCGCGGTGTAGTAGCCCTGCACGTCGAGGATCAGCCGCGCGCTGGTCTCCGCGTACACCTGGATGGTGCCGTCGGCCCCGACGGCGAGGACGGACGAGAACGACGTGTTCTGCTGCTGCTCGCCGCCGTAGATCCCCATCAGCGTGTACTTCGTGTCCGCATCCGGACGGCCAAACAGCTGCCCTTGCCCGGAGATGTCCGCCACGGTCGCAACGACCGATACCGCACCGACCGAGCCGTCGTCCGGCAGACCAGCAAGGCCGGCGACCTTGACGGTGCGCCACGTCTTTGCGGGCATCGGCGTCGAGTACCCGCCGATGTTGTTCTTCGTGTCCATGATCCGGCCCGTGGCCGGGACGAACACACCACCGGTACCGGTGTCGTTCAACGCGGACGCCGGCGTTGCCACCAGCAGTGAACCGATCAGTGCGAGCGCTCCGAGTGTGGCGGCAGCGATGCTGCGCCTCCTCGAGCGCGGAGCGTGCAACAACGTGCGCACGAGACCCCCTGAGCCAAGCGACAGCACGGTTGCTGTCAGTTCTCGGAGCATAAGAGGAAGCTGAGATCGACTCGGTGGCCCCCTTTCGGGGACGAAAGGAAAACCCCAGTTCAAAGGCTTAGTTCCGCGATGGGCTTAATGGACTCTCAGACCCAGGTGGTCGCGTCCGAGATTAACGGTCGTACTCCTCGAGGGCCGATCTCTCCCCTCAAGTGCGCCGATCCGCGGCGGGCTCTGGACGGGCCCCTCGGCACCCTCCTAGGCTTGTCAGCACAAACTCGAAGCCGCTTGGGCAGCCCATCAGTGGCCCCAAAGTCGTGCTGCGCCGCACCTGACTCAGGAGCAACGTCCATGGCCATGTTCGACCCTTCCGCGCGTCGTCCTGCGCTCTATGAGCAGTTCATCCGGCCCGTGCCAGGGTGGTTCCCCGCAGCCAGGTTCGGCATCTTCGTGCACTGGGGTGCGTACTCGGTACCGGCGTGGGCGATCCCGCTCGGCGAGCACGGCACCGCGCACGACGACTGGTTCCTCCGGAACCCGTACGCGGAGTGGTACATGAACACGATCCGGATCCCCGGCTCGCCCGCCGCCGCCCACCAGCGGGACGTGTGGGGCGGCGCCCCGTACGATGCTTTCCTCGACAAGTGGCGCGCTGAGGCGTTCGACCCTGCGGCGATGATCGACCTGTTCGCGCGCGCCGGCGCCGGCTACGTCGTCCCGACCACGAAACACCACGACGGCATCGCGCTCTGGGACGCGCCAGAGACCGGGAACCGCAACACCGTGCACCGCGGCCCGCGACGCGACCTCGTGCGCGAGTTCGAACGGTCGACCCGGGCGGCGGGGCTGCGGTTCGGCGTGTACTACTCCGGAGGCCTCGACTGGCACGCGGCGGACACCGGGCTGATCTGGGACGCCGACGACGACTCCGGTGCACGCCCGCTCGGGGTCGAGTACACCCGGTACGCGAACGCCCACGTCCACGACCTGATCGACCGGTACCGTCCCGACGTGCTGTGGGGGGACATCGACTGGCCCGATGCTGGGAAGCCCGACGGTCCGGACAGCTTCGCTCACGTCCTCGAGCACTTCTACGCGACGAACCCGGAGGGCGTCGTCAACGACCGGTGGGGCACGACGCACTGGGACTTCCGCACGAGCGAGTACCAGGCGGGCACAGACCTCGAGGGCGGCGAGCCGTGGGAGAACTGCCGCGGGATCGGCCTCTCGTTTGGGTACAACCAGCTCGAGGACGACCTGGACCTGGCGATCGACGGCCCCGGCGCGGTCCGGCACCTCGCAGACGTCGTGTCCCGCGGCGGTAACTTCCTGCTCAACGTCGGCCCGGACGCCGCCGGGCGGATACCGGCTCCGCAACGGGCGTGCCTCGAAGGATTGGCGGCCTGGATGGTGCACAACCGGCGCGCGGTGATCGGCGCCGGGCCGGTGCCTACCGAGGTCGCCCGCCGCGGCTCCACGCCGTGGGTGCGCTGGACCCAGGATGGCGAGGACGGGTCCCGGTACGCGATCGTCGACACGGCGGGCGCCGCGATCGACGTCAAGCTCGACGTCACTCCCGACCGGGTCCGGCTCGATGATGTCCACGTACTGCGGGCGGACGGTGGGCCAAGGCTCGACGCGACGGCTGCGGAGGACGGCGTGCAGGTCCGCATCCCGTCGACGGGGTCTTCAGCGCCAGTGGTGCTCCGTTTCGGCTGTCGCTGACACCCCGCGCCCCGGTCCTGCGCCGGGCCCCGCGCTCACGACGACGAGCGGAACACCATCTCGAGCGCGACCTGCCGCGGCCACAGCGCGAACCGCGGTAGCACGTCCGGTCCGCACGCCCGCGAGCCGAGCCCGTGCTGCGCGGCGTCGAGGTACAGGTGCAGGCGATCGGACGGAGCAAGCTCGTGCGGGTGCTCCGCCCGGTCCCACTGCTGCGCCGTGTGCCG
This sequence comes from Curtobacterium sp. NPDC086286, assembly GCF_044746255.1. Taxonomy (NCBI): domain Bacteria; kingdom Bacillati; phylum Actinomycetota; class Actinomycetes; order Micrococcales; family Microbacteriaceae; genus Curtobacterium; species Curtobacterium sp. NPDC086286. The sequence continues at coordinate 252,206 of NZ_JBIVBW010000004.1, forward strand.
GGCGAGCTGGAACCCGGGCAGGTCCGCACCGGCACCGCGCTGGGCGTCGATACAAAGCCGTCCGATGCGCAGCTCCCGGAGGCCAGGACGGTGCCCGGTCTCCTGCGGCCGTGCGTACCGGACGCCGAGGGCGTCGACGGAGGACGCGAACCGGCCGATGACGACGCCGTTGGCAGCGTCCGGATAGGACTCGTGCGGGCCGGTCCCCCACCACTCGACCGCGTCACCGAGGTCGTCCGGCAGGTCCAGGTGCAGGCCGATCCGCGGCCAGGTGCAGTCCCACGGCCCGACGGGCACGGCGCTCCAGCGCAGCCGCAGGTCGTCGCCGTCACCCGACCAGCGGAACTCCGAGTCGATGCCGGACCCCGTGCCGGCCGGCATCGACCGCAAGCGCTGCACGAGCACCCCGCCCTCGTTCTCCACCGCCGTCACACGGTGCGTCAGCCGGTCGAGTCCCCGCTCCCGCCACCGGTCGGCTGAGGGCGGCACGGACTCGTCACCCCGGCCAGCGCTGAGCTCCGGCGACGTCGTCTCGTAGGAGCCCTGGCCGCACGCCCGGTCGTTCTCGGTCGGTGCGCGCCAGAGCTCGGGCACCAGGACGGCGACGTCGATGCCGAACCACGACCGCAACGCCCCGTCCTCGCCGAAGACCGCCGCGGTCGGCAGCGTGCCGGACAGGCGCGCCGACGGCGTCAACGGCACGACCTCGACAGGGGTCTGGACCTCGGCCACAACCTGACCACGCGGCGCCCAGACGGTGTCCCGCCGGAGGGAAGCCCGGAGCGTGAGGTGCGCCTCCCGGCCCCTGCGCGGCGCGACCGCGTCGCTCGGCAACGCGACGATGACGTCGCGCCCCGGGCGGACGGGAGGCACGTCCAGCGCTCCGCCGTCGACCACCCGTCCATCGACGCGAAGCTCCCACGACACGGCCAGGTCCGCCGTGTCGGCATGCGCCCGCTGCGAGTGGACGATGAGCGACGACCCCGTGCGAGTGAAGCGGACCGGTGCCCAAAGCGCGCCGAGGTCGGCCAGTGCCGGGCTCGGCGTGCCGTCGGACAGGACAAGCCCGTCCATCACGAAGACACCGTCGTGCACCGGCTCGCCGAAGTCGCCGCCGTACCCGAAGTACGTGGACCCGTCAGCGGTGGTGGTCAGGATGCCGTGGTCTCGCCACTCCCACACGAACCCGCCGTGCAGCCGCGACCAGCGTTCGAAGCGGTCCTGGTAGTCGGCGAGCGAGCCGGGACCGTTACCCATGGCGTGGCCGTACTCGCACAGGACGAACGGCTTCGCGCGTTGCCGGGCACCGGCTGCCGGACCGACCTCGTGCACGGGCATGGCGAGGTCACCGCAGACCGAGTCGATCTCCTCGAGCGTCGGGTACATGCGCGAGTACAGGTCGGTGTACGCACCCTCGGTGTCGCCCTCGTAGTGGATCGGTCGGGACGGGTCGCGGCGGCGGATCCAGTCGGCCATCGCGGCGAGGTTGCGCCCTGTACCGGACTCGTTGCCGAGGGACCAGACCACGACCGACGGGTGGTTCTTGTCGCGTTCGACGGTCCGGCGGACCCGGTCGAGGTACGCGTCTCGCCAGGCGGGGTCGTCCGACGGGTTGCCCGACCAGCCGACCTCCCAGAAGCCGTGTGTCTCGAGGTCGCATTCGAGCACGACCCAGAAGCCGTACTCGTCGGCCAGTTCGAGGAAGCGCGGGTGCGGCGGCTGGTGCGCGGTCCGGATCGCTTGCACACCGTGCCGCTTCATGAGCGACAGGTCGGCGCGAAGGGTGACCTCGTCGAACACCCGGCCACGGTCCGGATGGGTCTCGTGCCGGTTGACGCCGTGAAACACGAGCGGCACGCCGTTGACGAGTAGCCGGTCGTCGACGACCTCGACCCGGCGGAACCCGACGCGGAGTCGCACCGTCTCGGCGTCTGTGGCGACAGCGACGTCGTAGAGCCGCGGCTCCTCGGCGGACCACGCGTCCACCGTCCCGACGTCGACCCGGGCAGGCGTGCCGGGAGTGACCTGTGCCTCCAGGCCGGTCTCGGGCAGACGGACCGTGACCTGTGTCGCGGTGGTGACCGTCTCGACGACAAGGGTGCCACGGCCGCTCGCCGGGTCGCGGTCGGCGGTGACGAAGACGTCATCGAGGCCGCCGTCCGGGCGGTGTTCGAGGGTGACGGAGCGGAACACACCGGGCAGCCACCACTGGTCCTGGTCCTCGAGGTAGCTCCCCTGCGACCACTGGTGCACGCGGATCGCCACCGTGTTCGCACCGGGCCGCAGGTGCTCAGTCACGTCGTACTCGGTCGTGAGACGGCTGCCCGTCGACCACCCGACCGCCCGGCCGTTCACCCAGACCCGTGCGAGGGACTCGGCCCCGTCCAGCCGGAGCAGCGTTCGGCCTCCGGCGGGCCACCAGTCCGGCAGGTCCACGGTCCGGACGTGGTCGCCCGTCGGGTTGCGGTCGGGCACGTGGGGTGGATCGACCGGGAAGGGGTAGCGGATGTTCGTATAGGCGGGCGCGCCGTGACCGTGGAGGACCCAGTGCGAGGGGACGGGGAGGTCAGACCAAACGGGCTCGGTTACGTCGGCCACTCCGGCCGGGGTGGCCGCGAACGGAGGGACGCCGTCGACCTCATCCCGCGGTACTCGGTCGTGCAGCCGGAAGCGCCACGTACCGTCCAGCGACAGTGTCTTGGCGTCCGAACGGAGTCGGGCGCGCGGTGGTAATCGCGAGTCGGACCCCGGAGCGGTCGTGCCGATCGGTCCGACGGCTCCGGGAGCCGTCACTTGATCGCGCCCTTCGCGATGTCCCCGATGAACTGCCGCGCGCCGATGAGGAACACCACGAGCAGCGGCAGAACGGACAGCAGGGCGCCGGCCATGACCATGCTGTAGTTGTTCGCGAACGTCGTGTTCAGCTGCGCCATCGCCACCTGCAGCGTCAGGTGGTTCGGGTCGTTCAGAACGATGAGGGGCCAGAGGTAGTCGTTCCATGAGCCGATGAACGTGAAGATGCCGAGGAATCCCAGGCCCGGTCGGATGAGCGGGATGCAGACCGTCCACCACTGCCGGAAGAACCCGGCGCCGTCGATCACGGCGGCATCCATCAGCTCGTCGGGAACGCTCGAAAGGATGTACTGCCGCAGCCAGAAGATGCCGAAGGCGTTCGCCGCCGCCGGGACGATGAGCGCCTGCAGGTGCCCCACCCAGCCGAGGTTTGTCATGGTGATGAACTGCGGGATGATCGACAGCTGCATCGGAAGCATGAACGTCACGAGCACGATCGTGAAGAGGGTCCTCCGCAGCGGGAAGTCGAACTTCGCGAAGGTGAAGGCGGCGAGCGAGTCGAAGAAGAGCACGAGCACCGTGACGCTCACCGAGACGATGACCGTGTTGAGCAGCGCGCCGCCGAAGTTGATCTTGTCGAAGACCTCGCCGATGTTCTGGAACAGCCACGGACCCGGAACGAAGACGGGCGGTGACTTGTAGATGTCACTCGTCGTGTTACTCGCCATCACGAACAGCCAGTACAGCGGGAAGATCGAGATCACCGCGCCGATGGTCAGCAGTGTGTAGAGCACCACGCGAGGAGCCCCGGGGCCGCGTCGGCGTCGGGGTCGACGGGTGACGGTTGCGCGGGTGGCAGGCACGGTGTTCGCGGGGCGGGTCAGGGCGGTCACGAGCGTGCCTCTTCCTTCCGGCCGGCGGTGAACCGCCAGCTGATGATGGTGAACACGACGACGATGAGGAACACGCCCCAGGCGATCGCGGCGCCGTACCCGAAGCGGTTGAAGCCGAAGGCCTGCTGGTAGAAGTACAGGACCATCGTCAGGCCGCCCTGCCCGGCACCACCGCTGTTCGTCGAGCCGGCTGTGGTGGTGAGAACCTGGGCCTCCGTGAAGCTCTGGAGGCCGGTGATGGTGCTGACGACGAGCACGAAGATCACTGTGGGACGCAGCAGCGGCAGGGTGATCGAGAAGAAACTCCGGAACGCCCCGGCGCCGTCGATCTTCGCGGCTTCGTAGACCTCGCCACCGATGGACTGCATGCCGGCGAGGAAGATGATCGCGTTGTACCCGGTCCACTGGTACGTGATGAGCAGCGACACCGTGACCTGGATGCCGAACGGCGTGCTCAGCCACGGGACGGCGGGGAGGCCGATCGCGTGCAGCAGCGTGTTCGCGAGCCCGAAGTTCTGCCCGAAGATCGAGCCGAACAGCACCGCCATCGCGACGACCGACGTGATGTTCGGGATGAAGTAGGCGATCCGGAACGCCGTGCTGTAGCGGACGGCGCTGTTAAGCATCGCGGCGATGACGATCGCGATGACGAGCATCGGGAACGTCGACAGCGCGAAGATGACGAACGTGTTCCTGATGGAGAGGTAGAACGTCGGGTCGGTGAAGAGCTTCTGGAAGTTCTCGAGGCCGACCCACGTGGGGTCGCCCAGTCCGTTCCAGTCCTGGAACGACAGGACGAGCGAGTACATCGTCGGGTAGAGCCCGAAGACGAGGAACAGGATGAAGAACGGTGCGACCGCGAGGTACATCGGCCAGGTGCGGCGGATGCCCCGCCGGCGAGGCCGGGTCGTGGGACCCGGCCCCGCCAGCGACGGCGCGACGGACGCGGTCACTTCGCTGATTCCAGGGCTGACTTCGCGGCCTTCACCGCGTCGTTCCACGCCTGGTCCGGGTCCTTGCCGCCCTGGATGTTGGTCAGCTCGACCAGGTACGGGGCCGACACCTGCGCGTCGTAGGGGCTGGTGTACTTCGTCGGCATCGACTCGATCGACTTCTGGAAGACCGAAACGGTGTCCTGTCCGCCGAAGAACGAGTCGCCCTTGGTCAGCGCCGACTCGGAGAGGGCCTTCGACGAGGACGGGAAGTTGCCGACCTGGCTGTACGTGGTGGCCTGCGCGGACGGGGCGACTAGCGCCTCGATCACCTTGAGGGCTGCCTTCTTGTCCGAGGTCGCCGCGGGGATGGTGAGGAACGAGCCGCCCGCATTGCCGGGGCCGCCCGGGGTCGCGGTAACACGCCACTTCCCCGAGGTGTCAGGTGCGGCGCTCTTGATGTCGCCGGCGTGCCACGCCGCGCCGATGACAGTCGGGATCTTGCCCTGGTTGACAGCCGACGCCCAGTCCGGGCTACCGTCCTCGATGTTCGCGACGATGCCGGCCTTCTCGGCGGTCACGGCGCGGTCCCAGGCCTCCTTCACCGTCGCGCTGTCGCCGGTGAACTTGCCCGACTTGCTCACGAAGCCACTGTCGGCCTGCGCCATCGACCAGCTGAAGACGTCGCCCATGGACACCTCAAGCGAGGCCCCGGTCTTCGCCTTGAGCTGCTTGCCGAACGCGAAGTACTTGTCCCACGTGCTCGTGGCGTCGGCGACCGCTGCGGGCTCGCTCGGCAGCCCGGCCTTGGCGAGGACGTCCTCGCGGTAGAACAGGGCCGAGGGACCGATGTCCGTCGGGATGCCGATGAGCTTGCCGTCCGACGTGGTGGCTTCGGCGAGCTTCCACTTCGGGAACTGCGCGAGGTAGGACGCGGGGACGAGCGACTTCAGGTCGGTGAAGAGGCTCGACTGCTGCAGGAAGTAGGGCATGTCCTCGCCCTTGACGCCGGTGATCGACGGCACGTTCGTCTTGCCGGTGAACGTCGTGACGAGCTTCTGCTTGAAGTCACCGCCGATCACGTTCACCTGCAGCTTGTCCGAGGCGAACTCCTTCTTCGCGCTCGAGACGACGGAGTCGCCGAGGGCGCCGGGCCAGAGCCACGCGGTGAGCTTGCCGTCGGAGGCGGACGATCCGGCGGAGCAGCCGGAGAGGATGAGTGCCGCGGCGACCGCGGTGGCGAGGACCGCGGCGGTGCGGCGTCGCTTCGTGGTGGTGCGCATGGAGTCTCCTGTGGTCGGGTGGAAGGGGGAGGAAGAGCGGGGAAACTAATGGGGCTTTGCTGGTGGGGCTGGGGTGGCGGAGCTGGGGGTTCAGTGGGCGCGGTCCGCCGGTTCGGCGGTCGCTGCCGGGAGGCCCGTGGTGACGAAGCCGTACCGGTCCCGGTCCGCGGCGGCCGGGTTGGCAGCCAGCCACGGTGCGAGTTCGTCCCGTCGGGGCGCGGTCGAGGCGCCGCCGGGTCGGGACACGGTGATCGCGGCGACGAGCGCCGCGAAGTCGATGCGCTCGCGCAGTGGACGGTCCTCGAGGGACGCGACCGCGAGCGCTGCGCAGAAGACGTCGCCGGCACCGGTCGCGTCGACGGCGCGCACTCGGACGGGCGGCGCGATGACCTCCTCGCCGGTGGACGAGTCGACGGCCACGACGCCGTCGCCGCCGAGCGTGACGACACTGAGCGGCACCCGCTCGGCGAGGGTCCGGGCGGCGGTACGGGCGTCGCCGGTCCGGGTGTAGGCCATGGCCTCGCGGTCGTTCGGCGTGAAGGCGTAGGCACCGTCGACGGCGTCGAGCAGGGCGGGGTCCCACGACCCGGTGGTGTCCCAGCCGACGTCGGCGAAGACCCGGGTCCCGCGGTTCGCGCTCGTCCGGACCCAGTCGGCGGTCGTCTCGTCGACGTGCAGGGCGGCGACCCGTCCGCCCTGCGCTGGGAGCAGTTCCGGCAGCGGGACGGGAGCCGCCGTCCCGCCGGTGACGATGGCTCGGTCGTGGTCGTAGCCCATGCAGGCGCTTACGGGAATCGACCATCCCGGAGCACGGCGGAGCAACGCAGTGCCGATCCCCTCGCGGGCGAGCGCGGCGCGGCAGAGGCCGCTGAGCTCATCGTCGCCGATCACCGCGGCGACGTCCGTGGACGCACCGAGTCGCGCGGCGGCGATGGCGAAGTTCGCGATGCCGCCTGGTGTCCAGGCGAAGTGCGGAGTCCAGTGCTCCTGTCCGAGCACAGGGCCGTGCGGCAGGTCGGCGAACACCGCGTCGAAGAAGAGCAGGCCCGCGACGAGCACGTCGGCATCGGTGCTCGAAGTTCGTCGGTCGTCCATCGCTGCTCCATCGGTCGGCGTGTGAGCACTTTCTAACACAGTTCGATCGAATACACGCATCTTTTTGGTTGAAAACAATTGCATCTTGAGCGAAGTTGATCGGTATGCTGATCGGCGTGAAGGACATCCGCGATCTCGCCATCCTCGACCACCTCCGGACGTCGCGCGCCGCGTCGGTCTCCGACCTCGCCGCCGCCACCGGGTCGAGCGTCGCGACGATCCGGCGTGACCTGCAGCGCCTCGACGACGCCGGTCTGCTGCGGCGGACGCACGGTGGCGCCGTCCTCCCCGACGCCCACGAGGGCGACTCCCCGTTCCTCGAGGTCGAGACCGTCAACCGCACTGCGAAGCGCCGGATCGCCGAGGCCGCGGCGCGCCTGGTCGAGGACGGCCACACGATCGTGCTCGACATCGGCACGACGGTGCTGCAGCTCGCCGACCTGCTCCGCGGCCGTCCGATCACCGTGATCACGGCGAACATGGCCGTGTTCGAGCTCCTCAAGGACGACCCGGCCGTACACCTCGTGCTCCTGCCGGGCGACTACGACCCCGTTTACCACTCGGTCTCGGGGCACCTGACCACCGACTCGCTCCGACTGATCCGCGCCGACCACGCCTTCCTCGGCGTCAGCGGGATCTCGACAACCGGGGACCTGCGCGATACCACGATCGCGCAGGTCCCCATCAAGCAGGCAATCGCGGATGCGTGCGACGAGGTCACCGTCCTCGCCGACAGCAACAAGTTCCCCGGCACCGGGGCGGCGCGCATCGACCTGCCTAGTTCGATCGTGCGGATCGTTACCGACGACGAACCGCCGGTCCCGGTTGCCGCCGCGTTCGCCGCGCACGGCGTGGAGGTTATCGTCGCATGAAGCTCGTCATGATCGGCGGTGGCGGCTTCCGCACACCGCTCGTGTACTCCGCCCTGATGCGCGACCACGAGCCCGGCCGCGTCACGGAAGTCGCACTCGTCGACGTCGACGTCGACCGCCTCCGCACGATGGCGCGGATCCTCACCGACCAGGCCGAAGGCGTGCCAGACGCGCCCACGGTGAGCGTGCATGCCGACGTCGAGGACGCGTTGCCCGGCGCGGACTTCGTCTTCTCGGCCATCCGGGTCGCGGGCATGGAGGGCCGCGCGACCGACGAACGGATCGGCCAGTCGCACGGCGTGATCGGGCAGGAGACCGTCGGATTCGGCGGGATCTCCTACGCCCTCCGGACGCTGCCCACCGTCATGGAGCTTGCGCACACCGTCAAGCGGCTCGCCCCCGACGCGTGGGTGATCAACTTCACGAACCCCGCGGGCGTCGTGACCGAGGCGATGTCCACGGTGCTCGGCGAGCGGGTCATCGGCATCTGCGACTCCCCGATTGGCCTCGCCCGGCGGGCGCTCGGCACCCTCGGTGTCCAGCACGGCCCCGACGTCGAGCTCGAATACGCGGGCCTCAACCACCTCGGCTGGCTGACCGCCGTGCGCGTCGACGGAGTCGACCGCCTGCCGGAGGTCCTCGCGGACGTCGGCAAGATCGAGTCCTTCGAAGAGGGCAAGCTCTTCGGCGCCGAGTGGATCCAGGCCCTCGGCGCGCTGCCCAACGAGTACCTGCACTACTACTCGTATCGCCGCGACGTCCTGCAGGCCGACCAGTACGCACCGCACACCCGTGCCCGGTACCTCGTCGAGCAGCAGGACCGCTTCTGGACCGTCGCCGGCGCGTGCGAGCACCCGTACCGGGCGTGGCAGGACAGCCGCAACGAGCGCGAAGCCAGCTACATGGCGACGAACCGGGACTCCGCCGGCATGGGCGAGCGCGACGTCGAGGACATGACCTCGGGTGGCTACGAGGACGTCGCGCTGTCGCTCATGCGCGGCATCGCGTACGACCAGCGCGCCCGGCTCATCCTCAACGTCCGGAACCGGGGCGCGCTCACTGGTGTGGACGACGACGCCGTCGTCGAGATCCCCTGCATGGTGGACGCCTCCGGAGCGCACCCGATCCCGGGCGCCCGTGTCCCGGACTTCGGACTCGGCACGGTCACCACCGTCAAGTACGTCGAACGCCAGACCGTCCAGGCGGCGCTGCACGGTGACCGGGCAGCAGCGCTACGCGCCCTCGCGCACCACCCGCTCGTCGACTCCGTTCGTGTCGCCCGCGCCCTGCTGGAGGACGCGCGCTCCTCATTCCCGCACCTGTCCTACCTTTCCTGAACCGCGCCTCCAGGTCGTTCCTGATCCGCGACCTGGAGGCGCCCGCCCGTGGAGACCCCGCCCATGCACCAGAACCAGAAGCTCGTCGAGGCGCGCATCGAGCGCGTCCTGAACGAACGCATCGTCCCGGCCGTCCACCAGGCCAGGACGCCCGTCGACCTCGCCGCGTGGCAGGTACCGGACGAACCCGTGCCCGCGGCCGAGGCACTGACGGCCGAGTACCAGCCGTTCGCGGTCGGCGAGCAGTGGGGCCGGGCATGGTCTACCTGGTGGTTCAAGGTCACCGGGACGGTCCCCGCGGAATGGGCCGGCCGAACGGTCGAGCTCCTCGTGGACCCGGGGTTCCAGGGCGACTGGCCCGGCAACCAGGCCGAAGGACTCCTGCACACGCCGGACGGCACACCGATCAAGGGCATCCACCCCCGCAACCACTACCTCCGCATCGCCGACGAGGCGCAGGGCGGCGAGCAGGTGCACCTCTACCTCGAGGCCGCGGCGAACCCGGACATCCTCGTCAACGAGTTCGTCCCGACGCGGTTCGGCTCGAAGAAGACCGCACCCGAGACGCCGATCTACACGTTCCGCACCGCTGTACTCGCGGTCTTCGAGCCTGAGGTCTGGGCGCTGCGCTTCGACGTCGAGGTGCTCTTCCAAATGGTCAAGGAGCTGCCGGAGACGGATCCGCGTCGCCAGGAGGTGCTCCGCGACCTCGAGCGTGCGATGGACGCCCTCGCGCTCGACGACATCGTCGGCACTGCCGCCGCGGCCCGGGCCGAGCTCGCCGGCGCTCTCGCGAGCCCGGCGAACCCGTCCGCCCACCGGCTCAGCGGTATCGGGCACGCGCACATCGACTCCGCCTGGCTCTGGCCGATCCGGGAAACGAAGCGCAAGACCGGCCGGACGTTCTCGAACGTGCTGGCACTGGCCGAGCAGTACCCGGACTTCAAGTTCGCGGCGTCGAGCGCCCAGCAGTACGCCTGGGTCAAGGAGCACTACCCCGCGGTGTTCGAGGGCATCAAGGCTGCCATCGCCCGCGGGCAGTGGATCGTCGTCGGCTCACAGTGGATCGAGCCGGACGGCAACCTGCCCGGCGGTGAGGCCATGGTGCGTCAGGTCACGCAGGGTCTGCGGTTCTTCGCGGACGAGCTCGGCGTCGAGACGCACGGCATCTGGTTGCCCGACTCCTTCGGCTACACCGCCGCGTTCCCGCAGATCGCCCGGCTCGCGGGACTCGACTGGTTCCTCACCCAGAAGCTGTCGTGGAACCAGACGAACACGTTCCCGCACCACACGTTCTGGTGGGAGGGCATCGACGGGTCGCGGATCTTCACGCATTTCCCGCCGATCGACACCTACAACTCGACGCTCGAGGGCGAGGAGCTGCATCACGCCGTTCGGCAGTTCCGGGAGAAGGGTGCAGCGACGACTTCCCTCGTGCCCTTCGGCTACGGCGACGGCGGCGGCGGACCGATCCGCGAGATGATGGAGCGCCAGCGCCGGGTCGAGTCACTCGAGGGCTCGCCCCGCGTCGAGATCGAGCGCCCCGACGACTTCTTCGCCCGGGCCCGCGAGGAGTACCCCGACGCACCGACTTGGGTTGGCGAGCTCTACCTCGAGCTGCACCGCGGGACGTTCACCTCGCACGCCCGCGAGAAGCGCGGCAATCGGAAAGCCGAGCACCTGCTCCGTGAAGCCGAGCTGTGGTGGACCGCTGCAGCGTTGCAGGGCGCCGCATATCCATACGAGTGCTTCGACGAGCTGTGGCAGGCCACGCTGCTCCAACAGTTCCACGACATCCTGCCCGGTTCGTCCATCCAATGGGTACACGAGGAGAACGAGGACACCTACCGGCGGAACCACGCCGAGATCGATCAGCTCATCCTGCGCGCGCTCTCCTATCTCGGAGCGGTCGGCGTCGTCGTGAACGCGGCGGACCACGACCGACGTGAACTCGTTGCAGACGAAACTGGCGCACCCGTCGGGGTGGTCGAGGCCCGCGCCCACGCGCTCTCTCCGCTGACGGTCCTCACACCCACCAATCCGGTGACCGCCACGCACGACGCGATCGGCGTCGTGCTCGACAACGGCCTGGTGCGCGTGCACGTCGACAGTGAGGGACTCATCGATTCGATCGTCGACCTCGCACACGATCGGGAGCTCGTGCCCACCGACCGCGCCGCGAACCTGCTGTACCTGCACGAGGACCTCCCGAATGCATGGGATGCCTGGGACATCGATGCGCACTACCGGAACTCGTTCATCGAGCTGCGGGGTGCACAGTCCGTCGAGCTCGTCACCGACGGTGACCTGCGCGCTACGGTGCGGATCCGCCGGCTGTTCGGTTCCTCCGAGCTCGTGCAGACCATCGCAGTACACGCCGATGACGTGCGCGTCCACCTCGGGATCGATCTGGACTGGCGCGAACGCGAGAAGCTCCTCAAGGCCTCACTGCCATTCGTCGTGCACGCGCAGCATCACAGTGCGGAGATCCAGTTCGGGCACCTGCGCCGCCCGACGCACACGAACACCTCGTGGGACGACGCCCGCTTCGAGGTGATGGCACACCGCTGGGTGCACGTCGAGGAGCCTGGCTACGGCATCGGCGTCACGAACGCCGGCACCTACGGGCACGACATCACCCGTCACGTGGGCAGCACTGGTGAGGTGGAAACCGAGATCCGCCTCAGCCTGGTCCGCGGCGCGCAGTCGCCCGACCCTCAGCAGGACCTCGGCCATCACACTTTCGCCTACGCCGTGCACCCTGGAGCATCGATCGCGGACGTTGTCGCAAGCGGGTACGACCAAAACCTGCCGCTCCGCGTCGTGAAAGGAGAACCTGCGGCGGCCGTGATCAGTGCTCCTGTCGTTGCAACTTCCTCCGGCATTCGGGTGGAATCCGTCAAGCTTGCCGATGACCGATCCGGAGATGTCATCGTGCGTGTGTATGAAGCACTGGGTGCTCGCACCGACGGAGAACTCGACCTCCGAATCGATGCTGTCTCGGTCGAGCAGGTGGACCTCCGTGAACGTCCGCTCACCGATCCGACCCTCACGGCCCGCCGCTTCACGAAGGACGGTGGGCGTGTCCGGCTCGGGCTACGGCCGTTCCAGGTCGTGACGCTGCGGATCCGACCGCGTGTCGCATCATGAAGGTAGCCTGACGCGGGCATCTCTCCCAAAGCGAAGAACGGCTGTGGCGGGCACTGCAACAGCTCAGCCAAGAGGTCGGTGCCGTGACGTGAGCCACACGATCGAGCGTCATGCGACGAACTCCGCCGGACTGTAAAATCCTCGAAGCGCTATCGACCGCCCCCGGTGGCCGCCTGCAAGCGCGGATCCTCCGAACCGGCTCGGGCTTAGACAAGAGCTGAATCGCTCACCGCATCAAGACACTTGAAGCCGACGAGCTCGTCAAACGCTCTACGTCGCGCGACGATCGCCAATCCGTACTCGTTCAGATTACGAGCGACGGTGCGCACACTGCCGCGAGACGCCGAGCTCCTTGGCGACATGAGCGACGGGACGGTGGTCCTGAATGCCACGAGCGACGAGCAATCGCCGTCCGTGCACCGTCAAACGGGCATTAGCGTGGGACACAGAGGCCTCCTGGTGACGGCAGAACTAGACAACTCCATCAAGCCAGGAGGGGCCGCAGGCCTCGGATGGTCTTCCGCCGCGGTCGACATCGACCTCACTCCCGACGAGATCACTGCGCTCGAGGAGCACTACCAGGCGCGGCCCGCCGGCGGATTCTAAGCGCCACGGATCTCCCGCGACCACCGATTGCGCCGCCAACCACTACATGTAGTGGTCAGCGGCGTGTCGCATCACAACATGCGCGATTACCGAGTGGCCATGGTGGTGTCGAAGAGGGTGGACCGTCCGCTCGTTCGCGGCAGGAAGGAGCGCGGAGTCATGGCCAAGTCCGGCAAGAGCAGCAGCGGTTCGTCGCAAAGCTCGATCACTGGCAAGTACGTGACGTCGAAGTACGCAAAGTCGCACCCCAGCACCACGCAGACCTCGCACAAGAAGAGCAAGTAACAAGCGCCGCGAAGCGGTGACTTGCTGGCGGGAATCCGGGAACCGGGTTCCCGCCAGTGCTCTGCATGAGCGTGCCTGAGGCCTGGGTCTAATGCTGCGACGGCTTCGGCTTTGGCGGCTGGATCTGCGAGTGGGGGCCGCACGGCCGGCGGTCGCTGCAATTGGCCTCCTGGCCCTCACTGGCAACCACCCCGACAACACGACGCTCAACCACCCCTGCAGACTCGTATTCGCAGACGGCGGACGAGACATCACCATCACGGGGCCACTCCTCGAGGAAGAAGCCGCCGCCACCCACACGGGGTTCTGGGGCTGAACCCCGAACAGCGCCCATCGCGGCGGAGGGTCACGTTCATGTCGTCGCTGACGGTTAATGCGGTGGTGCTGGTCATAGCCTCGTATCCCCTTGATGCTGATCGGGTGGGAGCTGTTCTTCTTCCTCGGGCCAGTAGTCCCACTGCAACAGGCGGGTGCGAGCACCCTGGTACGGGCCCTTGTTGGCGTGGATTGCACAGTCGTGGTTGTGGGGGTCGTACGCGGCTCGGTAGTACCGGTCGGCGTCGAAGTCAGCGGCGTTGTAGGCGTTCCACGCGGTGTCGACCTCGGCTTGCCGGGATTCCCAGCCCCACCGCTGTCCCTTTCGGAAGATCGCCCACTCCCGTTCGGTGAACTCCCCCATCGGGATCTCACGCGCTGGCGCCGGCGGCGCTGCGAGCTCGTCGTAGTCCGCAGGCCCGGCGAACACGTCGGCCGGCTGGGATGGCTCGGCGGCCGGCCTCGCCCATTCCCACCGTGGCGGGTTCGACGTGCTGTCGGTCATGGTCTGCATGTCCTCGGTCGTCAGGCGGCCAGCGCCGCGATCTTTTAGGACACACGGGGCTACGGGGAGGTATCCACTCTCGTGGGCACCTCCCCGTCTGTGTCACCGCTGCTTAACGAGCAAATCGAGGCGCTTGCCAGTGCGCCCCTCGGTCTCCACGTAGAGGTCAAACCCGCGCCCCGCCGCGTGCTCGTCAGCCCACGCAAGAACCTGCCGCACGTCGTCAGCACCCTCGAGCCTGTACTCGTCGGTTGACCCATTGCTGTCCACGAAATACACCCGATACACGGAGGTCTCGTACTCCGTCTGTACGTCCCGAGGGTCGACCTGCTGCGCACGCAGTCCCGAAGAGTTCATACGGATCAGGCTAAACGAGGACCGATCGCCGGCACACGACACCAACAGTGAGTGTTCACGCTGACCTGCTGGGTCACTTACCCAACCAACGAGAACGCGCTGGCCGCGGCTCACGCCGCAACGCGTCCTCGTACGCGCCCAACCACGCCAGTGCAGTGAGCTTGCGGACGTGTGCGGCTCCAGCTCGCTTGAGTACCCACAAGACGACACCAAAGAGGGCAGCCGCTTCAGCCGCGGAGACGAGAACAGACCAGCCATCGCCAGCACCACCCCGGAGAGCCGCGAGGATCACGCCGGCAACCGAGATCAGCAACGCAGTCCCGGAGAGCACCACCTCAGCGCCGTTCGCCGCGTGTGTCCGAAGTACTCCGAGTACGGCCATACGCGTGTCAGGATCGCCCGCTGTGGCCGACACGAAACGTTCCACCGCGGCCGCGTCGAGCTTGGCTTGCGAGTCTCCTGGGAGAAAGGGACGTGCGGTGACTTTCACACGCTCAGTGATATATGGAACGTCCTTATGGTCGAGAAGGAACCTGTCTTTCTCCTTAGACTGACCCACTATTTTCCATCCTCTGCAACAATGGACATTCCCGCCTCTCTTGATAGGAGAATTCTGTGGCACAGAAGGTCACCACTCACCTCATCGACGATCTCACCGGGGACACCATCGAAGAAGGCACGGGCAAGACCGTCCAGTTCTCCTTCGACGGTAACCACTACGAGATCGACCTCACCGCCAACAACGCTGACGCACTCCGCGAAGCGTTCTCGGATTACGTGGCCGCAGCGCGAAAGGTCAGCGGCCGCCAAACCCGCAACCCCGGCAGCACCGCACCGAAACGTGGCAACCCAGACGAGCTTGCGAAGATCCGCGAGTGGGCGAACGCAAACGGCTACGACGTCTCCAGCCGCGGCCGCATCAGCCAAGCAGTCCGCGACGCATACAACGCCGCACACTGACACGAAACACACTTCCTCAGGGGACCCGCACCCCCGAGCACCCAGACCGGCCGAACCGCCACGACACTGGCGGTTCGGCCGCTCCTACTACTGGCCGGCCGATACGAGCCTCTTATGTCAGTTTGGTCGTCCCGAGCCTGCCGCCCCACCGCCCCCCTCTTCTTCATCGCGGCCCGCGAGGAGCGCTAGGGCATGTACCGTTTGGCACCCCTCACCGGGCATTCTTGCGGGACCGCCATACGGAATGCCCAGGTCAACTAGCACACGGGCAAGTTGTGGCAATTGACGCCTCGTCCCCGTGCCCCATTAGCGACCGGCTATCGAGATGGCGCTGGTGGGCTGTCGAGCGCGAGGTGTTCGAGGACTCGCACCAGCGCAGCCTGGTCGGTGCCCTCGGTGCGTTGCAGGAGGTGTTTCCGGACCGCGTCGGCGTGGATCGGTCGGGCCACACGCACGAGACGCACTCCCTCGTCCGTGATCCGCACGAGCACGCCGCCATCGACCGCGGTGCGGCTGACGAGTCCGCGCTTCTCCATCCGCGTGAGCTGGTGGGACAGACGGGTGCGATCCCACTGCAGTGAGGCGCTGAGGTCGTTCTGTCGGAGCTCGCCGCCCCCGAGCTCGACGAGTCGGGTCACGATCCCGAAGTCTTGATCGGAAAGCCCGCAGCCAGCCTTGATGTCCTCGGCCACCCGCTGCCGGACGGTGTCCGCTGCGGTCTTCCACGCATGCCAGAGGCGTTGCTCGTGCTCGGTCAGCGGCGCGGTCATGAAGCGACTCTATCGACCCTCTGTTGACGCATCAACACGGAGCGAGCATGCTGTTGACATGACAACGCCAAACAGGATGCAGAAGGTCGCGCTCGTCACCGGCGGGAACAAGGGCATCGGGATCGCGATCGTCCGCGGTCTCGCGCGAGAAGGTTTCACGGTCCTCCTCGGCGCGCGCAGCGCCGAGGTCGGCCAGGCAGCCGCCGCCACCGTCGACGGTGACGTGCGCCCGGTCGTTCTCGACGTGACGAATCAGGACCAGATCGACGTTCTCGTCGCGGATGTCGCTGACGAGTTCGGTCGGCTCGACGTCCTGGTGAACAACGCCGGCGTGAACACGCTCACGTTCCGGCCGCTGGAGGACCTGCCCAAGCCGAGCGAGGAGACCGTCGACGACTTCAAGAACGTGTACGAGGTCAACGTCTTCGGCGTCGTGCGGATGATCGCCGCGTTCCTGCCGCTGCTGACGAACGCAGCGGCGCCTCGGATCGTGAACGTGACGAGCAAGCGCGGCTCGATCGGCGAGGCGGGGGCCTGGGTGGGGCAGCCCTCGATGGTGTACTCGAGCTCGAAGACCGCGGTCAACGCCATCACGGTGCACTACGCACGCGAGTTCGCGGACACCACGCTGAAGATCAACGGCGCCGCCCCTGGACACGTCGCAACGGACTTCAACGGCTTCCGCGGCACGCGCACCCCCGATGAGGGTGCGGCTGAGGCGGTGCGACTCGCGACCCTGCCTGCTGACGGCCCCACCGGCGCGGTCTTCGAGGACGACACGCAGCTCGCATGGTGACCGCGACCTCGCGCGAGATCCCGGTCGCCGGCAATCCCGAGATCCATCCGACGAGACAAGCATCCGGAAAGTAAGCGGTCTCAACCGGCACTCGGCTCCTGACGAGAGGGCGTCCGGTGAGGGGGTGCGATCAGTTCGAGGAATCCGCCGTGCGTACCCTCGAGATAGATAATGCGCGTGCCGGCGCGGGCACCGTTAGTCATCCGGTGTGGCGTCCCGACTGGTCGCCAGCCGTGTATGGCACACAACTCGAGCACCCGATCGAGGTCCGAGACCGTCAGCGCGATGTGCGCCGTGCCAATGCGCGCCGGGGAGCCCGCTCGCTTCGGCGGCTCGGGCGGGATGTACTGCAGGAGCTCGACTCGTTGGTGGCCGAGCGTGACCGTAGCTGCGCGGATCGTCGCCCCTCTCCGACGCCGGTGGTCGCGGCCGTCGTGTCTGCGTCGAGTGAGAAGACGCGTTCGACAGTGAAACCGAGCCCGGATCACCACAGCGACAAGGCGTCGTCCAGGTCGGTCACGGTGAGTCCGGAGTGAGCGACGTCCGAGACGAGCGGTGGTGTCATCAGATCAGTATCGGACTCGAACTCGTGATCACGATCGGCGTGTGACTGGTGCCGAGAATGTGACGAACGAACACCTCCGTCGGCGAATCGCCCGTGTTCGGGGCGTGCTGCGCCAGCTGGGGCGAGCCGTTCGGCGCTCGTACGCGGGCTGTCGATATCCGCGAACGACGCGTCGCGGCTTCATGATGGGCCGTTGCTCGTCAGTTCGTGGGCTGCGGTCTTCAGGAGTGCGGTGTCGATGCCTCGGCGGCCGAAGAGGACGAGCGCTTCGCGGTCGTCTCGGTCAGGGAAGACCGCGACCGCAGCGACGGGTTCTTGTGAGAGGCCGTCACTCCACGCCGTTCGTCGCCGCCGGATGGTGGGCAGGACCCGTTCGTATTCGTCGACGAGCTCCGGATGCGCTGGGCGCGCGTCGCGAAGCACGTTTGCACGCACGTCCTCTGGCGCAGCACTTAGGAGGAGCCGCCCGGCCGCCGTTGTGAGCGGGTTCCTCGGGAGGTACTGATCAGCAACGACAGCGAGGCGCTCGTCGAAGGGCCGCTGCGATCTTGCGGTGTAGACGACGTGGCGGCCGAGGAGAACGGCGATCGCACTTGCAGTGTTGAAGCGTTCCGCGATCGCGTCAACGTCGATCCTGGCCCACTGGACGTGCCGCGCGGCGAGGAGTTCGAGAACCAAAGGAGCCGGCCCGATACTGAGTCCACGCTCGGTGCGGATGAGCCAGCCGCGCGACACCAGCCCGAGGGCGATGTCATGAACGGATGACCTCGGGATGCGCAGTCGGCGCGCCAATTCACTCACCGTCAACGGGACGTCCGCGCGGGCCACCATGTCGAGTACGTCGACGATCCGGTCGACGCTGCGATGGAGACTCATGTGTTCAGGGTGCCGCAGATGCGGCAATTCTGTGATCTGCACCATCGGTGGCCCGAGGCTTCGCGTATGAACTCCACGCCGCTTCAGTACCTGTCCGAAGTTCTTTCCCTCGATCTCTCCAACGCGGAGATCGCTGGCTCCGAGCCCGAGACGACGTCCCCACATCGGCTCGCCGAGTGCATGGCGGCAGCGATGGCCGCACACGGGTCGGCGGCAGCGGGGTTCGGTGCGCTGCGAGGCGGTCCAACACGATCTGTGCGCGTCCGGACCGAGGATGCGCTGCTGCAGCTCATGGCTGTCTTTGCGACGCGGATAGGTGACGTGCCAGCCGCGGCCACCATGGAGGACCCGCATCTGTTGGGGGACAGCGACTTCTACACCTGCCGTGACGGCCGCGAGATCTTCATTCTCCTGTCCTTCCCGCACCTGCGCGATCGAGCCCTTCGCGTGCTCGACTGTGCGCCGGGAGCTGATCGGATCGCGGCAGCAGCCAAGGGCTGGGACGCGCTCGCACTCGAGGAAGCAATCGTTGCCGCCGGCGGGACGGCCACCATGGTGCGGTCCCGAGAGGAGTGGGCGGCGTCGGCCGCAGGACACGCGATCGCCAGAGAACCGTTGGTGCGCCTCGAACGCACCGGTGACGCCTCCCCCGTCCACCGTGCGCCGCTCGCGCCGTCCGGCCCACCGCTGTCCGGTGTCCGCGTCATCGACTTCACGCATGTGATCGCCGGGCCAATTGCCGCTCGTCTGCTCGCGGAACTTGGTGCAGACGTCCTCCACGTGTCGCGTCCCGACCGGGCCGACCCGAACGCCATGATCATCGAGACCGGCGTCGGGAAGCGGAACGCGTTCTGCGACCTTCGAACAGCAGCGGGCAAGGCGCAGTTCGAGGACGTTCTCGCCGGTGCGGACATCGTCATCCACAGCTACCGCCACCTCGCCAGATTCGGATTGGACGCAGCACAGCTCGCCACCGGACACCCGGGGCTCGTCTTCGCCGACGTACACGGCTGGGGCGACCGCGGGCCGTGGGCAGACCGAGGCGGGTTCGATCAGCTCGCCTGCTCCGCGACCGGTTTCGCTCTTGAAGAGGGCGGCGGGGAGCGTGCCGCTCTTCCGCCGACGTACCTGTTGAATGACTACGTCGCCGGGTTCCTTCTGGCAGCAGGGATCGAGACCGCGCTGACCCGGCAGGCGACCGATGGCGGTTCCTGGCACGTGCACGTCGACCTCGCACGGGTCTGCACCTGGGTCCAGTCATTCGGGCCGAACCCGAACCAAATCACGGCCGGACCCGACCTTCGCGCTGGGCTCGCCGCCGTTGACACGGTGCAGATCGACGGACCGTTCGGACGCACCAGTGCCTTTCCGAGTTTCGTGCAGATCACCCCACCCTGGGACTTCGTGCGCGGTGTTCCTTCCCCGTTGGGATCATCGGCAATGAAGTGGTCGGACGCTCACTGACCTTCCTGGACTGCCGCCCGGGCGACTAGTCGATTCGTGGACCGCGGCGAGCCCGATCACGTTCCTGAAGAGGCGAACTCGTCGGACTGGTCGGCGTGCTCGTGGTCCTCGCCGCGGCCGTCGGCACGCTTCAGGTCGCCAGCAGCGGGAACCTGTTCTAGCGGATTCGGTTCGACGCCGACCGCACCGGCCGGTAGCGTGCACGCCGTGCTCGAGTTCCCGATGACGACCGACCGTTTCACCCTCGCTCCGCTCGGCGCGATCGACGGCTCGTCGTTCACCGCCTACCGTCGCGACCCCGACACCGCACGGTTCCAGTCGTGGACGCCGGCCTGGTCCGAGGCGGATACCGATGCACTCCTCGCATCGCAGCCGAGCACGGTGCGTGCGCAGTCTGGCGAGTGGCTCCAGATCGCCATGTGCGACCGGACGACGTCCGCGCTCGTCGGGGACCTCGCCGTCCACGCCGTCGCGGACCAGCCGGACACGTACGAGGTCGGGATGACCCTCGCGCCGGCGTCGCGAGGCGTCGGCGCCGGAGCAGAAGCGATGGGTCGCCTCGTCGAGGGGCTGTTCTGTCAGCAGGGCGCGCACCGGGTGTTCGCCGTGACCGACGGACGCAACGCCGCGGCGGGGCGGCTCTTCTCGCGCCTCGGGTTCCGGCACGAGGGACGCGCCGTCGAGGCGGACTGGTTCAAGGGCGAGTGGACCACGCTCGATACCTGGGCGGTGCTGCGCGGCGAGTTCGACGACCGGAGTGGGCCCGCCTTCGCCCTCCGAGCGGGCGACCCAGCGGAGTACCCGGCGCTCGGTGCGATCTGGCGGCGTGCCGTCGACGCCACGCACGACTTCCTCTCCGACGAGGACCGCGATGCGATCGAGGCGCAGCTGGCGACCGCGTACCTCCCGGCGGTGACGCTCGTCGTGGCCGAGTCCGGCGGCGAGCCGATCGGGTTCGCTGGGGTGCTCGACGGCGTCCTCGAGATGCTGTTCGTCGACCCCGACCACCACGGGAGGGGTGTCGGATCCGCCCTGCTGGCTCGGGCGGTCCGCGAGCACGGGGTCACCCGCCTCGACGTCAACGAACAGAACCCGGACGCCGCCTCCTTCTACACCCGCCGGGGCTTCCGGACGGTCGGACGGAGTCCGACCGACGAGGCCGGGCGCCCGTACCCGGTGCTGCACCTGGAGCTCGGTGAGCCAGGCGCCGACCGAGCGCGCTCGTAATCGCGAGCCCCATCGGGGCTGGCGGGGCCGCGTGTCCCGTCCGCGCGGCCCCGCCGCGGGGAGAACCACTCCCCGAGCGGGATGAATCAGGGATCCCGCTCCGTCCGCCCGGTCGAGGGCGGACGTCTGGTC
Source organism: Curtobacterium sp. NPDC086286 (assembly GCF_044746255.1). Lineage (NCBI taxonomy): Bacteria > Bacillati > Actinomycetota > Actinomycetes > Micrococcales > Microbacteriaceae > Curtobacterium > Curtobacterium sp. NPDC086286. The sequence goes on from NZ_JBIVBW010000004.1 coordinate 273,419, forward strand.
ACCGCACGGACCGCGGTAAGAGCTCACCCGAGCACGGGTTCACCCCTTCACCGCCCCGGCTGCGAAGGCGTCGATGAGTCGTCGCCGAAGGATGGCGTAGAACACGAAGACCGGGACAACGCTGATCACGACTCCGGCGGCGAGCCGTCCGAGGTCGACGTCGGCGCCTTGGAACGCCCCTTCGCTGCGGAGGAGCGGCAGCGCGACCTGCACCGTGTAGGAGGTGTTGGTCGTGATCACCTGGGCGAAGATGTACTCGTTCCAGGCGGACAGGAAGCACAAGATCGCGACAGTGGACAGCCCCGGGGTGACGATCGGCAATAGGACGTGCCGCATCCGTTGAGCCGCCGTCGCCCCGTCCAGTTCCGCCGATTCCTCGATCTCCTTCGGCACCGCTCGGAAGAACGGGATCATGAGCAGCACCGCCAACGGAACGTTCATCGCCGCGTAGAACAGGACGAGGAACAGCAGCGGCGCATGGATCAGCCCCGTCTTCACCGCGAACAGGTACGTCGGCACGAGCACGGCGAACTGCGGAATGAGGAACGCGAAGCCGAACGCAACCTGCGCGAAGGTCGAGAAGGCACCGGCACGGCGAGCGATCCCGTGCGCCGCCGGAGCGGCGAGCAGGATCGTGAGGGCGACCGAACCGATAGCGACGCCGAGCGAGTTGCCGGACGACGCCAGCAGCGCGACCGACCGGTTCGCGTCGAGGAACTTCTCGAACGAGAACGCAGACGGCAATCCGAGCGGATTCAGGGTGATATCGAGGTTCGACTTGAACGCGCTGACCAGCAGGTAGTAGAGGGGCAGCAGGATGAGGATCGCGTAGACAACGACGGGGGTGTACGCCGCCGTCCATCCCAGCGATCGCTTCACCCGGGTGACACGTGATTGCATCATCACTCCCTGGTCCGGAAGGCGAATCGGATGACGCCCATGCCGATCAGCCCGACCAGCAGGCCGACGACACCGATCGCCTGGCTGTAGCCGATCCGCCCGGACACGAACGCCTGGTCGTACAGGTAGAAGGCGAGGGTCATCGTGCTCGAGCCCGGCCCTCCGTTGGTGAGCAGCAGGACGGTTCCCGCCGATCCGAGGAAGAGCCAGAGGAACTGCAACATCGTCATCAGTCCCACGAAGTCCTTCGTCATCGGGTATGCGATGGAGAACATCTCCCGCCAGACGCCCGCGCCGTCCAGCCGCGCGGCCTCGTACGTCTCGGGCGAGATCCGGCCGAGGGCAGCAGAGAAGATGACACCGGTCGCGCCGATACCGGCCCATGCTTCCGTGGCGATGACGGACCAGAGCGCGGTCGACGGGTTCGACAACCAGAGGTGCTGCAGACCACCGAGCCCGACCGCACCCAGGATGCTGTTGATCGCGCCGGACGGCTGGTACAGGCCGGTGAACATCATCGCCCGCGCGGACGCTGACACGATCCACGGTGTGAAGAGGATCACCGACAGCACCGCGTGGCCAGGTGGTCGTCGGCTGAGGAAGAAGCCGAGCAGGAACCCGCCGGGGATGATGAGCAGCAGCCCGACGCCGACGTAGAGGACGGTGTTGACGATGGCGGTTCGGAGGATCTCGTCCTGGAACAGGTACCGGTAGTTGGTCAGGCCGCCGAAGTGCGGCTGGGCGACGAGGCTGTTCCAGTTGAAGAAGCTCAGCGCGATCATCGCCAGCAGCGGCAGGACCATGAACAGCCCGTACCACGCCAGCGCAGGCGTCACCTCGGTGACCTGACTGCGCCGCTGTCGGCGGACGTGGCGCCGTCGAGCGATCGTGCTCGGCAGCGCAACTGACTCGATCAGTTGGCTTGCCATGCCTGCTCCAAGCTCTGCGTGACCTGCGCTGCGGTCGCACCCTTGACGAACGCCTGGGTCGACGCGCGGAAGAACGCCGAGGTCACCGTGGGTGAAAGGCTGTTGTAGGTGGGCTGGAAGACGGACGTGTCCTTCGGCAGTTCTTCCTGCGACTCGACGTTCAGTTTCGGCAGGGTCTTCGTGTCCAGGTCGAGGGTCCCGGTCTTCGCCGGCGACACGTACCCGAGGTTCGCGAACGCGGTGAGGTTCTTCTTCTCGTACATGAACTGCACGAACTTCTTCACCGCGTCGGCCTTCTTCTCGCCGTTCGGGCTGATCCAGACACCGGTGGACTGGCCGGCGAAGCTGATCGGCTTGTCGACGGGGCTGCCGCTCGGGAGCGGGAAGCCGCCGAGCCGGATGTCGAGGTTCCCGAACGAGGTCGCGGCGTTGCCGTACCCCCAGGAGCCGTCGAAGAGCATCGCTGCTTTCCCGGCTCCGAACGCAGCGACTTGGTCGGGGTACTTCATCCCGGCGGAGTCGTCATCGAACACACCCGCGTCGCGGAGCTGCAGCATGCCGTCGATGACCTTCTGGCCGTCAGCATCGGACCAGTCCCCGGTCGCGAACAGTTTCGTCAAGCGCTTCTCGCCGATCTTCGCGAGGCCCACGAGGGTGATCACGGCGGGCGCGGGGTAGTCGGCGGCGCCGACGGCGAACGGTTGGACGCCGGTGTCGCGGAGCTTCTTCGAGTCAGAGATCAGCTCGTCCCACGTCGACGGAGGCGTGTCGATGCCCGCCTTCTTCAGGAGGCCCATGTTGTACCACATCGGCCAGTTGTAGCCTTCGAGGGGGAAGGCCTGCAGTTGCCCCTTCGTGTTCGTCCACGCCTGCAGCGCGGACTTCGAGAACGTGTCGTCGAGGCCCCAGGACTTCAGGTACTTCTTCACGTCCACGGTGGCACCGTTCTGCAGCCAGGTCGTCGGATCACCGACGAGGTTCGTCATGACGATGTCCTGCTCGTTGCCCGCGACGATCGACTTGCCGTACGTCGTGGGGAGATCGGTCTGTGCGACGAAGTCGTTGCTCACGTCGATGCCAGGGTTCGCCTTCTCGAAGTCGGCACTGAGGCCGTTGAGCCACTTCCCGGCCGGGCTGCTACCGGAGTAGAGACTCAGGGTGGTGATCTTCGTCGTCCCACCGGACGTGTCCGCGGTCGTCGAAGTGGAGCAGCCAGTCATGGCGATCGCCACCGCAGCGGCAAGGACCGCCGCTGCGGCGCTCCTGCGTCGAATGGTCCGGCTGGTCTGGATGATGGTCATCGGGTTCTCTTTTCTCATCGTTGAGTGTGAGCAAGGTGGTGCGGAAAGGGACCGTCGACAGATCAGGCGTCGGCGGCGACCCCGGTCATCGACGTGCGTGCACGATCAGGGTCGAGATCGTCGTGGCGGTCCAGAACGACTGCCGCGAACGCGGGGAGATGCACCGCAGCCGTGTCGCCGTCGGCGTGGCGGACGATCGTGTCACTGTCCGACCCGGCCGTGTTGACGACGACTGTGTGGACGCCGCCGTCGTCGGTCAGGAGCGTGTCGGCGAAGGAGTCGAGGTCATCGGTGCTGACGTGCGCTGACACGCCTGCAACCACGGCCAACGCTCGGTAGAGCTGAGCCAGCGGGCGGTGGTCGACGTGCGGTGTGCGTGCGCAGAGGAGCTCAAGTGGGTACGTGGAGAGCACTGTGCGTCCGAGGCCGCGTTCGTGCACGAGGATCGCGGGACGTCCGTGCCCGTCCCGCGCCACGACCTGGGCCGCCTCAGCCTCGACGGGCAGGAACGCTCGCGCCTCCGAGGCACCTCCGGCGGGGAACTGCAGCACGGTGCCTTCTTGGATGTCGCCGAAGTCGGCGCAGAAACGGATCTCGATGAGGTCATCGGTGATGGGTTCCGTGACGCCGTAGCGCGATCGCTTCCAGATGCCGAACGCCTCGTCGGCGTCGGGCCACCACCACGCGCGCTGGTTCAACGTCTCTCCGACGCAGTGACTGACCCAGACGGTGGACCCCGCGGCGGCTGCGTTCAGGAGCGCTCGCGTTCCGGGAGTGGTGATGGCCTTCGCGGACGGGACGATCAGCAAGGACGCCGACGGGATGGCGGCATCGTCAGCGACCATGGCCGGTGGCGCGTCTGCAAGTCGTGAGGCGATGTACGCCTCGAGCAGTGCAGCGCGGATTGCGTCGTTCTCGGTCTCGGACCAGAACGGCTGGTGCTCGGTGAAGTAGCCGCTGACGACCAGCCCGACCTGCGCTGGGGCGCGGTGAGCAGCGGCGAGGCCCCGTTCTTCGACGGTCCTCGAGAACCGGGCGAGCTCCTCCAGCGCCGGCTTGGCTCGTCCGGTGGTATCGGTGAGGCCGAACGAGAGCTCGAAGGGGCGGTGGTCGTAGGGCTCCTGTGTGACAGCGGCGAAGTCGGTGTTGTTCCAAGCGATCCATCCCGTCACGCCGGCGGTGAGTGTCGTCCACAGGATCTGCCGGTAGTAGTCGGCGGCGTGGTCCTCGGCGACGAACGAGTCGCTCACACCGAATTCCTCGAGGACGACTGGCTTGCCGTACCCCGCGCAGAGCTCGGCATTGAAAGCCGGGATGAAGTGCTGCCGGAGCAGGTCGTCGCTCATGTGGTAGGCGTGCGGTCCGATCCAGTCGACCAACGGCGCGGTCCAGGAAAGCCTGAACCCGTTGTCCGCTCCCATGACCTCCTTACCCCACGCGCCGTCGCCCAACGAGACGGGCTGGTGACCACCTGCCGCACGGACGGCTTGCACCATGAGCTCTGCCCAGGACCGGATCGCGTCGCCGTCGACGTGTTCGGCGGGACTCATCAGCCCGCCGCCGCCGCCGTACAGCGGCATCTCGTTGGAGATCAGCCACCCGCTGACAGCCGGGTGATCGTGGAAGCGAGCCACCATCTCGCGGATGAACCACGCCTGACGCCCAACCATCCAGACGTCGCTGTAGAGGTCGCGCCCCCCACGCCAGGCCGGATCCCAGTTCTGACCGGACATGTGGCCGATCAAGAACGTCGGGATCGTGGTCATCCCCAGTGCCTGGTGCAAGTCGAGGAACTCCTCGAAGGCAGCACACCGCGTCTCGTCGATCGACCAGGGCTCCGGGTGGAAATCGGGCCAGAAGAAGAACGACCGCGTGAACGAGACACCGTGCCGCCGCATCACCTCCAGCTCCGTTCGGACAAGCGCCGCGTCGAAGTCGCGCCACATGAACGGGCCGCCGCCGCGTGACCAGAAGTTCACGCCCACGGGAGGGTCGAAGTGTGCGCGCATCGGGCGCTCGATCTGGGTCCGCATCACCCGGTCCTTCCGCTTCGTCGTCGGGGTGTCGGAAGAGTAACCACGAAAACCGCTCACCTGCAAGCATTTTGTTCGGGAGCGCGGTACGCTCGCCTCGTGACGAACGGGAAACGGCGCGGACCCTACGCGAAGACCGCCGCCCAGCGAGAGAACATCCTCGCGGCGGCGAGGCGCAGCTTTGCTCGGTTCGGGTACAGCGGGTCATCGATGCGCGGCATCGCCGAAGAAGCAGGCATGACTTTCGCCGGCCTCCGTCACCACTTCCCGACGAAGGACGAACTCCTCATCGCGGTGCTCGAGCATCGGGATCAGGAGCACCAGGACCAACAGCGGCAGCTGCACGGCTCGGCGTACGTCCGTGACTTGACTCGCCTGCTGATGCAGTCGCTCGGCGAGCCGGCCATCACGGAGGTGTTCACGACGCTCTCCGCTGAAGCGGTGGCGAGGGATCATCCAGCGCACGAGTTCTTCACGACTCGGTACGAACGCATCCGACACCAGTTTGCGGACGAGGTCCGCCGGGCCGAGGACGAGGGTTGGGCGCCGCGGATCGGCTCGGACGATGCGGCGGTGTTGATCGCCGCTGTGATGGACGGATTGCAGTTGCAATGGCTCCTCGACGAACGCATCGACGCACAGCGGATCTTCGGCGAGTTCATGCGCATCGCGGGTCTCGAGGCAGGAACCGCGGTCACCGCTCCCGCTGGCAGCTTCGACGACGCGTCGGAACACCCGCAGGCGCCCGATGACCGGCGCTGAGGTGCGCGGGTCCGTGTCAGCGGGCTTCGACGCCGTCGCCGACGCGTTCGGTGCGAATTTCGCGCGTGGGGCCGAGACCGGCGCCGCAGTGAGCGTGTACCGCAATGGGGAACCCGTCGTGCAGCTGTACGCCGGGGTGACAGATGACGGATCTGCCTTCACCGGGGTCACCCGCAGCGTGGTGTTCTCCGTCAGCAAGGGCATCACGACGATCTGTGTGCTCATGGCAGCCGAGCAAGGACTGCTCAGCCTCGACACCCCGGTCGCGGAGTATTGGCCGGAGTTCGCCGCAAACGGCAAGAGCACCGTCACACTCCGGCAGATGCTCGCGCATCGAGCAGGCCTGGTCGCCCCCGATGAACCGATTACGATGCAGCAGCTCCAGGAGTGGTCCCCCGTCGCGGACGCGCTTGCTGCGCAGGAGCCGACATGGGAACCGGGGACGGCGCACGCATATCACGCCATCACGTTCGGTTGGCTCGCCGGCGAAGCCCTCCGTCGCGCAACGGGCCACAGGCCAGCGGAGTGGCTGCAGCACCACATCGCCGAACCGCTCGGCATCCAACTGTCATTCGGCGTCGATCCGTCGAGCGCCGACTTCTCCTACCAGATCGTCCCACCGCCCAGCAGCACACCAGACCGTCCCGCTGCCACAACGGCCGATCTCGAAGCGGTAGCAATGCAGAACCGGATCATGGGGATGCACGGCGCGTTCGATGGTGCGCACCTGTTCGACAGCGCCAACCGACCGGACTTCCTCGCCGCGGAACTACCCGCCGCCAACTTGGTCGCCACGGCGGACGAACTCGCGCAGATCTACGCAGCCACGGTCGGCGGTCTCAACGGCGTCGAACTGTTGCAGCCCGCGACCGTGCGAGATGCCCTGCGGGTCCAGTCAAGCGGCCCACCGTTCCTTGGCGACGACTGGGGACTGCGCTGGGGCACCGGCTTCATGATCGACTCACTCACGCGCCGCATGGCAGGCGCAGGCAGCTTCGGCCACGACGGCGCCGGCGGACAACTCGCGTTCGCGCATGCGGGGACGGGTCTGTCTTTCGCCTACGTCACCAACCGACCAGGAGGCGACGCCGACAGCCGTGCGGAATCGCTCTGCGAGGCGCTCCGCTCCTGCCTGTGACCGTCTGACCACACACCTGCTGAGGACCACCACCATGCCGCTCGATCCGTTCCTCGTCCCCTTCCTCGAGACGCTCCCCGGGACCCCGCCGAGCATCGACGACTGGCCAGCGTTCCGCGCTGCCGATGACGCCGCCGCCAACGCACTGGTCGGACCGGTCATCGAGCCCGGACCGCCGGTCCAGAATGTCGAAACGGTCGTCATCCCTGTGAGGGGCGGATCCGTAACGGCCGCGGTGTACAAACCCTTCTCGGACAGCCCCCGGCCCCTGCACCTCTACCTCCACGGCGGCGGGTTCGTCTTCGGCTCCGCCCACACCGCCCCAGTCGACGCGCTCTGCCGGGAACGGACGGTGGCCGCCGACTGCGTCACGATGGCCGTGAACTACCGCAAAGCACCGGAACACCAGTACCCGACAGGTCTCGACGACGCCCAGGACGCGCTCCTCTGGGCAGTCGACCACGCCGAAGAACTCGGCATCGACCCCAGCCGTATCAGCATCGGAGGAGGCTCCGCCGGAGCGAACCTCGCCGCTGCACTGACGCTGAAGCTCCGAGACGAAGACGGCCCACGGGTCATGTTCCAACTGCTCGAAGTACCAGCCCTGGACCTGACCTTCCGGAGTCCCAGCGTGCAGGAGAACGCCACCGGCTACGGACTGGACTTGCCGACCCTGCACATGCTCGGCCCCCTCTACCTCGCCGACACCGCACGCGCCGCCGCAGACCCATACATCTCCCCCCTCCTCGCAGAAGACCTGTCCGGACTGCCCAAGACCTACGCAATGTCGGCCGAGTTCGACCCGCTTCGCGACGACGCCCCGCGCTTCGTCGACCGCCTCCGAGCATCGGGCGTACCCGCCTCCGGGTACCTCGGCCGCGGGCACATCCACGGCTCCGGCGCCTACACGGCCGCGATGGAATCCGCGCGCCGATGGCGGCAGCACGCCCTCACTGCCCTCACCGCCGCGCACCAGCCCGAGGCACCTCAGTGACGTTCAGAGCACGGCACGTGACCCCACTTGCCAGACACGCCCTGACGACAGCGGCAACCGTCGCGATCGCGTACACGCTGCTCGCCCAACTGCTCACCATCGTGCCGGTGTCGTGGACGATGCCGCTGCTGCAGTGGGACGTGTCCCAGTTCCTGATCATCCTGCTCGGGACCCTGCGCGATGCGCTCGGAATCTGGAACATGGTCGTCGGGCTCCTCGGCGTCGTCTGCGCCGCCATACTCTGGCGAACACCCGTGGCACAGCGCCGACGTGACCAACCTGAACGGGCGAGGCATCCCCGCCACCGGCTTCCGCTTGCCCTGCTCCTGACCGGGTCAGCCGGGACCCTCAGCGCGATCACAGCGACGACGGTCCTCGCGATCTCAATCGCCTCACTCGGCACCGGGTCAAGCGCACTACTGCCAACACTGCCCTTCACCGGGCTGAGCAGCTCCCCAGACCAGACCGTGACGGTCGGCAGGGCCGGGAACACCACACTCCGAGCCGACCTCTACCTTCCCCGTGGTACCGCTCCGGATGCAGGTTGGCCCGTTGTGGTCTCGATCCACGGCGGCGGCTTCTCCACCGGCACCCGAGGACCCAATGCGTACACCGGGTTCCTACCTGAGCACGGCTACGCCGTCCTCGACGTCGACTACCGCCTCGCCTCCTCGCACTACCACCCGTGGAGAACCCAAGTCACGGACATCGGCTGCTCACTCGCGTGGATCGGCAAGGCAGGCCACACGGAACAGCTTGACCCGAGCAGGATCGCAACACTGGGTCTGTCCTCTGGCGGGAATCTCGCTGTCAACGCCGCATACATGTCCGCGAACCAGACCCTCACCTCAAGCTGCGACCCATCGGACGCCGCGATCCCCACAGTGCGGGCAGTGATAGCGGGCTACCCGGCAGTCGACCTCAGCGGCATCGGGAACCGCAGCGCGATCGGCCGCCTCGTTGAGCAGTGGTACGTCGGCGGTACGCCCGCCCAGTACCCTGAACGGTACCGCTTCACGGACTCAGCCACCCACATCAGCGCCCATTCACCGCCGACACTGATCTACCAGGGCGGGCGGGACCACCTCGTCTTCGCCGACCGAGCACGCTCCTTCGCCCACATCCTTGCCGAACACCACATCACTTACCAGTACGTCGAGTACCCAGGATTGGAACACGGCGCTGGCGATGCGAATGGAACCCTCACTGCCGCAGCAGCCGCGAGCCGTCAGCTCGCCCTCGACTGGCTCCGACACCACGACACCTGAAGCAACCGGCACACCCGCACTCATCGAATCTTAGGACCGAATCATGAAGATCGACCACCTCGACCATCTCGTCCTCACCGTCGAGTCCATCAACTCCTCGGTGGCGTTCTACGAACGGCTTGGCTTCGAGCATGTCGTCACGGACGACCGGCACGCGCTGCGGTTCGGGCAGAGCAAAATCAACCTGCACCAACACGGACACTCGTTCCAGCCGTCCGCCGAGCACCCCACGCCCGGCAGCGGAGACCTCTGCTTCATCGTCGACGACGGCCCCGAGTCCATCCGCGCGGCCATCACCAGTGCCGGGATCCCAATCGAAGAAGGCCCCACCGAGCGCTCCGGTGCACTCGGGCCAATGACCAGCGTCTACATCCGAGACCCCGACCAAAACCTCCTCGAGCTCTCGACGTATCAATGATTTGAGGGTGCCGCCGATCACAACACAGCGCAGAACCACGTCGTCGGCGACCACGCTGCTTGTCCAGCCATCCTCGTACCGGCGCCGATAGCGTGCGCTTATGTCAGTTTGTCGAGTTCCCATACATTCCCCTTCGTCTAAGCGACCAAGTGGCTGGGGCGAGTATGCGAACCGCAGCTGACTGCCGACAACCAGGGGCAGCTCAGCCGGGCGACGACCCGAGGCCGGCGATGATGACCCCGATCGCGAAGTCGCGCCGGTCGTGCTCAGAGGGACCGACGAGTGCGCGGGCGGCGTGCGCCACGCGGGGGAAGCGCTCGGGGTCCATCGAGCGGTAGGCCTGTTCGACGCTGTCCCGGTCCTGCACGTCGCCGGGCGCACCGCGGAGTGTCCGTTCGGTGGCGGTCGCGGCCACGAACTGCGAGATCAGGTCGATCGCGAGGGCAGCCCGTGACTCCGGGACGCCACCGCGGCCCATGAGTGCGAGCTCGTGGTCGGCGAGGCGGAGCGCTCCGGGCAGGGTCGGGATCGAGCCGAGCGCCACCGCGCCGAGCCCCGGATGGTCGGCGAGGGCCTCGATGGTGTTGACGATCGTGGCCGCGAGCGCGCTCCGCCAGTCCTCGTCGACGGCGTCGACGAGGACGACCTCGCCGTAAACCTCGTCCAGCACGTGCTCGAGGAGGACGTCGCGGTTCGCGAAGTACGCGTAGAGCGACGCTGCGCCGGTCTCCACCTGCTGCGCGACGTCACGGAGCGAGACCGCGTCGGCCCCGCGCTCCCGGATCAGCCGCGCCGTCGCCTGGACGATATCGGCTCGCCCAATGACTGATCGACTGCGATGACGGCTGTCACACGTCCGCCGCGGACCGAGCCCGCTCGGGGTCTGCGGCGTCGTGCATCGCGAGATGCGACTTCGAGTCGAGACGGATCAGGTCCGCGGCTCGCTCCCCGACCATGAGAACAGTAACGACCGGGTTCACCGACGGCACTGTCGGAAAGACCGACGCATCGGCAATGCGCAGTCCTTCGATGCCCCGCACGCGGAGTTCCGGGTCGACCACGGCGAGCGGATCCGAGGGTGCGCCGATCCGGCAGGTACCGCTGACGTGGTACACGGTTTGGTGGTTCGCCCGCTGAACGGCGCTGAGCTCTTCGTCGGACTGCACCTCAGCACCGGGGAAGACCTCGCGCGCGATCCAGCGGCGGAAGGGCTCTTGCTCGGCGATCGCACGCGCGGCCCTGACGCCGGCGATGAGCATCCGTTCGTCGTGGCCGTCGTCGTCGGTGAAGTACCGGTAGTCGATGACGGGTGCTTCGTCGATGTCCGCCGAGGAAATCGTTACCCGTCCTCGGCTGTGCGGCTTCGCCACGTTCGGTGCGATCGCGACGATGGCCTCGGGGAACTCGACGCCCAGGGCCCGTGGATGGTCGACGACGGGCTGCACGGGGAAGTGCATCATTACGTCGGGACGCTGCGGACCGCCCTCGTGCAGTCGCAGCATCGCGCCGGCGTCCCATCCGCTCGCGCTCACCGAGGGCGGGACCTGGGTCGCCTCCCACACGACGAGCCCCTCGGCGTGGTCCTGCAGGTTCTCGCCGACGCCCGGGAGTTCCACTACGACTGGCACTCCGGCGTCGTCGAGGACTCGGCGGGGGCCGATGCCGGAGAGGAGCAGGAGGCGCGGTGTGTCGATTGCGCCGCATGCGAGCACGATCTCCCGTCGGGCGCGTGCGGTGCGCAGCGTCCCGGCCTCATCGCGGTACTCGACGCCCACGGCGCGACCGTCGTCGAACAGGACCCGGGTGGCTCGGACCCCGGTGATGACGTGGAGGTTCTGCCGCACGTCCAGCACCGGGTGCAGGTACGCGATTGACGTGGAGCCGCGAACGTTGGTCGCAGGGTCGTAGCCGAGCTCGAAGAAGCCGGTCCCTCGGGCATCCACGTCGGTGCGTCCGTCGTTCCAGCGGTCTTGCACGGGCAGGCCGAGTGCTGCCGCGGCCGCGGCGACGACGTCGGCGACGAAGGGATTGCGGTCCTCGGGCGCGACGGGGTGGATTGGGACGGCGAGCCGGTCGAAGTACGGCTGGACGGTGTCGGCGTCCCATCCTGCCGCGCCGGCAGCGACCCACTCGTCGAGGTCCGCGCGGAGGGGCCGCCAGGAGATCATCGTGTTCGTCGTGGAGCAGCCGCCGAGCAGTCGTGTCCGGGTCTGCCGGATGCGTGAGTTCCCTCGTTCCTGCGGCGTGCTGCGGTAGTCGAGGTCGTACTCGCTCTCGACCATCTCCGCCCAGCGGCGCAGGTACCGAGCGCGGTCCTCGCCTCGGTCGTCGGGTCCCCACTCGAGAACCCCGACGGTCACTGCCGGGTCTTCGGACAGGCGGGCCGCGACGACGCCGCCGGCGGTGCCCCCGCCGACCACCAGGTAGTCGAACAGGTCTGCGTCGTCGGTCATCGGTCGTCCGTCCGGGTGGTCTCGGCTGCGTCGATCGGCGTCGGCTGCGGGGAGAGCGTCGGCCGGCGGCGTCGCTCTGCGAGGTAGCCGACAACAGCGAGCAGGCACACGGCGACGAGGGTCCCGATCGTGAACAGTTCGAAGGTCGTCCGATCGACGCCCCAGGTGTCAAGGAAGTCGTAGTGGATGCCGAACACGGTCTCGAGCGTGCCCGGGAAGACGGCGACCCACGATCCGAGGAGCACCCACAAGAAGATGACGACGGTGCAGGTGACCAGGCCCGCCGCGCCGCCCGGGACTCGGAACGGGCGCTCGACCGACGGGAACTTCAGGCGGAGCGCCACGGCGGCGGGGAAGATCACCAGGTATGACACGAGCAAGGTTGACACCGCGACGGTCAGCACGACGGTGAACACCGCACTCGTGCTGCCGTGCAGGAGCAGCGTCGCCGCGATGCAGAAGGCGGTCGAGACGATGCCCGAGAGGACGTTCATCCGAACGGGCGTGCCGAGCCGGTCGGAGAAGCGACCGAAGTACCGGAAGAACGCCCGCTCGGCCGCGGCCGCCGCCTGTACGCGGTCGGACGCGACCATCCAGGCGCTGGCCTGGGTGAGGACGACGAACACGAACACGAGTGCGGCGATGACCCGGAGCGCCGGGGCCGCGGGTCCGTAGACGTCGAATACCAGGCTGGCGGCGTCCAGGAAGCCGGACGCGCCCTCGATCTTGGCGCTCGGCAGGACCGTGAGGATGGCGAAGACAGGGACGAGGTACGCGAGCGCAGCGATGGCGCCCGAGGCCGCGACGGCGCGGGGGACGTCGCGCTGCGGATCGCGCATCTCACCCCCGGCGCCGTTGGGCGCCTCGAAGCCGACCACGGCGAACAGGACGATCGGGGTGACGGCGAGGAAGCCGCCGAGCGTCGGCGCGAACGCTCCGGCGGCGGCGCCGTGCAGGCCGTGTTGCGCGGCGTACGCGGCGACGGTGACGACCACGAGGACGACGAGTGCGAGCTTGGCGATCGCACCGATTGCGATGACGACCTTCCCACGCTGCAGACTGATCACCGCGATGCCGATCGCTATCCAGATGAAGCAGATCTTGAACACCAGGTCGCCGGCGCTTCCTGCTGCCGACCGTGTGACGTACCCGTTCCACGTCTCGGCGGCGATGAACGCGAGGGAGCCACCCATCCAGATCGGGTTCGTGACCCAGTAGAGCATCGACGTGATCGCGCCGGCGAACCGGCCGAAGGCCATCCGGACCCATAGGTACGGGCCCCCTTCTCCTGGGAAAGCGCTCCCCAGCTCGGCGGTCACCATCCCGTAGGGCAGCAGGAACGTGACGACGATGACCAGCGTCCAGGTGAACGCCTCGGCTCCGCCGGACGCGGCGATCTGCGCGATCGTGTCGATGCTGATGATGGCTCCGACGGCGAGCAGGACGATGTCCGCCCGTCCGAGCGTCCTGCGGAGCGCACCGTGCTCGAGCATCTGGGTCGATCCCGGGCTGCCCATCAGCTGTGCTTGATCCACGTCGTCTTGAGTGCGGTGAACTTGTCGAGTGCGTGCGCGGACAGGTCGCGCCCGAAGCCGGACTGACCGAAGCCACCGAACGGCACACCGACGTCGATGGCGTCCACCGTGTTCACCGAGACCGTGCCGGCCCGCAGCCGTGGTGCGATGCGGTGGACCCGCGAGAGCCGGTCGGACCAGACGGACGCGGCGAGTCCGTACACGGAGTCGTTGGCCAGGGCGATCGCCTCGTCCTCGTTGTCGAACGGCATCACCGCGAGCACGGGCCCGAAGATCTCCTCGGTGGCGATGACGGCGCCCGGTGCGACGTCCGAGAAGATCGTCGGCGCGACGAACGCGTCACTGGTTGCTCCGGCGACGATCCCGTCGCCGTGCACGAGCGTCGCCTCTCCCCTGCCGGTCTCGATGTAGGCGCGAACACGCTCCGCCTGACGGCGGCTGACGAGCGGCCCCATGCTGGTGGCCGGGTCGAGCGGATCGCCGACGGCGATGGTCGATGCCCTCGTGACGACGCGCGCGAGGAGGTCGTCGTGGATGCTGCGCTCGACGAGCAGTCGGGAGTTGGCGGAGCAGACCTGCCCCTGGTTGGTGAAGATGCCGGCGATGACGCCGTCGGCCGCGGCATCGAGGTCGGCGGTGTCGGCGAAGACCAGGTTGGCGCTCTTGCCGCCGCACTCCGGCCATACCTGCTTGAGGTTTGACTGCCCCGCGTACTGCAGGAACAGCTTGCCGACCGGCGTTGAGCCGGTGAAGGCCACGACGTCGACGTCGGGGTGCACCCCGAGTGCGCGCCCTGCCACCGGGCCGGCTCCCGGAACGACGTTGAGCACGCCATCTGGCAGGCCAGCCTCGGTAGCGAGCTCGGCGAGCCGCAGCACCGAGAGCGGCGACTCCTCGGCCGGCTTCAGCACCACGGAGTTGCCGGATGCCAGGGCGGGTGCGAGCTTCCACATCGCCATCTCGAGCGGGTAGTTCCACGGGACCACGGCGGCAACGACACCGAGCGGTTCTCGCCGCACCAGGGCGAGTTCACCTTCGCCGGTCGGAGCGACCTCGTCCGGGACTTTGTCGACGAGGTCTGCGTACCAGCGCAGGATGGCGGCGGTCCCCGGGACGTCGATAGCGGTGGTGTCAGCGATGGTTTTCCCGGCGTCTACCGTGTCGAGGAGTGCCAGCTCGTCGGTGTGCTCGAGGATCAGGTCGGCGAGCCGTCTGAGCGTCGCTTGCCGTTCCCGCGGTGCGCGTCGGGACCACCGTCCGTCCTCGAAGGAGCGGCGGGCGGCTCGGACGGCGAGGTCGATGTCCGCCGCCCCGCACTCCGCCACCTCGGCGAGGACTGCGCCGGTCGCCGGGTTCATGGTGTCCCGGCGCTGCCCGTCGACACTTGCAACGGCTCGACCGTCGATCCAGGCATCCCGCCTGATCCGCAGCGCCGCAGCCGCCGTTGTCCAGTACTGTACGTCGTCGCGTGCGGGTAGCGCCACGGTGGTCATTCAGCGACCTCCACGGTCCTCGGGATCACGGTGCCTTCAGCAGCGGGGACGGGGTGCCTCGCCGCGCTCCGCCGCATCAGGAGGTAGTAGAGCGGGCAGATGACGGCGAGTCCGACGATCCAGGAGATGTCGACGCCGTGGAGTGCGGTCGCGACCGGTCCCGTGTAGAACGCGGTGGCGACGAAGGGGATCTGGACGGCGATGCCGACGAGGTAGCAGACGACCGCGTTGACGTTGACCCGGCCGTAGACGCCACCGTCCCTGCGGAACAGTGAGGCGATGTCGTACTCACCGTGGCGGAGCAGGTAGTAGTCGACCAGGTTCACCGCGGTCCACGGGATGAGAACGCACAGCAGCAGCACCATGAAGTTGCTGAGGTTGACGAGGAAGTTGTCCGCGAACGCGAGGCCGAGCACCAGAGCGATCCCGAAGAGCACCAGCGCGATCACCGCGCGGGCTCCGGCACGTGGGTGCCACCGAGGAAACAACGTTTGGCCGATCGTGATGACGGAGAGGCTGCCGCAGTACAGGTTCATGGAGTTGCTGATGCTGATGCCGACGCCAAACACCAGGATCGCGATCCCGCTGATCCCCGAAGTCAGAGCCGTCAGGCCGGCAGCCGTGTCGAGCTTCGGCATCGCGGCGCCCACGATGGCACCGAGAGCCATCGCGAGGAAGGACCCGGCGACAGCACCCGAGAAGGTCGCCCAGAACGCCGCGCGGGTGCCCGTCTCCTTCGGCATGTAGCGCGAATAGTCGGAGACGTACGGCGCGTAGGCGATCTGCCACAGCGCGGCCAGCGAGACCGTCGCCATGAACCCGGCCGGCGTCACGGAGCCGCCGGTGAACGTCCCCGCGGGCAGACCCTGGACAGCGAACATCCAAACGAAGACGAGCAGGAGCGCGCCACCTGCGACGAAGCTCATCACGGTCCCGAACACGTGCAGCAGCCGATACCCGAAGATCGCCCCAGCCACACTGACCAGTCCGATGACGACGGTGGAGATGCCGCCGCCGATATGAACAAGAGAGTTCAGCGCCTGCCCGCCGAGCACGATGTTCGACGAAAAGAACGCCACGTACATGCCGACGACGATGACCACGACGAGGAGGCTGCCGAACGACCCGAACTGCGCTCGCGTCTGGAGCATCTGCGGCACGCCCATCTGCGGCCCCTGCGCGGCGTGCAGCGCCATGACCACTCCGCCGAGCACGTTGCCGACGGCCATCGCCAGGAGCGCCGCCCAGACCGGAAGCCCGTAGACGACGGTGGCGAGCAGGCCGGTCGCGATCGTCAGCATCATAATCTGGCCGCCGAACCAGATCGTGAACAAGTTGCGGGCCTTCCCGTGACGCTCCGTCTCGGGGATGTAGTCGATCGTGTGCGACTCGACGCCGAGCGCGTCGGTGCGGAGTTCAGTAGCCATGCGGGCCTCCTCGGATAAACGGTGACCGAATCACCGTGGGGAGAAGCATCACGTGACTGGACCGCATCTCGCGAATGACGTTAGATGATGCAAGGCATCACCAAGGGAGATGCAGTCGCAAGGGAGATCATCCCGACACAAGTTCGTAACACACGCGAAACGGAGGTCCTTCGGATGGGCCGGAAACCTGACGTCACCCTGATGCAGCTGCGGTACTTCGTCGAGGCTGCCAACTGCCTCTCGATGACCGGCGCAGCACAGCAGCTGCTCGTTGCACAGTCGGCGATCTCCGCGGCGATCGCGCACCTCGAGGCGCAGATCGGAGCACAGCTATTCATTCGGCAACGCGCCCGAGGTCTGGCGCTCACCGCAGCTGGACAGCAGCTCCTGGGCGATGCCCGCGCGCTCATCCTGAACCTCGAGGAGGCGCTGGACACAGCACGCGGCATCGACAACCAGGTCCGCGGCTCGATCCGGATCGGGTGTTTCGTCACCCTCGCTCCGTTCGTGCTGCCTGCGATCGTGACGCGCGTCCGCGAGTCCCACCCGTACCTCGAGATCGAGGTCGACGAGGTCGATGCGGAAGGCGCTCGCGACGCGCTCCGGTCCGGCCGCGTCGAGCTCGTGATCGGCTACGACTTCCCGATGGGCCCGGACATCCGCACGACCGTGCTGCGTGACGTCCCGCCCCACGTGCTGCTCGCGGCAGACCACCCCCTCGCCGCCAAGCCGCAGGTCTTCCTGCGTGAGCTGTCCCGTGACCCAATGATCCTGCTCGACCTGCCACAGAGCCGTGACTACTTCATCGGCATCCTGGCCTCCGTCGGGCTGCAGCCCCAGATCCGACACCGGTCGATGAGCTACGAAACCGTCCGGGCCTTCGTCGCACACGGCCACGGGTTCTCGATCCTCAATCAGCATCCGCGCCACGATCAGACCTACGACGGCGCCCGGGTGGTCGCTCGGCCTATCGCCGACGACATCCCGTCGCTCTCGGTCGTCCTGGCCGCCATGCGTGCGACGCGGACGACCGCACGCGCTCGGGCGTTCTCGGAGGTCGCGGCAGAGGTCGTGACGGAGGCGCTCGCCACCCATTGATTTCGGTTGTGTTTCACGGAAGATCATCATCGTGTTTGCTGATGCAGTCAATGACCTTCTTCGATTTGACCGATTCATCGGATGACGGTCACGCTGATCCGCAACGGAACGAACCAGTTCCGAGTGGAGGTGGACATGTCCGACCGAGCAACCGAGGTCGTCGTGGTCGGCGCCGGCCAGGCCGGCGTGGCGATGAGCGAGCACCTGACGAAACGAGGAGTGCCCCACGTGGTCCTCGAGCGGAGCCGAGTCGCCGAGCGCTGGCGGACTGGACGCTGGGACTCCCTCGTCGCCAACGGGCCGGCCTGGCACGACCGCTTCCCGGGTATGGAGTTCGACATCGACCCGGACGGGTTCGCCACGAAGGACGAGGTCGCCGACTACTTCGACCGGTACGTCGAGCGGTTCGCACTGCCCGTCCGGTGCGGCGTCGAGGTCCACTCGGTACGCAAGCTCGTCGGGCGTCCCGGCTACCGGGTGGAGACGTCCGACGGTGCGTACGACGCCCGCTACGTCGTGGCGGCGACCGGCGCGTTCCAGACTCCGGTCGTCCCACCGGTCGTCCCCGCCACGGCGCCCGTCGAGCAGCTGCACTCGAACGCGTACCGCAACCCGGCGCAGCTGCCGGCCGGAGCGGTGCTGGTGGTCGGCGCCGGCTCGTCCGGCGTGCAGATCGCAGCCGAGTTGCGAGCCGCCGGCCGCGACGTCCTGCTGTCGGTCGGGCCGCACGACCGGCCACCGCGCGCCTACCGTGGGCGCGACTTCGTCTGGTGGCTCGGTGTCCTCGATAAGTGGGAGGCGGCCACGCCTCCGTCCGGCGCAGAACACGTGACCATCGCCGTGAGCGGCGCCGGCGGCGGCCACACCGTCGACTTCCGCGACCTGGCGGCGAGCGGCATCACCCTCGTCGGCCGGACCCGGACCTACGAGGGCGGCGTCGTGCGGTTCGCG
This sequence comes from Curtobacterium sp. NPDC086286, assembly GCF_044746255.1. Taxonomy (NCBI): domain Bacteria; kingdom Bacillati; phylum Actinomycetota; class Actinomycetes; order Micrococcales; family Microbacteriaceae; genus Curtobacterium; species Curtobacterium sp. NPDC086286. Next base: position 292,119 of record NZ_JBIVBW010000004.1, read on the forward strand.
CCGGACCTCCGCGAAAACATCACTCGGGGTGACGAGAACCACCTATCACTCCTGGCCGAGGCCGACGCGTACGTCGCTCGCAACGGTATCGACCTGCCCGAGGAGCCCGGGGCGCACGTCCTCGGCCCGCTGCCGGATGCGGCGGAGCACCCGCTCCTCGAACTCGACCTCGTCGCCGCAGGTGTGACCTCGATCGTGTGGGCGACCGGGTACTCGTCCGACTACGGCTGGTTGCCCGCCGACGCCACCGACGACGACGGCAGGCCCCGACACCAGCGCGGGGTCTCGACCGAACCCGGGATCTACTTCCTCGGGCTCCCCTGGCAGTCCCGCCGGGGATCCAGCTTCATCTGGGGCGTCTGGCACGATGCGGGGTACCTCGCGGACCACATCGACATCCAGCGCGCGTACGCGGCCCACTCGTCCCTCGTCCACCTCGAGCCCGCCGTCGCGGGGACCGGAGCAGAACGTTGACCGTCCACACCCGCATCCGTCCGTTCAACACGAAGGACACGTACCCGGAGCAGAACCTCGACAACGACCTTTGCCAGGCAGTCGTCGCGAACGGGGTCGTCTACATCCGGGGCCAGATCGGACAGGACCTCGACACCCGAGACTCGGTGGGGGTCGGCGACGTCGAGGCGCAGACCGAGCAGGCGATGGCGAACATCGACATGCTCGTCCGGGAGGCCGGCGGATCGCTCGAGCACATAGTGAAAGTCACCGTCTACCTCGTCGACGTCCGCTACCGGGAGACGGTGTACCGGACCATAGGCAAGTGGTTGCAGGGCGTCTTCCCGGTGTCCACCGGCATCGTCGTCCACTCGCTCGCCCGTCCCGAGTGGCTCGTCGAGATCGACGCCACCGCGGTTCTGCCGTGACGTTTTCGCTCGCCGTCCGCGATCCCGCCACCGGTGCGTTTGGATCGGTCATCTGCTCGTCGTCCCCCGCCGTCGCCGCCCGGTGCGTGCACCTGCGTGACTGCGTCGGTGCCGTGCACTCGCAGAACATTACGGACCCGCGGCTCGGCCGCCGACTGCTCGACGTCATGGAGGGCGGCTCGTCGGCCCTGCACGCCGTCGACCGCATCGTCGCGACGGACGCAACAGCGCAGTTCCGGCAGCTCGTCGCCGTCGACGCTCTCGGTCGCACCGCCGTCCACTCGGGTGAGCACGCGCTCGGTATCGTCGCATCGCATGAGGGCGTCGCCGCCGCGGCCGCGGGGAACATGCTCGCGAGCCCGGACGTCCCCGAGCGCATGGTCGAGGAGTGGGCTCGGGCGACCGGTTCCGTCGAGGAGCGGCTCCTCGCGGCGTTCGCTGCCGCTGTGGCCGCGGGCGGCGAGGCAGGCCCCGTGCACAGCGCTGGGCTCAGCGTGGTGAGCGGACACGGATGGCGCACCACGGACCTCCGGGTCGACTGGAGCGACGACCCGCTCACCGACCTCCGTGCGCTCCTCGCGGTGTGGCTCCCGCAGCGGGACGATTACGTCGTCCGCGCTGAGGACCCTGCCCGCTCCACCGGGTACGGAGTCCCCGGTGACGGCCGCTGACGTGGAGCGGGCAAAACGTGAACTCCGCGAGACCACGGCTCGCGGTCACGGAAAGCTCGTGGCACTCGCTGACCGCATCCACGCACACCCGGAGGTGGCCTGGGAAGAGCACCGCGCTGCCGCCTGGGTCGCTGGTGCGGTCGACGACGCCGGGTTCACGGCGACGGTCGGCGCGTTCGGGCTCGAGACCGCCGTGCACGCCACGGCGGGTTCCGGGAGTCGTCGCGTCGCGTTCGTCGCGGAGTACGACGCGCTGCCCGGCCTCGGTCACGCGTGCGGCCATAACCTCATCGCAGCGTCCTCGGTCGGTGCCGCGGTCGCCCTCGCCCGGGTCGCCGACGAGCTCGACCTCACCGTCGAGCTCTACGGCACCCCCGCAGAAGAGGGAGGCGGCGGCAAAATCGAGATGCTCGACCGAGGCGCCTTCGACGACATCGACCTGGCGATGATGGCGCACCCCGCCCCCGTCGACGTCGCCGAGGCGCGCCCCTTCGCCGTCACCCACTCGCACATCGCGTACGACGGGGTGAGCGCGCACGCCGGGGCCTACCCAGACCAGGGAGTAAACGCCAACGACGCCTTCGTGGTGGCGCAGGTCGCCATCGGCCTGCTCCGCCAACAGCTCACCCAGGGCACGCGTGTGCACGGCATCCAGACCGTGGGCGGTGCGGCCCCGAACGCCATCCCCGACCGTACCGAGGGGCGCTGGTACGTCCGGGCGGAGACCCTCGCCGACCTGCTCGAGGTCGAGGAGCGCGTGCTGCGGTGCTTCGAAGCGGGCGCCCTCGCCACGGGAGCAGCACTCACCGTGACACCCGAGAGCAAGCCCTACTCGGAGTTCCGGACCGCCGACGCGGCCCTCGAGGCCTACGTCGCCAACGCGACGGCACTCGGTCGCCGGTTCACCAGTGGCGACACCGCATCACGGATGAACCGCGCATCGACCGACATGGGCAACGTCTCCCAGCGGGTCCCGTCCATCCACCCCTACGTCGGACTGGAGGCACGCGGCGCGTCGAACCACCAGCCCGAGTTCGCCGCGGCGTGCGTCGGCCCGAGTGCCGAACGCCTGGTCCTCGACGCCGCGACGGCGCTCGCTTGGACTGCCGTCGACCACTTCACCCACTGACCCCCGATCGCCGGAGGACCCGATGCCCGACCTGATCATCAACGATGCGAACGCCTACCTCGGGGACGGCGTGTGGCAACGAACCTCGGTCCTCGTCCGGGACGGGATCATCGCTGCCGTCGGTGATCGAGACGACCTCGACGCTCGAGCATCCCCGGACGTCGAGGTCCGCAATGCGGGGGGCGCTTCGGTCATCCCCGGCGTGCACGACACGCACGTCCACCCCCCGTTCGCCGGCGCAGCCTTGCTCGGCATCGACCTCAGCCCTGTCCACGACGCCGACGCCTACGCCCGGATCATCCGCGAGTACGCAGCCGCCCATCCTGACGAACCCGTCCTCGTCGGCTCCGGATGGTACGGGGACTGCTACGACGGCGGGTTCCCGACGCGGTGGGCCCTCGACGAGATCGTGCCCGACCGGCCCGTGATCCTCACCGGTCACGACGGCCACGGCGCCTGGGTCAACAGTCGCGCGATCGAAGCCGCCGGGATCCCCGAGGACATCGTGGACCCCTCCGGGGGGCGCTTCGTCCGGACCGCCGACGGTGTGCTCACCGGAGTGCTCCTCGACACCGCGACCGCCGCCATCAACGGGATCCGCCCCGAACAACCCGACGACCACCTCGAGGCCGCGATCCTCGCGGCCCAGACGCACCTGCACAGCGCCGGCATCACGACTTGGCACGACGCCGCCGTCGGCAAGAGCGAGCTCGGACCCGACACCTTCGATGCCTACATGGCACTCGAACGACGCGGGGAGCTGACCGCCAAGGTCGTCCTCTGCCAGTGGTGGGACCGTCACCGAGGGCTGGAGCAGCTCGAGGAGCTCCGCGACCGACGAGACCGGGCCGCGTCCACTGAACACATCCGCGCGAACACGGTCAAGATCATGCAGGACGGCATGATCGAGAACCGCACGGCAGCGATGCTGGAGCCGTACACCACGCACCCGGACCACCGAGGGGACTCGTTCATCGAACCCGAGGAACTCAACCGGATCGTCACGGCGCTCGACGCCGAGGGATTCCAGGTGCACATTCACGCCGTCGGCGACCGCGCCGTCCGGGAGGGGCTCGATGCGATCGAGTCCGCTCGCGGGACGAACGGCGCGGCGGACGGGCGTCACCAGATCACTCACCTCGACGTCGTCGACCCGGCGGACACCACGCGGTTCGCCGCACTCGGCGTGACGGTGAACGCGCAGCTGCTGTGGGGACGGACGGACACCGAGATCGTCGAGCGCAAGCTCCCGCTCATCGGCGACGAGCGCGCGCAACACCACTTCCCCTACGGCAGCCTGCACCGCGCCGGCGCCCGGATCGCTGCGGGTAGTGACTGGCCCGTCTCCGATCCGAACCCCTTCTGGGCGATGCACACCGGGACGACCCGCCTCGCCCCGGCGTCCGACCCCCACGCGACAGGACCCGCGCTGGTCAAACCACTCCTGGCGGACGAAGCGCTCCCCTTCGCCGTCGCGCTGGACGCGTTCACCGGCACGGCCGCCTGGGTCGGTCATCTCGACGAGGTCACGGGACGGATCGCTCCGGGCTTCGCAGCCGACCTCGTCCTGCTCGACCGCGACGTCTCGAACGGGCACGGGCTCGACTCCGTGCAGGTCGTCGAGACCCTGGCGGATGGTCGGACGGTGTCCCGTCGGCTGTGAGCGGACGCACCGTCCGCAGCGACAGGACGACGAAGAGGGCGCCGCCCTCCTCGTCGTCCTGTCGCCCGCGATTCACATCGCGACCATGGAGAAGACCGCGGCAGTCATCGCGACGACCTCGCCGAGTCCGAACGCGAGACGCCTCGGATGTCCGGTGCAGGACCGGCCTGACCGTGCCTCCTGGATGACGGCGACGGTCACGACCGCACTCAGCGCGACGTAGCCGACGACGGCGACGACGACGACCGCCTCGGTCGCGCTGGTGTGGACGTGACCGGTCATCGTGCCGACGTGATCGCCGCCGATGAGCACAGCGCCGGCCATGACCACGGCGCTGATCCCCCGGTGCAGCCCCATTGGGTGCACGGCTCCACGCCGAGCACCGAGCGCGACCGGCGCACTCGCCAGCAATGCCACCGCGACCAGGAGCACGACCCGCATGTCCTGTCCGAGCGGCGACGACACGGCGACCATGGCTGCCAGCATCACCCCCGCAGCGACCAGGCTTCGGCGGGCCGGACGGGTTCCGACGACGCAGCAGGCGGACAAGGCCGACGAGATCAGCCCCGAGGCGTCGATCGCGGTCATCGTCATCACGCGCAGCCGCACCCCGCACCGCAGACGTGACCTCCGTCTGCACGGCACGATTCGGCAGACACGACCGGGACGTCGAGCGTCGGGTTCCTGTCGAAGAAGCCGTGCGGCTTCATGACGAAGCCGGTGTGGTCGACGGGCATGATCGGCCAGTCCTCGAGCCGCGGGAAGTGCGTGAGCCCGAAGGTGTGCCAGACCACGACGTCCTCACCGTCGACCTCCCGGTCCGCGGCCGCATACGAGGGGAGGCCGGCACCACCAGGGTGCTGGTTCACCGTGTAGCCGGCTGCCCACAGCTCGTCAGGCTGGTAACGCGTCACCCAGAGATGGTGTGCGGCGAAACCGGCCCGCTTGCGCGCCGGAGCGTCGATGTGGTTGAGCAGCGCCGCGTTGCCTTCGGGGTAGAGCACGTAGCTCGTCGGCTCGCCTACCCGGTTCTTCCGGTCAACGCTGCTGATGCTCCAGACCCGTCCGACGGTGCCGTCGGCATCGCGCTGCGCATCGGCTTCACGCCGCAGACGGGTGCGGGAGCGCCCAATCGCGTTGCCCCACGGGTTCGAGTCGTCCATCGGGACGCGCGCCACGTCGAGCTCGTCGACCGCATTGCGCTCACCGTCCACCATCATGTCCAGGCGCGCACAGAACAGGTGCTGGTGGACCGGGGCGCCCAGACCGGGCGCGAGCTGCGTCGCGTACGGGTAGTCGCTGCCATCGTGCCCACCCGTGAACACGATCCCGGTTGCCTTCGCCTCAACCTCGAACGTGCCGTCCAGGTAGAAGTAGAAGTAGAAGCCGTAGTCGTAGTTGCCGACCGTCGTGAAGAACGACACGACGAGTCGCCGCTGCCGGCGGGACTCCGACGTGTGGGTGAACTCGTCGGTGTGCTTCCAGAGGATGCCGTAGTCCTCCTCGTGGATGCACACGGCGTTCTTGATTGTCCTCGGGCGACCGAAGTCATCGGCGACCACGGCGTCGAGGTAGGTGATGTCGCCGACGCAGTCGCAGCCGAGCTCGAGCGAGTTCGCAGTGCGGCCGAACTGGTACTCCCCCGCGTCGAAGTAGTTCTGCCAGCCGTGCGTGGGCGTCGGGTCGGCGTAGTTCACGACCATCTCGGAGATCGAGGCGCGGTAGATGACGGGGCGCAGTTCACCGTGGTCGCGGAAGCCGATCTCGTGCAACGTCAGCCCTTCGCGTCCGTTGAACCCGACGCGGAGATCCCAGTTCTCCCACTGCAGCCGGTTGCCGTCGAGCGTGAAGCTCACGCCCTCGGGCTGAGTGATGGCGATGGGCTTGAGCGTCGCCCGCGTCGGCCCGCTGACCGCGGGGTCGAGGTAGTCGCCCGACTCCATCGGGATGTGCTCGAACCCGGTCTCGACGACCCGCAGCACCGTGCCGCTGATCACGTCGACGTGCGCCACGACACCGTCGATGGGGTGCGCCCAGGGCAGGTCTGCATCGTCGAGCTGCAGGAACGCGAGCACCCGGAGGACCCGTCGACCGACCTCGCCGTCGTAGCCGAAGACCCCGGCGCTCAAGGCACAGGTGCGGACCTGCGTGACGTCGGTGACGCCGCGACGGGTCATTGCCTCGACCCAGCGCTCGTCTGCCTTGACCAGGTCGTCGACCAACTGGAACTCTTCGTCGAGCACCGGTGCCGTGCCCTCGACGCGGGAGTCGATCTCTCGGTTGAGCACGACGACTCCGTCGGTCACGTCGGTGACGGTCTCTCGGAGCGCCCCGGTCGAGATGTCGAGGAGCAACGCCTCGACGTGGCGGTGCAGGCTCGCGTGACGAGCGACGTCGAGCACGTCCCGCTTGGCCGGCTCACGGAGCATGACGTACGCGAATCGTGTCGTCGCGGAGGCGAGGCCGCCCTGGTGCAGCACCGATCGTGCTCGGTCGATCTCGGCTGCCGTCAAGGGAGCGGTGGGGTGCCGGCCGGTCTCCGGCGCTGCTGGTGTCGTCACTGGGCCTCCAGGCTTGTGGCGGACTTCTTTCGTTGACTTTAGAGTCAAAATCATTTCGTCGGTGTTTCGGGCGGCGCGGCGGGTGCGACAGGATGGTGCGATGCCGAAGATCGTCGATCACGACCGCCGCCGCGAGGAGATCGTCGAGGCGTACCTCCACGTGCTCGGGGAACGGGGCGTCTCGGGCACGAACGGCCGGACGGTGGCGCAGGCACTCGGTGTCGTGCCTGGCACCATCTGGCACTACTTCGACTCAGTGGAGCAGATCGCCGAGGCCGCGGCTCGCCGGGGCGTGCAGCGGACCCTCGACCGCATCGCGACTCGGCTGCACCACCGCAGCGGCCTCGCCGCCCTCGTCGCGATCGCCGAGGAAATCCTGCCCGTCGACGACGTCACCCGTACCGAAGCACGGGTCGTCGTGGCGTTCTGGGGGCAGGTCACGCCCGACGCACAGGAGCGCAGAGCACTCGGCCGGGTGCGGGAGTTCACCGAACTGACTCGGACTGCCCTCGAACAGGCCGTCGACGCCGGGGACCTGCAGCCGTCGACGCCGATACGGGCACTCGTCCGTCAGGTCGACTCGGTGTACGCCGGCGAGCAGGTCATCCTGGCCGCGGACACCGGTTCGGGATCTGCAGCGGACGTGCGCGCGGTCTTCGCGATGGCCGTGGCTCCCTGGTTGACGCAACCCCTCCGCTCCGAGACTGCTCACGAACTCATCAGATGGTGCTCAAATGCCGTGGCTCAGCCGCCTACGTTCCACTGAGCTCTCTCCGCGAGAGAACGCAGGCGCTTGGCGCATGGCTTTCACGGCACGAGCCGATGGCTGGCTCTTATGTCAGATTGTCGATTTCTTATGCACCTGCCTTTGCGTAGCCGACCAAGTGGCTGGGGCGAGCGAGAGAACCGCAGCTGACTGCCGACAACCAGGGGCAGCTCAGCCGGGCGACGACCCGAGGCCGGCGATGATGACCCCGATCGCGAAGTCGCGCCGGTCGTGCTCAGAGGGACCGACGAGTGCGCGGGCGGCGTGCGCCACGCGGGGGAAGCGCTCGGGGTCCATCGAGCGGTAGGCCTGTTCGACGCTGTCCCGGTCCTGCACGTCGCCGGGCGCACCGCGGAGTGTCCGTTCGGTGGCGGTCGCGGCCACGAACTGCGAGATCAGGTCGATCGCGAGGGCAGCCCGTGACTCCGGGACGCCACCGCGGCCCATGAGTGCGAGCTCGTGGTCGGCGAGGCGGAGCGCTCCGGGCAGGGTCGGGATCGAGCCGAGCGCCACCGCGCCGAGCCCCGGATGGTCGGCGAGGGCCTCGATGGTGTTGACGATCGTGGCCGCGAGCGCGCTCCGCCAGTCGTCGTCGACGGCGTCGACGAGGACGACCTCGCCGTAAACCTCGTCCAGCACGTGCTCGAGGAGGACGTCGCGGTTCGCGAAGTACGCGTAGAGCGACGCTGCGCCGGTCTCCACCTGCTGCGCGACGTCACGGAGCGAGACCGCGTCGACTCCTCGCTCGCGGATGAGCCGTGCCGTCGCGAGGACGATGGAACGACGCGAGAGCGGGGACTTCGCCGGCCGTGCCCGCCGGGACACGGGCTCGCGTGCGGCTGGCATGCCGAGGACGTTACCACTTGACACGAGCAGGGTTTGTGACGAACACTGTTCGCGAACGTTGTTCGTTAAGGAGGCGAGATGTCGGTTCTGGTGGTCGGCGCGAGTGGAGCCGTCGGTGGCGCGGTCGTGGAGGGACTCGTGGGTCAGGGGGTCGACGTCCGCGCCGCGAGCAGGAGGCCCGAGCGGTTGCAGTTGCCGTCGCAGGTGTCCGCCGTGGCGGCTGATCTGCGGGATCCGGAGTCCTTCCGTGCCCCACTGGACGGGGTCGAGCGACTGTTCCTCTACGCGGACGTCGACGAGCCGGAGGGACTCGTGGCGACGATCGCCGCTGCCGGGGTCCGCCACGTGGTGCTGCTGTCGTCGTCCGCGGTGACGTTCCCCGGCGCCGAGACCGACTTCAACGGCGCCCGCTTCCTCCGGGTGGAGCGTGCGGTCGCCGGGGCGGGCCTCGAGTACACGTTCCTGCGTCCCGGCGGGTTCGCGAGCAACGCGGCCCGGTGGAGCTGGGGGGTCCAGCGCGACGGTCTCGTGCCGCTGCCCCATCCGGACGCCGTGCAGGTCCCCGTCCACGAGCAGGACATCGCCGACGTCGCCGTGGCGGCACTGACCGGTGATGCCCTGCTCGGTCGTGCACCGGTGCTGACCGGCCCGGAGCGGCTCACGCTCCGACAGCAGGTCGCGATCATCGCGGACGTCGTCGGACGACCCGTCCGGGTCCTCGAGCAGACGGAGGCCGAGGCGTCTGCGATGCTGTCCGAGCACGTGCCCGCCGTGTGGGTCGAACAGATCATCGCGGACTGGCGGAGAGCGGTCGGGACGACACCGGCGGTCTCCGACGAGTACCGGGCGATCACCGGACGGTCGCCACGGACCTTCCGCCAGTGGGTCGTGGACCACGCCCGACTCTTCACCGCGGCCGCGCGCTGACGTCGTCCTCGTCCTGACCCGACGCCGCGTGACCCGTGCTCTCGACGGTACGCTCAGCGGTGGCTGCGACCCCTTCTTCCCCACAGCCCAGGAGGCACGAGTCGATGTTCGGCAGGGTCCCGATGCTCCCGGCGGTCGTCCCGATGGCCGTCGTCCTGTTCGCGCTCCTGCTCTGGGGGCTCCACCGTCGCGGACGGCTCACACCGGCACGGGGCGCCGTCGCGGCAGCAGCGGCCCTCTACTCCGGCGGTGTCGCCGCGAACACGGTGTTCCCGATCTTCCTGGCGTGGCCGCGCTCCGACGGTCCCGATCCGCTCCCGCTCAACCTGGTGCCGGTCGTCGGGTACGAGGTCGGCGACGCGGTGACCAACGCACTGGTGTTCGTGCCGCTGGGGATCCTCGTCTCGCTGATGCTCGCGCGGCCGACCTGGGCACGCACGATCGCCGTCACGGCGGGGATCAGCGCTGCCGTCGAGGTGACGCAGTTCCTCACGGCGCGGTTCGCGCACGGCGGGCACATCGCCGACGTCAACGACCTGGCCTCGAACGTCCTCGGGGGTGCGGTCGGCTCTGCGGTGTACGCGCTGGCGATGCAACGACCGGCTCTCGCTCGCGTCGTCGAACGGTTCCGGTGGCACCGCGAGGTGACGGCGTGACGCCCACGTCGCCGAGCGGTGGCGGGTCCGCTGCCGCCCGTCCCCGCGTCGCCGTCATCGGCCCGGGCGCGATCGGGACGACGATCGCGGCCGTGCTCCACGCCCGTGGGTCGACGCCGGTGCTCGCGGGTCGCTCCGCGCGTGCGGAACTCCGGTTCGTCGGTGGGGACGGACCCGTCATGGTCCCCGGGCCGGTGCTGACCGACACGTCGTCGGTCGTCGCCCCGGTCGACGTGGTGTTCCTCGCGGTCAAGGCGACCCAGACGGCCGAGGCACGCGAGTGGTTGCGGGCGCTCTGCACGCCGGAGACCATCGTGTGCGTGCTGCAGAACGGGATCGAGCAGGCCGACTCGGTCCGGCCGTTCGTCCCCACGAGCACGGTCCTGCCCGCGGTCGTCTGGTTCCCTGCCGTCCGCGAGGAGGACGACTCGGTGCGACTGCTCGGTCCGGCCCGGCTGACCCTGCCTGCGGGCCCCGCGGCCGAGCTCGTCGCGAACCTGCTGGACGGGGACCGCTGTTCGGTCGAGCTGGTCGCGGACTTCTCCACCGTCGCCTGGCGGAAGCTCCTGCAGAACGCAGCCGCCGGGCTGATGGCGCTCATGACGCGCCGCTCCGGCGTCTTCCGACGGCCGGACGTCCAGGTCCTCGCACTCCGGTACCTGCGCGAGGGGCTCGAGGTCGCGCGAGCCGACGGCGCCGAGCTCGCCGACGACGTCCCCGACCAGATCCTGGCCGGCTTCCGCACGGCCCCGGAGGACCACGGCACCTCCATCCTCACCGACCGCGAGGCCGGCCGGCCCCTCGAGTGGGACGTCCGCAACGGCGTAGTCCAGCGAAAGGGGCGAGCACTCGGAGTGCCCACGCCCATCAGCGACGTGATCGTGCCCCTCCTCGCAGCTGCGAGTGACGGCCCCGGGTAGCACCCTGCACGCCCTGCTATCCCTCGTCCTCGGACGGGTTGCTGGATCCGAAACTAGCGTCCTCAGCGGACCCGCGAAGCGCTTGCGACAGTTCCGCTTCCGTCGGGAGCGCCGCTTGCACGGACGGTGGCAGGAGGTCGTAGCTGGCGACGCCGATTGGTGTCTGCTGCCCGGCAAGTGAGTACCGCACCACAGCGTCGTTCTTGTCCGCGACGAGGAGCAGCCCGACGGTGTCGGCGTGCTGGGGCCGGCGGAGTTTGTCATCGACGAGGGCCACGTAGAAGCCGAGCTGGCCGAGGTATTCGGGCTTGAACTTCCCCGTCTTGAGTTCGATCACCACGTAACGGAGTTGCTCGACGTGGAAGAACAGCAGGTCGACGTAGAATTCGTCGCCGTCAACATCGAAGTTCACCTGCCGGCCAACGAACGCGAACCCCTCCCCGAGCTCGCGGAGGGTGTCAATTATGCGGTCCACGAGGGCCTGCTCGAGGTGGCGTTCCTTTGCGTCCCCGTCGAGGGCGAGGAAGTCCAGCACGTACGGGTCCTTCGTGATCTGCTGCGCCAGATCTGACTCCCCCGGTGGGAAGACGTCGGCGAAGTTCGTCGGCGCCGCCTGCAGCCTCGTGTGCGCTGCGGAGCGGATCTGGTGCTCGAGCACGTTTCGCGACCAACCGTGTGCAGCCGCCTGGCCGGCGTACCAGTCGCGGAGCTTGTGGTCATCGAGCCGGTCAAGCAGGACCGTGATGTGTCCCCACGGGAGTTGTCCAACAGCCTGTTGGACAACTGCGTCCGCCGTCCACTCCCCCGCGAATCGGCGCATGTAGAACAGGTTCGCGCGGGAGAACCCTTTCATCTCCGGAAACTCTGCACGCAGATCCGTCGCGAGACGACCGATGACGTTACTGCCCCACCCCTCATCACCCTGGCGCTGCAGGATGATCGCGCCGATCCCCCAGTAGAGACGGACGAGCTCCGTGTTCACGCGGCGCTGCGCGGTGAACCGGGCGGCGCGAACCTGCTGCTTCAGTTCGGTAAGAGCGGCGGCATACCCGGATACGGCTGGCGACGAGTCAGACATCACTACTCAGTCTGCCCGACCACCATGCGGGAAGAACCCGACCACCATGCGGGAAGAAGGAGCAACAAAGCGCTCTCCGGGATCTGCTATGCCAGGGTGGATCTGATCCCCAGAGCGAAAGGCGGCCTCCTTATGGCGCAGAAAGTCACTACGCACCTCGTCGACGACCTCACCGGCGACACCATCGAAGAAGGCAAGGGCCGCACCGTCGCCTTCGGATTCGACGGCACCCACTATGAAATCGACCTCACCGACGACAACGCCGACGCACTCCGCGAAGCGTTGTCCGACTACGTCGCAGCAGCCCGAAAGGTCAGTGGCCGCTCCGGTCGTACCAGCGCCGGCAACGGTCCGAAGCGCGGCAACTCGGAGGATCTCGCGAGGATCCGCGAATGGGCGAACGCGAACGGCCACGAGGTGTCCAGTCGCGGACGCATCAGCCAGGCCGTACGAGACGCCTACGACGCCGCACACTGACAGAGCTCCCGGCACAGAACGGCCGATCACCCGCGGGTGGTCGGCTGTTCTAGTTCGTGCCGATAGGGCGCTCTTATGTCAGTCCATCAAACGGTGAAAGCTTGTCCGCAGAGGACGCAGTGAATCGGCATGGAAGCATCTTCGGGTACCTTGACCGGCTCCCAGGGGTGGCACGGCGGAGCAACCATGGCCATGTCGTCGGGCTCCACCAACGGGTCCGGCTCGGCCGGCCCGTCTGCCTTGCCGCGTTTGAATGTCAGGCCACTGTTCTTGCTGAATTTAAGTTCTTGCTCGAGCGCGTCAGCGATTATTCCCGGAGCTACTGCTGCGACGACAGCTTCTTGGTGCAAGATCTGCTCCTGAGTAAACCACTGGTCAGGCCCCGCGGCCCGACCAGGGTGGCCGAGGCTAGGACGTCGGCGGGCATCAGGCCGATTAACCCCCTCAGGCGTGATCAGCGAACCACTGCCGGGCTCGTCGTTGCACCTGCGGGGCATTGGGGTGTGCGTAGAAGGCGAGGTGTGTGCCGTCTTTCATCACAACGAGGGTGCTGTCAGGGATCGTGTTGTGTGCGTCGAGGCTGTATTGCGGGATGGCGTCGGTGTCGGCGTCGCCGTGAATGAGGAGCACTGGGCACCAGATGCGGTCGAGCTCGAGGGAATCGATCGCCCTGTAGTTGGCGACGTCGTTGTCCCATCCGGCTCGACGCGGTCCGCTCCAACTCATGGTGCGTGCTACCTCCAAGACCGCACGCCGCTGGTCCGGGGCCGCCATGACGCTCCTGGTGAGCGCCTGGAGGTCATCACCTCGGACAGAGCCCTCACCGGCAAGGGCCCCACCGACGATCTGCGCGGGGGCGAGGCGGCTGAGGAGGCGAACCATCCAGTTGCCAACCCTGGTTCCGAAGAGGAACGCATCGGACGGCGAGTATTGCGGAGCGGTCCACCGGCCACTGACGGCCGCGACCTGGACGAGACACGTTACGCGATTGGGGTGTCGGACGGCGAGACGGTAGGCGGAGGGCCCCCCACCCGACCACGCGAACACTCCGGCGCGATCAATGGCGAGGGCATCGAGCACGGCCGCGAGGAGGTCAGCTTCATGATCGATCGATGTGCCATCAGGGGGCAGCGGCGTGTTGAGGTACCCCGGCCGGGACAGAGCGATGGTCCGGAAGCGTTCCGCGGGCAGGAACCTGCCCATCATCCGTGCGCCGTCCACCCCGCCGGGACTGCCGTGGAGGACCAACACTGGCACGCCCTCGCCGTGTTCTTCGATCTCGACGGGTCCAAGCGCCGTGGAGACCGTTTCGGGGGAGCGGCTCACGCCAGGATCCCTGCGCGGAGGTCGTCGAGGTAGGCGCCGACCGCGCCCATCTCACCGGCGTCGGAGATGAGCGCGACATAGCCGTCCGGGCGGATGAGCACGAGCGTGCCGTCCGTCGCGCCGTATGCCGCAGCGAGGGACCCGTCGCTGTCGTCCACATCGATCACGGTGACGCCGTCGACGGCCCCCAAAGGTGCGCCGCCGAAGGGCAAGAGCGTCCAGGTCCCACCCGCCGTGAGTTCGAACAGCCGATGCACGGAACCGTCCCTCGCGGTGAGTCCAGTCGCGTCGGGGGCACGATCCCCGGCGCGAAGGACCCCCTGCCCGTTCCGGTCGTCGCGAGCGAGTGGGGAATCGCGGTAGGAGATGTCGAGCTGGATCGTGCTGCTGTCCCGGCTGGCGGGCAGGGCTTTGTCGCGGATCACGGCATTCATCCGACGGTTGGACATCGACAGCACACGTTCCGCGACCGGCCGGCGCTCCGCTTCGTACGTTGCGAGCAGGTTCGCGCTGGCACCGGCTTCGACCGCCGTGAGCTTCCAGCCGAGGTTCGTTGCATCCTGGATCCCAGTGTTCATTCCCTGACCACCAGCCGGCGGGTGGATGTGTGCAGCGTCCCCAGCAAGGAAGACCCTACCGTGGCGGTAGCGCTCTGCCAGCCGTGTGTTCGCCAGCCATACCGACGTCCAGGGAGCATCGACAATTCGTACATCGCCGCGGCCGGATACACGGTCGAGGACGGCTTGGAGGTTCTGGACACTGAGGTCCGGTTCGACGCCGGGCTCGATGCCGGCCTGGAACTGGAAAAGGTCCGTCGACGGCAGCGGACACAGCGAGGCCATCTCTCCCTCTGACCGCCACATGTACCAGGAGCCACGATCAAGCCCGTCGACCCTCACGTCCGCCACCAGCATGCGGACGTCGTCGCGGGTCTCCCCGACGAAGGCGATACCGGACTGCTTCCGAATCACGCTGTGTCCGCCGTCACAGCCGATGAGCCAACGCGCCCGGATAGTTCCGGTGCCTCCCCCGCTGGAGACCGTCGCGATGATGCCGTCGCTCTGCTCGGCGCACGAGTCGAACGTCGTCCCGAAACGCACCGTGTGTCCGAGTCCCCCGAGCAGGTCGCGCAAAGCTCCTTCGACACGCCACTCCGGCGTGATCACGCTCGCTGGGTAGGGGATGTCGGATCGGCCGAGCAGCGATTGCGGAACCTCGTCGACGCGACTCGTCGAACCGTCCGGTGCGATCGCGAGCATCGGCATGACCTGGGCGTCCGAGAGGACCGCCTCCACAACCCCGAGATCCTCGAGGACCTCCAACGATCGAGGTTGCAAGCCCTTGCCCCTCGATCCGGCGTGCGGCCCCGGGGACGCCTCGATGATCTCGAAGAGCACGCCGCAGCGTGCGAGTTGGCACGCGAGCGTCAGACCGGTCGGCCCGGCACCGACGATGAGCACCGCGGTCGTTACTTCACCCATAGGAACTCCAGAGATAGTAAAAGCTATCTAATAAACGTAGTACGCCTTTGAGAAGGAAGTCAAAGCTTTCTAAACTGGCCGAATGGTTGAAGCGAACCCGGGCAAGCGCCGTCGGGGTACGGAGCTCGTCGATGCGATCCTCGAGGCAGCTTGGGTTGAGCTCGTGGAGGTCGGGTACGGGCGGTTGACGATGGACACCATCGCTCGCCGTGCACGGACGAGCGAACCGGTCCTTTACCGCCGATGGCCTAACAAGGATGCCCTGGTCGTCGCTGCGATCGAGCACCGTCGGGTGACGCACCCGGTTTCGGTCGAGGACACCGGCTCGCTCCGCGGCGACCTCGTGGCCGAGCTCACCGCGGCAGCATCCGCGCGGGCTGAGTTTTACGCAATCACGATGGCCGCGGCGTACGCGGGACTCACCGTCGCCGGAGTGAGGACCCCGAGCGAGGTGCGTGACCGCCTCATGGGTCCGCACCGATCGGGGCGCGATCGACCGCTCTACCAGCGTGCGTCGGATCGCGGTGAGATCGATCTCCGAGCTACCCCGGACATCGTGCTCGAGATGCCGTTTGCTCTCGTCCGACTGGACCTGCTGATGAACCTTGCACCCCCAAGTGCCGCGCGGGTCCAAGCAATCGTCGACGACTGCTTCATGCCGGCGATCGAGCACCACCGCCCGCACTGAGCTGCACAGATACGATCTGTCTCGATGCGCGCCGCAAGAGCGGATGAACGACCGAAGCGTTGTCGCCTTCGTTTGAGCTGGACTGCCTAGCCGGCGCCTTGGGAGGGGTGAGCGAACCGTCAGAATCGGGGTACGGGCGCGATCGACGCGGCTTTCGCTGCTCGAGACATCTCGTCGACGAGGATCTCTTGCTCGCCAGCGGCGATGGCGGCCAGTGCTGCGTCGGCAACCGAACGGGGGTCGAGCTTCGCGCCGGGGAAGTCGGCCATCATGTCGGTGTCGATGAATCCTGCGTGGATCGCGGTCACCTGCACGCGCTGCGACGCCAGTTCGGCTCGCGTGTTGTTGGTCAGCGACAGCGCTGCCGCTTTCGAGACCGCGTACGCCATGTTGCCCGGACCGGCGAGCCAGGAACCGGCCGACAGGACGTTGGCGATGACGCCGCTCCCGTGCGCGATCAAAGCTGGGGTGAAGGCGGCAGTCACGGCGAGCATGCCGAGCAGGTTTGTCCGCAGCATGGAGTCGACGACCTCGATCGCGTCGTCATCGAACAGCGTCGCCCGCCGATGAATACCCGCGTTGTTGATCACCATGGTCACATCCGAGAGCTCTCGGGCGAGTGTCACGACCTGGCCACGGTCGGTGACATCGAGACGCACCGGGGTGACGCCCGCCGGTTGAGGTGCCCGCGGATTGCGAGCGGCTGCATAGACCTTCGACGCTCCGAGCTCTACGAGCGCGCTCGCGAACGCTGCCCCGAGGCCGCGATTGGCGCCGGTCACGAGGACACGGTGATCGCTGTAGTAGTTCATGCTTGCTCCTTCGATCGGTGTCACCGACGCTCGCAGAGACCACTCACACCTCACTGACGTCACCCTGACACACGTCGCGAGCCATCGAGTCCCGGCACTTGACCAGGCTCAGGCATGGCCGTACTGTGCTGGTGTACATACACAGTCTGTCAGGAGTGGCGTGCGGATCATCTTGTCGAGCACGAGTTCGGTGCCGATGTACGAGCAGATCAAAACCCAGGTCCGTAACGCGGTGCACGCCGGTGAGCTCGCCGAGGGTGCGCTCCTGCCATCACTTCGGCAACTGGCGCTGGAACTGCGGGTGAGTGTCATCACGATTACCCGTGCTTACAACGACCTCGTCGCCGAGGGGCTCGTCCGAAACGAACACGGACGTGGCTTCGTTGTGCGCGAGGTCGACGCCGACCTCGCGGGGACGGCACTCGCTGGACGGGTCGAGAGCGCCACCAACGAACTCGTCCAAGCAGCTCGAGCGGCTCACATGAGCATCAACGACATCCGAAAGAAGGTTGAGGACGCATGGAACCGAACCTGATCGACGCCGCCGTCGCGGTCCGTTCGCTCCACAAGCAGCAAGGGGCGTTCGCGCTCCACGATGTCGACGTCACTGCTCCCACCGGGCTCGTGACCGGACTCGTGGGTCCGAACGGCGCCGGCAAGACCACCCTCGTGAAGACCGTGCTCGGCCTTGTACGAGCCGACCGCGGATCCATCACACTGTTCGGCAACCGGTACCCTGCGGACGCCGCGGTCCACGACCGGATCGGGGTGGTGCTCGACCAGGCGACCGCCGCGCCCGAGTGGCGCGTCGGATCGGTCGGGCGGTACGTCGGCCTGCTCTTCCGGCGCTGGGACGACCGTCGTTTCCGCGACTTGCTCGACCGGTTCGACGTGCCAGTCGGCAACCGCGTTGGCGGCCTCTCACGCGGGCAGACCGTGAAGCTGTCCCTCGCGATGGCGCTTGCGCATGATCCCGAGCTACTCGTACTCGACGAACCGTCGAGCGGCCTCGACCCGGTCGCCCGGCGAGAACTTGCGGACACGATCCGAGAGTTCGTTCTCGACCCGGGCCACACGGTGCTCTTCTCGACGCACATCACCGAGGAACTCGACGACCTCGCCGACCACCTCGTCGTGCTCGCTGGCGGCGCAGTCGCCTACGAAGGTGGCGTCGACGAGCTCCATGACGCGTTCGCCGTCGTCCGCGGAGCAGGACCATTCCCCGAAGCCGCAGGACCGTCAACGATCGGCTTGCGCCGCGACTCCACCGGGCGATGGGAAGGCCTCATACGCTCCCGTGACACCGCCTGGTTCGGACCGGACGTCGTCATTGACCGGGCGAGCACTGACGATGTCGTCGTGCACGTCGCCCAAGACTCGCGCGCACATCAGAAGGTGTCCGCATGACCGCCGTACTCCAGTTCGCCCGGTTCGACCTGCGCACCATGGCACTCACCCAGCCGCTGCGCGTCCTGCTGCCGCTCCTGTTCACCGTCGTCTTCTGCGTCACGCTTCCCGTACCCGGCTTCGGGATCGCGATCGGCGCGGTCGTTGCGACAGTCTCCGCGTCCATCCCGTTCCAGGGCGACGAACGCGGACGACTCGACACCCTCTACGGCATCGCCCCAATCGGCCGGACCGCGGTGGTCCTTGGCCGGTACTGCTCGATGACCGTGTTCGCCCTAACAGCGATCGGGGTCGGCACCGCAACCACCCTCGTCATGCGAGTTGTTCGACACCAGGACTTCGGATGGCCACTCGTCGGCACGATGCTCCTCGCGTCGCTCGCATGCGTCGGCGTCGCGTACGCCGTGCAACTGCCCTGGTTCTTCGCCCTCGGCTTCACCCGCGGACGGCCGATGATCTACATCCCGGTCGGGATTATCGCCGTCGCCGGGACCATCGTCGGCCGGAGTGGGTGGTTCGCGACTCCGAGGTCGATCGACGTGCTCGTACCCCCACTGTGGCTCGTGGCCCTCGTCTTCGCTGCGGTACTCGTGCTGCTCGTCTCCGCCGGGATCGCCATGCGGGTGTACCGGAGGCGGGAGCTCTGACGCGCCCGCGAACAGCGCCGGCTTGTGCGCCGAGCGACCGGGCACTCGCAGTCGGATCACGTTGCCCCCTCGTACGGTCAGCTCCGTGCGAGCACGGCGACTGCGAGGAGACCGCCTCCGGCGGAGACGAGCAGGGCGAGCAGCGCGGCAGCGGTCACGGCCAACCCACTCCGATCATTCCCGACGAGGAGTCCCTTTGTCCGCAACACCCGCCCTCACCAGCACTCTCGATCTCGGTGGGATCACCCTGACCTACATTCCGGACGGCGAGTTCCGCGCCGAGCCAGCGCTTGCGTACCCCAGCGGCCACGAGGCGATGCTGTCCGACGACCTCGACGTCGTCGACGACGACGGCATGCTGGTCCTGAGCATCGGCGCGGTCCTGATCAGCACCCCGGACCGGAAGGTCCTCGTCGACACCGGCATCGGCATCGGCATCGGCATCGGCAACCGGACTATCCCGCTCGTCCGCCCCGGAACCGCCCGGGATGCCTTCATGCGAGGCGGCACGCTGCTCGACGAACTCCGCAAGCTGGGCGTCCAATCCACGGACATCGATGCCGTGCTCCTGACGCACCTGCATGCCGACCACGTCGGATGGATCGGGAACGAACACGCCGACGGCATCTCGACGTTCCCGAACGCGGACTACCTCGCCGACAGCTCGAGGACGGCTCCGAACCCGTGGCCGGTGTCACGGCGATCTCCTCGACCGGACACGCACCGGGACACGTCGCCTTCGCAGTCCAGGGAAGTCGTTGTCGCGCGCTGATCGTCGGCGACGCTGTGCACTGCCCGGGCGAGCTGATCCACCCCGACGTGGTGTGGGTGGGCGATCACGAACCCGCCGAGGCGGTCGACACACGGCGTGCCATCGCCGACCGTGTCGGGGACGGCGACATGGTCGTCGTCGGACCACACTTCCCAGACGCAGTGTTCCGACAGTTCCACCATGATGCACCAACGGCGCTCACCGAGGTGATGGCGGGCGTCAGCCACAGCAGCAGTCCGGCGCACAGCTCCTCGGCCTGACGAGATCGTGCGGACCGTCCCTGCTGCCGAGCGCGAGGACGGTCCGATCGGCCGTCAGCCGGTCACGGACATCGAGGCCGCGAAGCCGCGAAGCTGACGCCAGCATCGCAAGCAGCACCCTCCGCGCATACTCGATCGGCGGCTGCGTCATTACGGAACGACGCCAAGGTCGAGCGTTGAGGGGTCTACTCCAGGGATACGCCGGCGCGGGCCTCCTCGCGCTATCCCGACGAACCCGGCTGAGGCGAACACGCACCCGGCGGGGGTCACAGCGCGGATGAAGTCGATGATCTTCTCCAGATGCGCGAAGGGTCCCGACATGGGCACGAGCAGGGTTCGGACCGGCTCGTCTGGAACGAAGTACGAATCCCCCGGGTGGTACACGTTCTCCTCGACGATGTAGCCGACGTTCGCCGACACCGGCAGGTCGGGGTGGATGATGGCGTGTGCACCGCCGACGACCGCCACGCGGAACCCGGCCACGATGCCGCTGTCGCCTGGAGCGACCACGCGGACGCGGTCCGGGCGATCGGGCAGGAGAGCAGCGACGCTCGCTGGTGCCCAAACAGTCAGGGTGGGCTGGCCATCGAGGGCGGCGGTGACGAGGTCGACGTCCGCATGAACCGGGTGCTCGTGGGTGATCAGCACCGCGGCCGCGGCACGGATCAGCTCCGGTGCCGCGGCGGTGAAGGTCCCTGGGTCGATGAGCAGCGATTTGCCGTTCTCTTCGAGGAGCACAGTCGGGTGCGCGTACTTCCGCAAGATCATCGGTGCGAGGAGCTCTCCGCCGTCGTCGCAGTGCCGAGGTTCTGGGCGATCCAGGTGGCAAGCGTGGTGGTCGGGATGTTCCGCCGCGCGTTGAACGTTTCGGCCTTCGGCCACGCGACGCCGCGTCCCTGCGCGAACGCGGCCCGGTACTTCCGAGTCATGTTCTCCGGGTCAGCCGCGAGCTCCGCCATCAGCGTCGACTCGGACCACACCCGCAGCTCGAACGGACGCTCGAGGACCGTCTCGAGGGTCTCCGCGAGCTGGCCGTAGGTGATCGTGTCGCCGGCGACGTAGACGATCTCGTCGCGGATCCGCGGCTCGGTGAACACGATCTCCGCGGTCAGGGCGCCAATGTCCTCCGGAGTGGTGACCGTGACGGCGGTGTCCGCCGTGCCGAGGGCGTTCACGGTGGTGTTCGGCAGGTCGACCATGCCGGAGTCGGCGTCGAAGAGGTAGTTCATGAACATGCCGGTGGAGATGATCACCCACTCCGTGTCGTGCTGCGAGCGGAGCAGGTCACGGACGTCGAGCTGGGAGTCGAAGATGTCCTGGGGGCTGCCCCGGCCGATGACGTCGAAGTCGACGCCGAACTGCCACGGGAAGTACCGCGGCAGCTCCGCCACGAGTGCGGCCTGCGCGACCTTCATCGGGGTGTCGAGGCCGGCGGTGATGCCGGTGCAGCCGATGACGGTGTCGTAGTCGCGGAAGATCGCAGCGAGGTCCTCGACGCTGCTCTCCACCAGGTCGCCGCGGATGATGCCGATGCCGAGCTGGCGGATCTCGGCGACGTCGCGCTGCTTCGCTGGGACGGTCGAGTCAAGCGTTGTGCTCCGCAGCAGCACGTCGATCGTCGAGCCCTGCACCGCAGGTGCCCGGCGGGCGAGGTTTCGAAGGACGGGCATCCCGAGCTCTCCCGCTCCGATGACGAGGATCTTCCGTGACGTGCCGTCCCAGCTGCGCGCTGACATGTGTTCCTTCCTCCCGACTCCCGACTGTCGGGAACCGGTACGCCAGGAAGGCTAAACTTTGACATCACTGTCAAGGTCAAGTCGGAACCAGTGGAAGAGTCGAACAGCATGAAGATCAGCGACGCGGCGGAAGCGGTCGGAGCACCGGCGCGGATGCTCCGCTACTACGAACAGCAGGGCCTCATCCAGGCGTCCCGGTCATCGAACGGGTACCGGGACTACACGGACGAGCAGGTCGAGCACGCGCGCCACGTGCGTGCGCTCGTGGAAGCAGGCTTGTCCACCCGGATGATCAAGATCGTCCTCGACATCGAAGCACCCGACCCCGGGCCGCGAGAGTCCCCCGGCGGTCGCGCCGCGGCGGAAGAACTCGCCCGTGAACTGCGGGTAGTCGAGAACCGGATCGTGTGCCTCGAGAAGAGCCGCGACGCGGTCACCGAATACCTCCTGCGCTCCGAGCACGCCGACCTCCTCAGCCCCGCACTCGCCTGACCCGTCCTCGGGCGGCTCGACTCCGACCGCCGGCAGGGCAACGGAGCGCCCGACCACTGACGCGTCAACCCGCTCCGGGTGGCGCCGCATGCTCGGCCACTGACACGACATCAGGCAGCGCGTGCAGCTGTTGAATGCCGACGTCGTGCCGACGCACGCCCTCCTCTCCTCGCAGCACCGCAGCACCGCAGCACGCGTGACGGTGCGCTTCTTCGTGGCAGTCCCTCCGGTCCTGCCCGCCGCTCCTCTCGATCGACGCCGATTTGACCTTGACATTGATGTCAATGTTTACGCTGGCGAGCACGTGCGCTGACCCAGCGATTCCGCAACTCCCCCTTCAACGGGGATGGGCGCTCATGTCGAGCCCGTGCATCCTGAGCGGCGTTTCGGGTGACCAATCGCAGCGCCCACGGAAACGACTCACCATGTCGAGAGAGGAATCATCTGAGATGAGCACCATGAAAGACCTGACCGCCCGAGAGTTCGGCTACGGGCACCCCACGCCACTGTTCATGATCGGCACCTACGACGAGGCCGGCAGGGTCAACTTCATGAACTCCCACTGGGGCGCACTAAACCACGGCGGCTACATCAACCTCAACATCAACACCAACAAGAAGACCCATCGGAACATCGAGGCAATGGGAGCCTTCACGGTGACGCTTGCCACAGAGCAGCTGATGCCCTACGCCGACTTCTTCGGCATCCACTCGGGGTACCAGGTGCCTGACAAGTTCGCCAAGACGGGCTTGACAGTCCACAAGGCCAAGCATGTCAACGCGCCAATCATCGACGGCAGCACGCTCGTCATCGAGTGCGAGTTGGTCGAGGTCCTGTACGAGAAGCACATCCACACGGTGATCGGGCGCATCGCCAACGTCTCCGTTGATGAATCAATACTCGACGCGAGCGGCCGAGTTGATGCGGGACAGCTTGGCATGATCTTCTTCGACTCATTCAGCCGAGGGTATTTCACGCTGGGCGACAGAGTAGGCAACGCGTGGAGCGAAGGCCGGATCCTCTCGCCGCGATAACGCGAGGTCTCGGAGTGAGTCCCCGGTGAGGGATGACATCCGGAGCGTCCGCAACATCGGGAATACGCCGCGCCGACCGCCCGTTTGGTGACACGTCATCTAGATGCGGCGCCCCGCTGCCTTAGACAGCACCCACCCTCTTCCGATCGAAGGACACACCATGACGCTCACCGCCTCCGCCATCCCCGGCTACCAGACCGGCACCTGGAAGATCGATCCGACGCACTCCGAGGTCACCTTCTCGGTCCGTCACCTCGCCATCAGCAAGGTCAAGGGCTCGTTCGAGCGCTTCGACGCGACGCTCGTGACCGCCGAGAACCCGCTCGACACCAAGCTCGAGGCCTCGATCGACGTCGCCAGCATCAACACCAACCAGGCGCAGCGCGACCAGCACCTCGCCACCGGTGACTTCTTCCTCACCGAGGAGCACCCGCAGATGACCTTCGTGTCGACCGGCATCCGCGAGGACGGCGACGACATGCTCATCGACGGCAAGCTCTCCCTCCGCGGCGTCACCAAGGACGTGACCCTGAAGACCGAGTTCGGCGGCGTCACCACCGACGGCTACGGCCAGGTCAAGCTCGGCGCTGAGGCGACGGCGAAGATCGACCGCACCGAGTTCGGTGTGAACTGGAACGCCGCACTCTAGGCCGGTGGCTTCACGCTCGGCAACGACGTCACCATCAACCTCGACGTGCAGTTCGTCCTCCAGGCGGCCTGAGCACCTCCGGCAGCAGCAGACGGCCCGCTCGCCCGATAGGCGACGGGCCGTTTGCTGTTGCGTTCGGTAGAAGGAGGGCCCCGCCGCGTGGGCACGAAGCACACTGAGCGCCTCGCGACGGCCCGGCCCGAGCTCGCTCGCCCGTGCCGCACCGGCGTCGGCGTGGGCTAACCGAGGACGCCGGTTTCCGCTGCCACGGCGTCGCCGTCGGCTTCTTCTGCCGTGTGGTCGGCGTCGCTGCTGTCGTCGCGTTGACGGTGGGCCGGGTGCCGGTGTCGGCGGTGTGTGTGCCGGTCCGTGTGCGCAGGCCCGTCGCCGCTGACATGGACGGTGACTTCCACCGGACCGGATTCCGCGGACGCTGTCGCGGTGATCAGGAGCCCGCTCCCGACTGATGGCGCGACACTCGGCACGTCATGATGCGGCGTGTGGGGTCGCCGCTCCTGCTGCACGAGAACCCCACCGCCTCCGCCGTGCGTCTGCGGGGCTTCGGTGTCAGCGGCGTGCGTCGACGCGTTCGCGTCGCGGCCGATCGTGGTCCAGTCATCGACGGGGGTGACGTAGCCGGCGTGGGTCAGTGAGGCGATCTGTGCGGAGGCCATCATGGAGCGCTTCCCGGCCCTGCGGTGCCGGCGGGCCTTCGCGATGAAGTACGGGCGCCCAACCAATGCCAGCAGGACGCCGGCGGCAGCGTAGCAGCCGAGCAGCAGCCAGCCCTGCCATGACGCGGGGCCGACGTCGTAGACAGTGCGCCGGAAGAGGTCGACGGTTGCGGTGCCGGTGACGAAGTCGTGGAGGAACTGGAACGGCTGCGGCAGCAGCTCTGCCGCGTACGCGCCGCCGGAGGCGGGCACGTTCGCGAACACGAACACCAGCAGCGCCGCTCCGGTGACGAACCTGCCGAGGAAGTACGCCAACCCGTTCACGACGCATCCCACAGCGAAGCTCGTCGACGCGCCGACGAGCCACAGCATCCAGAAGTGCCCCTCGACCGCGTGCACGACAAACCGGACCAGGACGACGGCGACGAGCGGGAGGATGACGCTGCCGGCGGCGATGACGGTGAAGCGTTGCCAGTGTCGGAGTCCCCCGCCCATCATCCCGACGAACATCGCGACCATGTACCCGGCGATGGTGCACAGCAACGTCAGGTAGAACAACGACGTCCCAAACGCGTCCGCCTTCGGCAGCGGCGCCAGATCGTCAATGGTGACGGTGGCTTTTGACGCGGTAGCGACGGAGCCGAAGAACTGTTGGGCGAAGGTGGAGAGCTGATAGTTCGCCGCGCTCGCGACCACGATCGTCGCCCGGCCTGTGCTCGGGTCGGGGGCGTAGGCGGCAGCGATGCTGCCATCGCGTACGGCTGTTCGCGCCTGCTCGAGCGTGCTGATGGTCGAGATGTTGACCGTGTCGCCGGCCGAGGTGCGGATTGCTGCTGCGGTCGGTCCGGTGATCTGGCTCTGCCCGACGACGGCGACCGGGATGTGGTGGAACGCCGGGGCGTGGAAGGCGAAGAGGTAGCAGAACACGAACGCGATGACGAAGAAGATCGGCAGCCACAGCTGCAGTCCGATCATCTGCAGCGCTGGCGGCAGCGTCTCGTACCAGGACCGGTACCGGCCGCGAAGGGACGGGCGGGACAGGGGGGTGACTGCGGTGTCGGTCATGCGTGCTGGCTCCTCACGGTCGCGGTGAGCCGCTCGGCGGCGTTGGTGTTGAACCGGCCGAGGAGCTCGGCGAAGCGCTCGAGGTCCTCGTCGGAGAAGTCGTTGGTGACCTCGCGAATCGTCGCGGCGCCGCTCAGGGACAGCTCGTCGAGGTGGCGTTGTCCTTCATCGGTCAGCGTCAGCAGCGACGCGCGTCGGTCGGCTGGATCGGTGTCTGCGGATACGAATCCGTTCGCCTCGAGCGCGGTGATCCGGCGGCTGATCGCTGCCCGGGAGAGCCCGGTGTCGCGTGCTGCGTCGCTGGAGCGGACCGGGCCGTTCAGCGCGATCGACTTCAAGATCAGCCGGGTGAGGGTGTCGGATCGTTCGTCGCCCTCGGTGATGGCAGCGACGGTCACGTGGCGGTTCCACAGGCGGCTGACTTCTTCGTAGAGGCGGCGCTCGGATTGCTGTCGATGCTGGGTCATGTTGCGGACCACTATAGTTGCGCTGCGCACACAACCGATTCAGCATCCTTCTCCTGCACGCGGGAAGCGTCACATCAGGAGGCGCCTTGGGCGCTCACGAGGCGGGTAAGAAGGGCGGTGAGGGTGCGCTGTTCTTCGGTGGTCCACCCGTCGACGGACGCTCGAACCATGGCGGTTGCCGCGTCGCGCATCGCCGCGGCAACGTCTTGCCCCTGCTGGGTGAGGTGGACCAGTGCTGCGCGGCTGTCGTCGGGGTCTGGTTCCTGCCGGACGAGCTGCTGGTCAGCCAGGCGCCGCAAGGCTTTGGAGATGCCGGCTTTACCGATGCCGGTGGCTTTGACGATGTCGATCGCGCGAGCGGGCGGCTGCGCGTCGAGGCGCCAGATGATCCACCCTTCCGTGCTGTCGAGCGGAATCGGGAGCGTCGCGTTGAAGGCTTCCTGTCGAGCTCGAGAGCGCCAGAGGTCGGTGTAGGCGCGCAATGCGGTGATGAGCTCTGGGAGTGGATCCTCAGTAACAGGTTCCGGCGTGGGCACGACTCGACGGTAACACCGGCGTATGGTTTCCCAAGGAAACCAAAGCGGCGAGGGTGCCGCAGAACGGAGCAAGCATGTCTCGGACCATTGCTGTCACGGGAGCCGCGAGCGGCCTCGGCGCTGCAACCGCGGAAGCGATCGAGGCCGACGGCGACCGCGTCATCCGAGTCGATCTCCGCGAGGGAGATGTCACTGTCGACCTGAGCACCCGGGAGGGGCGCACCGAGGCGGTTGCGAAGATCGGTGAAGCAGCCGGCGACACCCTCGACGGGATCGTCACCTGGGCGGGCCTGGGCAGCGGAAGCGTGGCAACGCTCCTGGTGAACTATTTCGGATCGGTCGACGTCATCGAGGGCGTCCACGATCTCCTGGTCCGCTCACCGCAGCCCCGCGTCGTTGTCACCTCGTCACGGATGTCGCTCTACCCCGCCGATCATGGCCTTGTCCGACAGCTGCTCGAGCACGACCTTGACAGCATCGAGGCGCTCGGAGACGAGCCGGAGCAGTCGTTCTACTACAAGGCGTCGAAGACCGCGACGGCGAAGTGGATGCGGAAGAACGCTGTCGCACCCGAGTGGGGCGGGCGAGGGATCAAGATCAACTCGATCGCGCCGGGACTGATCGAAACTCCCATGACTCGGGGCACGCTCGACTCGCCGGAACACGCCCGCATGCTGCTTGACATGCACCCTCAGGCAGAGGACGTGCTCTCGCAGCCGTCCGAGATCGCGGCGATCGCACGCTTCCTCGCCAGCCCCGACGCTGGCCTCCTCGTCGGGCAGTGCCTGTGGGCCGATCGCGGCACCGAAGCCATTGAACGCGGCACGGACATCTGGTGAGCCCGGCAATCTCCACACAGTGCTCGCTGCGGCGCGACGTCGCGCGCAGGCAGTCTCAAGGAGCCCTGTCGTGAAAGCGTTCCGTCTCCTCGACGTTAATCAAGCCTCCGTCCAGGAAGTTGACCAACCTGTTCCCGGTCAAGGGCAGGTGCTGGTCAGGGTCGCCGCCGCCAGCTTCTGCCAAAGCGTGCGGCGGATCGTCGACTGATCCCAGTACCGATGTACACGGTGAGCCCTGCAACTACCGTCTGAACGCCCCTGCAGCGCTACTAGGCGTCCCTTCGCCAGACCGCGGCACAAGCGGGCGATCACGGTCTATCGGGATTTAGCAGGCGAAGGAGCTCCTGGAGCCATCGGGAACTCGGGCCGGCGGCGCCAACGGCGACGGCAACGGCGACGGCGGCGGCGCGGTGACGTCATGCTGCTCCAGCGGTACGCGGGATCCATGAACCTGATCACCGGCGTGAGCTCGTCACGAAGTTAGGTAAGGGCACGACGCTGGTGTGCCGGCGCGCGGCAGGGGGGTATCGGCTGTGTGCGCCGCATGACCCGGGCAACTCTCGGCCGTGCTCACGCTTCGCCGTGGAGCGTGTCCGGTTCTGGCCGCAAGGCGGAAACTAGATCAGCTTCTGAAGGAAGCGCCGCACGTGCCGCGGGCGGGAGTAGGTCATAACTGGCAACCCCGACCGGGCTCTGCTGGCCCGCGAGGGAGTAGCGGACGACAGCGTCGTTCTTGTCCGCGACCAGCAGCAGACCAACGGTGTCGGCATGCTGGGTGCGGCGGAGGCGGTCGTCGACGAGGGCGACGTAGAAGCCGAGCTGGCCGAGATACTCGGGCTTGAACTTCCCGGTCTTGAGCTCGATGACGACGTAGCGGAGTTGCTCGACGTGGAAGAAGAGCAGGTCGACGTAGAAGTCGTCGCCGTCGACGTCGAAGTGCACCTGCCGGCCGACGAACGCGAACCCCTCACCGAGCTCGCGGAGCGTGTCGATGATCCGGTCGACGAGCGCTTGCTCGAGGTGGCGTTCTTTCGCGTCGCCGTCGAGGGCGAGGAAGTCCAACACGTACGGGTCCTTGGTGAGCTGCTGCGCGAGGTCAGAGTCTCCCGCCGGCAGAGTTGCCGGGAAGTTCGTCGGTGCCGCCTGCAACCGGGCGTGAGCGCTGGTCTTGTTCTGATGCTCGAGGACGTTGCGCGACCAGCCATGCGTCGCTGCTTCGTGGGCGTACCAGTCGCGGAGGTGGTGATCATCGAGCCGGTCGAGGAGCACGGTGATGTGACCCCAGGGCAGTTGTCCAACAGCCTGTTGGACGACCGCGTCCGCCGGCCACTCTCCCGCCAGCCGGCGCATGTAGAACAGGTTCGCGCGGGAGAAGCCCTTCATGTCCGGGAACTCGGCTCGCAGATCCGATGCAAGCCGGCCGATGACGTTGCTTCCCCACCCTTCTGCCTCCTGCCGCTGCAGGATGGTGGCGCCGATTCCCCAGTACAGCCGCACGAGTTCCGTGTTCACTCGCCGCTGCGCAGTGAACCGCGCATTTCTCACCTGCTGCTTCAGTTCAGCGAGGGCTGATGCGTACCCGGACGGGATCGGCGTGGTGTTGGTCATCACGACCATTCTGCCTCGTAACCAGGTTTGATCGTCGCCCTCATGGCGCAGGGGTCGATCCAATTTCTATGCCACAGTAGAAGCGCAGTCCCTCGAATGAAAGGCGGCGTTCCTATGGCGCAGAAAGTCACCACGCACCTGGTCGATGACCTGACCGGCGACACCATCGAGGAGGGCAAGGGCCGTACCGTGTCCTTTTCGTTCGATGGCAACCACTACGAGATCGATCTCTCCGACGACAACGCCGAGACGCTTCGGGAGGCATTCTCCGACTACGTTGCTGCCGCTCGAAAGGTCAGCAGCGGCCGTCAAGCGCGCACCAGCGCCGGCAGCACAGCCAAGCGAGGCAACTCCGACGAGCTCGCGAAGATCCGCGAGTGGGCAAACGCGAACGGACATGAGGTCTCGAGCCGCGGCCGCATCAGTCAGGCAGTGCGCGACGCGTACGACGCCGCACACTGAGGATCTACGACGATAGGACGGCCGCTTTCCCCTCGGGGGGCGGCTGTTCGGTTGCGCCAAGATATGCGGCGGAGGCGCCCGGGATTTTCTGGTGGTACGGCCTGGTGCCATCTGGCCAAGCAGAAGGCGGGCGAGCAGCGTGGCAACCCGAATGCCGTGCTGCTCGCCCGACTCCACCCTCCAAAACCGGAAGCCAGACAGCAAGCATCGTTCGTGAAGAGGACTGGGTGTGGTGCTGGTCGTCCCGGCGCGACCGAGGCGGTCGCCACCGGTCGGGTGCGACTGCCAGCACCACACCAACCTGTCTAACCGGCCCCATTGCTCATCGCACCGGTCTACCCGCGCACTGGGGCCGTAGACGCTCAATTTCGTGGATGGGCGCCCACATGGGGTCGAACCGTGTGGGCGGTTATGCGCAGGATGCGGCTTGAGTAAGGGCGTCGGTGGTGACTTTGAGATCGAGACCCGGGCCGGCGGACGGAGTGCCGTGTTGGGTGACCTCCCACACGGCGCCAATGGGGTCGGCCCCCATGAGGGTCGCGACGGACGGGAAAAACTCGTGTCCCATCCCGCTTGATGAGGATGCCCATGCGAGCTCGAGTTCGTCATCGAACGCGGCGTGCATCGAGGGTTGGCGGTCGATGCTGACGTGCGGCGTGAAACCGCCTCGTAGGGGGTTCTCCGCACCATAGGTTGATAGGGCGGGCATGCAGGTGCCGTTAGCGAAGCGGGTGGCGTGGTTCGCGTTGACGATCGTGCCCGTGAGGGTGTCGCCGTCGGTGTGCTTCTCGAACTGGATCGCGACCGGGAGGGTGTCGTGTTCGTCATACCCGAGGCCGGATCCGCGGTAGGGGGAGATAGTGCCGGCGAGGATCTTGCCGCCGAAGACGCTGCTGAGGATCACGGAGTTCGGGATGCTGAGCACTGCACGAACACCGGTGACTGTGGATCCGACAACGTCAGCTTCGTACACGGTGGTCGCGTAGGCATTTTTCTCTGAAATCTGCTTCGACACGGCGCTGTTCATGGACAGCTTCTTCCCGTCAGCGCTCAGGAATGCCTTCCCGTCGCGCCCGACAGCGCCAACCACCGCACCGCTGGTGGGCAGACGGAGAGCCTTGCCGGTGGTGTACGCCGCCGTGCAGGCGAGCTTTCCATCGACCTTCGCGATGCTGGCGCATGCCTTGGACAGGTCAACGGTCTGCGGCTGCATCGAGCAGCCGGCAAGGGTCGTGACCGCGGCCGCTCCGACAAGGAGCGCGGCGATGGTTGTGGTCGTGCGGGGGGAACGCATGAGGGGTCCTGTCTGCTTGGGGCGCGAGAGCGTCGGTGGAGCGGGGGGTCAGGAGCGGGGTGGTCAGGTGAGGGTCTGGTGGGGTGGGGTCATGAAGACGTGCACGATGACATGGCAGATCGTCTCGGCGTGGTCGGATAACATCGCGGCGCACGGCCCGGCCCCGTCGGCGTGCGCGGGGCGGGCAGCGAGGAGCAGCAACGTGGCAGCGGTGACAGCGACCACCGCCAAGGCAACCGCGACTTGAACCCCGGCTGTGGCGGCGGGCTGCCGGTTGGTCATCGGTCGGTCACAGTCACGGTGAAGGTGGTGCGGTGGCCGTACCGGTCAGTAACCCATGCGGTCGTGGTCCCGGGCTTGGTGAAGGTGAACCCGGCGTTGAAATCGACACCATCGGAAAATTGAGCGGCGCGGAACTGGGCGATCGCCGGGACGGCCGATCCGCCCGTCCACTGGGTTCCGTCGGGACTACTCACGATGAGAACGTCACCGGTGCGGACGATCACTGATCCGGCTTCGAGCTGCTCTTTCGTGCGGAACAGCGGAGCCGGTACGCCGCCGAGCTCGTGTGTGCGAGAAACATCGGGAGTGGTGTGCACGTCTGCGTGTTCGTTCCCGTGGCGGTGGAGCGCTTCGTCGAATCGAGACGACGCGATCGCGGCGCTCGCGCCACCTCCGACGATGACGATCGTGGCCGCGGCAGCGGTGAGGAGGGCGGTTGTCCGTAGAGGCATGGTGATCCTTTCCGTGTCCGGAGCTGAGGACGAGTGGGCTGGTGTTCCAGCCCGTCGTCACCTACATGGCCGGTACCTCTCGGGGGCTTTCACACGGTGCGAAGTTTCTTGGACACGGGCCGGTGAAAGGTTGGGCCGGGGGTCGGCCATGATGTTGCATGTGCACCCGCCTGGCCGAACCGTTGCGTACGAGGTGTTCGTGCGGACCCACGGCGATGCGGTGCTGCGGTTCCTGCGCCGTCGAACCGATGCGGACACTGCGGATGACGTGTTCGCGGAAACGATGCTCGTCGTGTGGCGCCGCTTCGACGTGATCCCGTCCGAACCGCTGCCGTGGCTCTATACGACCGCGCGGAACTGCCTCCGAGACGCTGAGCGGGCTGCCCGTCGTCGGCACCGGCTCGTCAATCGGATCACCACCGTTGATCCGCCGGTGGTCGCGTACACGCACTCCGCCGGCGAGGACGATGACCGGGTGTCGAAGGCGCTGACAAGCCTCCGGCC
This sequence comes from Curtobacterium sp. NPDC086286, assembly GCF_044746255.1. Classification (NCBI taxonomy): domain Bacteria; kingdom Bacillati; phylum Actinomycetota; class Actinomycetes; order Micrococcales; family Microbacteriaceae; genus Curtobacterium; species Curtobacterium sp. NPDC086286. Next base: position 324,181 of record NZ_JBIVBW010000004.1, read on the forward strand.
CGCCGACGCAGAGATCCTGCGGCTCTGGGCGTGGGAAGAACTCACTCCAGCACAGATCGCCAGCGTGCTGACGATTACCGTTAACGCAGCAACCATTCGGCTGCATCGGGCGAAGAAACGCCTCCGCACACGCCTCGAGTCGATGGAGATCGATCCCGCGCAGCGCACCACCACGGAAGGAGCGGTGTGATGGACATCCGCGACGATGACGAACTGCGCGCTGCGCTTCGCCGCACCGATCCTCACCGTCACCCGTCCCGTCTCGACGACACGCGCATCCGTCGCCTCGTCGCGGCCGCTGAACGCGGCGAATCGCTCACGTCCACCGGCCGGCGTCGTCCGCGGACGACCCGCCCCAGATGGCTGCTCCTCGGCGGGGCCACGACCACGCTCGCTGCGGCCGCCGCCGCGTTCGCGATTCTCACCCCAGTGACGACTCCAGCCGGTGAGCACACCGGATCAGGAGTGATGCAAACCCCACCTTCCGCGTGCCCCACGCTGAGCGTCGACCAGATCCGCGCGAACGATACCGCGTTCGAAGGAACCGTCACCCGGCTCGACGGGGACACCGCAACCCTGCAGGTCTCGAAGGTCTACGCCGGCACACCAGGTACTACGCAAAGGCTCACCCAGATCCCGGACGACACCACCGGATCCGACACGCTGTTCATTGATGGGAAGACATATCTCGTCGCACTTTCCAACGGCGCCGTCACCGGATGCGGTGAAACAGGAGTCAGCACACCACAGCTTGAAGCACTGTTCAACGAAGCATTTCCACCCAGTCGTACCCACTGAGCAGTGCCCGATCAACGTCCCGGCGTGAGCGATAACGGCTGCCCCCGTCGGGAGCCGGCGGCCGCTGCTGCTGCCGGCAGAGCAGCAGTCCACGAGCCCAGTTACGAGTGAGGAGCCTGATCCTCGAGGGTGTGCGTCACGGCGTCGGCGACGATGTGCGCGACGTGCGCGTCAGCGAGGGAGTATTCCGCTTCGCGCCCGTGCCGGGCCACCGTGACAAGCCCGGCGGTGCGGAGGGTTCGCAGGTGCTGTGACACGAGGGGTTGTGAGAGCTGAGCTGCATCCGCGAGGTTCCCAACCGACGTGGGTTGCTCGCTGAGTAAGCACAACAAGTGCAGACGCGATGCCGACGACAACACCTTGAAGAGCTCAGCTGCAGGTTCGAGGTTCGCTCGGGGTGTCACACGGAAACATTAGTACTTGGACATGCGTTGCAACAGCAGCGGCGCTCTCCCGTCCGGGAGAGCGCCGCTGCTGAAGCGAGCTCAGTGCTCGTCGTAGTGGCCGTCGTGCTCGGCGTGCTTGTGGCCGTCGTGCAGATAGTCGACGTGGTCATCGTGCTGGACGGCTTCGTGGCCGCAGTCAGCTGCGTGCTGGTGCTCGGCCACGGTGTGCTCAGCGTGCGTCTCAGTGGCTGCCATGGGGGTCCTCCTGGTGTGGGTGTAGCGATGGTGTGGTCTCAGTACACCCGTTGTATGCATCAGTTGCAATGCTTTCATGTGAGAGCCTTCCAAGCTCGCTTGCCCTCGAGCACGGCGACGGCGCCGCCTCCGAGGGAACGCTCGTCGCGCTCACCCTCGTTGCCTTCGATCGCGCGTTCGCCGCAACCGACGACGCGAGTGGGGTCGCTGCGACGATCACGATGTCACGAACCATGGCCGGAACGGCCGGGGCGTTCGAGACGCGTACGAAGCTGCACACTAGGCCGAAACGCACTCCTCCGGGCTACGCTCCACTCGAGCACCGCTTGCCCGGAGCTCCGGCCGGACCGTCACGACACTGACAGTCCGGCCGTTCTCGTTAAAGCGCCGATAGCGGTCTCTTATGTCAGGTCAAGACAACCGGCCGCTCAAGAGTCAGGCACCCTGAGGCAAGACAACACCCGCGCTCACGCAGGATTTTCTGATCACATCTTCGAAGTCGGTGTTGGCGATTGCGTTGGCAAGCAGATATGGCTTGGATTCCGCTCGTTCGAGGACAGCAAGAATTTCGGGCTGCGAGTAAAGCCAGTCGCGGGAGTCCACATAATCTGCAGCCTCAGGAGCACGCTGCTTCAGCAACAGACTAATCCTGGACCTATTTGACTCACAGAATTTGTGCACCAGATCCTCCACGGGGTCAGCGTCCGAAGGATAGGCACTCAATAGGAGATTCATCAAGACTACGTCCACGGACGGGGGCGTGACCTCCCCGCTCAGATCCTCGTACTCCTGTTCCAGCGCTTCGAGAGCGAGCGCCGGCCTGTACATAGGCAGTTTCCTCCTCTTACGAATCATCCGCTGGACCTCGTCATCAAACAGTTCCACTAGAACGGTAAGCCTGTCGATTACTCGCCGCATCTTGCCGGGAGGTTTTACAAGCCCTTTGTACAGCAGCTTATGCGACACCACTGACCATGCATCCTGGGCACGAGTTCGTAGCTGCACCTCAGCCAGGATCAGTTCTTCCTTGTCATCAACAACACTCGCCGCCGACAAAATAAAGTGGATACCGGGATAAAACAGCTGGTCATGCTTGCCTCGCTTTACGGTGCGTTCAACGATGCGCCACGGACCTCGCTGTATGAGCCCGTCTGCGGAGCGAACGTCCTCATTCGTCGAGCAGACGATTCTCAGGCCAATCTTGTCCTGGATAGAGGTCCAAGAACGGGGGTTCGACGGGTCCGCACGCGCCTTCCGAATGAGGCTGCGTGCTGTCTTCACCCGCCCCGATACCACGTAGTCACTCAGAAGCGGTGACACGACCTCCTTGAGGTCGCGCTCGTACGTCACGAGCGCCTCATCCAGTGACGGCCTCGCATCTCGGTAGCGCGATCCGAGGTCCTCGGGGTCCGCCATCAGACTGGCGGACGTGACAGGCGGTAGGAGTCCGCCTCGCCCTTCACAATGATTCGGGGACCGTCCTCCGAAGTCGGGTCAACAACCACAGTTCCATTCTGCATGGCCTCGCTAGAGGCAGTGATCGTTACGCCTGACGAAGTCTTCACTTTCAATCCCCCAATTTGGCTTCGCACCAACCGAGTGTCTTTCGCAAATGTCGACGAACGAATTTGACTTGGGAGGCTCTGGGAGAAGTCATCTCGGTCCTCGGCATCCAGGAATTCTGAAATGAAGGAACTCGGTGTTAATTGAGCAGAAGGACTTTCAAGCACGGCCACGGCCGCCGTCGCATACCGCGCACGCTTCTCTTCCGGCATTCCAGGCGTGTTGATGAACTTGGTGACGGCCTTGACGAACTCTTCCGTCTGCACTTCCGCTCGATGCTTTAGTTCACATCCAAGAAATTGCTGTAGGAAGTAGTCTGCAAAAGAAACGCCGTTCTGCTTGTCCACCATTAGGCCAACAAGCTGATCCTGAGCATCAATCCAGAATAGTCCGATTTTATACACTCGAGAGTTTTGCCCCATGATGAGTTCAGTGAGATGTTCTACCTCAAAAACAACGTTCTCGCCGTTCGTCTCGTGGTTCAAGCGGACGCCTTCCTGGTGCTCAGCCTTCAGAATGACGAAACGATCACCGGTACTAGCTTTAGCGAGGGCTGCCAGAAATACGCCAGCAGAGCTACCATTTGTCTGCTTGCGATGCATCCAGTCGGCGATTTGCTTCGAGTTGTCAGCAAGGAGGTTAGGATTCTCAAGTGCAGCTCGCACCAGATTTGGTACCGGGCTGCCGTACTTGTCGGTTGCGACAATCTCTCGTGCGAACGCGAATGCTGGCTGCAGCATCTCTTCCCGAATGAAACGATCCGTCGCGGGGTTTAGTGGCGTCGGAGCTGAGGAATACAACGGCTCAGCCCCGCCCTTGTCCTGCCGGCGACCGCGAGGGATCTCATGCAGCATCGTCTGCTGAAGAGTCAGTGGTTCTACAGTCGGCACGATGGTCCTCTCCCGCCTCATCCGTGAGGCATGCTCGATGCAACTGTATCGAGTGCGCCGGGCGCGAGCGTCCCCCACAGTGACGCGCCGACGCCGCGCAGCGCCACTATCGCGACGACAATCCGTCTATCGCTTCAAGGTATGCCCTAGCGGAACGCCTTCTGGGCGGCCGTATCCCGTATTTCTGGGGTGGCAGGGCGTTCTACTGCGACGGATGCGTGCACGGGGCTAGCGATGGTGCAACGCTCGCAGCGACCTCACGCTGGCAGGTTCAGCAGCAGTGCGCCTACGTCATCGAGCGCTGAGGCTCGCGACGATTGCACGCTCCAGGCAAGGCCCTGCGATGTGGTGATTTCGAGCTGTCCGTACTGGACGACTGGTAGCACCGGGTTGTTCTTGAAGCGGCGGTCAGGCCCTCCCTTGACGTTGACGTACTGCCAGGTCTGGTCGACGAGCTGCGTGTCCTTGGGAACCTGGCCCGGTTGTTCGACGAACCGTGTCACGGATCGGCGCACGGCGAGGTGCCGGTAGGAAACGTCTGAGTAGTGCTTGCCGGAGCAGACCAGGAGGCGATCAGGCAGGAAGTACAGAGCGTCCTTGCCGGCGCGCAGAGTCGGGATGTCGACGTTGGTTGCGAGACCCTTGGGTTGCTGGATCCGCGCCGTGGCAGAGATCCGACGCACGAGCGCGCCGACGCCGGCGTTCGCTTTGTGCTGGTAGGTTGTCTGGACGCGGCCGGATTCGATGGTGCGCCAGAGCCGGTCGCTTGCGACAGCGGCGCTCCACGCTGTGCTGAATCGGTCGAACCATACAGCGCTAGCGTCCTCGAGGTCGTACAGCAGGACAACGTTCTTCTGCAGTGCGTCGCGGAGGAAGAACCACCAGCATCCCGGTATTGCGACCGCCCAGACGATGAGGCCCCAGGGCAGCAGCGCTGCTCCGACGATGAAGGCGGTGATTGCGGCGATCCAGCCCCATCGGGGGCGGCGTGCTGCTGTGTTGAGCTGCTGGACGATGTCGTCCCCGCCGGTCGGACGCAGATCGAGCGCTGTCAGACCGCTGACGTCGGTCATGTCCACCACGGCGGGGCTCTGCAGCATCCGCGGATGTGGCGGTGCAATGTGCGGCGCTCGTGATCCTGAGGAGGACAAATACGTGGCACCACCCGGCCCGACGCGCACGTAGTTCCCGCGAGGCCCTGTGCCCACTCGGAGTCCCGGAATGCCCGCGCTGACTCCGAGTCCGGACTTCGACAGGTTGAACCGAAGCGGCCCCGCCTTCACGCTTCGCCGGATCGTGATCCCCATGTTTCATCCCGTCTCGTCAGTGTCTCGTCCTGCCGGCAGGCTTGTCCGCGTCACGCGCAGCTTCGGCGCGAGGTACCCGCCACCCCTCGAACTGGGATGAGGTGATGCGGTGAGAGCTCACGCAGACTTGGGCAGTCCTCAGTAATTAGGAGCATCATGCCACCCCTCCCCCGCGTCCATGGGCCTTCACAAGGCGCCCCTCGGAAGAAGATCGCCCCGTCGACGTGGGTCGGATTGGTCGGCACGCTGCTGGTTGCGCTCCTTGGGCTGGCGTCGGGTGGTGTCTGGTCGATGCTGGTGATGGCTGCCCTCGTGGTGCTCCTCACGACGCTCTACGGGCTGCTGTTCCGTCGCACCACTTGGCTCCGCCTCCCGCGGAAGCGCTCCGCCGCTGCCCTCGGGGCAGGACTCGCCCTGGTGGTGCTCCTCGGATCCGGATCGGCCTTCGGCGCCACCCACCCAGCAGCACCGGCCTCCGCGGTCGACCCGACACCGATCGTTTCGTCTTCTCCTGCAGCAACCACAGCGCCGCACAACACACCGACACCGACACCGACACCGACACCGATCGTCACAACGAAGGACGTCACCGAGACGACGCCGATCCCGTTCGAGTCGACCACGGTTGAAAGCACCAGCCTCGCGAAGGGCACCTCGACCGTCACCACGCCCGGTATGGACGGTGTGCGGACGACGACGTTCCGCGTCACCTTCACGGACGGCGTTGAGACCAGTCGTCAGCAGGTCAGCGAGACGGTCACGACGCAACCCGTCGCTCAGGTGACCACGATCGGAACGTACGTCGCCCCAGCCGCACCGGCACCGGCACCGGCACCGGCACCGGCACCGGTCGATGGTGGTGGCGCGACCGCCCTCTGCAATGACGGGACGCTTTCCTACGCCGCCCACCACCAGGGAGCCTGCTCACATCACGGAGGTGTCGCCAAGTTCTACAGGTGACGTTGGCCCACTCTCCAACGGCAGCGTCCGTCCCGTCGCGTTGTCGCACCAACGGGTCCAGAATGTCGGCGCTCGCTCCTAAGGTGTGGGTAATGCTCACGTCCGTGAGCGCTGATGGCAAAGGAGCCGATCATGCGAGTCGCCGCGTACCACTCGATCAACCAGTCAGACCCCGACGTTCACCACGACGACAGCAACTGCCCCGTGGGTAAGCAGATCCCCGACCGCAACAAGCGCTCCGGGACGAACGGATGGCCCCGCTGCCAGCGCTGCGTCTGACGATCAGTGCGAGGCGCGGACGAGTTCGTCCGCGCCTCGCGCGCGTCGCAACCTGGTCCCTCCAGCAGCCCAGCGGTCGGTTCGGTAATCAGGAAAGCTAGTGGTCGCTATCAGCTGCTATCTGATGCTTGCGTGGAGTAGCGGCCTGTTCCAGGTCAACGCCGAGCGCTTGAGCGTCGTTCAAGATAACCGCGAGTCGAGTGAGCGCGTCGTCGACGGCGGCGTCGGTGCTGCCGAGCTCGGTATACGTCTCCTGCAGTGTCAAGGCGTCGAACCGTGACGGCCGCCGCGCAACCACTCCGAGGGTCTCCACAATCGGGCCGTCTGCGACTGCTGCACGTCGACTCGGGATGATGCTCGTCATGGACCGACCCGACAGGCTCACCCCGGTACGCGCCCATCCGTGAACGTCTAACGGCAACAGCAGCTGCTCCGCCCGGCGCCACTCCCCCGGCACCGGCTGCTCGCAGTCGTGCCGATCCAGGTTCCCCTTCGTCGGGTCCAGCAGTCGGATGACGTCGCCGCGGAACCCCGTCCAGACCGGTCCGACGATGCGCAGCCACCGAGTCACCGCGCACGCCCCGCAGGACGCCGGATCGTCGGAGGGCGGGACGACGTGGCCGCGGATCCGGACGATGCTCGTCACCGCGACATCGTCAGGTGCGATGGTGCGGGCCTGCTCGCGGGTCAGATGAAGGACTCCGAGGAGAACGATGAGGAAGGCGTCGCGGCGGCCGCGGAGCCCGATCGGGTATCGGTACTTGGGGATTGCCGCGAGCACCTCACCCACGGCCACCTGATCGGAGCCAGGGGCTTCTGGTCGTGGCCACACCCGGGCCGCCACGGTAGGTATCGGGACGGGGAGACCAGCTGCGAGGTGGTGTGCGCGGATCGCATGCCGGCGGAGTCGCTGCGTCGAGGTGGCGCCGGGGAACAGCGTCAGGAACTGCTCGATCGTTGCTGCCGTCGCAGGGAGCGACTCGTGACCTGCCGCCTCACACCAGGCGACGAACCGACCCCAGTGCGCCTCGAGCAGGGCCCTGCTGTCGGGCGCGAGTTTGGGGTCTGGTTTGGGGGAGGTTTGGGGGGTCACAAGCGCATCCGGGTGACGGCGTTGCGGACCAGGGGTGCGTATTCGCGGTCGTAGATCTGCAGGGTGGCGGCGTTGGTGTGGTGGGTCTGGTTCATGATCTCTATGTCCGTTGCGCCGGCGTTGCGTGCTTCGGTGACGAATCCGGCACGGAGGGAGTGCCCGGACCAGCCGTCCGCCCCGAGCCCGGCCGCGTGCGCGCGGCGGGCGACGGCTTTCCCGACGGCGGTCGGGCTGATCCCGGCGTCGCGGAACAGGCCCCACTTCGACACTGCGCGGAAGAACGGCATCAACGCCGGCAACCGGTCGGTGCCGAGCCCGTCGGTGCAGACGTGCATAGCGAGGCTCGCACCAGTGAGCGTGGCGAAGAGGCCCGCTTCCCCGCGGGCGTCCTGCGCGGCCATCAGCCGGGACAGTCGGACGTAGGCGCAGGGGGCGCAGGTGACCGGGTTCGCGCCTTGCTGCAGCACTTTGATCCGACCGAGGCCGTCCTGGTCGGTTTTCGACTTCCGCACGCGGGCGTAGACGCCTTCGCCGTCGACGAGGCGGAGGTCGGCGACGGTGAGGGCGGTGAGTTCGGATTCGCGGAACGCTCCGACGAAGCCGAACAGCAACAGCGCCTGATCGCGGGTTCCGAGCGCGCCGGTCTGCGGGTCGGCGACGTCGATCTTCAGCAGCGTCGTCTGCAGCGCCTTCAACGTCATGGGCTTCGCGCGCCGCACCGGCACGGACCGGGTGCGCCGGATCCCCTTCAACACGTCACGGACGATCGGCGTGGAGCCGGGTGGGGTGTGGCCGCGGCGGGCGTGTTCCCAGTCGATCGCGGCAACGTACCGGCTGATCGTGCCGGGTGCGTACCGCTGCCCACCATTAGGGAGGACGGCGTTGGCCTTGTCCGCGAGGAATGCCGCGACCTCGGTCGGGTCGACCGGTGCGGTGGTGATCTGCTCGAGCTCGTGCGGTTCGGAGATCTCGTGGTCGAGGAACCCGGCACGCCACCGGGCGAACTGCCGAAGGTCCGACCGATACGCGCGAACCGTGTTCTCCGACAGGGACGCTTCCGCGAACACCTGCGGCGTTGCGCCCACTGGCACCGTCACCGCAGCTGACCCGGCGGGGGCGCCATCGCCGGCGGCGATTCGGAGTCGCGCGGACGCGGTGCGGGAGCGTTCCGCAGCAGCACGCTGCTCCGCCGTCATCGACCTCCTGCTGACGGTGGCTGCGGAGGTCACGGACTGCTGGTCGGTCACGTCAGGCGAGGCCGAGTTGCTGCAGGATGCCGAGCTGGTCGGTGCTCCCCCATCGCTCCGCGGCGCGGCCGTCGCGGAAGCCGATGACCTGCACGTTGCGGATCCCGGTGAACCGGCGCCCGGTCGGTGCGTGCCCCATCCACTCCCCCGTGTGCGTGCCGGCGAGGGTGGAGATCGTGATCACCTTCGTCGGTGTCACGATCGTCTCGACGTCTTCCCTGTCGATGTCAGTGAACGCCTTCCCGAACTGCTCCCAGAACCATGCGATCCCGGACCCGTCCTGGGGTTGCCCGTCGGCGGCGTCGTGGTCGGTGAAGTCGGGCGTGAACCGCTCCTGCAAAGGCAACTCCTGCTGCCGCATCCGATCCCGCGCCTCCAGCGTCGGACCGCCACCCACTGTTACCTCAACCGCCATCGGAGCCTCCTCGTCGTGTGGTTGGAGCCTACGCACGGCTACCGGGTCAGTTCCGATAATGGTTCTTATCGGAATGTTTGGGCAGGGGTGGAAGCGACGCAGGAGGTGCAGACATGGTTGCGGCGCCTGATCTTCGCGCCGTAGCCTTACCGCGGCGGCCAGCCGCCAGGCCTCGCGCGTCCCGACCGATGCGCGACCGGCGAAGCCGTCTCGGACGCAGCTGGGCACGTCCCACGTCGAATCCCCTGAGGTGTCGACCTCCGAAGAAGCACGCTGGTCGGAGCGTCTCGGAGCACCATGTCTACACACGCCCGTCTTCAGCGCCGTGCCCTCCTCCGCTCGCGACTGCTGCACGAGCCCTACCACCTCGCACGGAGTCACGTGCTCGCCGTCGGTTCCGACGACGTCGTAGTGCCTGCACCGTCCGACGCGCAGAGCCGCCTTGAGGGTGCTGTGTTCCACGGCCTCGGCTACCTGCACGCCGTCGGCGGATATCCGGATGACTACCGGATCCACCGCCTGCTACCCACCGAGCATGCGCTCGAGGTGTGGCTCACCAAGCACTCGGATGGGTTCCTCCGCGGCCTGGTCGGTGCCCTGCCCACCTGGTACCCCGAGGACCGTGTCCTGGCCAACGGTCATCCTGGCCTGCGGTACCGCAGCATCCGAACCCAACCCGATACCGTTGAATTCTTCCTACTTCACGAGCAGTGCGCTGTCCGAGTCCACGGTGTCGACGTCGCCGCGTTCGAGGACGCATGCGCCGTCCACGACCCGGAGGAGGACTTGCAGGCAGACCGAACCGGCCATACCCTTTCCGCTGCCGAACTCGGCGAACTGGAACATCGCGACAGAAGGATCGACGCGCTCATCAGCCCGCTGATACGCCGTTTAGGGGCGCTCGGGATGGACGAAGTCCGCAGTATCGACCTCTGGCGGACGCACCCCGACGTCCTGAGCGTCGAAATGTTCACCGCCGACCGATCAGAGCGCACCTTCCGCAGACTCCTCGCCGATCTCATCTCCCCGCACCTACGTCCTCAGATGACAGTGGTGAGGACCGATGGAGCGGCCGGCTACCGAACTGTCTTTAGGGTCGACGGGCACACAGCGCAGCTACACCTACGGGTTCAAAGCTCCTAGCCCTCGCCGCGGCCTCACCGGCTCGACCCGCCAGATTCATGACTGCCGCCGATGATCCACATGCTCTGCGGACTGCGAACCGACCGGTTGACGATCGGCTATCGGCTATCGGCTATCGGCTATCGGCTATCGGCTATCGGCTATCGGCTATCGGCTATCGGACACGGTCATCGGCTTCGACGGGCCAGTCGGTTGCGGCGGTAGAAGCTCTCCAAGGCAGCGCGGTCCGGCAGAAACACCTTCGGCCCTTCGAACTCGTCGAAGGCATGCCGATAACGGAGCCGATTCCTCCTAGCGGGCCCGAGCATGAAGCGCAGCATGTCGACGCGGACACGGTCACGAGTGCCTTCCAAGCGTCCGGCGCGGTCGGGCTCGAAGAGGGTGCGGTGAAAGTAGCGGACGATGCCGACGGCGGTCGAGACATCCAGGAGCACTAGACCGGTTGCTCGCCGCAACCGGTCTGGCAACCAACGCGAATAGTTGCCCTCGATGACCCACTGATCGGTGCTCATCGCTTCGTTGTGCATGTATTCGAAATCAAGGTCCGGTCGCTCGAACCAGTCTGTTCCGGGTAGGTGTCGGTACTGGTCGAGGTGCACGACCGGCAGCGAGCGGGCTCGGCCGACAGCAGCCGCAAGGGTCGACTTGCCACTGTTGGACGGCCCCACAATGCAGATCCTTTGACCGAGCTCGTCGAGGTCCATCCTGCGAGTCTCGCAGGTACACGCAGAGATGTCGGGGCATTCGGGCAAGGAGACCGTTGAGGGATCCCCTGCCGGTACTGGGTGGGGTCGATAGCCTCGGCCGATGAACTCGACCACGCGGAGTGCGGGATACAAGTGGATCCTGCTCGACGCCGACGGCGTCCTACAGTCTCCCGAGCAGCCCTTCGTTACCGCGCTCGAACAGGTCGCAGGAGACGCGGCCGAGGCTTGGCTAGCTGACACGTTCCGCAGCGACGGTCCGGTGATCACCGGACGACAGGAAGTGCTCCCCGTGCTGGGCGACTTCCTACAAGCGGTCGGCTCCGACGCCGATCCCCGAGAGGTCTATGTGCGGCTGCGGGAGAGCATTCACCTGCACGAGGACGTGTTCGAACTCGTGGACAGCTGGCGCTCCATAGGACGTCGCGTCGCTCTCACAACGAACCAGGACCCTGGCCGCGCCCGCTTCATGGGCACCACGCTCGCCTTCGATGGGCGGTTCGACCGCAGCTACTACTCGTGCAACCTCGGAGCGGGAAAGCCCTCCGCGCGGTACTTCGAGTACGTGCTCGCTGACCTACAGGTCGAACCGGGCGAAGTGATCTTCATCGATGACACCTACGCGAACGTCGTGGCGGCGAAGCACCTTGGACTCGCTGCCCACCGCTGGCAGCACGGAGACAACCTCGGCGCACTCGCGAGGTACGTCGGAGCAGCACCCGAAGACGTTCCCCCTCACTCGATCAGCTAAGTGGATAGACGGCCGTGACTGCCAGCACGGCCAGCCGTTGCGTCCGGTTGCCGATCGGCCACCGAGACCTTCACCATCCACCTTCGGACCGGCCGAGGCAGACATTCGACGAGCGAAGACGACCAACGTCAGTCGACGCTGGGCCTCTTCCTTCGAATGCCCGCCAGGCGCGAGTCGCTGGCCTCGTCAGAACAGCGAGTTCAGCTCGCCGTAGTCGACGGCCGACGCCAAGGTCCCATACGTGCCAGCAGTCAGCAGCTCGGTAGCGGCCGATCGAGCAATCTCGTACGCGGCCTGTGCCATGCCCGAGCCGACGCTCACGCGGGCCACTCCGAGTTCTGAGAGCTGCGCGGTGTTCGGGGAGCCGGGACCGACCATCACGTTCAGCGGGCCGTCGATCGCCCCAGCCAGCGCCCTGATCGTGTCGGCGTCGCCAACTCCAGGTACGAAGACACCATCTGCTCCTGCTTCGAGGTACCGGTGCGCCCGATGGAGGGTCTCAGCGAGGCGCTGCTCCGGCGCGACCAGGCCGGCGAGGTACACGTCCGTCCGCGCGTTGATGAACGTCGGCACCCCGGCACGATCCGCTGCACGTCGAGCCGCGCCGATACGAGCTGTCAGCTCGGCTGGGGGCAGTGCGCCGTCCTCGATGTTGATGCCGACCGCGCCGGCCTCGAGAACTGCGTCGACCGTGTGCTCCACGCCGGCTGCGTCATCGGCGTAGCCGGCTTCGATGTCAGCGGTAATCGGCACGGTCACCGCGTCAGCGATCCGAGAGAGGGCCGCGACGGCCTCATCGCGCCCGAGCGCGTTACCGTCCGCATGACCGAGCGACCACGCGACACCTGCGCTGGTGGTAGCGATGGCTCGCGCACCCGCGCTCTCGACAAGTCGGGCGCTTGCTACGTCCCAGGCGTTGGCGAGAAGGAGCGGGTGTGCGGGGTTCTGGTGGAGCGTGTGGAAGGCGGCGGCCTGCGTGGTTCTGTTATTCACCCGCTCAGTTCATCCGAGCCGTGGGTCCATTTCTGGCGGATATCGGACGACGCGGTCAGCGCTACTACGGTCTCGATAGCCGATGGTGAACCGATACGGGCCCCGCCCGCCCGCGCCTTGGTCAATCTGGCCGAACGGGGGTGGAGGCTGCGGCTCCGACGACGGTGGTCCAGGGCTTCGCAGTCCATGCTTCGACGAGTCCGCCGGTGACGTACGGGTCGGTCTCCGCGAAGGCGCGAGCGCGCTCGAGGGCGCCGTCCCCGGTGAACACGATGAGGGCACTGAATGGTCCGTCGCCGGTACCGACGGCTCCGCCGAGGAGGAGCTCACCACGCTCCGCCGCAGCCCACGCTGCAGTGAGGTGTTGCTGGCGGAACGCGTCGCGACGCTCCAGGTAGTCGTCGACGTAGGTGTACTCGAGGACTGCGTGCATGATCCTTCTCCGATCTGGTCGTGTTCAGAGCTCGAGAGCCCAGGTCTGCTCGTCGACGGCGGTGCCGAAGAGCAGCGCCGGGGTCTCCGACTCCAGATGGAAGCCTGCCTGCTCGTAGCGTCGCCGCGCAGCCGTCAGGTTGGACGACGTCCAGAGGGTGAGTCTCCGGTACCCGGCCCTCAGAGCGAACGCGAGGGCTTCGTCGATGAGCCGGGTCGCGACACCGAGTCCGCGGGCACCGGGAGACACGAGCAGGACGCGCAGCTGCGCCGTCTCCTCCTCAGCGGACGGCGCGACCATGACGGATCCCACCCGTTCGTCGTCGACTTCAGCGATCAGCGTCGTCTCCCGTTGTGGGTTCACGGCGGCGCCGTGGGCTCCGACGATCTGCGCGACGAAGGCCTCGAACTCAACACCCCAGCCGAACTGGGCGGCGTAGACCTCACCGTGGGCCTGGACGATCCACCCGAGGTCGCCGGGCTCGCTCGCAGCCCGGATCGTCACGGTGTGGTTGATCGCCGTACGCATCGCGATGCTCGCTTCCTCCGCCGACGCATTCACGGCGGATCGTTCCACTGACACAAGTGTGTCAGTGCAACGGTACGCTACTCGAGTGACCGAGCGACCGCGAAACCCGTCCCCGCGTGAGCAGGAGCTCCTGGATGCCGCGTACGTGTACGTGCTCGAGCACGGCCTCGCAGCCACGTCCCTGCGCCCGTTGGCTGCTGCGATCGGATCGAGTACGCGGGTGCTGATGTTCCTGTTCGGGAACAAGGACGGTCTGATCCGTGCGATCCTGGCGCGTGCTCGTCGCGAGGAACTCGATGCACTCCGCTCGGCTGCTCCTGCTGACGCCGACTTGGCGACCACGACGCTGGCGCTCTGGCGTTGGCTCTCCGCCGAAGCGCACCGGCCGGTCCTTCGGCTGTGGGTTGAGTCGTACAGTCGGTCGCTGGTCGATCCCGACGGTCCGTGGGGCGGGTTCGCCGAGCAGACCGTGAACGACTGGCTCACGCTCCTGGACCGGGGAAACCCCGGGTCGCGGGCCGAAGCGACAGTCGCACTCGCTGTTCTCCGAGGTGCTCTCTTGGACCTCCTCGCGACCTCGGATCAGACGCGCACCGACCGCGCGATCACGGCTTTCACCGAGTCGATGGCCCAGCCCTGAGAATGATCTGGAAAGCGCCTCGCCTGATCCCAACAATCGATCGGTCACCGGGCGCGGCGAGAGAACAGATCCAAGGGGCGCTACTCAGCGGCCGGGCGCGTAACACGCCTTGCTGCAGTGACCGGCGCAGGTAGCGTCCCGGTATGGAACTGGAGAAGCTGTGGCCGCTGTTCGGACTCGAACTCCGAACCCCGCGGCTGGTGTTGCGTCCGGTGCGGGACCAGGACCTCCCGGCCCTGGCACAGGCCGCTCTTGATGGCATCCACGACCCGGACCGCATGCCGTTCGGTTTCCCCTGGACCGATGCGTCACCGGAGGAGCTGCCGCGGAATCTCGCGATGCACCAGTGGCGTCTGCGCCAGGTCTCCCCGCAGAACTGGACGATCCAACTCGCCGTCATCCTTAACGGCGAGGTGATCGGGGCACAAGACCTCGCCGCGTTCAACTTCGCGGACCGCCGAACTGTGAGCTCCGGTTCCTGGCTGACACGACGCGCCCAAGGCAACGGCATCGGCACCGAGATGCGCGCCGCCCTCCTGCTGTTCGCCTTCGACACTCTGGGTGCCGAGTGGGCGGAGTCGAGCGCTGCGGCCTGGAACACCCCGTCACTGACCGTCTCCTACAAGCTCGGCTATGAGCCGAACGGGGTCACGCGGGTATCACCTCGGCACGGGCAACCGGTCGACGAACAGCGCGTCCGCCTCTCCCGCGGCGCCTTCAAGCGCCCGACGTGGAACCTGCAGACCATCGGCGATGAATCCGTTCTCGCGCAGCTTGGCATCACTGCGTAGCAGGACGGAAGCGCCGCCGAGCTGCAGCTGGAGCGAGTGCGCTGACGGAGCCAGCCGTCCGATAGCCGATCGGCTATCGGACACCGAATCGGGCCCAGGAGTCGGCGGGTAGCTCCGGCTGGCCCGGGACGGCGTGGTGCTCGAACGTGCACGTCGGGTCGATTTCGGTCGCGACCGTGTGCCAGAATTTCGCTGCTACTTCGTTGCGGTCCTGGTAGGCCACCGCCCATCTTCCCGGGTGCGCCGCGGTCAGTTCCATCACGGCGGCACGTCCGATGCGAGAGCGTCGTGCTCCGTGCGCGATGAAGAAGCTACTGATGATGTGTTCCTCTTCGTGGAGGCCGCGGAGGACCGCGAGTCCGACCGGGTGCGGTCCGAGGTGCATTACGTGTGCCGACCAGCCCGGCTCCGCAAGGCCGGCGTCGAGTCGTTCTTGGCGGAAGCGGCCGCGCTCATCGGGGAGCGTGCCGGTGAATGCGGACATCTCGTGCCGGAACATGGTCCAGAGCTGTTCGAGCTGAGGGCGGTGTCGTTCGTCGGCGGTGGTGATGGTCAGGGGCGATGGGGTGCTCATACAAGAAAACCTCCGCCATGGTCGGCGGAGGTTCTGTCGCTGACAGTATATCGCCCCGTCCGGCTCCCGATCCTTCAGCGATGCAGCTCGGCACGCTCCGTCTCGGTCGAGATCCAGAAACGTTGGAACACTCGTCCGGCGGCGTCGGTCACCTCGTTTTCGAACCGGCCCCCGTTGCCCTCGATAACGCGGCGGGACCCGAGGTTCTGCGCCTCACAGGTGAGCAGCACTTCTAACAGTCCACGTCGGTGAGCGATGCGTAGCACGCCCTGGAGTGCCTGACTTGCAATACCTCGGCGTCGGGCACTCGGCCTAACGCTGTAGCCGATGTGGCCGCCGTAACAGCGCAGGAAATCGTTGAACTCGTGGCGAAGCGCGATGCTTCCCAGGTACTCGTCGCCCTCGACCATCCAGTAGTAACTACAGGTGACGAACCCCTCACCCGCTGGGACGTCTTCCTCGGCACGCAGCTGCATCACCCACTCAGCGAATCCGCCTTTGGTCGCCAGCAGGGCTGCGTCACGGATGCCGGCACCGTCCTGGTGCGCACCCTCCCACTCGAGCATGGACTGCTGGAACGATCGGAAGAGCCGTTCGGACGGCCGCTCGAGCTGCATCCAGCGATCCTAGGGCTGTCTCAGTAGCCGATCGGCATACGGCCACCGAGTACAACGGGGTTCATGCGTCGAAGCCCAGTGATCATGATCTTCTCGTCCCGCTGACCGGCGTGAAGATGTTCCGATAGCCGATAGCCGATCGGCTACGGAACGCCCGTTTCGCTCGGGTGTCCGCTGCGACCCTGTCGAGCGGTCGAGCGGTCGAGCGGTCGAGCCGGTTGAGCTCTGCGCTGGGATCGGCCGCGTCCTCGTCCTCGCGATGAGGATTGTGCTCTGTGGGAGGCCTTGCCGCGGGTGAACTCGGGGCTCGGCTAGCCGTTGGACGAGGTGGCGGGGACGGCGTCCTGTCGAAGGGCATCCGTGAGGATGGACGCAAATCGTTGCACCGCCGTCAACTCATCCTCAGTGAGCGTATCGATGGTCTCGACCAGCGGAGTACGGACGTGACCGTAGGCGCGTGTCAGGTCCTGCTCCGCGGTGCCGGCGGCGGTCACGATGATGCTGCGTCGGTCCACCGGGTTGGGTTGCCGCTCTGCCCGACCGTCACGCACGAGTCGGTCGATGAGCTTTGTGACCCCAGCAGTCGACAAGTGCAGTAACCGGGCGAGTTGCGTTGGTTTCAGTGCTCGTCCATCACGGCGCGCGAGCACCAGATGTCGCAACGCAAGAGCATCAACGGGCAGCATGCCCAGCGCGCGCAGCGCCTGCTCGTCCGCGTCGTGGACGCTGTCGCCGAGGGCTTCCAGGCTCAAGATGGCCGCTGCACCAGCGGCGGTACGCGGCTGGTGCGCGAACAGATCAGACGTCCCAGGAGCCTGATTGTCGGAGGTCATGTCATCCCGTCTGTCGCATGGTGGACAAACCCATGCTCCCCGACCCCACCTGAGAACTCAAACTGAGTAAGTAACCAGCCAGGTAAGACAACTGTTGGGGCCACGACGCCACCGATCTGCGGTCGCGAAGATCAGAAGGAGCGACAATGTCAAATACGACAGGTAACCCCGCACGACACGACTCAGCCGTCCGGGCCACATGGAACGAAACCAAGTCCGCGCTCAAGACCACCGAGTTCTACGCCTGGTTGGTCGTGTCGATCGCGATCCTCATCGCGTCGGCGGTCGTCGACAACGCAGACGAGGGCCACACCGGATTCGGCGCCGATCAGGCCTGGCTGTACGTCGCGATCGTGACGGCCGCCTACGTCGTCAGCCGCGGCATCGCGAAGGCTGGTGTTCGCAAGCCCGACTGGAACGACGACGATCGCCGCGATATCAACGGGCGTTCGAACTGACCTCTGGGCACGAAACGCCCCACCGCTCCTAACCGATGGTGTGCCAGCGAGCAGCTGCTCGCCAACTCCCAACTGGCATCTGGGTGACTGTGGGCTGCTCCGATTCATCGGAACGGCCCACACCTGCGTGTACCGCCGACGGCGAAGCCAGAGCGCCGTGCGCAGCATCCGCGCCCACTGCAATAGCTCTGAACTTCGATCCACCGCCTACCCACAGGCGCTCATCGTCGACAATCAGCGCGTCGCAGCGATACGTCGGCCCGGTCCGGCACACGCTTCAGAAATCGCTGCGGAACGCCTCATTGCCGAGGCCTGCATGCGACAACCTGCGTATCGCTCTGATGGGGAGCACCTCGGGGAAAACAGGGACGACCATGGTCATGCATACGGGCTGTGCGCCCCTCCGCGGGGCGCATCGCCCGCACTCGCCCGAACGGCGGGCACAGAGCTGACCGCCAACCGATCAGCTACGAGGCATGCCGCCCGGGACGGAGAAGGACCTCGTCCGGACCGTCATCTGCGACGTCGTCGGGAATGTGCGCGGTGGACTGGTACTCGCTGCTGCCACCAATTGTCGCGCCGGGCAGATCCGCGTCGTGCGCGGACGCGGACGCAGGTGAGAGCGCTGAGGGCTCCGGATGGTGTTCTGCAGGCGGGTCGGTAAGTGCCACGCGTCGACGGTAACCCGTGGATCACCGGTTCGAAAGGCAAGAGCCGGTTCTGGCGGCGACGGCCCACGTCATGGCCGATTCGCTACCCTCGAACGGGGGGGGGCATGAGGACTCACGGGCAGTCGAGGAGGAGATCGACCATGAGCAGCTACACGAGTAACGAGAACGTCGAACCCGCCCGGATCGGCACAGTGAGGTCGGCCCGCAAACAGTGGGGCCGCACCGGCACGCTTGATGTGCCGACACCAGACGGCGACTTCTTCCGCGACGAGTCACCGGAGGCTGTGCGCTCCTGACACGAACGCGTTCAGGCACACGCAGCGCCGAGCTCACACGAACGTCGTAGACGGCGTCATAGTGCTGCCTACCCGACGGCCCGAGTGTCTCCGTCCGGGGTCAGGTCGGAGCGAGTATCGGCATGGATCGGCTCGCTGTGGCCGAACGTCTCCGCTGCGGCGCGGAGACGAGCGACGAACTCGTCGTTCTCGAGCTCAAGGTCATCTTCCTCAGCGTCTTCGATGACGAGCTCGCTGGCCGGCCCGATGAGCACCTTCGTTGTGGTCATCGTTCCGTCCTCGGCCACGGCGGGAATCGCGACGGTGTCGGCGCGATCGCCGCCAGCAAGTGCCGCGGCGTACTCGATGACAGCATCAGCGACGTCGTCGCTCGTGAGAATCGTGGAGTGGTCGTAGCGGATGTGCTTCATCGGTTGCTCCTTTCGCCCACCGACCCAACCGCTCCGAAGCCGGATACCCACTCAGCGTCCACCCGCCTCCACTTCCCCGACAGGCGACACCATCAGCAGTCACCACCACCAGCGCCAGGTCTCTCGGTGCCCGACGTACTATCAACGCACCGCAGCGCGGGCTAGGAGGCTCTGATGGGTGACGTTGATTACGACCGCCCCTACGGCGACGATGGTTTCGCCGACCCCAGGAAGCGCGGGTGGTGGAGCACCGTGGCCAGCGCCGTTGTCCGATCTGTGATCGCCGTGTTTTCAGGCATGCAAGGGCGACAGTGGCCGCGACAACTACCTCTCGACCCTCCAGAAAAGAACCGCGACTACCGCCCCTAAGGCGGCTCGGACCGCGAGGCGGAGATCGAGGAGCACCCTCAGATCCGACAGCAGGCCAGCGCCAAATCAAGTAATTGACGCCGCTCTGGCGGCGATCACCTAGTCCTGCCGATGGATGGGCATCGCGTCGCGGACACTCCGTACGACAACTCCGCATGCAGGGGGCCGGTGCGGGGTTAGGGTTGCGTCCACCTGAGCAGGTCAGGACCCAGGGAGGCGTTGCCGATCGGCGTTCGGGTCGCTGGTCGGCAACGCCTGCCCGCCCTACCTGACCCCGGCAGCCGCACCCCGCATCATCCGACACGGACCACCACCGCCGACGCCAGCCCCGAGACGCGAACACCACGGGACACCCCAACGAGCCAGCCGGACGACGAGCGAGGAACACCCGGCCAGCCCGCAACGCGGCCACTGCGCACGCAGTGAAGACGAAACAGTCGCTGCAGCCGGGGTCTCGGGCTACTACTGCCGCCAGCATAGAGACCACCACGAAACCCGCAACCCCCAGGCCGCCCTTCCTGAGCTGACTGCCGACCCTCCGACGCACCGCCCCAGTCACCCGCCGACATCGACGGCGCCCGCAGCGTGAAGTGCTCCAGGGACGGGCCGAGAGAGGATGAACGCTCGATCCCGGCCCGCTGGGAAGTGGTGAGCTTCCCGCCCGGACACCAGCCGCCTTGACAGCCCGATGCCCGCGCCCGACCGTACTCGGCGCAGAACCCACGGGCGGGCTCCCGAACGCGATCCGGATGCGCTGCCGCACAATGAGCGTCTCGAGAACCGATCGGTCACCGGCAGTTGTTGCCCCGACCGTTACACAAACATGATGAGATGAGTGCTGTCGACGGGATTCCTGATCCGACCCGTCCATGGGGAGTGGTCCTCCCCCGAGGCGGGGCCGCGCATTCGGGTTGCACGGCCCCGCCTCTCCCCCGGCAGCAACCCTGCTCCGGCACGGGTGTGTACCCGATGGGCGCGGGGAGAGCACCGCCGGTGAAACGGGCCACCGCCGGCCCTCTACAGTGAACGGCACCTGCGCCGGATCAGGGTCGCAGGTGAGTGGCCAGCCGCCCTCGTCGGGCGGCTGGCCACACTCGTCTCAGCGTCCCAGTGCGTCGACACGCGAACCGCGCCCTCGGGGACCAGGTGCACCGTGTTCGAGGTTCGATCGGCGAACACTCCGAGCGCACACCTCGCCGACCTCGGCGTCTCGATAGCCGATCGGCTACCGGACACCGATAACCGCGCTGCTGTGGTTGCCGACGACGCCATCCGCTTAACAGACGCCATCCGCTTAACACTCGGGAGCTGCGTCTGCCCTGTCTCACAACTGATCACCATGACGCGTGAGCCACCGAGCTCCTACGAGGCATGGCAAGGTGACCCCATGAACACAGGAGCCGATCGGTGGGGCGTCCCAGACACAATGTTCGGCGGCCCCATCCCCGACGAGTTCGCCGCAGCGATCGCCCGCGTCGCGCTCCTGTCCGCACTCGTGGAGAGCAAACTTCACGGGCTGCTCTCGACCGTCGGAACCGACCCGCAGAGCACGTGGGCCGGACGTCCCGCTGGCGCTGTCCTCGACGAGCTCGACCAGATCGCACGAGCGGGCATACCCGCTCGACGGTCAGCACCTCCGAAGCTCATTCACGCCCTCCGAGCAGAGGTCGCAGCCGCCCGTACGGACGCTCACACCCGCAACGAACTCCTCCACGCCGTCTGGCCTCTCCCCCTCGTCGATGGCGGTGTGGGGTGGAAACCACTCCCCCCAAACCAACGGGAGAACCCCGCCGCCTGGACTCGATCCGTGACGGGCGAGTTCAAACCCCTCATCATCCGGCTCGTCAACCACGTCAGCACCATCGAGACGCTCCGAGCCAGGGTCGAGGAACTCCCTCGAAACCAGAATCCCCCGACCCAGTAGTGAGTGCCGAGTCAGCTATGGGGCAATGATGCGTCGGTACGGGATCTGGATGGCGTGAACCATCGGCTCGCGTACGGCGGCCCTGATCGTGCTGACGGTCCTGGCGGCATCCACGCACTCGTGCCTTGCAACCAGATTGCCCTTCGCACGGCAAGGGGTGGACGTCTCGGGACAGCCCCTCCTTGCGGGTCCGATAGACGGTCCTTGATTGGGCGCTCCGCTCTCCTGGCCGCTGAGGCCTATCGACTTGCGTGAGTCTGGGCGCCCCGTCTCACATAGGTGGTCCGAGACCAGTCTCATTGCGCGTGCCTTATACGGCCGCGCCACAAGCGTCGGCGCTCCCTCCTACGATCCAAGCCATGAGTCGTCGTCGTTCGGGTCGTTGGGTACCGCCGCAGCCGTTCTCGTTAGAGGAAGCAGCACGCGGCCCCGATGCGCGTGAGCTGGAAGAGCCACTGCCCGTTTACGTCTGGTTCCAGCTTCCGGATCGGTTGATTCGCCGGGACGACGCGGTTGCTCGGAGCATGACCCGTGACGCGGTCTGGGTGGAAGCGGGTCGTGGCGAGACGAAGCTCGAGGCGTGGGTGTGGAGAAGTAGCGTCCGCCATCGAGTGGCGGAAGAGAGGGCGCGGGACCTCCGCTCGTAGGAGGGTGGTCAGAGCGGCACGCGGAGGTGCTCGTTCGGATCGAGGTCGTTTTCGTGGCAGCCAGACATATCCGGGCACCTGCTCTTGGACCTGCTCCTCGCGTGGAGGGCGGGGCGGAGTTGTGTCACGGCGTCGTTGGCGGTGGCAATCCGCAGGTCGACGTGCGCCGTCGCCACCCCTGTTGTGACGATGAGCTGGTTGCGGCGGGCCGCTCGACGGCGTGTACGCGCCGGTTGTGTCAAATGCGCATCTGCGTCGCCACTGCAGGCGCGGCTGCTCGCATTTGGCGGGCATCAGCAGCGGTGGTGCTGCCGCGGCGCGCCGCACCGGCGCGTCCGTGTGGATGCCGCCGTCGCAGTCGACCGTGGTGGGAGCGCAACGCCTTCACTAACTGGCGCCTGCCTCGTGACGCCGTTGAGGGCGTACGGCGCTCGTCGCGACACGCCGACCGAGCGTTGTCCACAGCGGTGCAGAGAGTCGTCCTGCGCATGTGGAGGAGTGTCGGTGGTGGCGTCCAGATTGGCGGTATTCCGGGGTACACCGACCTGTCCACGCTGCGGAGGACATTGTGGAGAACTACACGGCTGTAACACTTTCTCTTGTGGTCGGTCCCGGTGTCGGCCACTACATGTACCGTTGAAGCTGTGAGGGCGGTCACCCGCCCGAACAGCAACAAACCCCCGACCGGATCTTCCAGTCGAGGGCTGTCACTCCACACAGTTCGCGCCGAAGTTTCCTAGGCCCAAGCGCTCACCGTGTATTCGAACTCAGATTGGAGACGCCAGATGGTCACCCGCACCGGTTGAGTCTCACTGTACCCATCGGGACGGCATACACGTCATACGCCGCAGAACGATGCGGGTTTCTCTGCCACGTCTGGGCGTGTCGACATCGTCGACAACCGACCGCCGTTCGCACGTCGCCTCCATCACAGGAGCTGACGTCTCGCAGCCACGACTCCGTGGCTGAACCTCCTTCGTTGCCGACGTCCGGCAACACCTTTTTCGCAGCGACGGCATCGTCGCTGCAGACACGGAAAGGAGAGGGCACAGTGACCCTCCGTTTCAAGATCAAACCTGCCCGAAACGGCCAGTGGTCGTGGTGGCTCTACGCCGCGAACAACGAACTGGTCGCATGGGCCGGCGAGACGTGCGCCTCGCCCACGAACGCGCAGCGCGCTGCCACATCGTTCAAAACCGGGTCCTTGATGGCCCGGTACGACGTGTACCTCGACACCGGCGCAACCTGGCGGTGGCGGGCATGGCGTTCCAGCGACAAGGTCGCGGCATCCGGTGAAGCGTTCGCATCCCACGCGAACGCGCAGCGCGCCGCGACGAACGTGCAGACGAACGCATTCGTCGCCGTCGGCGCGTAACCACAACACCCTCAGCGCGGTGGTCGGCGAGCAGCATCTCGGCGACCCCCCATCTCGCCGCAGTCGCGGCAGAACGGAACACAATCATGACGAACTCGAACGACCGACACGTCGTCCAGAACCCCAACGGCGGCTGGGACGTTACGGCACCCGGCGCGAGCCGCGTGTCCGCACACACGCCTACGCAGGCGGCAGCCATCGACCGGGGCCGGCAGATCATCGGCAACGCTGGCGGCGGCGAGCTGAACATCCACGGCCGTGATGGTCAGATCCGCGCGAAAGACACCATCGCACCCGGCAACGACCCGCGCAACATCCGCGGATAGCGCCTATTGCGGCGACTCGAGTGGCTCCGGCTACCCGTCGGAGCCACCCAAGTCGCTCCACCCCGTTCAAAGCAGCGTCACGCACCCCCTTGAAGGAAGATCGTCGTAGGTATTGATCGGCTCATCGAGCGTGGGGTGCCGGTGCTGCACCGTGTCACTGCCGATGTCCGTGATGGATCGTAGGGTGCTGCCATGCTTCTTCTAGCTTCAGGCGCAGACCCCGTTCTCGTCCCGACATGGGTCGGCGCGATCGCAGCGGTGCTCGCGGCCGCACTGGCCGGCTTTGCGCTCATCCCCGCAGCCATCCAGGTCCGGCAGAACAGCAAGCAGATCGCAGCCGCCGCGCTCCGCGAGGCGCAGGACAGCGAGGACCAGACCCGGCCCTACGTCGGAATGGACGTCGTACCGAGCATCGCCGGCGGCGGATCCTTCGACCTCGTCATCGAGAACTTCGGACGCACCACCGCGCGGAACATCCGCATCAGACTCGCAGACTCCGTCTTCGGTGCTCAGTACCAGGACGACTCCGTCAGCGCAGCGCTCGCTCGGGTATTCGCCAAACCGTTCGACCTATCACCCGGCGCCCGACGCCGGCTCTTCTGGCACCTGCCCGACGACCCGAAAGCTCAGCCACGTGGTGCCAAGGGAGCTCCAGCAGCCGACACCGTCATCGCCACGTATCAGTGGCAGCCCGGAAGCGACCGCGAAGCCCAGCAATACGAAGAACGCTACCCATACGACCTCACCGACTGGCCGACGATCATTCCACGGCCGTACACCGGAGCAGACGCGCAAGGATCAAACGACGACCCGAACAAGCACCTGCGGAACATTGCGCACGGGATCCGCGCTGTCGCACACCACGCTGGCGAGCAGCACCGGTAGCGAGCGAGATGTGAGCGCACACCGGGGAGCCCTCTGGTGAGACCGTCGCAGCCGCACGTCACGCCAAGCGCCAAGCCGACTGCACATCGTTCGCGATCGCGTTCTTCCGCCAAGTCTTCAGCTGGATGAAACGCCGGTGACTTGTGTCGAAGAGGTGCAGTACCGAGCGCTGCGGCTGGTGAACCCACGGCAGCTGCGGCAGACGGTTCTCGCTCAGCGGCAGCCGGTTCACCTTCCGATGCAAACGATCCGCTGCCACGACCAAGTCCCGTCCCGTCCGGAGATCAAGGACGCGGCCGACGTTCCGCTCTATCCTCAACCACGTGCGTGCGCTCCGCTCGATGACCGGCACGTGGAGTAGGACGAGGAGTTTGACGCGCAGACCCTGCTCGATCGCATCGAGGACGACGTTGCCGCCATGACTGTGCGCGTAGACCGTATCGAGCGCGCTGAGGCCGTACCGAGCACACCACCGCAGCAGATCCGCTGTTCCTTGCGCGCGGGCGGCGTCGCTTAAACCCGCAGTCCAGCGCGGGTAGTCCTGTCCAGCGTAGAGGTTGCGTGAGGCGTAGCTGCGGACGTGATTCGAAAGCGGTGACGACGGCGCGTACCAACGCTTCTGCGCAGATGTGAGCCGCGCGAACGTCCCGTGCAGCATCACACTGCATGACGCGGGATCGCTGTCGGCGCCGGCATCGGGCGATCGATTGCCGTCGTCGGCTACGTCGTCGTGGTCCGCATCGAAGTCATCCGCTGTCTCGTCGGGACCAGTGGACGCGTCGACGATGACGCTGCCGATCGCTGACACGGTGGCGTTTGACGAGCGGCGGGCCGTCTGAAGGATGACCTGCACGGTCTCCTCGTCGGTCCGGCCCAAGGAGTGCAGAACCGCGGCCGCGACGGTACGGACCAGCTCGTCCGCATCGCGTAGCGACTCGGTCAGCAGCGTTACTGCTGACCGAGCTGATGAAAACGACGCGATGTTGGCAAGCAGACGATTCGCGGTCGACGGTACGTCAAACTCGGATGGAACGTCGCCGAGTGGGCGAGTGAGTATGTATTCCTGCGGCGTCTGGTCCGCTGCCAGCCCGTACTGCGGGCCGGACGGCGCCGGGCGCGGTAGCAGGCCCAGTGCCGCTTGCCGTAACCAGTCAAGTGATCGTGTCCTCGCCTCGGTCGTCAAGGGCCGTGGTAACGGCGTCGCCCGGAGCAGCGGGTCCTCGGGACCAACGAATCCCGCCGGCGGCAGACCGGAGAGCGCATAGCCGATCAACATCAGCTGCGTACCGCGCACCTCGGCAGCTCGGTCTGACCAAAGCCTCGCAACCCCGCTGTCGTCCGCTTCTGCCATCTGCAGCGCCCCCTATTCCGGGACCTCTCGTCGTCCCACCCAAGCACTGACGGTAGCGCCCTAAACGCCCATCCGGGGATCCCCCATCCAGGCCGCAGGCAGTCCTGCAATGAGCCTTGTGAACTGTGAACCGCACCTGGCTATCTTTCGCCAGCCCGCCCTGGGACCGACCGGGTCCAGACGCGACAGCGACGACGTCGCTCACGCTGAAAGTCGTTAGACGTTCAGCTGCGGGCAGCGTCGCTTCGCTGGGATCTGACGTCGTCGTCCGTGCCACGCTCCGCACCGACAGGCGGTCTGGCCACGGGCTCAGGCTCGGGCTCGGGCTCGTCAGGAGGGTCCGATTCGAGGTGTCTCCAATTGCGGATGAGCCGGTAAATGAAGCGGATGAACAGCCCTAGGAGCCCGAGCGCTGTGCCGACGAATCCGCCCGACAGCGCTGACCGTGCCGTGTCCGCAGGCGCAACAGTGACGATCAACCATGCTCCGACGGCCAGCAGCAGCACTCCGAGCGTGAAGACGCCGGTGACGACACCGAGGGCAGCCCAACGGCGTGGGGAGAGGGCTTTACGGCGAACTAATGCCGCTAGCGCGGCGGCTTCTTGCTGCTGATGGGTAGCAACAGCTTCCGTAGCTGGGTGGTCCGCACCGAGCACCGTCAGGCACTCTTGTGCGGCGCGGATCGCCTCGACGCGACGACGAGGCGCGCGCTGCGCGGCCACTGAGCGGACACCGGAAGCCGCGGCAACGAAGAGAGCCCCGGCCGCTCCGGAGACGATGAACTGCACTGCGATACCGCTCACCGGCGAACCAAACGCATCTGGACGAGGATCACATCGGAGGGTCGCACTCTCGCGCGCCTTCTCGGTTCAGGTTGAAGCACCAGGTGCATGGCGGGAGCTCTCGGCGTGCTCACTTTTCGGACTGCGCGAACGTGGTGAGCGACTTGAAGAGGCGTTGATCGAGATCGGTAACGGTCCAAGGTTCGTCCTCGCCAAGGTGCGACTGCAGGAGCGATCGCAACAGCAGGACGGCGACGGCCCACGCGGACCACGCTTCGCCTTTCAAAGTGATCCTTGAGTTCTTCGGCTCTGTGCCGTGCACGATTTTCGACCGGTGGTTGTACACCTTCTTGAGGACGTCGTACGCGAACGCTGCGTCCATCCTGTCAGCGAGAGCGGTCGCAGCACGCAGCCCCATACGGTGCACCAACTCGTCGTGTTCCTCCCCAAGGAGTGCTTCGATCCCGATGCAGGCGTCGAGGAGCGCGTCATCGGGATGTGGTCGAAGTGATGCTTGCCGCAGTCGCCGTGCTGCGAGTTTTGCGCGAGCGTTCGTGGAACGTAACCGAGGAAAGACCTCGGCTGCGCGGTAGCAGCGTGCTGCGCTGATGGTCTTCGGCGCGCGACTCCAACCGTGATCCGCCAGAGCTGGAGGTAAGCGCGAGGCGATAATTGTGTTCTCAATCGGAGGAAGATCGCTCAGCCAACTGTAGGCCCAACCGCGTGGTCGAAGCGCCACCTGGACGTATCCGAGTTGTCGTTCTGTTGCGATGTCCAGTGCTTGGAAAACCTCGTCGATCTCGCTTATGAATGGTGGGTCGTTGTCGAACCGGATTCGCCGCGGGAGCGGACCGTCGGAGTTGTCGACCTCACGATTGCGGAGGACCACCGCGTGCGTTGCTGCCGACACGAGGTACGCGTTGATGCTTGAGTTGCGGTCAACGGCTCGTGCTCGTTGAGTGGGTTCGTCGAGCGCTTCGACCCACACGTCGTCTCCGAGGTGCAGCGGTTCGTCGATGTCAAGCTGCGTCAGCGTGATCGGCACGACCACGTCAACGGGCAGCGTGTCCGCTAGGAGTGCTCGTTCGTGCTCTCGGTACACCGTCTCGACGGGGAGGCCGGTCGCGTACACCCGCTCGGCAATCGTTGCGACGATCCTGGTCGCATCAAGTGTCTTGAACACGCGTGCGATGGCCGCGTCGTCCGGGTTGATGCCTGCGCCTGAGATGCGTGCGCACAAATCACCGTCAGCGAGGACGAACTCGATCATATCTTGAAGCTCGGCAATCTCAGACGCGTCGAGTCTGGGCTTACCTTCCGTCCCTCTGTTCGTGAAAAGACTCATTACGTCCATCGGACCGTCGGTGCTGTGCACGAAGCGACTCTTGCTGATAGATGGCCATCCATGCTCATTGAGCCGGTACTCGGGTACTTCCTGGCGTGTAACGTACCCGGGGGTGGTCGCGATCTCGGGAAGGAGCGCCGTGACCGCGTTGACGGCGGCGATTGCCCGGGTAGCGAGTTCCCGATTGATGGCGTCCTGCATGCCCGAATCTTAAGGTCTGACACTGTCATTCCTCCAATCTCGGCAGGCGCGCAAGGATAGGGGCATGGGCGCAGCGACGACCCTCGTTGACGTGGCCTTCTGCCGGCTGCGCACCTTCGGTCGAGGCGTCGTTAGTCCGGCAAGTTGTGCCGAAGGTCGTATCCGGTGTCGGCGAGGAACTGCAGCCGGTTGCGGACTTCTTCGAGTGATGCTGCGTCGTCGTCGTTGCGCATGTCGGCTCGCAGCAACGTGTTGGCGGTGATGATGTCGTCAGTGCGGTCCGTGTAGCCGGCCGCTGCTGCGGTCAGGAAGGTGGTGGGATCGGCGGGTCGAACCAGCTCGGTGCCCGAGTAGCCGACGGTGTCCGGTTCGAACCCGAGCGAGCCCATGTCGACCTCGTGTTCGGTGAACGCGACGAGCCGGTACGGCATCTCTCGTTTGCTGATGGCCGGGTAACCGGGCCGTTGGGAGATGGCGCGGCCGGAGATGCGGCAGCCAGCGCTGATGAGCCGTTTCGCCTGCTCGACGAGCGGCGCGTCCGATGTCCACCGCGTCCTGACGCCGCCGGGTCCCGGGTAGCAGGCGATGGCGAAGTCGACGAGGCCACCGACTTGCCGTGATTCCCATCCGATGTCGGTGCGGTGGACGCGTTTGCCGAGCCTGGCAAGGGCGTCGTCGACCTGCCCTGGCGTGAGTCCTGCGCGGACGAGGCCGTCAAAGGTGGATCCGTTGACGGCGAGCATCCGCGCAACGGCGAAGGTGATGTAGATCGGCGCTGCGTCCTT
Source organism: Curtobacterium sp. NPDC086286 (assembly GCF_044746255.1). Lineage (NCBI taxonomy): Bacteria > Bacillati > Actinomycetota > Actinomycetes > Micrococcales > Microbacteriaceae > Curtobacterium > Curtobacterium sp. NPDC086286. The sequence goes on from NZ_JBIVBW010000004.1 coordinate 353,206, forward strand.
CCACCGGTCGTGGCTGCCGAGGACCTGTTTACCGTCGACCCATACGCGTCGTCGGTCGACGTCGACGAGGAGGACCGTTGTGGTCTGTTCGGCGAGTGCGATCTGTGTCGTCGTCACCGTCCGCGGCGCCAGCAACAGCATTTCCGCGGGCACAGCCGGCTCGTCGCGTGGTCTCTGCGTCAGGGTCGGGAATCGTGCGCGGCGGCCGTCGGCGAGGCGGATCGTGTCGTGCGTCTCCACGACCGCGGTGTGTCCGGCAACCTTAAGAACGGCGAGAGCGTCAGTGAGGTCAGTGGTGTCGCCGAGCCCGTACGGCATGGTGATCTGCGGCCGACCACCGTAAGCGGCGGCGACCCATTCGAGTGCGGGCCCCATCAGCTGCGCTCCTCTGGAGTGTCGGGGCGGATGAGCGCCACGATCCAGCCCGCCTCGGTTAGGAATGGGTCCCACCCGTCGCGGGTGTCGCCGGGGGCGGGTTCGATTCGGTAGGTGGCGGCGTCGCCGCTGCCGTGGACGATGACCTGTCGGAGTTCGGTGTCGGGTGGGTCGCGGAAGTACATGTGACCGTGGACGCCGTGCAGGTCGAAGGCGACGTTGATGAGGAACAGGTCCGGACGGTGGGTCGTCATCGCCACTGCCGTCCGCGGAACAGGGCGACGATCATTGCGAGCGGCCGCCCCTGCTGAATCCAGGTCAACGGCGTCAGCGGTTCGTCGTCGACTTCAAGGAAGGTGCGCGGTGTGGTCATGAACTCGGTCATGGCCGCTGCGTCAAGCAGCGGCTGCGGTGCCGCGGCGAGGAGGACGTCGAGGCCGGGTAGCAGACTGGACGGGTCGCCGAACTCGGGCAGGGCCGGTTTCACGAGTTGCCAGTCGGGGATGCGTTCTTCGCCCTCGAGGTCGAAGCTGAGGAGTCGATTCGACCCGAACAGCTCACCAACGTCATCGATGGTGACCTGTAGTGCTGCGGCGGCTTCCGCTTCGGTGAGGGTCGCATCGAGCAGGTGCCGGCGGATGCGGGCCTGCGTGTTCCGCCACCAGTCCTCCGGAACATCTGCCGGGTCGACTGGGGAGTCGGAGCCGCGAGTGAGTTGCCGGCCGTCGTCGGCGTAGGCGCTGAGCTGCTCCCGGGTGACTTCCCCGCGGGCGTACCTCCACAGCTGTGACTGCCAGGGCATGTCGTCGGGGAACCCTTCGAGGTAGCCGGAGTGGATGACCGCCCGGACTGCTTTCTCGCGTCTGGCGATTTCGGAGGCGGGGATGAGGATGGTCTGCACGATGCGGTTCGCCTCTCGTACCGCTGGCACGTTCAGGTCCGACAGAACCGCGTTGGTCCTGTCATAGAGCTCGTAGCCGGGTCCCGTGTCGATGGCGCGGACCATGATCTGCGTCAGATGCGCATCCGGGTTGTCGGTGTCCTCGAGGAGCAGGTTGCCCCAGAGGATCCGGTCGTTCGAGAGATGCAGCGACACCAGACGCATCATCAGCAGGTATCTCCAGTCGGGGGGGGGCGGGGCCGTCAGGGTTGCGGGAAGTCGGCGGGGGTGCGACCGATGCGATCGGGTGCGTAGCGGAGGATGAACCGCATGATCCGGTGCGCCTCGACCATCGCCGGGGGCGACGGATCTTGCTCGTCTGGGTCGACGCTGATAAGCCGAAACCAAGGCGGTTCGTCGGTGTGGTCGATGAGGACGGTTGTCGGTGCTTGATCGGGGTGGTCGGTGTCGGTGAACATCACGGATCCGAAGAACCGGGTGTCGTCGAACGCCAACGTCAGCGACAGCAGCTGCAACATCAGCCCGTTCCGTCCTCGTCGCCGCTGTCGGGGTGCCAGCGGAGGTCGTGGGCGAGGTCGGATCGGAAGCGCAGCAACTGCCGCAGCCCGTTCACCGCGTCCGTATTCGCGTCGTCGTAGCTGTCGGCATAGATGACATGCGCGGTGATGAAGTCATCCGTGCAGCACCCCTCGGCGGTGAGGATCGTGGTGTCTTGCGGGATGACGACCGTCACCGTGATGTCGTTCGCGGTGGCGGGCTTGTAGCCGACTGCCTGCATGTCGGGGTGCTGGGCGAAGAACGCTGTCAGTCGGTTTGGTGGGACGAAGACGCCGGTTTGCTGCGCCGCCCACCGGTCCGACATCAATCCACCGAGACCGATGAGCTGGTCTGCTTGGTCGTCGATGGTGTCGTCGCGTCGCCAGGAGGTGCGGATCCCGCCCGGCCCCGGGTACGCGGCGAGCGTCCAGTCCACGAGCTGGCCCAAATCGGCTGCTTCCCAACCGCGCTCGGTCGACACGACGTGATCTCCGAGCGTCCGAAGCACCTCCGAAACCTGCTTGACCGACAGGCCGGTTCGCGCTGCGATGTCGGCGGTGCTGCCGCCGTGCATCGTGACGGTGCGGGCGACGGCGAACACGTTCCGCCATCCCGGTGTCGCGTCGCGCTCCATCGATGAGCCGTAGACCTGCTTGCCGTTGGCCCAGACGCGTTGCCGTTTCCCGTTCACGACCACCAGGTCCGGGTACCGGCGCGCCAACGACAGGACACCACCTTCGGACCCGCCGGGCAGGACGATGAGGTCCTCGTCACGTTCGGCCGGCGGGCCGTCGTCGTTGATCGTGGCGGTCGGGTTCGGGGTGGACAGGAACCCGGACCGGCCGTCGTCGAACCGGAGCCTGTCGAACGCCTCCACCTTCGCTGGCATCCCCGCCGCCGCCAACGCCACCAGCGTCTGAGTGATGTCAATCGTCCACCCGAGCCCGAACGGCAACAACAAGATCCTCTGGTGATGGCGGATGTCCTGCACCCACTGCCGGTCACCCATCAACGCCACCACCGTCCGGCTCCGACGGCCGGTCCGAACCACGTCCGGCCAACCGTGGGTCGTCCTCGGAGAGCCGCTCGAGCCCCAGCCCGGACGCGTCGAGGATCGCGTTCTCGGACTCCTCAGTGGCGACGAACGACCCGATCTGCGCGTTGACCGCGACAAGCGTCCCGATCCGACTCCGCGCATCCAACACCACCGCAGCGACCTCCTCAGCGGTGCAATCGGAGGTCAGCTCCGGCTTCGACGGGTGGAGCGCGGGGAACTCGAGCCGCTGCACCGGTGGATGCCACGTCACCCCGACGCGCAGCACCCGACCATCGTCGTCGTTGCGGTAGAACATCGACCCGAAGGGATGACCCTGGTCGAGGGTCAGCTCGGCACCGTAAAGCGTCCAACCGGCGGCAGCGTAGGACGGGTCCCATCGCGTGACCGGGAGGGCGCCGATGCCCATCTTCAGACCCCCGATGACCGCTTGGCCTTCCTGAACTTCGGCGTAAAGCGCTCGGAGGTCCGGGGGCGGTGATTCGCGCATGAACGAGATCGGTAGCCTCACCAGCCGGGTCCTTGAACCGCCGTCTGCGCCCGGCGTCACAGCCGCTCCCCCGCCTTAACCTGCGGAAGTCGAGCTGCCCCGGGAAGCGGCTCGACCCGAGCTACGGGCAGACCCTCCACGGTCAGCACCACATGCCCGTGGCCATGCACGAGAAGCACCCACTCGACTGGATGAGCGCCGAAATCCGTCGCGTCGACGTACCGCACAGGAGGCTCGTCCGCGGTACCTCCCCTCGTCATAAGGCGCCCGCGAAGACGACCAGGCCGACACGGCGGCGCAGAGGCCTCCTCGTTAGCGTGTTCGGGTGAGGCACATTGCCGACGTCAACGAATCGTGCGGGATCCTGAGCGCCGCCGAGCCCTGCGATGCGTGCCGGCAGTGCACAAGCGCTCCACCGCGAACCTGCGGTGTGCACGACCTCCGGTGGCGTGCCTGGAGCGTCGTACCGACGCATCGATGCGGCGCTCGCCCTGTTTGCAGCACGTATTGCCATGCTCGACAAGATAGCGAACATTTGTTCACTGCGCTCTGGCAGTTTTCACGACAGCGTCGAATGGTGCCAGATCGCAGCGAGCCGAACCTCCCGGCACTTCGCCTCGCGGTGCAGCAAGCTCGGCACGAGGCAGGTCTGAGCTGGGATGAGCTAGCGGCGCGGTCTGGCCTGCAACGGCGAAGCGTGCAGTATCTCGCTTCCGGCGAGCGGACGGGGTCGCTGACGGCATGGTGGAAGCTGGCACAAGGACTTGGGCTGCGCTTCGGCGACCTGGTCGAGGCCCTCGACGCCCCGGACGCAACGGACGAGGTAGTCGTCGATCGTTGACAGTAGTCGACTCGGGCCCGAACCGTGGGACGAGCTCGGCAGGTTACTCGAGGATACGAAGCGGCCGCACCTGCCTACCTTCCGTAGACGCGACCTGGGCCTCGAGGTCATGCACATGCTGGTGCAGTGCCAGCGCGTAGCGCCGTACGTTCTCTAGGTTCTCGCTCGCCGTCGATATCTGTTCTCGGAGTGCTTCTATCGTCGCGTCGCGCTCAGTGAGCTCAGCGCGTAGACGAGTGACGGTGATCGGATCTCGGTCGTCGTCGTTCATTCGGCTGACCTCGAGCGGGATCCGATGTTGGAGTGCGACGAGTAACTCGTTGTAGTGCTTGTGCGCACTTCCGTGTGAATACTTGCCGATTCGCGCCATGCCAGCCTTGCTCACAGGCTCGCCGTTGCCTGAGAGCAGTGTTCCCGCGATGACGGCTTGCAGTGGTACTGGCAGGGGTTCGCTGCCGCTCATGACTGTGGCGAGGATCGCGGCCAGCTCCCGGTGCGTCGTCATGCGACCACCTGCCGCCGCGCCGCCGCCGCGTAGCTTCCCGGCAGCTCTGTGAGGATCAGCTCGATCAGCTCGGGATCCGTAAAGGACTCGAACTCTGGCTTGAGTTGTGGCATGTCTGCCTCGATTTTCTTTCGGGCGCGTTCGAAGATGCCTTCACGGCCGATGTGCTCCCTCCGTGCGAGTTCCTGCCGGGCTCGTTGCCCTTTCGTCATGGCTGAATTCTTGCAGGCTCCCGGTCGACAGAGCCGGAAGTTTGCTTCCGTCACGCCGCCGCACAGTCCGCCGGGGCCAAATACGCAGATGGTGAACGTGCCGGCAACGACGTTCTTGTTGCCCTTGGCGAGCTTGACGAGCTGCTTTCCCGTCACAGGCTCGTTGATGAGTTTGTAGGCGTCCGAACGGATGAGCGTGTCGTCCAGCCGTTGGGCACCTCGGCCGCCTATCGCGTCGCTCAACCCAAGCTCCGTGATGTCGGCGGCGACGTCGACGAGCGTCTGACCTAGGACGACCTGCCGAACTTCTTCGACGGACTCTGGGTCCGCGATGTAGACACTGTTTGGAAGGTGGCCGTAGTAGCCCTCTGCCACCTTCCGGCTGGACCAATGCCCCTGGGCTGCTGCGAGTGCGTCGCCCCATGGCTGGGACGCATAACACTGCACTCCAGTGATCCTGATTGTTCGATGGGACAGCCACGTTGGCAGTTCAGGGAGTGCAGCGATCAAGCCGCGATCGGAAAGGATCTCCCCGGCACGTTCGAAGCGACGAAGCCACTCGAACTGAAGCACCATCGAATCCGTCTTGGTGACCTTACCGAGTCCCAGACCAGGGTGGAAGAGGATTTCCTCACCGGTGGTCGGGTGCACTCTTGGCGCGAGGTGCAACGCTTTCTTCAGGCGCTTGATGATCTGAACGGCGCGGACGACGTCCTCGCTGACGACCCAGGTGGCGGGGCGCGGCTCTGGCACGTTCTTGACTAGGAAACCGCGCATTCGCGTCACAGGAACATCGGTGTCGCCTCGTTCGTAGCTTCCGGCGCGGATGCAGTCATCGGGCAGTGCCGCGAACTCTCGGTCCCGTACGGTTGTGAGCAGCGCTACGACGTAGGCGCATGCGAACGCAAGCAGAGATGTCCAATAGTCCAGCCCGTTTCCGTAGCGGGTCGCGATCAGCCCGTCGGTCCACGGACGAAGTGATCCGTCGAGCGCTGGAACGGGCTGTATCGGCAGGTCGAATCCGTCCTCCGTTACCGACACGCCTCGCTCACGTCGCAGGTCTGCCCAAACAGCTACCGCAGGGCCGACCGGGTTTTTGAGCACCTTGTTTGAGCAGCCTGCCATTTTGACGAAGGTGGCCCAGGAGGGAGCGGGATCGACTGTATCTCCGCGCAGTCCGACCGTTGCCGGGAGGGCACGACCGGTCTCCCGCCACCGTCGCAGGTCGTCCATGACCACCGCGAGTTGCTCGGGTCGGCTCAGGTGTGTTCTGTCGGGCACCTGGGCAAGATGTTCGCGGCGCGTCAGGATGTCCTCCGCGCAGTGGTCCATGATCCAGAGACTCAGGCCGAGGACTGCGCCGCAAATCTCCGGGTTGGGTCGCTCAGTGTTCGGGCCGCGCTCTGGCACTTTGAAGACCTTCATCACGCTTTCGCCGCCGAATGGGCGGCCGCCGAACATTTCCGGCGCCCCGAGCACGTGTCGAGCCTTCCATAGCGCCGGCAACTGCAGTGCGTACGTTGCGCTCGTTAGCGGCGCGTTGCCGGGGCTACGGTCCTCGATGGCCTGCGCCACGGACCGCCACCCAGCTGCGGTCAATACCGTGCCGTGGGCATCGATGATGGGCAGGGTGACCTTGAATGTAAGAGCGTAGGCGACCGCGGTCATCATCGAAACGGGCGCGGCAGCGGCAAGGGCGAGAGCGTTGGGGGCCGAGGTGTCGAGGCCACTGGCGCCGGTTCTTGCGAGCGTCGGGTTGAGGCGGAGGAGGATCCAGTCCTTGACGACGTGCCGCCAGCGCACCGGGATGTCAGCGAACTCGATGTTCCTCACGCTCTGGTTCACGAGTGGGTAGCCTTGGATGTCCCAGATGTCATCGCCGTACCGGATGGGAGTGCGAATCTGCACACCTCGCGGGATGAGCGCGCGCACATCGGTCCCGGGGCTGAGCCGTGGCCGCGCTCCTTGAACGGGGATTGTCGGAACCGCTGGAGTCTTATTCACGAATCCTCGTTTCATAGTAGGCGCAGGCAACTAGCGTGCGACCGTTGTCGACGGCGGTATCGGGCGCTGCGTCGACGAGCGACTTCGGAAACTGTTCGAGGCTGCGGGTCGCGAATGCATTCAAGAGCGGCGCGTCACCGTCGAGCCATTCGGCTGGTTCGTACTTTCTGATGTTTGCGCTGAACTCGACGGCCGCGACCAGACCCGGGATGACTTCAGGCGTGCGGTAGCCTTTCGGGCAGGTGAAGCACGCGATCGGCCCTAGACCGCAAGGGAGCGCGGGATTTGTTGGGGATTGCCCGTTAGTGATGCATGCTGCGACGCCGACGTCCATGATTCCGTCTGCTGCCTCGATCGCGGCCTTCGCGTCGCGCTCGTGTTGGTCAAGCTCACTCTCGTTCGGAACGTCCTCCAAGGTCAGTGACGTACGGTCTCGCCAATGTTGCGCGACGTTGTCCTGCGTGGCGAGAAGGAGGGGCACTCTGATGACGTCGGGAACGGCGTCCGCGAGGTAGATTCGGGACATCTCTTCGCTTTGCCCGCTGATTCGCTGTCCCGAGCTTCTCCCGCGGTTTGCGGCCCCTTTCCGTAGCTTACGGAAGCTGATCGAGCCAGGAAGGCCGCCGCGATCAGAACTTGCTCCGACGTGCGAGAACCACCATTTGCGAATATGTTTCTCGCTAAGCACTTCATTGGCACCGGTTGGGATGAAGAGCAGGCGGTCGAAGTCAAACGAGTGTTGACGGAACGCGCGGTCGACGTTTGTGGCGGCTGTGACAAAATTGAGCAGTCCGACGAAGCTGAAGAGTCCCCCGGCTGGCGCCGGTGTACGAATGACTTGGCCGTTGCGGGCCTTGACGCCGGTTGCGTATCCGGCTGTTTCGCTCGATTGCTCGGCAGAGTCGCATGTGAACGAACGAATGACGCTCAGGTTTGGGCCGAGATTGTCGAGGACGGCGAGCAGTATCATTGCCGGAACGAGGTCGTCCTCGTGTACTTCGAATTCTTTCGGAAGCGCTTCCTTCTGGGGAGCGAGGACGGTCGGTTCGAGCTGGAGCCAGTCCTTTGGCAGCGTCCCGTAAGCGCGTTCCACGGCTTCTTGATACCGCAAGAACCATGCGAAGACTCGTTCCTTCATTAACGTTTCGATGACGTCCATGATGTCCGGCGCGTAGCCGACCACAGACGGTTTTGTTACGGGGATCGTATAGGCGAAGAGCGCTTCCGACAATACTGCTCCGTCAGGATGCCACCGTTCCAAAGCGCCGCATACACAGCGTCTTAGGTTTCGGCGCTTGCTTGCATTGCCAGCGGCACGGACGATCGCATCCCACAGATTCACTTCTGTCAGCAACTCGTCGTCCAGACGAGTACATCCAGCAACGCGCTCGAGTTCCACCAGGAACTGACGCGCCCCACTTGCCACCGTCTTCACGGTGGTGGCTGAGGTCCATGTGCCACCCCGCAGATGTATCGAACTCAAAAGGTGCTCAGTGAGCTGGTCTCCCGCCTCCGTGGATCGAAGCTGACGAATGAAGACTGGATACCGAGCGCCGCTGACAGCGAGCCGAAGATCTCCGCCTGTGGTTCTCGAGGCTTCCGTGATGTAGTTCGGGTTGACTCCGCGTTGGTCCGTGTTGCGCGCACTGAGGTAGGTGCGGTCGTTGTCCATTCTCATTGTCGCGTCCGTCCGAGGAACGCGTCGATGGTGTATCGGCTGGCCATCAGTCCGACTTGTTGTATGTAGAGCTGGGTTGTGTTCTGGTCGATGTGACCGAGCCCGATCGATGCCATTTTCACTGCGCTTTGGATGTTAATGCGGTGGGGTCTGCCGTCGAGGTCTCGTCCAGCACTGGTCGGGACTCCGAAGTAGAAGAGCGCTGCGAGGTGCGTTGCGTAGGTTCCGCGAAGGTCGTGGGTCGTCACGTGGGGGAAGATGCTTCCGGCCTCCGCAGCGCGGCGTTCCGCCTCCGCGGAGACGTCGGCGACGATCTCTTCGGCCGTGCGCTCGCTGAGAGGGCGGCCGCGGTGGACGGTCAGGAAGATCATCGCTGGTTGTCCGGTTTTGGTGACGAGTCGCCGCCGTTCATCGGCGGTCATCGTGTTGAAGTTCCTGCGGATGCCGTCCGTGTCGACGATGCCGTGGAACTTTGCCGTGGGGCCGATCGCAACCCAGATCGGATTTGCGGGTGGCTTCCATCTGTCGAGTTGGAGCCGTCGGCCGCCTGTCTCCGGATCGACGTATTTGCGCACTCGGTCGAGGTGTCGACGGATGGCGGGGAGGACGACTTCCCGGGAGGTTTTTGAAACGGCGCCGGGGAGGCGCATCTGAATGAGATCGCCCTCGACTGGACTGGGGTTGCGTGGTGTGGATGAGGGAGCTTGAGGAAGTTCGTAGGTGAGGAGGTGGGCGAGCGTATCGGCTCGTGCGCCACAAGCGAGTCCGAGGGAGATGAAGGCGGCGTCGCGGGCAGCGGTGTAGTTCTGGCCGTTGTTGCGGGTGATTGCGGCGGCGAGGAGTTCATCGATCTGCGGTGGTTCGAGCGGCGTTTGAGCGGCGCTCGCTTTCGGGATACCCCGACCTTCGCGCATTGAGAGCACCGGACCGTTAGCTGTTCGCAGCTCGTCAATCGTGATTGGCAGAGGAATACCTCGCTCGTCGCGCAGCCATTCGTAGAAGCCGCGGATCGTCGCGCGGTCGGAGGCTATGGTGTTCCCTGACACGCGATTTGGCCCAGTCGTGCGCGTGTTGATGTATTCAATGATGTGCGCGTTTGTTGCGCCGCGGAGTGACGTGTTGTGTGCGGTGATGTAGTGCAGGAATGTTCGGAGGTTGTCGGCGCGGGTGATTGCGGTCTTGGTCTTGCGGAGTCCCGTGCGCGCGTCGACTTCGCGCAGCCACGCCGATGCGTCGTCCTCGACGATTCCGTCGATGGTGATCACGGGAGCCGTGACCGGTGGAACGACGTGCGGGACGACGCCGAGGGTGCGTTGCACGACCTCAACGTCCCAGCCGCCGCCGCGGTGCACTCGCACTCGTGCCATCGCCTGCCCCTTCGATAGTGGGAGCCAGTATGGCCCAGAGCGAGGCCAGGAGACAGGGGTTTTCCGGACTCATACGGCAAACACCCCCTGCTCGCTCGTGACGCGGAGACAGGGGGGTTTTCCGGATCTTTACCGCTTCAGGTTCGTCAGCTCCTGCAGCACCTCGTCCGAGGTCGTGATGATGCGCGCGTTCGCCTGGAACCCGCGCTGCGCCACGATGAGGTTCGTGAACTCCTGCGACAGGTCGACGTTCGACATCTCGAGCGTGCCCGACGCGAGCTGCCCGACACCGGGCGAACCCGGAGCGCCGACCGTGGCGTTGCCGGAGTTTGCCGTGGCGCGGTAGCCCGACGCACCGGTCTTCTCGAGACCGGCCGGGTTCGCGAACGTCGCGAGGGCGATCCGACCGATGGCGAGCGACGCACCGTTCGAGAACGTCCCGACGACCGTGCCGTCCTTCGAGATCGAGTAGCCCTGGAGCGACCCGGCCTCGTGGCCGTTCTGCGACGAGATGGACGCGGTGTTGAGCGAGGCGAAGCCCGTGAGCTGCCGCATGTCGACGGCGATGCCCCCGACGGCGAGCGTGCCACCGGCCGTGAGCTTGCCGTCGGTCCCGAACGTGAGCGACGTCGTCGCCTGGGTGCCCTGGCCGTCGGTCGCGGTGACGTCCCAGCCGGCAGCGGTGCGCTCGTAGGCGATCGACATGGTGTGCTTCGCACCGGACGCGTCGTAGACGGTGGCGTCGCGGGTGATGACCGCGCCCACGGCGGTCTCGGACGGCAGGTTGCCGGTCACACCAGCGGTGGAGGTGCGGACGGCGGGCGCGGCGGCGTCGAGCGGCAGGACGATGTCCGACAGGGCGCCGTTCTCGTTCACGACGCCGTTCGTGGCCGGGTAGCCCTGCACGATCTTCCCGTCGGCGCTGACGAGGCGGCCGTCGGCGTCGAAGTCGAACGCACCGGCGCGGCTGTACACGGTGTCGTTGCCGAGGCGCGTGACGAAGAAGCCGTCGCCGGAGATCATCAGGTCGGTGGCCTTGCCGGTGGCCTGGGCGGAGCCCTGCGCGAAGTTCGTGGAGACGCCGGCGACCTGCACGCCGAGGCCGATCTGGGCGGGGTTCGTGCCACCGATGCCGGTCTGCGGTCCGCCGGCACCTTGAGTCATCTGCGACAGGGTGTCCTGGAAGACCGTCGACGACGACTTGAAGCCGACGGTGTTGACGTTGGCGATGTTGTTGCCCGTGACGTCCAGCATCTGCTGGTGCGAACGGAGGCCGGAGATCCCGGAGTAGAGCGAGCGGAGCATGGTGCGTCCTTTCGTGGAGGTACCGAAGAAGAAGAAGGAGAGGGGGTCAGGAGGTCGTCTTGATGCCGGAGATCACGTCGAGGTTGACCTCCTTCCCGTTCACCGTCACGGTCGGCACGCTCTGGGCGTACGACACCGCGGTCGCCGTCCCCGTGATCGGTGTGCCGGACGTGGCGTCGGTGTAGCTGACCTGCTTCCCGACGAGGTTGGCCGCGGCGATCCGCATCTGCAGCGAGAAGTTCTCGTTCGCGGTCGTGGTCTGGTTGGTGATCTGCTCCATCATCGCGAGCTGCGTCTGCTGGCTGATCATCTGGTTCGTGTCCATCGGCGAGGACGGGTCCTGGTTCTGCAGCTGCGTGACGAGGAGCTTCATGAACACCTCGGAGTCCATCGTCTGCGACCGTGAGCTGGTCTGGTTCGCGGCGAGGGCCGCGGCCTGGGCGGCCTGGTCCACGGTGCCGGTGATGCCGTCGATCGGCATGGTCGTTCCCTTCGGTTCTGCCTGTGCTGGTGGTCGTCGCTCAGGCGAGGACGTCGAGTCCGACGGTGCGGACGGTGGGCGTGTGGGCGGTGCCGGGTGCGCGCGGGGTGCGCCGCGCCTCCTGGCCGGTGTCGACGCGTGGACCCGTCTGGGCGGGCCGTTCGTCGTGCCCGGAGTGGGTGTCCGGGTGGTTCTGCGAGGACAGGTCGAGCGTGGTCGACAGTCCGGAGCCGGCGGCGTCGCGGCGGAGGTCCGGCATGACCTGCCGGACCGCGTCGCGCCCCGGGTCGGAGGCGGCGAAGAGCTCGACGTGCATCCCGTGCGCGGTGACGTGCGCGCGGACGGTGACCGGGCCGAGCGTGTCCGGCGTCACCTGGACGGTGACGACGTGCTCCCCCGGGCCTGCTTGTGCGAGCGTGAACACCGGGCGGGCCAGCTGCTGGGCGAGGGGGGCCGGGGCGTTCGCGGTGGCTGCGCCGGACGTCGGTGTGGCCGGCGCGGCGGGCGCCGTCGGCGAGGTGGTCGGGACCGCGAAGGCGCTCTCGCCGCCGCGGGGCGTGGTGACGGCCTGGAGGCGCGGATCGCCCTGGTCGGGCGCGCCGCTGTCCGACTCGTGGCCGGTCTGGGCACTGCTGCCCGGTGCTCCGGTGGTCGGGGCGGTGGCCGTGGCCGTGGCCGTGGCGACGACGGGCTGCCCGGCGTCGGCGGGGTCGGCGCCGGCGCCGGTCGTGGCGGCCCGGGTGCCCTGGGCGCTCTGGCTGGCCTGGGTGCTCTGGGCGACCGGCGTGCTTGCTGCTGCCGGGGCCGTCGGTGCGGCCGTTGCCCCCGTGACGGCGGACGCGGGCGTTGCTGCCGTCCGGTCGGCCTCGTGCGGGGACACCCCCGAGAGGGCAGGGCTAGACGTGCCGAGCGGGGCGGCCGGGGTCGTCGCCGCGGCAGCTGTCGTTCCGGCGGCGGTCGTCGCTGGGGTGCCGCCGAGCGCCCCGGCCGCGGGGGTCGCGGCAGCGGTCGCCGCGGTCGGGTGTTCGCTGCTCGCGGCGTCGGCGTGCATCGTCGGGTCTGCGGAGTCGGGCGTCGGGGTCGCCCCGCTGCCCGGCGTGTGCGCGTCGAGCGACGCCACGGACGAGCTGGCTGCTGCGGGAGTCGCGAGCGGCTGGGCGGCGGTGGTCGGCGCGGCGGGGACCGCCTGGACCAGGGCAGCGACGATCGACGCGGTGTCGACGGTCGGCGCCGTCCCCGTCGCGGCGGGACCGGCGGCGGTGCCGTCGCTGGAGGTGCCGTCGGCGGAGGTGTCGTCGGCGGAGCGAGCCGCGGCGGCACGGGTCCCACCGTCCGTCGTGCCGTCCGTCGTCGTCGCGTCCGTCGCCGAGCGGCGGTCCCGTCCTGCTGCCGAGGCCGTGGACTGCGCATCGCGGTCCGCTCCGGGCGCCGGGGTGCGGCGGTCGTGGGACGGCCCCGTCGGCGTGCGGCGCTCCCGGGCGTCGGCAGCCGAGGCAGCGGACGTGGAGGACCCGGTGGCCGCGGCCGAACCCGCGTTCCCCGCGGCGGCCATCGCGGCGCTGAACGAGTCCGCGGACGCCGGCGCACCCGACGGGGACGCGGCCCGCGCCGGTGCCGGGGCGGCAGCGGACGTGGTGATGGTCAGGCTCATGCTGCGCTCCCCGCGTTCATGAGGGACAGCAGCGCCGCCGTCTGCAGGTCCGTCGCACCCGAGGCCGCGGTCGTCGCCGTCGTGGCGGACGCCTGCGCGGGCACGATGCGTCGGATCGTGGCGATGTCCGAGTCCTTGTACCAGTTGTCGACGATCCGGACGTCCTTGCCCGGGCGCGGCGCGTGCAGGACCTTGCCGTCGCCGACGTAGATGACGACGTGCCCCTCGCCCTTCGGGATGATGAGGTCGCCGGGCTGCGCGTCCTTGAGGGACCCCACCTCGACGCCCATCTTCGCCTGGTCCGGCACGACCCGGGGCATGGTCACCCCGAGGTCCTTGAACACCGTCTGGACCAGCCCCGAGCAGTCCATGCCGCTCGTGGTGGTGCCGCCGAAGACGTACGGCACGCCGAGGTACTTCTTCGCGTCCGCGACGACGTCGGCACCCGTGGCGCCGCTGCCCGTCGCGAGGGTCCCGGCCCCGGCGTCGACGGACGTGGCGGCGGTCGCGGGCGTCGCAGCCGATGTCGTGCCGGTACCGGTCGTCCCGGTCCCGCTCCCGGTCGCGGTCGCCAGGGCGTCGGCGAACGCGGTCGACGTGGCGGCGCCCGACGCCGCCGAGGTGGCCGCCGTCGCGGTGGTCCCGCTGCGCAGGGCATCGATCTGGGTCCGGATCTCGGAGATCCGGGAGAGCACGGCGTCCACGCTCATCGGGCACCACCTTCCGCGCGGCTGCGGGCCGCGATCTCGTCGAGGGCGTTCTGTTCGGTGCGGAGGTCCTCGGCGGCCTGCTGCTCGTCGTGCTGGACCTCGAGCTTCTCGAGCCCGAGGGCGGACCGGCGGGCGGCGTTGTAGTCGTCCTGTGCCCGGTCGGCGTCGGCGCGGCGGGTCCGGGCGACGGCGTCGAGCTCCTCGAGCATCCCGCGGGTGGCGGCACGGGCCGCGGCGACCGCGCTGAGGGTCGCGGCGTCCTGGATCGGCTGCGACCCCTCGGTATCGGCGAGGTTCCGACGCGCCGCGATCCGGGCGTCGGCGGCGTCGCGCACCCGCTCGTTGGCGGTCGCGAGGGCGGCGGCGGCACGGTCCTGTTCGGCGTGCCGGAGCCGGAGGAGCCCGGCGAGCGGGAACCGGCGGGCCATCAGGCACCACCCCCGGTGCCGAGCGTGCTGACGAGTGCGTCGAGGGAGCGCCACGACGCAGCCGCGGTCGCACGCTCGTCCATGCCCTGCCGCAGGAAGCCGTCGATCGCGTCCTGGTGGTCGACGGCGGCGTCCACGAGGGGGTTCGTCCCGCGCTGGTACGCCCCGACGTCGAGCAGGTCCTGCGCCGCCTTGCGTGCGGCCATGACCTTCCGCAGGGCCGTCGCCGCACCGCGCTGCCCGGGCGTGGTGACCTTCGAGGCCACGCGCGACACCGAGCCGAGCGCGTCGACGGACGGGAAGTGCCCGGTGATCGCCAGCTTCCGGTCGAGGACGACGTGCCCGTCGAGGATGCTCCGGGCGGCGTCGGCGATCGGTTCGTTGTGGTCGTCGCCGTCGACGAGGACCGTGTACAGCCCCGTGACGCTGCCGACCCGGTCGGTCCCGGCGCGTTCGAGCAGCCCGGCGAGGACGGAGAACGTCGACGGCGGGTAGCCCCGGGTGGCCGGCGGCTCCCCCACGGACAGCCCGATCTCACGCTGCGCCATCGCGACGCGGGTGAGCGAGTCCATCATCAGCACGACGTCCTGTCCGGCGTCGCGGAAGGACTCGGCGATGCGGGTGGCGACGAACGCGGCCCGCAGGCGCATGAGCGCCGGCTCGTCGGAGGTGGACACGACGACGATCGAGCGGGCGAGGCCCTCCGGACCGAGGTCGTCCTCGAGGAACTCGCGCACCTCACGTCCGCGCTCACCGACGAGGGCGATGACGTTGACGGCGGCGTCGCTCCCCCGGGCGATCATCGACAGCAGCGAGGACTTGCCGACGCCGGAGCCCGCGAACAGGCCCATGCGCTGCCCGCGTCCGACCGTGGTGAGGGTGTCGAGCACGCGGACGCCGAGCTGCATCGGGGTGTCGATGCGCGTCCGGGCCATGGCGTTCGGCGTCTCGTGGTCGAGCGGCACCCACGCGACCGGCTCGCCACCGATGCCGACGAGCGGACCGCGGTCGTCGATCGGGCGACCGAGTCCGTCGAGCACGCGTCCGAACAGTCCCGCACCGGTGGGCACGAGCACCGGTCGCCCGGTGGGCCGTGCGGGCGTGCCGGCGGTCACACCGGTCAGGCGCCCGAGCGGCATGCAGCGGACGCCGGTGACGTTGGTCGCGACGACCTCGACGAGGGTCTGCGGCGCACCCTCGGCACCGACGGCGACGACCTCGCCGACGTGCGCGTCGAGTCCGGCGATCGTGAGGCCGAGTCCGACCGCGCTCGTGACGACACCGACCCGCTGCGGAGCGGCCTGTCGGAGCGCTTCGTCGAGCCCACGGGGGCGGAGGAGCGTCGTGGTCACGGGGTCACCCCCAGCGCCGTGCGGGCACGGTCCAGGGCGGTGGCGATCCGCGCGTCGAGCAGCCCGTCGGGCAGGTCGACGACGGCGTCCCCGTCGCGCAGCGACGGGTCGGCGACGACCGGGACCGGCAGGTCGAGGTCGGCGACGCGCGCGGCGTCCGCGACGCTCAGCCGGACGGCCACGGCGACGGTGCGGTCGATGGACGCGAGCGCCCGCTCGACGGTCGCCTGCGCACCGGGGACGACCCGCGCCTCCCGTCCGTCATCGGCGGTGTCCGCGGTTCGGGAGGCGCGGATCGCGTACCCGACGACGGCTTCCGCCAGGTCGACGGCCGCGACCGCGACCGACTGCTCGGCCTGGTCGAGAACCGGTGCGACGTGCGACAGCATCGCGTTCGTCGCGGCGTCGAGGACCGCGATGCGGCGCGCGGTGTCGGCCTGCATCGAGGCGGTGCGGGCCGCGTGCTCGGACTCGAGCCGGGCGCGCAGCGCGTCGGTCTCGGCCTGCGCCTGCCGGAGCCCCGCGGCGTACCCGGCGGCGTGCCCGCGCACGTCGGCGCTGGCGGCGCGCGCGTTCCCGGACGGGTCCCCGATGACGGGGAACGCGACGCGCTGGACCACGGACTCAGTCAACGAGCTCGTCCTCCTCGGCGCGGTGGACCGTGATGACGCCCTGCGCCTCGAGTTCGCGGACACCGCGGACCACCTCGGCACGGGCCTCCTCGACCTGCGAGACCCGGACCGGGCCCATGGCCTGCAGCTCGTCGTCGAGGAGCTCGCGGTTGCGCTCGGAGACGTTCGCCCGGATCGTCTCGACGACCGGCGCGGCGGCACCCTTCATGGCGGTCGCGAGGAGCTTCGAGTCGATCCCGCGCAGGACCTGCTGGATGTCGCGGGACTCGAGCTTGACGATGTCCTCGAACGTGAGCATCCGGGAGCGGATGTCCTCGGCGAGCTCGGGGTCGCGCGCCTCGAGCCCGTCGAGCACGGCCTTCTCGGTGGCGACGTCGGAGCGGTTGATGATGTCGACGAGCGGGGCGATGCCGCCGACGACCTCGACGCTCTCGCGCGGCGACACGACGGCACCGGCGCGCTGGCGGAGGACGCCGGCGACGATCCCGACGGCTTCCGGGGTCGCGCTCCCCATGGTCGCGAACGCCTGGGCGACGTCGGTGCGGGCGCGCTCGTCCACCCCGGCGAGCACGGCGCTGGCCTGCGCCGGCTTCAGGTGTGCGAGCACGAGGGCGATGGTCTGCGGGAGTTCGCCCTCGAGGAGCGTGACGACCTGGCCGGGCTCGGCGTCGTCGAGGAAGTCGAACGACTGCCCGGCGAGGTTCGAGGCGAGCCGGTCCATGACGCCGGCGGCGCGTTCGGCACCGAAGGACGCCTCGAGCAGCCCGAGCGCGGTCTCCTTGCCACCGCGCTTCTGCGTGCGGCCGCTCAGCGTCATCCGGTGGAACTCGGTCAGGGTCTTGTCGACGACGGTGTCCTCGACGCGGCGCATCCGGACGATCTCGGCGGAGATCTCCTCGGCCTCGATCTCGGTGAACTGCTTCATCACCTCGGCGGCGCGCTCGGTCTCCATCTGCATGAGGATGAGCGCGACCTTCTGCGCACCGGTCAGCGCACGGTCGCCAGCGCCGGTCCCGCCGGCGCTCGGCACCAGGGCGCTCACACCGGTGCCCGGTCGTCGAGGAGCCCGCGGAGGAGCTCGGCCGTGCGCTTCGGGTCCCGCTCGGCGAGGGCGGAGATGTCCTGGCGACGACGCTCCGCGGTGATCTCCTCGGTGGTGAGGACCTCGGTGGGGGCGTCGTCGTGCGGGACGGTGGGCAGCGCGACGGTCGGGGCGTCCCCGGCCTGCAGGGTGCTCAGGTCCGCGGCGCCGTCGACGGCGAGCGGGAGCTGGAAGGTCTCGCCGGAGAAGGCGTCGAGCTCGCCGAGGTCGACCGCCTCGCGCTCCTGCTTCCGGCTGCGGCGGGCGAGGAAGACGATGATCGCGATGAGGGCGAGCAGCGCGCCGACGACGATCCCGGCGGTGCGGATCGACGACCACAGCGCCTCCTGCTGGTCCGCCTTCTGCTGGGCCTCGAGCGCCTTCGTCGCCTTGTCGGCGGCGCTGGTGTCGAAGTCCATCATCGCCACGCGGACCTGGTCGCCGCGGGTCTGGTCGACACCGGCGGCCGCGGCCACGAGGTCGTTGATGCTCTGCAGGTTCGCGTTCTGCACCGCCGCGGCCTTGGAGTTCAGCGCGACCGAGATCGTCTGGCGGGAGAGCCCACCGGCCGGCAGCTGCGTGGTCTCGGTGGTGTGGTCGACGGCGTTGTTCTTCGTCGCGGACTCGTTCTTGTAGCCGTCGTCGGCGCCGCTCGTGGCGGTGCCGTTCGGCACGGCGATGTTGTCCGGGCCGAGGACGCCGGTCGCCCCGGCCCCGCCGGCACCGGACCCCGCGCCGTACTGCTCGGTGGTGGACGACTCGTTGAGCGCGACCGGGCCGGTCGTCGGCGTCGTGTAGGACTCCGACGTGCGGGTGCCCGAGTTCTGGTTCATCGTGGCGGACACCACGACGCTGGCGTTCCCGGTGCCGAGGGTCGTGTCGAGCAGGTCCTGGATCTTCTTGCTCGTCGAGGCGTCGTAGTCGGCCGCCTGGTCCGCCCCGCTGCCGGTCGCGCCGGTGCCGACGGCGGAGAGCGTCTGGCCCTTCGCGTCGACGACGGAGACGTCGGTCGGCTGCATGCCCTCGACGGCGGCGCTCGTCAGGTGCACGATCGCCTGGACCTGGTCGGTGCTCAGCTCGCTGCCGTTCTTCGTGGCGATGAACACCGACGCGGTCGGGTCCTTCTCCTCGGAGACGAACACGGTCTTCTCGGGGATCGCGAGCTGCACGGTGGCGGTCTGCACGCCGTCCATCGCGCCGATGGTCTTCGCGAGCTCGCCCTCCATCGCGCGCTTGTACGTGACGTCCTGCTGGAACTCGGAGCTCGTCACGCCCATCTTGTCGAGCAGCGAGTAGCCGCCCTCGTTCGATGCGGGGAGCCCGTTCGACGCGGCCTTGAGCCGCTCCGAGTACACCGACCCCTGCGGGACGAGGATCGTGGCACCGCCGTCGGTGAGTTGGTACGGCACACCGTCGGTGGTGAGCTGGTCGGTGACGCTCGCCGCGTCGGCCGCCGCCAGTCCGGTGAACAGCGGGGCGTAGGACGCCTTGCCGAGCCAGCTCGCGAGCGCGATGCCGCCGAGCACGAGCGCGGCGATGACGAGGATCGCGATGGTCCGCTGGGCAGCGCTGAAGCCCTTGACGTAGGCGGCGAGACGACCGAAGAGGTCCTTGACGGCGACGGGCATCAGGCCTGCATCCTCATGATCTCGTTGAAGGCGTCGACGCCCTTGTTGCGGACGGCGGAGACGAGCTCGAGGGTGACCTGGGCGCGGGTGGCGGCGATGGTCGCGTCGTGGATGTCGTCGAGGTTGCCGGTGACGGCCTTGAGCGCGAGGGTCTTCGAGTCGCTCTGCAGCTGCTGGAGCCCGTCGACCGCGTTGCCGAGGCTGGCGGCGAACCCGCTGCCGTCGGACGTCGCGCCGGCGGCCGCGACTCCGCTCGTCGCGCTCGTGCCGACGTCGCTGGACGTGCCGCTCAGGCTCGTCATCGCGTTCGTCATCGCGTTGGTGGTCACACCGTTCACGGCGTCGATGGGCATCAGTTCTTCCCGATCTGCAGGGCCGCCTCGTAGGCGGTCTTCGCGCGGTCGACCACGGCGGCGTTCGCCTGGTAGCCCCGCTGGGCCATGATGAGGTCCGCCATCTGCGTGCCGAGGTCGATGTCCGGCATGCGGACGTAGCCCTCCGCGTTCGCGAGCGGGTTGTCCGGGTCGTACGTGACCCGGCCGGCGGCGCTGCCGAACGCGGCGCCCTTGACGTAGGCGCCGGAGACGCCGTTGCCCTCCTGGACCTCGACGTAGCGGGCCTGGAACGCGGAGTCGTCCATCGACTTCACCGTGTTGACGTTCGCGATGTTGTCCGACACGGCGTCGAGCCACTTGCGGTGCACCGTCATGCCGGTGCTCGCGATGCCGATCGCGTCGAACGTGGTCACGAGGTGGTCCGCATCGCCGCACGGACACTGGTGAGCTCGGAGTTCATCGCCTGCGTGGCGAACTGGTACCGGAGCACGGTGTCGATGTTCGAGAGCGTCTCCTCGTCGAGGTTGACGTTGTTGCCGTTCGTGTTCGTCGGCTCGAGGCTCCGCGCGACGGTCGGGGTCGTGCCGCCGTCCCCGTCGACGATCGACTTCGCCAGGGCGTCCTCGAACTGGACCTTCTCGGCGTGGTAGTTCGGCGTGTTGATGTTCGCGATGTTGTTCGCGATGACCTTCTGTCGCATCGACAGGCCGTCGAGCGCACTCTGCAGTGCGACGCTCGTCACGGAATCGAACACTGGTGGACCGTCCCCTCGCTGGCGACGTCCCCTGTTGACGTCGCCTGATGGCGGTGGCCGATCCGTGGCCGAACTGGTGAGCGATCCGTGCTCAGGGGGCGCTGTCGGCCGGGCCGTGGGGCGCGTTAGGGGTCGCCCCGAACGGGGGGCGGGGGCTCACGTGTACATGCTTCGACATTCCGCCGGTCGATCGACGCGTGCTTTGTCGCACGATGCACACGCATCCGGTGCGTGTGCATGCTCCGACATTCCGCCGGTCGATCGACGCGTGCTTTGTCGCACGATGCACACGCATCCGCGCGGCCGCCGCCCGCGCCGCGGCCCGCGCCCGCCCGGGCCCCGCGTCAGGCGGACGCGTCGAGGTACACCGAACCGCGCGGCTCCCGCGTCGCGTCCACCGCCCGGAGCGCCCCGAGGTGGTCGAGCGTCGCCCGACGGTCCCCCTCGAGCGCAGCGATCCGGTCCCGCTGCGCGGCGAGCAGCCGGGAGGCACGCCCCACCAGCTCCCGCGGCACCGGCCCCAGCCCGGTCGGCTCGGACCACCGCACGTCGCCGCCCGCCGTCAGGTCGGCTTCGAGCGCCTCGAGCACGGCCTCCCACGCGGCACGGCGTTCCGCGTCAGGCGACACCGAGTGCCCCGCCGGTCGGGTGCTGCACCGCGGTCGCCGCCGGGATCGACGCGGCGGCCTCGTGCCACGACTGCCGCAGCGGCTCGAGGATCCGGATGCAGTCGCGGGTGGCCTGGACGTCCCGGTGCACGTTCGCGGTGATGAGCGACGTCGACGCGTAGTTGTAGATCGCCAGCAGTCCCTCGCCGCCGTCCCACACGTCGATCTTCAGCGTCGAGGACAGCTCGCCGACGATGGCCTGCGCGTGCAGGAGCTGCTCGCGGGCCGCGTCCCAGTCGGCGGTCGTCTGTGCGGCCTCGGCGCGGTGCAGGTCGAGGAGCAGCCGGTCGTAGAGCATCG
Source organism: Curtobacterium sp. NPDC086286 (assembly GCF_044746255.1). Lineage (NCBI taxonomy): Bacteria > Bacillati > Actinomycetota > Actinomycetes > Micrococcales > Microbacteriaceae > Curtobacterium > Curtobacterium sp. NPDC086286. The sequence continues at coordinate 374,495 of NZ_JBIVBW010000004.1, forward strand.
TGACGAGCTGCGCCGGCGTCGCCGAGAGCACGGCTTCGTTCGTGTACTGGGCACGGCGCTGGTCCGTGACGGTGCGGGGCTGCGCGGCCTGTCGGAAGGCGGCGGACTGGAGGTCGAAGGCGTTCATCGGTGTTCCTGTCAGCTCGTCGTCGACGCCAGCTGGCTCGCCAGCCAGCTGGACTGGGACTGGAGCTTGCTGAGGCTGGTCTCGAGGCTCGCGTACATCGTCTGCAACGCTGCGCGACGCGAGGTGAGCCGGTCGGTCCAGCTGTCGATCTGGGTGTTGAGGTCCTTCGCGACGGCCTGCTGTCCGGTGATCGCGGTGGTGATGGACCCGTCGTACTTGTCGGAGGCCGCGGTGGCAGCGGCGCCGACGTTCGCCGCGACGCCCGAGAGCATCGCCTGCGTGCCCTCCGGATCGGTCGCGAGGGCCTTCTGGAAGACGTCGGCGTCGAAGGTGAAGTCGCCGTCCTTCGTGATCGAGATCCCGATCGACGACGGGGACTTCCCGCCCACCGGCGCGGACATCGTGCTCGCGAGCCGCTGGACGACGTCACGCGTGGTGCCGTCGCCCGAGAGCACGCCGGCCGTCGTCGTGGTGGTGCCGGTCGTCGGGCTGGTCGTGCTCGCGACGGCGGTGTTCGAGCTGTAGTACGCGGCCACGGCGTTCATCGCGTCGACGAGGCCGGACGCGACGGTCTGCGCCTTCGTGGTGTCCTGCGCGATGGTCAGCGTCACCGGGTCGGTGGTGGGCTGCGTCACCGTGACGCTGACCCCGGGGACGAGGTCGGTGAAGGTGTTCGTCGTGCTCGTCACCGTCTGCGCCGCCGCGGTACCGGCCCACAGGGTCACGCTGGCGTCCTTCGCCTGCGTGACGACCGCGGCACCAACCTGGGTGAGGACGTTCGTCGCGGTGCCGGCGGTGACCTCGTCGGCCGTGCCGCGGTACACCTCGAACGCGCCGGCCGCCCCGGTCTTCGCCGAGGTGAGCTGCAGGCGGTAGAGCTTCGTGCCGTCGGCGTCGGTCCCGGCGGCGACCCGCGTCGCCGTGACACCGGCGCCCGACTTGTTGATCGCGGACACGGTGTCGTCGAGGGACCCGGAGGCCGGTGTGACGGTCGTCTTCGTGCCGTCGGCGCCGACGAGCGTGATCGGCTCGGCTGCGGAGGACCACGTCGCCATCGCCGCGGTGACGCCGACCTGGGCCGACGCGGTGGACCCGACCGTGAAGCTCAGCGACCCGGCGCTGGCGTTCGCCCCGGTGACCGCGGTGACGCCCGGCGACGAACTCGTGGCCGTGAACAGGTCGAGCGAGGTCGCCTTCGCCGCGTCCTTCGCCTTCGTCGCGAGGGTCTGCACGAGCCCGTTGATCGTCTGCAGTGACGAGATGAACGAGTTGGTGCTGGTGAGCTTGTTCTTGAGGAGCGTCTGCGGGACCCCCTCGACGCTCATCAGTGAGTTGATGAGGTCGGTGGTCTTGAGACCGCTGACGAGACCGTCGATCGCGAGACTGCTCGCCGATGACACGGACGACATCGATGGCTCCTGCCGCTACGAGGGGAAAGGGTGCGGGTGACGCCGCCGCCCGGGGTACCTGAACGATCCCGGACGGCGGCGTCAGCGCTGCTAGCGCAGGAGCGAGAGCACACCCTGCGTGCTCTGGTTCGCCTGCGCGAGCATCGAGGTGCCGGCCTGGCTGAGGATGTTGTCGCGCGTGTACTTGACCATCTCCTCCGCCATGTCGACGTCGGTGATGCGCGAACCGGCAGCGGTGAGGTTCTCCTTGGCCACGTTCGTCACGTTGATGGCGTGGTCGAAGCGGTTCTGGATGGCACCGATGTTCGAACGTGCCGTCGACACGCTCTTGATCTGTGCGTCGATCGTGGTGATCGCGGTCTGCGCACCGGTGGCGGTCGTGAAGTCGAGACCGGTGACGGCGGTCGCCACGGTCGAGACGTTCGCGCCCGACAGGTCGACGTCGATCTGGCTCGCCGCGTCGCCGTTGGCGCCGACCTGGAACTTCAGGACGCCTGCGGTGCCGGCGGAGCCGTCGAGCAGGTTGATGCCGTTGAAGTTGGTCGACTGGGAGATGCGGGTGAGCTCCTTGGACAGCTCGGTGACCTCGGTGGAGATCGCCGTGCGGGAGTCCGCGTTGTTCGAGTCGTTGCCGGCCTGCACGGCGAGGTCACGCATGCGCTGGAGGATCGAGTGGGTCTCGGTGAGGCCACCTTCAGCGGTCTGCACGACGGAGATGCCGTCCTGTGCGTTGCGGGCGGCGACCGTGAGGCCACCGACCTGGGACTTCAGCCCCTCGGAGATCGACAGACCGGCCGCGTCGTCGGCAGCACGGTTGATGCGGAGACCCGACGAGAGCTTCTCGAGGGACTTCGACAGGTCGTTCTGCGTCGAGTTCAGGTTCCGGTACGTGTTGAGTGCCGAGAGGTTGGTGTTGATGGACATACCCATGGTGGTTTCCTCCGTGAAATCTGGGTCGTACGTCTGCCCGTCCGTGGGCTGACAGGGGTGACTCTCGACCGGTTGGCCGGAGCCGTTAGGGAATCGGCGGAATTCGTCGTGCGACGAGACCGCCGAGGGCTAGCTCACCGCGACGACGGGGGCGGTCGTGACCGTCGTGGCGTCCTGCACGGCACGCGCCACGCCGGCTGCGGCGTTCGCGGCGACCCGTGCCAGGTACGCACTGCGGCGCGCGGCGGTGGTCTTCGAGGCCGGCTCCACGGTGACGCCGTCGTCCCCGTAGTGCGCGGCGAGTCCGTCGCGGAGCAGGCGCATCGCCTCGGAGCGCTGCTGCGACACGGCGGAGTGGGTGATCCCGAGCTCGGCGGCGACCTCGGTCACCGACCGGTCGCCGAAGTACACGTTCTCGACCACGAAGCGCATCCGCTCCGGCAGCGCCTCGACGGCGGCACGGAGGTAGCGGCGCTTCTCCGCTTCGAGCAGGTCCTCGCCCGGCAGCGGCAGGTCCGCGGCGAGGGTGTCGTGCACGGTCTCGTCGATCGGCGAGACGGTCCGGGCCGCGTCACTCATGGCGTCGGCGGCGGTCTGGCGGTCGACGCCCATCGCGTCCGCGATCTCCTGGACGCCGACGCTCCGCCCGAGCCGGGCCGACAGCGCCTCCTGCGTGGCGAGGGTCTCGCGGATCCGCTTCCGGGTGCCGCGGGACGCCCAGTCGGCGGAGCGCATGTCGTCGGCGATCGCGCCGGTGATGCGGGTGCGGGCGTACGCGCCGAAGGGGACGCCGAGGTCGGGGTCGAAGGCCTCGGCCGCGGCGACGAGGGCCAGCGACCCGACGGCGGCAAGGTCGTCACGGTCGAGGTGCGTGGCACGCGCCCGCACGTCGGCGACGATGTAGCCCACGAGCGGGAGGTGCTCCACGATCATCGCGTTGCGGTCGTTCCGGTCCATGCTGATCCCCTGGTCGCCTGACATGCCTGACCCGTCCGTGGGCGCGGCAGACGCCGGCCTCGGATGGCCGGTGCGTACGCCGAAGACCCACCCGGGTCCCTCCGGGTGGTGCACCGTGCGTCCCTGCGACGCGGTGCGGGGTGTCCCCCGCGGTGCGCTTCGAATGTATCGGCTGGCAAAGCCCTGAGTGGGTGCACAACCGTCCCCAAAGCGGGGGTGAGGGGGCGTTTTCCCGGTCGGCATTTGGGGGGACCCCGGCCTGGGAACGCGCGTTCTTGTCCCCCGATGTGGGTGATTCCCTGGAGGCGCGGGTCGTGTCCGGCAGGCGCGGTCACCCGGTCGGTGCTTACGCCCGGCACCCGCGACCCGATAGGTCCCGGTGTCCGCAGGATGACCGACACACCCCACCGGGAGGAGCTGATGAGCGTGAACGAACTGTCCGCCGTGCTCTGGCGCGAACGCGAACTGCTCGAGCTGCTCACCTTCAAGCTCGAGGAGGAACAGCTGCTCCTCGCGGCCGGTCGCTCCCGCTGGGTCTCGCACGCCAGCCGCGAGGTCGAGCAGGTCCTCGAGCGTCTCCGCAGCACCGGTCTCGAGCGCGCTGCGTCGAGCGCCGAGGTCGCCGAGGAGTGGGGCGTCGCCGCCGACGCTCCCCTGCGCGAGGTCGTCGCCGCTGCGCCGAACGGCCCCTGGGGCGAGATCCTCGCCGCCCACCTCACCGCGATGGTGGAGCTCACCACGCAGATCGGGGCGCTCCGCGACGAGAACGACCGCTTCCTCCGAGCCGCCGCGCAGGCGACCGAGGAGACGCTCGCCGGGTCCGTCACCGGTGCCGCCACCTACGACGCCAGTGGTACCTCGGGTACGGGCACGGACGGCGCACGACTCTTCGAGGGGACCCTGTAGCACCGTGGTCAGCACCTTCGGCTCCCTCGCCACCGCCTACTCCGGCCTCGCCGCGGCCCGCGCCGGCATCGACGTCACCGGGCAGAACATCGCCAACGCCGGCACCGCCGGGTACACCCGCCAGCGCGTCTCGCAGTCCTCGATCCCCGCCGCCCAGACCGGGTTCATGCGCGGGACCGCAGCGCTCGCGGGCCAGGGCGTGTCCGTCGACGGCATCGCCCGCCTGGCGTCCCTCACGCTCGACGCCGGCGTGCGGGTGGCCTCCGGCTCCTCGGCCTACGCCGACGCCCGCGCCACCGCACTCGCCGCGCTCGAGAACGGGCTGAACGAACCCGGTGACGACGGGCTCGCCAGCAAGCTCGACGCCTTCTGGTCCTCGTGGAGCGAGCTCTCCAGCCACCCGGACGACCCCGGTGCCGCCAGCGCCGTCATCGGCGCCGCGAAGACCGTCGCCAGCGCGCTCGCCAGCGGCTCGAAGGCGATCGACGCACAGTGGACGAGCGTCCGCGGTACCGTCGACGGCCAGGTGCAGCAGCTCAACGACGCCGCGTCGCAGGTCGCCGACCTGAACGGTCGGATCCGCACCGCGCTGGCGTCCGGCGGGAACGCGAACGAGCTGCTGGACCAGCGCGACCAGCTCACCCAGCAGATCGCCTCGCTGGCCGGCGGCACGGTCCGACAGAACACCGACGGCACCGTCGACGTGCTCATCGGCGGCAACGCCATCGTGCAGGGCACCGATGCCCGCTCCGTGGCGCTCGGCGGCGGGCAGCGCATGGCCGACGGTGCCGCGGTCACCCTCACCTGGACCTCGGGCACGGCCGGCGCGGTCGCCCTGTCCGGCGGCTCGATCGGCGGTCACCTCTCACTGCTCGCCCCCGCGACGGCGAACGGCACCGGCGGAGCACTCGCCGAGGCGTCCGCGTCGTACGACCAGGTCGCGACGAAGCTCGCCAGCGCGGTCAACGCCGTGCACGCCACGGGGACGACCCCGACCGGTGCCACCGGGACCCCGTTCTTCTCCCTCGCGGCCGGCGTGCCGGCTGCCCAGGGCCTCTCGGTCGTCCCGACCGACGGCAGCGGCCTGGCGACGCGGAACGCGGCGGGGGAACTCGACGACTCGTTCACCGACGCGCTCTCGCGACTCGGTGCGGCCTCCGACGGTGCCGACCGCTCCTGGGCGACGTTCGTGGCGGGGGTGGGCAGCGCCTCCAGGTCCGCCGCGTCGGAATCGACGCTCACCGGACTCGCGCTGACCAACGCGCGCACGCAGCAGCAGTCGAGTGCCGGTGTCGACCTCGACGAGGAGAACGTCAACCTGCTGAGCTACCAGCACGCGTACCAGGGCGCCGCGCGGGTCCTGACCGCCGTCGACGAGATGCTCGACACCATCATCAACCGCGTCGGACTCGTCGGGAGGGGCTGACCGTGATCACCCGTGTGACCACCCAGATGTCGATGACGGCCGCGAGCGCCAGGCTGCAGGCCGGTGCCGCGAAGCTCGCGCAGCTCACCGACCAGGCGACGACGCTGAAGAACATCCAGCGGCCGTCCGACGACCCCGTCGGGACCGCCTCGTCGATGCAGGTGCGCAAGGAGCAGGCGGCCGCCGCGCAGTACACGCGCAACGCGAACGACGCGGCCGGCTGGCTCGCCACGACCGACAGCGCCCTGTCGAGCGTGTACTCCGTGCTCAACAACGTGCGCGACCTCACCGTGCAGGCGGCGAACAGCGGCACCATGAGCGACACCGACCGCGACGCGTTCATCACGCAGTTCCAGTCCCTCAAGTCCGAGCTCGAGTCCCGAGCGAACACGACCTACGGCACGCGATCGGTGTTCGCCGGATCGTCCACCGCCGCCACCGCGTACGACCCGGCGACCGGGTGGGCGTCCTCCGGCACCGACGTCACCCGACGCATCGGCGACGGCACCACCGTGCGGGTCGACACCGCCGGCACCGCGGTGTTCGGCTCGGGGAACTCGTCCGTCTTCGCCATGATCGACTCGATCGTCGGCGACCTGCAGCACGGCGTGAACGTGAACCCCCGCATCAACGACGTCGACGCCGCGATCAGCACCGTCCGCGGCATCCAGGCCGACGTCGGCGTCCGGCACGCCGCGGCCCTCTCCGCGCAGGACTCCCTGAAGAGCGCGACCGTGTCGCTCGAGAACCGGCGCGCCGGCATCGAGGACAAGGACCTCGCGAAGGCCGTCCTCGACCTGCAGGTGCAGCAGACCAACTACCAGGCAGCCCTCGCCGTCACCGCGAAGGTCCTGCAGCCGACCCTGATGGACTACCTCCGATGAGCATCGACCTGACCTTCGCCGTCCCCCCGTTCGGCCTGGCGCCCGCCCCCGTCTTCACGCTGACGCCCGTGGACGGCGCCGACGGGCTCTTCACGCTCGTGGGCGACGACGCGCGCTTGTTCGTGCTCGACGCCGCGGTGCACCTGCCGTCGTACGCGCCGGAGCTCACGGACGAGCAGGCGGCCGGGCTCGGGCTGACCGCACCAGAGGACGCGATGCTGCTCGTCGTCGCGAACCCGGGCAGCGCCGACGGCGGGACCACGGTGAACCTGCTCGCGCCGATCGTCGTGAACGCCCGGACGTCGGTGGGGGCGCAGCTCATCCTCGAGGAGCAGGACCTGCCGCTGCGCGCGGAGCTCGCCGCGCGCTGAGCGCTGGCGGCCGCGGCGGCGCCCGCGCCCCGGGTTCCGCGCGTGTTTCGACATCGCGCGAGTCGATCGACGCGTGCTTCGTCGGAACCTGCACACGCATGAGATGCACGTGCATGGAGCGACATCACGCCTGACGATCGACGGGTGTCTTGTCGGTCGATGTACACGCACGAATCACCCTCGGTCCTCCACAAGCGGGTCGATGACCGGAGGTGTCCACGGATCCGGCGGCACGGACGCCCGGGGACCGACGCGGGCGCGACCCTGGGGCGGTGAGCAGAGCAGACGACATCGAGATCATCCGCACGACCGGGCTCCCGAGCGCGGAACGGCGGCACCTCGAACGAGCCGTCCTCCGTGGGCAGCTGGTCCGGATCCGGCCCGGAGTGCTCGTGCAGCAGGGTGCGCTGGACGATCTCCTGCCCGAGCATCGGCACCACGTGCTCGTGCGGGCCTCGATCCACCGCGCACGCCCGAGCGACCTGGTCTCGCACGAGTCCGCGTGCGCCGTGCTCGGACTGCCGTTCGTGGGGCCGTGGCCACCGAAGGTGCACGTGTGCGATCCGACCTCACCGAACACCCGCGTCACGGCGTGGTTCGTCAGACACGGTTCCGAACACCGACCGCCGTTGGGTCACACCCGCGCGGACGAGATCGCCGCGACCGATGCGGCACGGACGGCGGTGGACCTGGCAGCGTCACGACCGCTGATCCACTCGCTCCCCGTCATCGACCACGTGCTCGGCCGCGGCCTCGCCACCTCGACGGAGCTCGAGCGCGCGGCGGGTTCGCTGCGCAAGGGGCGGACGAAGGCGGCGGTCGCGATCGCGATGGGGTCGGGCCTGTCGGGGTCGCCGGCGGAGTCGGTGTGCCGGGTCCGGTCCCGGCAGCTCGGCGTCCCGCAGCCCGTACAGCAGCACACGTTCCGACGGCCCGGGGAACGCACGGCGATCGTCGACTTCTGGTTCCCCGAGGCCGGCGTCGTGGTCGAGGTGGACGGCCGGGGGAAGTACGAGGACCCGGCGATGCTGGGCGGCTCCACCACCGCCGACGCCCACTGGCAGGAGAAGCAGCGCGAGGACTTCGTGCGGTCCTTCCCCGAGGTCCGCGCCGTCGTCCGGCTGACCTGGGCGGACCTGATGGATCCCGAGCGGGTCCGGGCGAAGCTCCGACGGGCGGGGATCACGTGCCGGTGAACCGCGGAGCGTCCGGGTGGTGGGCCCGTTGGCGCTCGACATCGGAGACCGCGGCACGGCCGACGACCACGTCGCCCGCTCCGAGTCGGACGCCGTGGACCCGCCCCGTGCCCTTGACGACGGCACCGCGCCGGTCCGGGTCCGGGTCGTGGCGGTCGGCCCCGGCGCCGAGGACGACGTCACGGACCGCAACCGTCCCGATCACCTGCGCACCGGCCCCGATCGTCGCCGGTCCCTCGACGAGACAGCCACCCGACAGCCGTGCACCCGCGCCGATCTCCACGTCGGCACTCCCGGAACCGGACGAGGCCGCACCGACCGCGACGACCGTGACAGGACCTGGCCCGAGCTCCGCCCGACCGATCTCGACGCGCGCCCCGTCGGCGAGGACCGTCACCGGCCCCGGCCCCAACCGCGCCCCCGCGCGGACGACGACCGCCCCGGTCCCCCGGCTCTCGAGGACGGCACCCGGGTACACCACGACGCCCGGCTCGATGACCACCGAACGACCGACCAGCACGGACGCCGGGTCCAGGACCAGCACGTCCGGTGCCAGTGCCGCGACCTCGTCCGGCGTCAGGAATCCGGCAGCGCGCCGTGCTGCATCGAGTGCGTGTGCAGGGGTCATCCGACGAGCCTCCCATGCGTCCGGCGTACCGTCGTCCCCATGGCCCGAGAGCAGAAGGACCAGGCGATCGTGCCCTTGCCGGCAGCGCCTGTGGCCTCCACCCCCACCGACCCGAACGCGCGCACCCCCGAGCAGACCCAGCCGGCCGGCTGGGTCAAGATGCTCGACCGGGTGCTGAGCGTGCAACGCCCCGTCGTGGTGGCCCACGTGCGGGCACTCCGCCGTCGGCACCCCGACTCGACCCCGGCCGAGATCATCCAGATCCTCGAGCGGCAGTACCTCGCGGCGGTGACCACGGGCGGTGCAGCCGTCGGCGCGAGCGCGGTGATCCCGGGCGTCGGCATGGCGGCGGCCCTCGGGTTGAGCGGCGCCGAGACCGTCGGCTTCCTCGAGACCACGGCCCTGTTCGCGCAGTCCGTGACCGAGGTGCACGGTATCGCGCTCGACGACCCCGAGCGCGCACGCATGCTCGTGATGGCGATGATCCTCGGTTCGCCGGGCACCCAGCTCATCAACCAGCTCGCGGGCCAGATCGCCGGTGGACAGGTCCGCACCGCGTTCTGGGGCGAGATGGTGACGTCGTCCCTCCCGAAGCAGGTCGTGAACGGCATCGGCGGACAGGTGCGTGACCAGTTCATCAAGCGCTTCGCCGCGCGGCAGGGCACGACGATCGTCGGTCGGGCCCTCCCGTTCGGGATCGGTGCGGCGGTCGGTGGCCTCGGGAACCACGCGCTCGGGCGGAAGGTGATCCAGGCCTCGCGGACGGGGTTCGGGCTGCCCCCGGCGCAGTTCCCGATCGTGCTGGAACCGACGTCGGGCAAGGAACCGAAGCCGGCCAAGGAACCCAAGCAGGCCAAGGCGCCGAAGGAACGGCGGGCGATCGGTCGTCGGAAGGGCCGCGAGGACCTCTGGGCCGACACCCCGGACCGCACCGGCGACTGACGGTCACACCCACCGCCCGGGCGCGAACCACCGACCGGACGCAAACCACCGACCAGACGCGAACCACCAGCCGGACGCAAACCGCCGACCAGACGCGAACCACCAGCCGGACGCAAACCGCCGACCAGACGCGAACCAGCGACGGGACGCAAGCCACCGGCCGGACGTGAACCAGCGATCGGACGCAACCGCCGATCGGCCGGGCGCAACCGCCGATCGGCCGGACGCAACCCACAGACGGACGGGAGGCGCGGTGCCAGCCGGCACCGCGCCTCCCGTCCGTCACAGCGCAAGCCCGCCTCAGCGCCCCCGCACCGGCGTCGTCACCACCTGCCCAGCGTGCGCGAACCCACCGCCGAACCCGAAGAGCAGCGCCGGCACCCCCTCGGGGAGGTCCCCTCGGGCCCACGCCTTCGACAGCCCGAGCGGCACGCTCGCCGCCGACGTGTTCCCCGACTCGACGACGTCCCGCACCACGAACTTCGACTCCCCGCCGAGGGCGTGCACGAGCGGCTCGATGATCCGCAGGTTCGCCTGGTGGAACGCGAACACCCCGATGTCGTCCATCGTGAGCCCCGCAGCGGCAACGGCTGCCCGGGCGTGGTCGGCGGCCTCGGTGATGGCCCAACGGTAGATGGAGCGACCCTCCTGGCTGAAGCGCTCGGGGTCGCCGGAGACGAGCACGGCCTCCTCGAGGTGCGGCACGCTCCCCCACGACACCGGGCCGATCTGGGCCTCGTCGGACACACCGAGCACGGCGGCGCCAGCTCCGTCCCCGACGAGCACGCACGTGGATCGGTCGGTCCAGTCGACGATGCCGGACAGCACCTCCGAGCCGACGACGACCGCGATGTCCGTCGACCCGACCCGGATCGCCTGGTCGGCCAGCGCGACGCCGTACTCGAAGCCGCTGCAGGCGGTGTTGATGTCGATGGGTGCGGCGGCGGGCGACAGGCCGAGCGCCGCGGCGACCCGACCGGCGGTGTAGGGCGCCCGGTCGCGGTGGGTGGTGGACGCGACGATGACCAGTCCCACGTCGGAGGGCGCGACGCCGGCGTCGGCGAGGGCGTTCCGCGCTGCCTCGATCGCCATGGAAGTCACGGTGTCCGATGGTCCGGCGATGTGCCGGGTCTCGATCCCGGTCCTCGTGCGGATCCACTCGTCGTTCGTGTCGACCATGGTCGAGAGCTCGTCGTTGGTGAGGACGCGTGCTGGCTGGTGGTGGCCGAACCCGAGGATCCGGCTGCCACGGAGTGCTGGGGTGTTCACGAGACCGCACGCTACTCCCCTGCCCGACCCGCTCATGCCCGGCGCGGCATGGAGCGCACCCTCCGAGGCGGGTACCCACAGGGCCTGCCTGCGGAGACCGGGACCGCGTAGACCTGGACCATGGACTACACACACCTCGGCCGCACAGGGTTGTCGGTCTCACGAGCCGTGCTCGGGACCATGAACTTCGGCCCGGAGACCAGCGAGGACGACTCGCACGCCATCATGGACCGGGCCCACGAGCTCGGCGTCAACTTCTTCGACACCGCCAACGGCTACGGCGGCTCGGTGGGCAAGGGCGCCACCGAGGAGATCATCGGCCGCTGGTTCGCCAAGGGGGGCGGGCGGCGCGAGAAGACCGTCCTCGCGACGAAGGTCTACGGCGACATGATCGACTGGCCGAACGGCGGGAAGCTCAGCGCGTACAACATCCGCCAGGCCCTCGACGCGAGCCTGCAGCGCCTCCAGACGGACCACATCGACCTCTACCAGTTCCACCACGTCGACCGCGCGACCCCGTGGGACGAGATCTGGCAGGCGATCGACGTCGCCGTGCAGCAGGGCAAGGTGCTCTACGTCGGCTCGTCGAACTTCGCCGGGTGGCACATCGCCCAGGCCCAGGAGGCCGCCGCGCGCCGGAACACCCTCGGCCTCGTCAGCGAGCAGTCGATCTACAACCTCGTCGTGCGCGACATCGAGCGCGAGGTCCTCCCGGCCGCCCGCGAGTACGGCCTCGGCGTGATCCCGTGGTCGCCGCTGCAGGGCGGCCTCCTCGGTGGCGTCATCGAGAAGACCGAGAACGGCTCACGTCGCCTCTCGGGCCGCAGTGCCGAGTACGTCGAGGGCCACCGCGACCAGCTCACCGCCTACGAGTCCTTCGCGAAGGAGCTCGGGCACACCCCGGGCGAGCTCGCCCTGGCGTGGCTCCTGCACCAGCCCGGCGTCACGGCACCGATCACCGGCCCGCGCACCATGGAGCAGTGGGAGTCCGCGGTCCGCGCCGTCGACATCCGCCTCGACCAGCGTGCGCTCGACCGGCTCGACGAGATCTTCCCGGGGCACAAGACCTCGCCGGAGGACTACGCCTGGTGACGCGCTGACGCCACCAGGTCGCTGACGCGACCCATGACGGGAGGCGCGGTGCGGGTCCGACCCGCACCGCGCCTCCCGTCCGTCCGCACGTCCAGAGCCGGACCCGCGTCGCGCGCGCAGCCACCGGTCAGAGCGCGGCTATCTCCTCGTCCCGCAGCCCGATGCTGCGGAGGTACCCGTCCACCGAGCCCCACCGCCGCTCGACGCGCTCGATGACCGTCGTCATGATCTCCGGCACGCAGCGGTGGCCGATCGCCGTCGCCACGGGGTCCGTGCTGGCGGCGCGCTCGGCGGCGAACCGCTCGACGAGCCCGGCGGCGCTGGCCGCGTAGTCGGCACCGACGGCGTCGAGGTCGGCGCCCCAGTGCCGGGCGAGCAGCGCGCTCACGATGCCGGTCCGGTCCTTGCCCGCGGCGCAGCACACGAGCACGTCGCCGTCCGCGGTGGCGATCGTCCGCAGCGCCGCGGCGATACCGGAGCGGTGCCGGTCGAGCCAGTCGGTGTACTGGTCCTCGAGGTGGACGGCCTCGGCGGCGGACTCGATCGCCGAGGCCGGGTCGAAGAGCGGCACGGAGCGGTAGGCGGGCGTGGCGGCGAGCGGGTGCGGCACCGCGTCCGTCTCGTCCACGCGGCGCAGGTCGACCACGGCGGCGAGGCCCGCCGGGTACGCGGCGGGAGCGACCGGGTCGGTGTTCGCCCGGTACACCGTGCGTCGGCGGCCGTGCTGGAGGCCGGGTCCCCCGACCTCGCGGAGGTTCGTGAGCGTGTTCGACGTCGTCGTCATGGCTCCACTCTGCCGGACGCGCGGCGTCGGGCGCGCCCGCCGGCCGCGCGCTCGCCGCCGCGCCGCGGGCCCGGGCGGCCGGCCGCGCGCCCGCCGCCGCGCCGCACAACTAAAGTCACCCCGAACCACGCGATCGCGCGGCTCGGGGTGACTTCCCTTGTGCGAACCCGCGCCGCACCACCGGCGCGCGCCGCGCCACGCGCGCCCGCGCCGCCCCGCCGCGCCCCCGCGCCCCCGCGCGCTCGCGCCGCCCCGCCGTGCCGCGCGCCCCCGCGCGCCCGCGCCCGCGCCGCCGTCACGCCCCGCGCCCCGCACACGACGACGGGCCCCGCGCTGCTGTGTGCGCGGGGCCCGTCGTGACGGTGTGGCAGCGAACTACCGGACGGAGACCGGGGTCTCGTCGCGCTCCTCGTAGAGGACGTAGCCCTCTTCGCCGTGGACCGCGGTGTCGATGCCGGCGACCTCGTCCTCGGTCTTCACACGGAAGCCCATCGTCTTCTCGATGATCCAGCCGATGACGAAGGCGAGGATGAACGAGTAGAGACCGACCACGCCGGCAGCGGCGGCCTGCTTGCCGAGCTGCGTGAACGAGCCCGAGTAGATCAGGCCGGTGTCGTTGGCGAAGAAGCCGAGGTACAGCGTGCCGACGATGCCGCCGACCAGGTGGACGCCGACGACGTCGAGCGAGTCGTCGAAGCCGAGACGGTACTTCCAGTCGATCGCGAAGCAGCAGATGATGCCCGCGAGGAAGCCGAGCAGGATGCCCCAGCCCGGGGTGAGCGCGGCGCACGCCGGGGTGATGGCGACGAGGCCGGTGACGGCGCCCGACGCGGCACCGATCGAGGTGGCCTTGCCGTCCTTGAGCTTCTCGACGAGCAGCCAACCGAGGATCGCGGCGGCCGGGGCGGCGAGGGTGTTGACCCAGGCGATCGCGGCGATGCCGTCCGCGGCGCCCTCGGAGCCGGCGTTGAAGCCGAACCAGCCGAACCACAGGATCGCGGCACCGAGGAGCACGAAGGGCGGGTTGTGCGGCTTGTGCGCACCCTTGGCGAAGCCGACGCGCTTGCCGAGGACGATCGCCAGCGCGAGACCCGCGGCACCGGCGTTGATGTGGACCGCGGTGCCACCGGCGAAGTCGATGACGCCCCAGGTCGCTGCCCAGCCGGACGTGAGGTTGAAGACCCACGAGGCGACCGGGAAGTAGACGACCGTGACCCAGACGCCGGCGAAGACCATCCACGCGCCGAACTTGGCACGGTCGGCGATCGCACCGGAGATCAGGGCGACCGTGATGATCGCGAAGGTCGCCTGGAAGCCGACGAACGCCATCGAGGGGTACGCGGCGTTGATCGTCGAGGCCTTGGCCTCCTCGAACGCCTGCCCGAGGCCGATCTGGTTCCAGTCGATGCTGAAGAAGCCGACGACACCGGACACCGCCGTGCCGTCACCGTGGTTCGCGAAGGCGATGGCGTAGCCGTAGACGACCCAGAGGACGCTCACGAGCGCGATCGCCCCGAAGGACATCATCATCATGCTGATGACGGACTTGGCCTTCACCAGACCGCCGTAGAAGAAGGCCAGGCCGGGTGTCATGAACAACACCAGCGCCGCCATGACCAACACGAACGTCGTGTTGCCCTGATCAAGCATCTGTTCACCTCTCGATTGCACCAGCGGCTCTTGGTCCGCGTCGGGTGTCACCGAGTCTGGCGAGGCGAGGTTTCACGAGGGAGCACGAAGTGTTTCGCGGATGTAACGCGACGGCCCGGTGTGTAAACGTCGTGTTTCGTCCGTCGGGCAGTCCCCTGGACGGGGGCCACGAGTTCTCCCGGTCCGTCCGGACGGTGTCCGACAGCCGTCGCGGAACGGAGCCTGGAGGCGCGGCGCGGCAGGGCACCGGCTCCTCGCGACCGGCAGGCGGCTCAGTCCACGGCGCGGGTCAGCGCCACGACGCGGCTCGCCGCACGCAGGTACTTCTTGCGGTACCCACCGTCGAGCATCGACTCGGGGTACACCTGGTCGAGCGGGGTGCCCGACGCCACGATCCGGACCTGCGCGTCGTACAGCCGGTCCACCAGCGCGACCCACCGGAGCGCATCGGTCTGGTCGGTGAAGGGCTGCACGTCGGTGAGGCCGACGGCGTCGAGGTCCTCGACCATCGCGACGTACTTCGACGGGTGCACGGACGCGAGGTGCCCGACCACCGCCCGGAAGTCGTCGAGCGTGACGCGTCCGCCGGGGAGTCCCGCGGCGACGTCGGCCACCACGCCTGCCGACTCGTCGACCGCACGCCGGCGGAAGTCGAGCCCGTCGATGCGCATGGTGTCGAACCGGTCGGACATCGCCTGGATCTCGCGCAGGAAGTCCTGCGCAGCGAAGCGCCCCTCGCCGAGGGCACCCGGCGGCGTGTTCGAGGTGGCGGCGAACCGGGTGCCCGTCTCGGTGAGCTCCTTGATGAGGCGCGTCATCACCATCGTGTCACCGGGGTCGTCGAGCTCGAACTCGTCGATGCACACCAGCGCCGTCCCGCGCAGCAGGTCGACGGTGCCCTGGAACCCGAGGGCCCCGACGAGCGCCGTGTACTCGATGAAGGTGCCGAACGTCTTCCGACCGGTCGCGGCGTGGTAGGCGGCGGCGAGCAGGTGGGTCTTCCCGACGCCGAACCCGCCGTCGAGGTAGACGCCGGACTTCACGGTCGACTCCGCCACGGGCTTCCGGCGACCGAACAGCCCACGGCGAGGCTGGTCGGCGGGACCGGCGGCGACGAAGGCCTCGACCGCGTCGCGGACCGCCGCCTGCGAGGGGTACTCCGCGTCGGGTCGGTAGGAGGCGAACGACGCGTCCGCGAACTGGGGCGGCGGGACCAGCGACGCAGCCATCTGCTGCGGGGTCACCTGCGGGTCGCGGTCGACGAGGTGTTCAGGCGCGGTGTTCGCTGACAATCGGGGCAGTCCTTCGGGAAGCATGTCGTGGGGTGTCACGTTGCGTCAGGAGCACGGCACGCCCGCGTACCGTTGCCCACAGGCACCGACGACCGATCCTAGTCCGGTGCCGGATGACCACCTGGAGGTAGCCCACCATGACCGCACCGGTCGACACGTCCGAGAAGTTCACCGCCTACGCCCACCCGGAGCGGCTCGTCTCCACCGAGTGGCTGCAGGAACACCTGGACGCCGGCACCCCGGACCTGGTCGTCGTCGAGTCCGACGAGGACGTCCTGCTCTACGAGACGGGCCACGTCCCCGGTGCCGTGAAGATCGACTGGCACACCGACCTCAACGACCCGGTGCTCCGCGACTACATCGACGGCGAGGCCTTCGCCGAACTGCTCGGCAGCAAGGGCATCGGCCGCGAGACCACCGTGGTGATCTACGGCGACAAGAACAACTGGTGGGCCGCCTACGCCCTCTGGGTCTTCTCGCTGTTCGGGCACGAGGACGTCCGTCTCCTCGACGGCGGCCGGGCGAAGTGGATCGCCGAGGACCGCGCGCTCACCACCGACCAGACCGTGGTCACGCCGGTCGAGTACCCCGTCGTCGACCGGATCGACACCGAGATCCGCGCCTACAAGGACGACGTGCTCGCCCACCTCGGCAAGCCGCTGATCGACGTCCGCAGCGCCCCGGAGTACGCCGGCGACCGCACCACCGCGCCGGACTACCCGGAGGAGGGCGCCCTCCGCGCCGGCCACGTCCCCACCGCCGTGAACATCCCGTGGGCCACCGCCGCGGCACCGGACGGCACCTTCAAGACCCGCGAGGAGCTCGACGCGATCTACCGCGACGGCGCCGGCATCGGCGACGCGGACGAGGTCATCGCCTACTGCCGCATCGGCGAGCGGTCGAGCCACACGTGGTTCGTCCTGCAGCACCTGCTCGGGTACGAGAACGTCCGCAACTACGACGGCTCGTGGACCGAGTGGGGCAGCGCGGTCCGCGTCCCGATCGCCGTCGGCACCGAACCGGGTACGATCACCGACCGATGACCGACGCACTCCCCCAGTCCCTCGCCGAGATCCGCGACGACTTCCTCGAACTCTCCCAGCAGGACCGCCTGCAGCTGCTCCTCGAGTTCTCGAACGAGCTCCCGGCGCTTCCAGAGCGCCTGCAGGGGCACGAGGACGAGCTCGAGCGCGTCGAGGAGTGCCAGTCCCCCGTCTTCATCACGGTCACCGTGGGTGCGGACGGCGACGCGCCCGGCATCGTCCGGATGCACGCCACGGCGCCGCGCGAGGCACCGACCACGCGGGGCTTCGCGTCGATCCTCGCGCGGGGGCTGTCCGGCCTGACCGCCGAGCAGGTGCTCGCCGTGCCGGCGGACTACCCGCTGACGATCGGGCTGAGCGAGGCGGTCAGCCCGCTGCGGATCCGCGGCATGGTCGGGATGCTGGGTCGGGTGCAGCGGCAGGTGCAGGCGCAGGCCGCGGTCGCGTAGACGTCACCACACGCTGACGGGAGGCGCGGGGGCCCCGGGCCCCCCGCCGCCCGGCCGGGGGGGGGGGGGGGGAACCCCGGGGGGGGCGCCCGCGGTGCTTGTAGGGGGTGTCGGGTGGCGTGTGGACCCCCGGGGGGGCGCGCTAGGGCGGGGCGTGCGCG
>NZ_JBIVBW010000005.1:0-53235 GCF_044746255.1 Curtobacterium sp. NPDC086286
GCCCCCGCCCCCGCGCCCGGGGGGGGCCCCCGGTCTACCCCCCCCCCCCCCCGCCGCGGCCCGGGGGCCCCCCCCCCCCGGGGGGGGGGGGGGGGCGGCGCCCCCCCCCCCCCCCCCCCGCCTCCAGGCTGTCGCAGTCGCAGGACATGCCGCCAGCGTGACGCCGAGGTCGCACGACGTGCCGCTGCGCGGTGCGGACGGCTGCACTTCGTGCGACCTCGGCCCCGCCCGGCGCGCGCGGGGCGCGCGGGCCCGGGCGCCCGCGCGTCAGCGACGCAGGGTCGCCCGCGCCAGCCGGTTGCCGATGAACTGGCCGAGCTGCACGATGATGACGATCGCCGCCACCGACACGTACACGATCCACCAGTCGTACCGCTGCGACCCGTACGTGATCGCGTACTCGCCGAGTCCACCGCCACCGATCAACGCCCCTTGCGCCGTCATGTCGACGATGCCGATGTAGATGAACGTGTAGCCGAGGATGAGCGGTCCGAGGCCCTCGGGGATGAGGACCGTGAGCAGGATCGACAGCGGGTGCGCTCCCGATGCCCGTGCCGCCTCGACGACGCCGGGGTCCACCGACAGCAGGTTCTGCTCGACGATCCGGGACACCGCGAACGACGCCGCGAGCGAGATCGCGAAGGTCACCGCGGGGACACCGATCGTGGTCTGCACGACCACGCGGGAGAGCGGGGCGATCGCCGCCAGGAAGATCACGAACGGGATCGGCCGGACGAGGTTCACGACCACGTTGATGATCGTGTACGCGGCCCGGTTGCCGAGCAGGTTGCCCGGGCGGGTGGCGTACAGCGCGAGGCCGAGCGCCAGGCCGATGATGCCGGCGATGACGAGCGACACCAGGGACATCACGATCGTGTCGCGGATGGACGCGACGAAGACGTCGAACGTGTCGATCACGCTCTGGAACGAGTTGTTCACGCTGCGCCCTCCTCGTCGGTGGTGATGCGCGCGGCACGGAGGGCCGCGACGGCCGCGTCGATCTCGGACGGACGGGCCGCGGTCAGCTCGTAGGTGAGCGACCCGATCCGGCGTTCCCGGATCTCGCCGACCCCGCCGTAGACGAGCTCGGCGGTCACCCCGGCGGAGCGGAAGACCTGGTCGATGCGGTTCTGCAGCCCGGCCTCGTCGGTGATCTGGACCGTGACGAGGCGACCGGGATGCCGTTCGCGCAGCCGCGCGACGGTCTCCGCCGAGGGCCGGTCGTGCAGAGCGGTCCGGACGAAGCGCTGGGCCGCGCCGGTCTGCGGGTTCGCGAACACGTCGTAGACGTCCCCGACCTCGACGACGCGCCCCTGCTCCATGACGGCGACGCGGTCGGCGATCTGTCGGACGGCGTCCATCTCGTGCGTGATGACGATGATCGTGACGCCGAGCTCCTTGTTCACCCGGCGGAGGAGCCCGAGGACCTCGGACGTGGTCTCGGGGTCGAGCGCGCTGGTCGCCTCGTCGGCGAGGAGCAGGTCGGGCGACGCCGCGAGCGCCCGGGCGATCCCGACGCGCTGCTTCTGCCCACCGGAGAGCTGTTCGGGGTAGGCGTAGGCGCGGTCGAGGAGCCCGACGAAGTCGAGCAGCTCGGCGACCCGGCGGTCCCGTTCCTCCTTCGGCACGCCCGCGACCTTGAGCGGGTACGCGACGTTTCCGGCGATGGTGCGCGACCGGAAGAGGTTGAACTGCTGGAAGATCATCCCGATGTTGCGCCGTGCCGTCCGGCGGTCCCGCTCGGGCAGCGCCGTGAGCTCGTTGCCGGCGACCGTCACCGACCCGGAGGAGGGCAGCTCGAGTGCGTTGACGAGCCGGACGAGCGTGGACTTGCCGGCACCGGAGTACCCGATGACGCCGAGGACCTCTCCCTGGTGCACGTCCAGGGAGACGTCCTCGACGGCCACCACGGTCTCGCCGGTGTCGGCGCGGCGGTAGTGCTTCGAGACGCCGCGGAGTTCGACGAGGACCGGCACTACTGCTTGGCCGCCTTCGCGTCCTGCTCGACCTTCGCGAGTTCCTCTTGCAAGGAGGACGCACTCTCGTCACGGCTGACCGCCTCGGGCAGGTCCTTCTTGAAGACCTTCTGCACGGACTCGTCCTGGAAGAGCTTCGCGAGGTCGAGGTAGGTCGTGTTGTCCTTGTCGGCGTTGCGCACGGCGAAGACGTTGACGTACGGTGCCGCGCTCGCGCTCGAGGGGTCGTCCTGGTAGATCGCGTCGGAGATCGGCAGGCCGGCGGCGGTGGCGTAGTTGTTGTTCACCACGGCGGCCGCGACCGAGCCCTGCTGCAGGGCGTTCGCCGTCTGCGAGGCGTTCAGCGGCTGGACGTCGACCTTCGACGACTCGATGTCGGTGGTCGTCGAGAAGGCCGACCCGCCGTCCTTGAGCGTGACGAGCTTCGCCGCCTGCAGGATGAGCAGCGCGCGGGCCTGGTTGATCGAGTCGTCCGGGATCGCGACCTTGGCGCCCTCGGGCAGGTCGGCGACGTTGTCGTACTTCGTCGCGTAGAGCGGCAGCGGGTAGACGGCCGTCGAGCCGATCGGCTGCAGGTCGTCGTTCGAGGTGACGTTGTAGTCGGCCAGGTACTGGATGTGCTGGAACTGGTTGAGGTCCAGCTGCTTGTCCTTGAGCGCCGGGTTCGGCAGCGAGTAGTCCGAGAAGTTGGTCAGCTTGACCGTCACGTTGAGCTTCGACTTCGCGAGCTTCGTGTAGGTGCTCCAGTAGGAGAGCGACTTGTCCGCGACGCCGATCGTGACGGTCTTCGGCGAACCACCGGCGGCAGCGCCGTCGTCGGACCCGCCGGAGCGGACGGCGCCGACGATGAGGGCGACGACGATCGCGACGACGACCACCGCGGCGGCGATGATCCAGCCGATCGGGCGCTTGCCCTTCGGCTTCTCGGGCAGAGCGGGTGCAGCGGACATGACGGAGCTCCTCGTGGGCAGTGCTGTGGGGGTCCGCGGTGGTCCGCGGCGTGCAGTCGAGTGTGACGGGCAGCCCGGCACGGTGCGAGTTCCGTTCCGCCGTGTTACATCCCTGTCACACGGTTCATTGGTTCACTCGGTCCGTGCGCAGTCTCGAACTCGTCCTCGATCCGTCGTCGGACGCCGCCGTGCGCGCCGCGTGGGACGCGCTGGTCCGTGCGGACCTGCCGAGCCTCGGACGGTCGGACACCAACCGCCCCCACGTCACGCTGGCCGCGGGCGACGACCTCCGGATCCCGAGCGGGTTCGACGTGCCGGTGCCGTCACGGCTCCGGCTCGGTGGCGTCCTGCTGTTCCCCGCGGGACCCGGGCGCTCGGTGCTCGCCCGCGCGGTGGTCGTCGACCGTGCGCTCGCCGCGTTCCACGAGGCGGTGCACCGGGCGTCCCCGGGAGGGATCGACACCACGTCGCCGGGCGCGTGGTCGCCGCACCTGACGTTCGCGCGACGGGTCCGGGACGAGGACCTCGGTGCGGCTGTCGCGGCGCTCCGCGGGACCCCGCTCCCCGATCTCGTGGTCGGTGGCGTGCGGTTCTGGGACGGAGAGTCCAGGACGGTCACGCCGGTCGGGTGACGCGGGTTCGGCTCACGTCCGCGTCGTGACGATGCCCAGGAGGCGCGGCTCACGTCCCCAAGACCCGCTCGCCGAACGACGACGCGAACGTCCGCTCCGGGTCGGCCGCCGCGACGAGGCCGCGGAAGTCGGCCAGCCGCGGGTACAGCCCGGCGATCGCGGCCGCGTCGAGGGAGCTCATCTTGCCCCAGTGCGGTCGTCCGTCGAACGGTGCGAGGAGCGCCTCGAGGTCCGGGAGCAACGCGGCCACCTCGGCCGGGTGCTTCTGCCATGTGAATGCGATGCAGAGCACGTCCTCGCCCTGCGTCGGGCTCAACCAGAACGGGTCCGCCGCCATCGTGCGGAGCTCGCAGACGTGCAGGTGCGGCTGGATGCGGGCGGCCATGGTCCGGACGGCGTCGAGCGCCGCACCCGCGTGCCGGAGGGGGACGAAGTGCTCGCTCTGCACCTCGGAGCCGTGACTCGGCACGGAGTCGATCGGGAAGTGCGGCAGCCGGTCCCACCACGGCCCGACCGAGCCGTCCCGGGCGGTGTGGTGTCCGTCGCCGGGCGAGCCGGGCAGCCGGGGCGCGCCGAACAGCTCGTCCGGGACGGCCACGTCGTCGTCGCCGTCCGGCACGCGCGACTTCAGCAGGACCTCGCTCACCGTGTCGCCGAACACCGTGTAGGAGCAGACGGACGTCGCAGCGGCGTGGACCTCGGCGACGTGGGCGGTGAAGGTGTCCCACGGGATCGGCCCGTAGGTGTCCTGGCGCATCCGGTAGCTCGGCTGGACGTCGAGCGTGACCCGGGTGAGGACGCCGAGCAGGCCGAGGTGGAGCACGGCGCCGTCGAACGCCGGGTCGTCGCGTTCGATCGTCCGTGCGGACCCGTCGGGCCCGAGCACCTCGAACGACCGGACCGCGGTGCTCAGTGACCCGAGTGCGGTGCCGGAACCGTGCGTCCCGGTCGCGATGGCGCCGGCGATCGAGATGTGGGGGAGCGACCCCGTGTTGTGCAGCGCGAACCCGGCGCGGTCGATCTCGGGCGCGACGACGCCGTAGCGGGTACCGGCGCCCATCGTGACCGTCCGCCGCACGGCGTCGACCTCAAGGTCGGTCGGGATCCCGGTGAGGTCGAGCAGCACGCCGGGGGCGTCCGGCGCGTCGTTGAACGAGTGCCGGGTGCCGAGGCCGTGCACCCGGGGCGACCGGGCGACGATCTCGGCGGCCTCGTCGATCGCCGACGGGCGGAGGACCCGTTCGGCCGTGTAGGTGACCGTGCCGGACCAGTTAAGCTCGCTCGTCGTCGACCGCATGACGCCCACGATGCCACGCGCACCCCGGCGCGTGCGGTTCCCGTCAGTGCATCGACGGCGCGGGGGCACCGTCCGGGGTCGCCGGGCGACGCACGAGGGAGCACATCACGATCCCGAACAGCGAGATCACCGCGCCGACGAGGAACGCCGTCCGCACGCCGGAGGCCGTGGCCTCGGCGAGGCCCGCGGCGCCGCTGCCGGCCGCCGCGCCCGAGGCACCGATGGTGAGGAGCGTGACGAACAGCGCCGTGCCGGCGGCTCCGGCCAGCTGCTGCGCCGTGCCGAGGACCGCGCTGCCGTGCGAGTAGAGCTTCGGGGGCAGCCCGCCGAGCGCCGCGGTGAACAGCGGCGTGAAGGTGAGGGCGAGCCCGATGCTCAGGACGACGTGGGCGCCGAGGACGAACCACACGCTGGTGTCGACGCCGACGGTCGAGAGCGCCCAGAGGACGGCGCTGACGATGATCGAGCCCGGGATGAGCAGCACCCGCGGACCACGGCGGTCGTAGACGCGACCGACGATCGGGGACAGCAGGCCCATGATGAGGCCGCCGGGCAGCAGGAGCAGGCCGACGTTCAGGACGTCGAGCCCGAGGACCCGCTCGAGGTAGATCGGCAGCAGGATCAGGGTGCCGAACATCGCCATGAAGCTCAGGCCCATCGCGACGATCGGGACGGTGAAGCCCTTCGTCTGGAAGGTGCGGAGGTCGAGCAGGGCGCGGTCCGCACGCTGCAGCCGGGTCTGCCGGAACACGAAGAGGGCGAGGGCGAGGGCGCCGACGACGAGGGAGACGATCGGCACGAGCGGCCCGGTGGTGCCGGCCTCGCCGATGCTCGAGAGGCCGTAGACGATGCCGCCGAACGCGAAGGCGGACAGCACGACCGAGAGCACGTCGAGCGGGGCCTTGCGGGGCGTCGACACGTTGCGGACCTTGACCATGCCGAGGATCAGCGCGGCGATGGCGATGGGCAGCACGAAGCCGAAGAGCCAGCGCCACGAGAACGCGTTGAGGATGAGCCCGGAGATGGTCGGGCCGATCGCCGGGGCGACGGAGATGACGATCGAGATGTTGCCCATCACACGGCCGCGGTGCGCCGGTTCGATGAGCGTGAGGACCGTCGTCATGAGCAGCGGCATCATGATCGCGGTCCCGCTGGCCTGCACGATGCGCCCGAGCAGCAGCATCGAGAACCCGGGCGCGAGCAGCGCGATCAGGGTGCCGGCCGAGAACAGGCTCATCGCCCAGACGAACACCGGCCGGGTGTTGAAACGCTGCAGCAGGAACCCGGTGATCGGGATGACGACCGCCATGGTGAGCAGGAAGCCCGTGGTGAGCCACTGCCCGGTCGCGGCGCTGATGTCGAGGTCGTCCATGAGCCGCGGGAGCGCGACGCCCATGATCGTCTCGTTGAGGATCACGACGAACGCCGAGACGAGCAGCAGCCCGATCACGAGTCGGGTCTCGCCGGCGGAGGGCTGCGCGACGCTCCCCGTGCGGGGTGCGGAATCGACGGCCTGGGTCATGCGGGGCTCCTGGTGGATCACGACTGGTGGAACGAGGGGGCGCCATGGGCGCAGACAGGGCAACCGCCTGAGTGGATTCGATTATTCCGATTCGGTCCGACATCCGTCGACGTCGGGCGGCGACCGGGTCAGTGCAGGATCGCGAAGCCGTCGACGTCGCCGTGCGGCACCACCGCGCGGCAGGTCACGTCGGTGACCTCGGCGGACGGCGGGCCGGTCCGGATGAACGTCATCAGGGCGTCGACCGCGGGGGCCGGACCCTCGGCCTCGACCTCCACCGTGCCGTCGAACAGGTTCCGGGCGTACCCGGCGAGTTCGAGCCCGTCGGCCTTCCGTGCGGTCCAGTACCGGAAACCGACCCCCTGGACCGTCCCCGACACGACGGCGTGCATCCTCGTCACCGTAGTCATGCGGCTCAATGTAGGCGCGCGGTCCGACCAGGAGTTTTCGACGCTGTTTCCGTCTCGTGAAACCCGGTGATAGTGTCATCTCAACCCGAACACTTCGAGTCATCATGACACTTACTCCCGAGCTCCCCATCCGCGTCGCGGTCTCCACCGTGATCGTGGCGTTGCGCCCGCACCCGGACACCGGGGCGCCGGCGCTGTGGATGCCGCTCGTGCGTCGGGTGGCCGAGCCGTACGAGGGGGCGTGGGCGCTCCCGGGTGGTTGGGTGCGGCCGGACGAGGGGCTCGAGGACTCCGCCGCGGCCCGCCTCCGCGAGACCACCAACGTGCAGCCGCGCTACCTCGAGCAGCTCTACGCCTTCGGTGACGTCGACCGCTCGCCGAGCCGCGTCGTGTCGATCGTGTACTGGGCCCTCGTCCACCCGGACGAGGCGAGTTCGGTCCCCGACGACTGGAACGTGCGGTGGTTCCTCGCCGACGAACACCCGCCGCTCGCCTTCGACCACGACCGGATCGTCGCGTACGCGCTCTGGCGGCTCCGCAACAAGATGTCGTACTCCCGGATCGCCCAGGCGTTCCTGGGGGACCGGTTCACCCTCGCCGAACTCCGCGGGGTGTACGAGGCGGTGCTCGGGCGTGCGCTCGACCCCGCGAACTTCCGTCGCCAGGTCGAGAAGACCGACGCGATCCTGCCGACGGACGAGACCACGAGCGGGGACCGGCACCGTCCGGCCCGGCTGTACCGCTCGAACCCCGACCTGGCCTACGCGGACAACGGTCCGCTGCAGCAGGGCAAGAAGCCGTAGAACCGAAGGAACACCCGTGTCCATCGCCACCACCATCGAACTGATCTCCAACGGTCAGGCCGCCGGCAGCACCTGCACGCCCGACCTGGCGATGCCGACGTGGGACTTCGACTCCCGGCCCGGCTACGGCCCCGGCTCGTCGATGTCGGACGTCATCCCGACCTCGGCGCCCCGGCAGGGCGTCATCCCGGACGAGTACCGGAACGCCCCGGACGACGAGCTGCACGAACGCATCGAGCGGGCGAAGGCCACCCTCGGCGACCGCGTCGTGGTCCTCGGGCACTTCTACCAGCGCGACGAGGTCGTGCGGCACGCGGACTTCCTCGGCGACTCGTTCCAGCTCGCGAACGCCGCGCTGACGAAGCCCGACGCCGAGGCCATCGTGTTCTGCGGCGTGCACTTCATGGCCGAGACCGCGGACATCCTCGCCCGCGACGACCAGCGCGTGATCCTGCCGAACCTCGCCGCGGGCTGCTCGATGGCCGACATGGCCGACATCGACAGCGTCGAGGCGGCGTGGGCCGAGCTCGAGCAGGTCTACGGCGCCGAGCCCGACGCCGACGGCCGCGTGCCGGTCATCCCCGTCACGTACATGAACTCCGCCGCCGACCTCAAGGCGTTCTGCGGGCGGCACGGCGGCATCGTGTGCACGTCGTCGAACGCCGCGACCGTCCTCGAGTGGGCGTTCGAGCGGGGGCAGCGCGTGCTCTTCTTCCCCGACCAGCACCTCGGCCGGAACACCGCCAAGGCGATGGGCATCAGCACGGACCTCATGCCGATGTGGAACCCGCGGAAGCCCCTCGGCGGCAACGACGAGCAGACCCTGCAGGACGCCAGGGTCGTCCTCTGGCACGGCTTCTGCTCGGTGCACCGCCGCTTCACCGTCGACCAGATCGACCAGGCCCGTCGCGAGCACCCCGGCGTGCAGGTCATCGTGCACCCCGAGTGCCCGATGGCCGTCGTCGACGCCGCCGACCACGCCGGCAGCACCGACCTCATCCGGAAGACCGTCGCGGCCGCCACCGAACCGACCACGTTCGCGATCGGCACCGAGATCAACATGGTGAACCGGCTCGCCGCCGAGTACCCGCAGCACACGATCTTCTGCCTCGACCCGGTGGTGTGCCCCTGCTCGACGATGTACCGGATCCACCCCGGCTACCTCGCCTGGGTCCTCGAGGCGCTCGTGCGCGGCGAGGTCCTCAACGAGATCGTCGTGCCGGCCGACGTCCAGGCCGACGCCAAGGTCGCACTCGAGCGCATGCTCGCCGCCCGACCCACGGTCTGACCGTGCACGTCGTCATCGTCGGCTCCGGCATCGCCGGACTCACCGCAGCGATCCGCGCGAGTGCCCGTCACGACGTCACCCTGGTGACGAAGGGCGCGCTCGCCGACGGCGCGACGGCGTACGCGCAGGGAGGCGTCGCCGTCGCGCTCGGCGCCGACGACTCCGCGTCGCTCCACCAGGCGGACACCCACGTGGCGGCAGCGGGCAGCGCCGACGCCCGCGCCGTCGAGGTGCTCTGCACCGACGGCCCCGCACGGGTGCGGGACCTGCTGTCGCTCGGCGTCCCGTTCGACCGCACCACCGACCGGACGAGCCTCGACCGGTACGGCGACGACCTGGCCCGCGGGCGCGAGGCAGCGCACGGCCGGTGGCGCGTCGTGCACGCGGACGGCGACGCGACCGGGGCCGCCATCGAGCGCACCCTCATCGCCGCCCTGCACCGCCGGCACGTCACGATCCTCGAACGGACCTGCCTCGTCGACCTCGTGGTCCGGGACGGCTCGGTCGTCGGGGTCGACGTCCTCGACCTCCTCGGCGAGCCCCGGCGGATCGACGCGGACGCCGTCGTGCTCGCGTCCGGCGGCGCCGGGCACCTGTTCCGCGAGACCACCAACCCGCTCGTCGCGACGGGCGACGGGCAGGCAGCCGCCTGGCGTGCCGGTGCCGTGCTGGCCGACCTCGAGTTCGTGCAGTTCCACCCGACCCGCCTCGCGGTCCCCGGCGGCGGGCTCGTCTCCGAGGCGGTCCGCGGCGAGGGAGCGGTACTCCGTGACGCACGAGGGCACCGCTTCATGGTGGACGTCCACCCCGACGCCGAGCTCGCCCCCCGCGACGTCGTCGCCCGGGGCATCGCGGCCGCCGTCCGGGAGCAGGACGGAGGGCCCGTGCTCCTCGACGCGACCGGCCTCGACCCCGCCTTCCTCGTCCGGCGCTTCCCCGGGCTCACCCGTGCGACCCGGACCGCCGGCTTCGACTGGACCCGCGAGGGCGTCCCCGTCTCCCCGGCCGCGCACTACTCGATGGGCGGGGTCGCCACCGACGCCGAGGGACGGACGAGCCTGCCCGGCCTCCTCGCGATCGGCGAGGTCGCCTGCACGGGCGTCCACGGCGCCAACCGGCTCGCGTCGAACTCGCTGCTCGAAGGACTCGTCTTCGCGGTCCGCGCAGCGGACGCGCTCGACGTGCCGCGACCCGGCAGACTCCGCCTGCGCGGCGACGCGGGTCTCCCCGTCACCAGCGTGCCGAGTGCGACCGACGTGATCCGCGCCTCCCGTCCCCTGCTGCCAGGAGGCGCGGCTCGACCCACCGACGCCGCCGACGTCCGCCAGGCGGTCCAGTCCGTCATGACGGACCGGGTCGGGCTCCTCCGCGACGCGAGCGGTCTCGCGAGCGCACGACGCGACCTGGCCGCCCTCGTCGCGCCCGAGCCGACCGGCGTCCGCGACCTCGAGGACCGGGCACTGCTCGACCTCGCCCGGGTCACGGTGCTCGCCGCCGAGGCCCGGACCGAGTCCCGCGGTGCCCACGCCCGCACCGACCACCCCGACACCGATCCCGCAGCCCCCGCGTCGACCGCGTGGGTCGCCCAGCACACCGCCGTCCCGCAGGAGGTACCCGCATGACCGACGACCCCGGCACGATCCCCCCGCACGCCCTCCGACGCGTCATCGACACCGCGCTCGAGGAGGACGCCCCCTGGGGCGACGTCACGAGCGAGACGCTCATCCCCGCAGACGCCACGGCGACCGCGACCCTGGCGGCGCGCGAGCCCGGCGTCCTCAGCGGGGGCGACGTGTTCGTCGCCGTGATGCACGCGGTCGACCCGACGATCGACGCGGTCCTGCACGTGCCGGACGGCAGCCGGTTCACCGCGGGCGACGTCCTCGCGACCGTGAGCGGTCCCGCCCGGTCGGTCCTCCGTGCCGAGCGGGTCGCACTGAACCTCGCCCAGCGGATGTCCGGCATCGCCACGGCGACCGCGACCTACGTGGCGGCCGTCGCCGGCACCCGTGCCCGGATCGTCGACACCCGCAAGACCACGCCCGGCC
Organism: Curtobacterium sp. NPDC086286; assembly: GCF_044746255.1. Classification (NCBI taxonomy): domain Bacteria; kingdom Bacillati; phylum Actinomycetota; class Actinomycetes; order Micrococcales; family Microbacteriaceae; genus Curtobacterium; species Curtobacterium sp. NPDC086286. The sequence continues at coordinate 10,927 of NZ_JBIVBW010000005.1, forward strand.
TGCGGGCCCTGGAGCGGTACGCCGTGCGGTGCGGCGGCGGGCACAACCACCGGACCTCGCTGTCCGACGCCGTGCTCGCGAAGGACAACCACCTCGCCGTGCTCCTCGCCGGCGGGATCGGCATCGGGGACGCGATCGCCGCGGCCCGCGAGCGGCTCGGGCACACCGTCCACCTCGAGGTCGAGGTGGACCGCATCGACCAGATCGAGCCCGTCGTGGCGGCCGGTGTCGACACGATCATGCTCGACAACTTCACCACCGACCAGCTCGAGGCCGGCATCCAGGTCGTCGCCGGGCGAGCCCTCGTCGAGGCCTCCGGCGGGGTGTCCCTCGACACCGTCGCCGCGATCGCCGCCACCGGGGTCGACGTGATCTCCGTCGGGGCGCTCACCCACTCGGCGCGGGCACTCGACCTCGGGCTCGACGTCGACGTGGCCGTCGGCACCCGCGTCTGACGTGTTCTACCTGGACCGCGCGGCCACGACGCCCGTACGCCGCGAGGTGCTCGAGGCGATGTGGCCGTACCTCACCGGGACCTTCGGCAACCCGTCCTCCACGCACGGGGTCGGCGACGCCGCAGCCCGGGGCCTCGCCGACGCCCGCGCCACCGTCGCCGCGGTGCTCGGGTGCCGCCCGGCCGAGGTCGTGTTCACCACCGGCGGGACCGAGGGTGCGAACACCGCCGTGAAGGGCATCGCCCTGGCGTCCCCCCGCGGTCGCCACGTCGTCACCAGCGCGATCGAGCACGAGGCGGTGCTCGAGAGCTGCCGGTACCTCGAACGGTTCCACGGGTTCGACGTCACGGTCCTGCCGGTCGACCGCGACGGGGTCGTCGACCCGGACGTCCTCGCGGCAGCGCTCCGACCCGACACCACCCTCGTCTCGATCGCGCACGCCGACAACGAGATCGGGACGGTGCAGGACGTGCCGGCGCTCGCCGCGGTCGCGCACGCCGTCGGGGCGCGGTTCCACACGGACGCCGTCCAGTCGGCGCCGTGGCTCCCGGTCGGGCTCGACGTGCTCGGTGTCGACACGGTGTCGGTGTCCGGGCACAAGCTCGGCGCACCGAAGGGCACCGGCGTGCTCGCCGTCCGGTCCGGCGTGGCGCTCGAACCGCTGCTGCACGGTGGGGGACAGGAGCGGGGGAGACGCTCCGGCACCGAGGACGTCGCGGGTGCCGTCGGCGTCGCCACGGCCTTCGCGCTCGTCGCCGCGGGCCGGGACGACGCGGCCCGGACCGCGACCGCCACCCGGGACGCCGTGCTCGACGGGGTGCTCCGGTCGGTGCCCGGGGCGTTCGTCACCGGGTCGCGGACGTCGCGGCTGCCCGGCCACGCGTCGTTCTGCTTCCCCGGGGTGAACGGCGAGACGGTCCTGCTCGAGCTCGAGGAGCGCGACGTCGTGTCGTCGTCCGGGAGCGCCTGCGCTGCCGGCAGCACCGAGGCCTCGCACGTGCTCACGGCGCTCGGCCTGTCCGACGAGGTCGCCCGGACGGCGCTGCGTCTGACGTTCGACGCCGGCCTGACCGCGGCGGACGTCCCGGTGGTCGTCGATGCCGTCGCCGCAGCCGTCGCGACCGTCCGCGCCCTCGCCTGACGTCTGACAAGGGTGTACTAGACGTTCTACTCCATGAGTGGGGTCGTGTCCCCCCTTTTGCGGACCGGCGAAGTGCGCCAGAGTGTTCACATGGCAAACGCGATGACGACTCGGGTCCGGCAGGAGGACCACTTCCGGGCGGTCCAGCTCCTCCCCGCACCCGCGACCGTCCTCGCGCTCGTCCTGGCCGCGCAGCACGACCTCGGCACCGCCCCGCTCGGGCTCATCGCCGTCGTCGGAGCACTGGCGACCATCGGGAGTGCCCTGCTCCCCATGGTCCGACCCGCCGCGGCCCGACGGTCGATGCCCGCACCGACCGAGACGGACCGGTACCGAGAGGACACCGAACACCCTTGAGGACCAGCACCGTCGAGTCCGACCCCTGCGGACTCGCCGGTGCGACGAGCCGGACCAGGTTCCCTGACCTGCGTCCGGCGCGGGGCACGACACCCCCTGATTCGTCGTGCTCCGCAGCACCTGTGACCCGTCGTGGGCGCGGGCGTCGCTTCCCCTGTGCGATGCCCGAACCCCCTGTGCCCACGGCGGGTCCCGGTGCGCTGCTCCGCGCCCACGAGCCGGGGCGCTCGCACTAGCGTGGGACCGTGCCCTCCTACCGTGTGACCCTCGCCGTCGGAGCGCTCGCACCCGGCACCGCCCCGGACGCCGTGCTCCCCGAGGCCGCCCGGCTCGTCGCCGAGCTCGTGGTGGTCGAGGCGCGGGACGTCCGGCTGCTGCGCGGGGTCCCGTGCGCAGTGGTCCGGTTCGAGTCGCCGTCGGACGACGTGGCCGATGCCGTCGCCGAGCACGCGGCCACCGGGCTGCGAGCGACGGCCGAGGTGCGGTCCGTCGTCGTCACCCGCCGTGACGGCGGTCGATGGACCCCGATCGCCTGAGGCGACGAGGAGGACGCGTCGTCAGCGCGGCACCGGCGTGACCGTCCCCGGCCAGACGTAGTCGAGGTCGTCCGGCACGTCGGGGAACAGCGGCCGGTAGTGCTCCGGCGCCTTCTGCACGAGCTTCGACCGGTGCGAGCGGTGCACGGCGGGGTCCGCGTTCCACGACGGCACCGGGTAGTCGGCCCGCTCGTACGCGTCGAGGTCCTCGGGGACGAGCGCGAGGTCGGCGAGGGTCTTCTCCAGACAGGTGTCGGCGTACCCGCGGTCGGTCCACGCGCGGCACGTGGCCTGCTGGTACGCCATCAGCGCCGGACGGTACCCACGCCACATCGCCACGACGGGGTGGTGCTGCCAGCCGTAGTCCGGCAGCGTCAGTGCCCGCATCACCTGCAGCGTCTCGACCCGTTGCTTGCCGAGCCGCCGGTCGTCGAGCACCTCGGCCGAGGCGCGGAAGTCCGGGTACGGCAAGAACGTCTGCATGGCGCGGACGGTACGCGGCGGCGCTGGAACCCGACACATGCCGTCACACGCCGACCGCCGGGAGTCCCGGCGTGTGAGCATCGAGCACATGAGCGGAGAACTCGTCGTCGGCGTCAGTGGCAGCCCCTCGGACCCCTCGCGGACGTCCACCCTGGTGGCTGCGACGGTGGCGCGCCTCGGGCAGGAGATCGACGACGCGCGCACCGAGACCGTCGAGATCGGGCCGCTGCTCGCCGACCTCGGCGCGGCACCGTCCCGCGAGGCGATGTCGGACCGCACGCGACGCGCGCTCGAGACCGTCGAGGCGGCGGACGTCCTCGTCGTCGGCAGCCCGGCGTTCCGCGCCGCGTACTCCGGTGCGTTCAAGCTCTTCTTCGACTGGATCGGGCAGTACGACCTCGTCGACACCCCGGTGCTGCTCACCGCGACCGGCGGGAGCGATCGGCACGCCCTGCTCGTCGAGCACCAGATGCGCCCGCTGTTCGGCTTCTTCCAGTCGACGACGCTGCCGCTCGGCGTCTTCGGCAACGAGCGGGACTTCGCCAAGCGCGAGGGCGGCTACGACATCGCGAACGTCGACCTCGAGCTCCGCATCGACCAGGCCGTGCAGCGGGCGCTCCCGATCATCCGCGGGGGCTTCGCCACCGCTGCCACCACCGAGGTCCGGCGCCCCGCCGACTTCTGACCCGCCCCGTGGGTGAACGAGACCGCGCGTGAGACGGGAGGCGCGGTGCGGGCCCGACCCGCGCCTCCTGGACCCGACTCAGCCGAGCAGGGACGCGACGTGCGCGACCGCCAGGCGGTAGCCGTCCGCACCGGCGCCGGCGATGACGGCCGTCGCGGCCGTCGCGACGTGGTCGACGTGCCGGAACGGCTCCCGCTTCCACGTGTTCGAGAGGTGCACCTCGACGACCGGCACCGACAGCGCCTCGACCGCGTCGTGCAGCGCGACCGAGGTGTGGGCGTACGCGGCGGGGTTGATCACCACGCCCACGAAGTCGTCGAGTGCCTCGTGCAGCCACTCGACGAGCTCGCCCTCGCGGTTCGTCTGCCGGAAGTCCGCCTCGAGCTCGTGCACCGCGGCCTCGGTGTGCACGATCGCCTCGATCTCAGCGAGCGTCACCGTGCCGTACTGGTCCGGGTCGCGCCGTCCGAGGATGTCGAGATTCGGGCCGTTGAGGACGAGGATGCGCGGCTGCTCGGTCATGCCAGGAGCCTACCGAGCGCCCGCAGTCGCATTGCGGGTGCGATGCATACCTCGGCTATGTGAACGGTCACAATCCGGTGTAACGTTCCCGTCCGGGTCGGCGGAGTTGTCGATCGCAACACACTGACGTGGAGTTTGAATGGTTCTCGCTGCAGCGAACAACGGGATCCGGCTCGATCTGGGCTGGGTCGACTACCTGATGATCATCGTGTACTTCGCGGTCGTCATCGGGATCGGTTTCACCGCCCGGAAGCAGGTCCGGACGAGCATGGACTTCTTCCTGTCGGGCCGCTCGATGCCCGCGTGGATCACGGGCCTCGCGTTCGTGTCCGCGAACCTCGGCGCGACCGAGATCCTCGGCATGGCCGCCAACGGTGCCCAGATCGGCATGGCGACCCTGCACTACTACCTGGTCGGTGCCGTGCCGGCCATGGTGTTCCTCGGGCTCGTGATGATGCCCTTCTACTACGGGTCCAAGGTCCGCAGTGTGCCGGAGTTCATGCTCCGCCGCTTCGGCAAGGCCCCGCACCTGGTGAACTCGATCGCGTTCGCGGTGTCGAACGTGCTCATCGCCGGCATCAACCTCTACGCCATGGCCATCGTCATCGAGGCGATGCTCGGCTGGCCGGAGTGGCTCGCGATCATCGTGTCCGCGGGCTTCGTGCTCGTCTACATCACCCTCGGCGGGCTCTCCAGCGCGATCTACAACGAGGTCATGCAGTTCTTCGTGATCATCGCCGGCCTCATCCCGCTGACGATCGTCGGTCTGCACCGCGTCGGTGGCTGGAGCGGCCTCTCGAAGGCCATCACCGAGACCCAGGGCGTGCAGCACCTGCAGGCGTGGGCCGGCACCGGCTTCGGCGACGTCACGAACCCGATCGGCGCGAACTGGCTCGCGATCGTGCTCGGCCTCGGGTTCGTCCTCGGCTTCGGCTACTGGACGACGAACTTCACCGAGGTGCAGCGCGCGTTCTCGGCGAAGAACATGTCCGCCGCCCGCCGCACCCCGCTCATCGCCGCGATCCCGAAGCTCTTCATCCCCGCGATCGTCGTCATCCCCGGCCTCATCGCCGCCGCCGTCGTGGGCAACCAGTTCGCCTCGGGTGCCCTCGACTACAACGACGCGATCCCGAAGCTCATCCAGATGTACCTGCCGACCGGTGTGCTCGGCGTCGCGGTCACGGGTCTCCTCGCCTCGTTCATGGCCGGTATGGCGGCGAACGTGTCGTCGTTCAACACCGTCTTCACGTACGACATCTGGCAGCGCTACATCAAGCCGAACATGCCCGACGTGCACTACCTGAAGACCGGGCGCTGGGTCACCGTCGTCGGCGTGCTCGTCGGCATCGCGACCGCGTTCATCGCCGCGCAGGCGTCGAACATCATGACGTACATGCAGACGCTGTTCTCGTTCTTCAACGCGCCGCTGTTCGCCGTGTTCATCCTCGGGCTGCTCTGGAAGCGGATGACCACCGCCGGTGCGCTGTGGGGCTACATCCTCGGCATCGTGACGCCGACGATCACGTGGATCGCGTACCTCGTCAACCCGGACCTGTTCGCCACCGCGACCGCCGAGACCCTCTACGGCGCGATCATCTCGTTCGTCACCGTGCTCGTCGTCGGGTTCGTCGTGTCGATGGTCACGAAGCCGAAGGACGAGAAGGAGCTCGGCGGGCTGGTGTACGGCGTCGGCAAGATCGACCTGCACAGCGACTCCGTCGCGACCGACACCGCCTGGTACCGCTCCCCGGCGCTGCTCGGCACCGTCGCACTGATCCTGTGCGTCGTCCTCTACCTCCCGTTCCTCTAGGCCCGCGAAGACCCGCGAAGGAGATCTCCCATGAGCGACACCAACACCGCCATGACCGAGGAGCAGAAGGCCGCCCTCGTCCGCTCCACCCGCCGACTCGACCTGCGTCGCATCCTCGGTGGCCTGTTCGTCCTGTACGGCGTCATCGTGACCATCGTCGGCATCGTGCACTGGAACACCGACCCCGAGAAGACCGGTGGCATCCACATCAACCTGTGGGTCGGGCTGTCGATGCTCGTCGGCGGGCTGCTCTTCTTCCTCTGGGACCGGCTGAACCCCGTCCCGGCGGAGGACATCATCGGCCAGGCCGAGGCCGAGGAGCACCAGAAGGCGGCCGGCGAGGGCCGCGAGCTCGCCTGATCAGGTGAGCTGACCGACGGACGGGAGGCGCGGTGCCGGTTGGCACCGCGCCTCCCGTCTGTCTCGGTGCCGGTTGACGGCAGTCTCGCGGCGGTCCTAGTATTGATATGTCGACCGCGTGCTGCTCGGTCGGAAGTGAGCCCCGGAGCATCCTGCAGCCAGCGCGGGACCGGGGTTTTGCGCTGTCCGGCTGCGTTCACGGCACGCGGACGACCGATCCGTCGAACTCGTGGTCGAGCGCGGCGACGTGTGCGCCGCACGCCAGGTCGGCCAGCGCGACCAGCGGCTCGTCGTCCGGGCGCACGTGCTCGTGGCGGACCGAGCGCCCGACCCCTCGACGTCGGAGCGCATCGAACATCGATCGGTCTGCGTCGTCGTGGGCCCGTCCGCGGGACTCGATGACGATCTCCCCGACCCCGCGTTGTTCGAGTTCCCACACCAGTCGTTCGAGACAGTGGCGCCGTCGGCGTTCGACGCGCGCGGCCGCCCCGTCGTAGCGGACGACGACGACCGCGACCGCGCGACGCAGGAGTTCCAGCCACGAGATCCGCTGCGCGTGCAGCGCTTCGTACCAGTGCAGCTTCCGCATCCGACGGGGCGTCGCGGCTCGGATCCCGGCGCGGACGTCGTCGCGCTCCCGGTCGTGCACGACCACCGCGGCCATCACGTACGCGGTGTGGTCGCGACCGCCGCCGGGTTCGGACTCGTCGACGTATGCCGTCTGCATCGGACCAGTACATTGCGTACCGGTTGCTTCGCCGATGAAACGGTTGCGCTCCGTCCCCGGGCGCGCCAGGTTGAGCACGACGAAAGGATCCTCCCCATGGACACGATGGTCTTCATCAACCTGCCCGTCGCCGACCTCGAGCGCTCGAAGGCGTTCTACGAGGCCCTCGGCTACTCGATCAACCCGGCGTTCAGCGACGACACCGCGGCGTGCGTCGTGGTGAGCGACACCATCTACGTCATGGTGCTCACCCACGCCAAGTTCGCGGAGTTCACCACGAAGACCATCGCCGACGCGGACACGATCGAGGTCATCAACTCGCTCAGCGCCGACTCCAAGGACGAGGTGCACCGGATCGTCGACGCAGCGGTCGCCGCCGGTGGCTCCGAGGACCGCCCCGAGATGGACCTCGGGTTCATGTACCAGCGGAGCTTCGTGGACCCCGACGGGCACCGCTGGGAGTACGTGTGGATGGACCCGCAGGCAGCGCAGGACGGTCCGCCCGCCGAGTGAGCGACGACGGGTGTCGGCGGCGACGGCCAGGATGGTGCCATGAGCTCCGAGCCCGTCGCCGCTGTCCCGTCCGACCTCGTCGTGGGTGACGACGGCCTCGCCCGGCCCGTGTGGGCATCGAGTGACGAGCTGTTGCGCGACTACTACGACACCGAGTGGGGCATGCCCGTGCGGGACGAGCGCGGAGTGTTCGAACGCCTGTCGCTCGAGGCGTTCCAGTCCGGGCTGTCGTGGCGGACGATCCTCGCGAAGCGTCCGGCGTTCCGGGCAGCGTTCGCGGACTTCGACGCCGACACGGTCGCGGCGTTCGGCGAGGACGACGTCGCACGGCTCATGGCCGACGCCGGCATCGTGCGGAACCGGGCGAAGATCCTCGCGACGATCACCAACGCGAACGCCACGATCGCCCTGCGCGAGGACGGCGGCCTGGCCGACTTCGTGTGGTCGTTCCGGCCGGCGACGACGCCCGAGCCGCTCACGTACGCCGACGTCCCGACGAAGTCGGACGAGTCCGTCGCACTGTCGAAGGCGCTCCGGAAGCGGGGCTTCGCCTTCGTCGGGCCCACCACGATGTACGCGCTGATGGAGGCGCTCGGCATCGTCGACACGCACCTCGTCGGCAGCCACCGCCGGGGGACCTCCGGCGTCTGGAGCTGACCCCGACGGTGCCGACGGTGCAGGGCTAGGGTCGCGGCATGAGCTCCGAGAACCCGCGCGTCCGCCCCGTCCACCCGGTCGAGGCCGAGGTGGTGGAGGTGCCCCTCGACGCCGAGGTGCCGACGCCCGAGCCGTCCGACGACCCCGGTGCCGGCACCCCCGAGCACGACCCGGCCGAGATCCGGATCGCGTTCCTGTTGTTCCCCGGCCTGACGCAGCTCGACCTGACCGGGCCGGCGCAGGTGCTGTCCCGCGTCCCGGGAGCCCGCGTCGAGTACGTCGCGGCGACGCTCGACCCGGTACCGAGCGACTGTGGGCTGTCCCTCGTGCCGACCACGACCATCGCGGACGCCAGCCCGGCCGACGTGCTCGTCGTCCCCGGCGGCGACGGCGCCTTCGACGCGATGCTCGACCCCGCGGTGATCGCGTTCGTCCGGCGCGAGGCCGAGCGCGCCACCTGGGTGACCTCGGTGTGCACCGGCGCGTTCGTCATCGGCGCGGCGGGGTTGCTCGCCGGCAAGCGCGCGACGACGCACTGGGCATCGAAGCCGATGCTCGCGGCGTTCGGCGCGCAGCCGGTCGACGACCGTGTCGTGGACGACGGGGCCGTCGTCACCGCGGCCGGGGTGAGCGCCGGCATCGACATGGCGCTCTGGCTCGCGGCCGAGCTGGCCGGGCAGCCTGCAGCCGAGGCGATCCAGCTCCAGATCGAGTACGACCCGCAGCCGCCGTTCGACGCGGGTTCGGCCGTCCGGGCGGACACCCGGATCGTGACCGAGGCGCGTGCCGCAGCGGAAGCGGCACGTGGTGACCGGGTGGCGCGGGCGGCTGCGGCCGTGATGCGCTGAGTCAGTCGAGCGGGAGCTGCATCTGCGTCGCGGTGACGCCGTAGCCGAGTCGCTCGTAGAGGTCCTGCGCGCCCGTGTTGTACCCGAACACGTTCAGGCCGATGGTCCGGGCGCCGTTCGCGCGGGCGACCTCGTGCGCCTGCTCGAGCGCTCGGCGGGCGTGCCCCCTGCGTCGGTGCGGCTCGTCGATCTCGACGTCGAACACCCACCAGTCGGTGCTGCCCGGTGCGAACGGGCCGATCCAGAGGTACCCGACCACGGCGTCGACACCGTCGAGGACGTCCCAGACGAAGTGCTCGGGCAGCGGCGTGCCGTCGGGGAACCACTTGTCGAGGGACTGCTGCTTGTTCGCCTCCGCGCGCTCCCGCGTCTCGCCCGCCCGGATGCGTGACTCGACGTACTCCGCCATCGTGCGGTCGAGCCACCCGGGCAGTCGCTCGGCCGGCATCGCGACGAGGTGCGTGTCGGTCACCGGTTGCCCTTCGACCCGCGCTTCGGCTTGCCCTTCATGCCGCGCTGCACACGGCCGCGACCGGTCGAGTTCTTCCCGCCGCCGCTCTTGCCACCGGTGCCCTTGGTGGCGCCGCGCTTGGCGACCGTCTTCGCGTTCGACGGTGCGGCCTTGCCGCCGCCCTTCGCCGGACGCGACCCGTCCTTCGGGTCGGGAGCCGCGCCTCCTGGCTGGTCCTGGTCGCCCCGCGAACTGTTCGCGGTGCGCCCGCGGACCACGCCGATGAACTCCTCGGTGGTCTCGGTGGCGTCCTCGGAACGCCAGACGAGCACGATCCGGGTGCCGGACGAGCCGGCGAGCGTGCGGCTGACGAGCTCCTTGCGGCTCGCGGCACGGAAGAGGGACTGGGGGAGGACGGCCACGCCGACGTTCGCCTCGACCAGGTCGAGCGTGGCGTCGACGTCGTCCGGGACCGGGCCGGGGTCGACGACGTGCACGTCCGTCGCGGCGAGGTCGACCTCGGCGAGGTCCGCGAGCGGGGAGTCCTTCGGCATCGCGACGACGGCGGTCTCGGTCCAGAGCGGGATGGCGTTGTGCGTGTCCGACACGGGGATCCGGGCGAACACCATGTCGGCCTCGCCGGCGAGTGCGTCGTCGACCTCGTCCGCTCCGATCGGGCGGAGTCGGAGCTCGGTCGTGGGGAAGCGCTCGCGCCAGACGCGGGCCCACTTCGCGGGGGACACCCCCGGCACGAAGGCGATGGTGAGTGCCGCGGTCATGCAACCGAGCATAGGGGCCGTACCCTTGTGTCCATGGCGCAGGAACAGACCATGAAGCCCGAGACGGCCGCGAAGAAGCTCGGCATCCTGCTGGCGGCCGCCCCGGAGACCTTCCGGGACGCGCCGATCAGCCGGACCGCGTTCGACGAACTCCGCACGGAACCCCCGACCTGGCTCGAGGACCTCCGTCGCGACGGACCGCACCCGCGACCCGTCGTGGCGCAGAAGCTCGGCGTGTCGATCTCGGGGCTGACCCGTGCGGGCATCGACGAACCGCTCACCACGGCGGAGATCAAGACGCTGCTCGAGCAGAAGCCCGAGTGGCTCGTCCGCGAGCGTGCGACGCAGGCCGCGGTGCACGCCGAGAACGCCCGCGTGAAGCAGGAGCGTGCCGCGAAGGCCGCTGGCCGCACCGAGGACTGACCCCGACCCGCACCACCCCGCCGCCCGAGGACACCCCGTGCACGAGACCGTCGCCGACGCCATGCTCGTCGTGCCGCAGTTCGCGTCGGTGTGCTGCATCGTGGGGGACCGGTACCGGCCTCGCCCGGGCGTGATCGTCCCCGCGGCGGTGATGCTCGTCGCGATGCTCATGCCCGTCGTGCACGCCGGAGCGGTGTGGACGCTCCTCGCCGCCACCGTGCTCCTGCTCCTCGCGCCGCTGCCCGTCATGCGGCGGCGCCGCGCCGACGGTCGCCGTGCCGAGCCGATGGACGTCCACCGGGCGCTGTCGGCGGTCGTGATGTCCGGGATGCTCCTGATGGGGCACGCCACGGGCATCGCCGACGGACACGCGGGCCACGGCATCGCCCTGACCGCGGTGCTCGGCGCCGGAGTGATCGGCTACGCCGCGTTCAGCGGGTGGCTGCTCCGCCACGAGTGGGCACGAGAAGACCGGCGTGCCGTCCGGAGCGGCGAGGTCTTCGCGATGACGGTCGCCGTCGTCGGCATGACGCTCGCGATGTAGTCAGCGGTTCGCCACGCGCTCCTGCACCTCGTGGATCGTGTCGGACGGCACCGGCGGCACACCCCGACGGATGCCGGCGATGCCGACGGCCGCGAGGACCGCGGTGACGACGCCGAACACGATGAGCGTGATGCCGGTCGCGGCCCAGAGCGGGAGCACGAGCGCGAGCAGCACCACCACGAACCCGGCGAGCAGGACGAGGGTCGTCAGCGCGAACGCCACCGCGACACCGGTGAGGACGAGGCCCGTCTTCGCGCCGCTGACGCGGTCGCCGATCTCGCGTCGTGCGGAAGCGACCTCGTCGCGGACGGCGCGGAGCACCGGCTCGAGCGCCTTCTGCACGAGCCCGGCGGTGACGGTGTCACGGAAGGACGGCTTGCCGGTCGTGGTGTCGTCGTGGTCGGTGCTCATGGTGTCTCCTGTTCCTCGGGCGCGGTCGTCCGCACCCACCAGGGTGACGCGTCGGGGACAGGAGTCGTCACGCCTGCGACGCGCATGCTCGGCGGGTTCCCAGGACCGCCGGCGACGAGCAGGTTCCGTCCGGCGCGTGACCGTTCTGGTTCGCGGATGCCGGGGATCGCGAACCGGAACGGTCACGCGCCGAGAAGAACACGGGCTTCGGCGCGTCCGCCGCGCGCGGGAGCGAGTGACGGACTGGAGGCCCGGCTCGCGTCGTCGACGCTGGACGGGCCTCCGGAGACGGTCGGGTCTGGACCGCCGTGGTGCGCTAGGACGCGGTCTCGTCCAGGTCGTCGATCCCGCGTGCGGCGGCAGCGGCCCGCCGCGCCCGCATCGACGGTGCCGCGACGGCGGCGAGGACCGCGAGGACGGCCACGCCCGTGCACGCCCAGAACCCGATCGTGAACGCGTCGTCGGTCGGCAGCCCCTGCGCGGTGGTGTGCGACGTGATCAGTGCCGCGATGACCGCGGTGCCGACGCTGGAGCCGATCGTGCGGACGACGGTGTTGGCGCTGATGGCCTCGCCGGTCTGGTTCGCGGGGACGCTCTCGATGATCGCGTTCGAGCACGCGGCGAGGGCGAGGCCGATGCCGATGCCGATCAGGACGCCGGACACGACGACCTCGGCGATCGCGGCGTGTGAGATCGCGGGGATGAGGAACGCGGCGACGATGGCGACCCCACCGAGCAGCATCGGCGGCTTCGGGCCGACCTTGCGGACGAGGATGCCGGCGATCGGCCCGGCGATGATCATCATGACGACGGTCGGGAGCAGGAAGAGCCCGGCCTCGGTCACGTCCTTGCCGAACCCGTACCCGACGGCGGTCGGGAGCTGGAGGAGCGTCGGGACGAGGACGAACGTGCCGAACATCGCGAAGCCGAAGACGAGCGCGACCACGTGGGCCGTCCAGACGCCGCGGACCGCGAACAGCCGGACGTCGATGAGCGGTTCGGCGACGCGGAGCTCGACGAGCACGAAGGCGACGAGTGCGACCGCGCCGAGGATCAGCAGACCGACGGTCTTGCCGTCGCCCCAGCCCCAGGTCTCGCCCTCGCTGATCGCCAGCAGGATCGCGACCAGGGAGACCGCGAGCACACCGGTGCCGAGCATGTCCAGGCGACCGGGCTTCCGGACAGGGGACTCGGGCATGCCGAAGACCGCGCCGATCAGAGCGATGACGACGAGCACGGCGGGGAGCCAGAACAGCCAGTGCCACGAGAGGTGTTCGACGATCGGGCCCGCGGCGACGATCCCGACGCCCGCGCCGATGCCGAAGATCGCCGACAGCAGGCCGATCGTGACGCTGACCTTCTCCTTCGGGAGCTCGTCGCGGACGATGCCGATCGACAGCGGCATCACGGCACCGGCGGCACCCTGGAGCGCGCGACCGACGATCAGCGTGCCGAGGTTCGGTGCGAGAGCGGCGAGGACGGCGCCGACGAGGAGGATCGACAGGACGACGATGAGCACCTTGCGCTTGCCGACCATGTCCCCGAGCCGGCCGAGGATCGGCGTGAGCACCGACGCCGAGAGCAGGTACGCCGTGAGCACCCAGCTCGTCGCGCTCGTGGAGGCGCCGAGGTCCTGTCCGATGGTCGACAGCGCCGGTGCGACGAGCGACTGCAGGACGGCGAAGGACAGGCCGCCGAGCGACAGGTAGACGATGATCGCCGTGCTGTTCGGCCGGCGCGCACCGGTGGTGGGGTGGGACCCGGTCCGCGGGGTCTCCATGGTCTCGGTCATCGTGCTCCGTACGCTCGGATGTAAACAGTTGCTGACTTGACGAGGGTACGCGGTTCCAGGCGGATGTCAACACTTGCTTACATCCGTCCCCGAACCGCTACGCTCGGAGCATGAGCAAGGACGCCGAGGCAACCCGCCGACTGCTCGTGCAGGCCGCGCGACGTCGGTTCGCCTTCGACGGCTACCGGGCCACCACCGTGCGCGACATCGCTGCGGACGCCGGCGTGAACGTCGCCCTGATCAACCGGTACTTCGTGTCGAAGGAGGGGCTCTTCCGGGAGTGTCTCGACCGCGTCGCCCGCGACCTCGGCGCCGAGGAGCGGCCCGTGCCGGACCTCGAGCGGTCCCTCGCCGGCATGATCGAGCACGCCGTCCGGTCCCCGACCGACGACGACTCGCTCCAGCTCATGCTGCTGCTGCGCTCCTCGGGGGACGACGGCGCGGACGCCATCCGCCGCGAGACACTGCGCCGCTACGCCGAACGACTCGCCGGGGCCGTCCACGACGAGGTCACCGACGACCTGCTCCTCCGCGCCGAGATCGCCCTGGCGGTGGTGCTCGGCATGACGATGCTCCGGACGTCCACGAAGGTCGAGCCGCTCGCGTCGGCCGACCACCAGGCGGTCTCGGACGCGCTCACCGGGGTCCTGCGGCAGCTCCTCGCCGGGCCGCGGTAGCGTCGAGCCGTGTCCGATCGCCACGTCCGTCGCCCCGATCCCGCGCCGCGCCTCGACGAGGTCGACGAGCGGATCCTCTGGACCCTCGCCGCTGACGCCCGGATCCCGAACAACCGCCTCGCCGCTGCGGTCGGCATCGCCCCGTCGACGTGCCTGACGCGCGTCCGCGCACTCGAGGACGCCGGGGTCATCCGTGGCTACCGGGCCGACGTGGACGTCGCACGGCTCGGCTTCGCGATCGAGGCGATGGTCTCGGTCCGGGTGCACGCCGCAGCACGCCACGAGCTCCGCGACTTCGCGAAGCGGCTGCTCCGGGTGCCCGTCGTGCAGGACGTGTCGTTCCTGGCCGGCGACAAGGACTTCCTCGTGCACATCGCGTGCACGTCCACCGAGCAGCTCCGCGACTTCGTGGCCGACGAGCTCAGCGGCGACCCCTCGGTGGCGACGACGCAGACGAACATCGTGTTCGAACGGCTCGTCGCCGACCGTGCACAGCAGGGGCGGTCGTTCGACGAGCTCCGGCGCTGGCGGGCCTGACTCAGCGCGTGCGGGTCATCGGGAGGTGGGGGATCCCGTCCTCGTCGAAGTCCTCGCCCGAGCGCACGAACCCGAACCGGGCGTACCACTGCTCGAGGTGTGCCTGCGCGTCGATCGCGATGCGCGGGGAGCGTGCCTCGGCGATCGTGGCTTCCATCAGCAGCGACGAGAGTCCCTGCCCCCTGGCGGCCTTCGCGGTGGCGACGCGGCCGATGCGCTCGGTGCCGTCGTCCTCGCGGAGGAGCCGGAGCGTGGCGTCGACCGAGCCGTGCCCCGCCCAGAACTGCAGCGTGCCGGGCTCGAGGTCGCGCCCGTCGATGTCCGGGTAGGCGGCTGCCTGCTCGACCACGAACACGTCCTGCCGGAGTCGCAGGATCTCGTGCAGGGTGACGACGTCCAGGTTGCGCGTCGGGGCGTTGAAGATCGAGACCAAGACCGGCCTTTCCTGACGATTTCTTCCGAAACAGGGTGCGTTCCGGAACGGAGCGGCGTACATTGCCGGACAACCACTCTACGTGCGCAGCCGAGATCAGGAGGTGAGCGCATGGACCAGCCGTTGCGCGCACCCTGGCGCGCGATGATCCGGTACGTCGTGTTCGGCGTCGGCATCGCCGCTGCCCTCGTGCTGCTCTCGTTGGTGCTCGGCGCTCGTCCGGCCGCGGCGGCCCCCGCGCCCGCCCAGCAGACGCTGCAGACCCACCCGTCGCAGCAGCGCGGGCTGGTCGGCGGGGTCGTCGACGGCCTCGGCGACACCGTCCAAGGCGTCGCCGGTGGGGTCGGGCACGTCGTCGACGGCGTCGTCGCCCCGGTCCGGAAGGCCGTCGTCCCCGCCGCTCCGGCAGCTCCGGCCGCGCCCGCACCGAGCGCCCCGGCAGCGCACCCGGCACCCGCGGCCCCGGCGGCACCCGCCCCCGCCGCTCCGGCGCCGACCCGCCCGTCGAGCGCCGCTCCGGCCCACACGCAGCCGTCGAGCGCCGCTCCGGCACCGTCCACACCGGCACACACCGCGCCCGCCCCGGCTGCACCCTCAGCACCGGCAGCGCAGCCCGCGACCGCCCCCGCGGCGGCACCCGAAGCGACCGGCGCGACCCCCGCAGCACCGCAGGCCGGACCGGCGGAGGCGAGCAGCGCCTCCAGGCCCGCCACCGGCACGGTCGCGACCGTCCTCCGTCCCGTCACCGGCGCCGTCCAGACCCTCACCGACGCTCGCCCGGTGACCACCGTCGTGCACACGCTCGACCAGGTGGTCGGCGGCCTCCCGGTCGTCGGCACGGTCCTCGGCGACGACACCCTCGGCACCGTGACCGACCCGGTCAGCGGGCTGGTGGACGACACCCTCGGCGGCGTCGGCACGGTCGTCGGATCGGTGCCGGACGTGCTCACCGGCCTGCCGCCGACGGTCGGCGGCGTCCTGCCAGGAGGCACGGATCCCGTCGTCGGCCTCCCCACCGCTCCGGTGGGCGGCACGTCCACGGCCCCGGTCGCGTCGACACCGTCGCTCACGTCCCCGGGCGCCGCCAGCGCTGTCGCGCCGGCAACCGTGGCGCCGGACAGCGCTGCCGAGCGGACGGACGCCGTCGCCACCGTGCGGGCCTCCGTGCTCGCCGGAGGCGCGAGCGCCGCCGCTGCACCGGGCGTGCAGGACGCGACGTTCGGCGGCCGGGCACTCCTCGTCCCCGAGGGCCACGGCGTCACGTTCGGCGGCCCCGCGGACGGTTCCGCCACCGGTGCCCTCGGCGGCAGTGCTGCCGGTTCCGCCGGGTCGGCAGCAGCCGTCGGCATCGTCGGTTCCGACGACCAGGTCTCCCGCGCCGCGGGGTCACGCGGCACCATCGCCGACGACGCCGTCCCCGCGTCCATCGTCGGCGAGCACGACGTCGCCCCTGACTGAGATCGGTGCGCCTGTCCGACACGGCAGGCACGCACCACCGGCCGCCATCGCGGTCGGTCCACATCTCATCTCGATCAGGGAGCAACGATCATGAACAAGTACGTCTCGAGAGGGCTCTGGTTCGCCCTCTTCGTCGGCGGTCTGACGCTCGGGGGTGCGGTCGCGGCGAACGCGGCGACGACCTCCGGAGCGGACGGCACCGCCTCGGGCACACAGGTGGCGCCGTCGATCGACGCGCCGGTGTCCGCGACCGGCAACGCACTCGGGGTCCTCGGTGACGCCGTGGCGTCGGTCACCCGTCCCGCAGCGCCCGCGGCTCCGGCAGCACCGTCGTCCTCGGCTCCGGCCGCGACACCGTCCACGTCGGGTGCCGACGGCATCGCCTCGGGGACGCAGGTCGTGCCGGACGTCGCGGCGCCCGTGCAGGTCGCGGGCAACGCGATCGCGGTCGGTGGCGACGCTGCCGCGGCATCCGCACCGGCTCCGGCTCCGGCGGCTTCGGCTGCTCCGGCGGCCCCTGCTGCTGCGCCCGCTGCGGCGCCGACGACCTCCGGGTCGGACGGCATCGCCTCGGGGACCCAGGTCGCCGGTGCGGTGACCGCGCCGGTGTCCGCCACGGGCAACGCGGTGGCGGTCGGCGGCGACGCCGTGTCCGCTGCCGCGACGGCGCCCGCTGCCTCGACGCCTGCTGCTCCGGCGGCGGCGCCGACGACCTCGGGGTCGGACGGCACGGCCTCGGGCACGCAGGTCGCGCCCGTGGTGTCCGTCCCGGTGACGGTGTCGGGGAACGGCATCGGGCTGCTCGGTGACGGTGCCAGCTCGGGGTCGACGGCCCCGGCGACCGGTACCACGACGCCGGCCGCGGGTGGTTCGACCTCCGGCAGTGACGGACTGCTCTCGGGGACGCAGGTCCTCGGTGCGGTCTCGGTGCCGGTGACGGTGTCGGGCAACGGCATCGGGCTGCTCGGTGACGGTGCCAGCTCGGGGTCGACGGCCCCGGCGACCGGCACCACGACGCCGGCCGCGGGTGGTTCGACCTCGGGGTCGGACGGCACGGCCTCGGGCACGCAGGTGTCCCCGGTGGTGTCGGTTCCGGTGACGATCGGTGGGAACGGCATCGGCCTCGTCGGTGACGGCACGAGCACGGGTTCCACCGCCCCGGCGACCGGGACCACGACGCCCACCGCGGGCGGATCCACCTCGGGTGACGGGGGACTGCTCTCGGGCAGCCAGATCACACCCGTGATCAGCCTCCCGATCACCATCGGCGGCAACGGGATCGGCATCGTCGGCGACGGCACCAGCTCGACCACGACGCCCGGTGGCGGCACCACTCCCGGCGACGGCACCGACCCCGGCGACGGCACGGACCCGGGCGACGGCACCACCCCTGGTGACGGCACGGACCCCGGTGACGGCACCACCCCCGGTGACGGCACCGACCCCGGCGACGGGAACGGCGCCGGCGACGGCACCACGCCCGTCACGGTGACCACCCCGGCCACCGGGGCCGGCGCGGCCGTGGCGACCAGCGCCTCCCGGCCCGCGACGGTCGTCGCGACGACCGCCGGTGCCTCGACGGTCGTCCAGGCCGCCGTCCGCACGGTGGCTGCGTCGAGCAGCCAGCCGACCCTCGCCTACACGGGAGCGTCCTCGCCGGTCGTCCCCGCCGGCATCGCCCTGCTGCTGCTCCTCGCCGGAGCCGGGACCCTGGTGCTGCGCAAGCGGCACTGACGTCCGACGGGCTCGAGGGGCACCGCGCCGCGGTGCCCCTCGCACCCGTGCCCGCCGTCGGCCGGACCTGTGTCCGCCGTCCGCTGGACGAACGCCGAAGGCTCTCTGGGAGCGGACCATGGCGAACCTGTGCGGAGCAGAAGCGCCTCCGAGGCCGCCCGGCAGCAGGGCAGCGCCACGATGAGAGCGTGCTCCACGACCTCCTGCGCATCCCCATCACGGGCTCGACCGTCCTCGTACCGGTCGACGTGCTCGCCGCCGTCCTCGTCGTGTGGGCGCTCCTCGCCCGGCCGCGATCGCTCGGCCGCGTCCTCGTCCGGATCGCCGCCCTCGGCGTCGGTGCGGTCGCCGGGCTGGCGCTCGTCTGGTGGTTCGGCGACGTCCAGGACGCGTTCGGTGTCGCGTTCACCTCGGTGACCCGGATGTGGGTCGCCCTGGCGTGCGCCGGGGTCCTGCTGCTGGTCGTGCTGCTCGTGCAGGGCGGCTGGACGGGCCGGGTGGTCGCCGGGGCCGCCGCCGCGAGCCTGCTGCTCGCAGCGGGACTCGGCATCAACGTCGACTTCGGCTTCTACAAGAACGTCGAGCAGGCCATCGCCACGAACCCCTACAAGACGCGGACCCTGGCGGAACGGGATCCGGCGGTCGAGCGGCTCGTCGACCTGCACGACTGGCACGCCCCGGCGGACATGCCGAAGGAGGGCGAGACCTTCAGCGTGACGATCCCCGGCACGATCTCGCACTTCCACGCCCGGAAGGCCGTGGTGTGGCTCCCGCCGGCCGCGCAGGTCCGGAACGCCCCGGCGCTGCCCGTGCTCGTCGCACTCTCCGGGCAACCCGGCGAACCGGCCGACCTCTTCCAGACCGGCGACATCGGTCACTACCTTGACCGGTATGCAGCAGCGCACGACGGCCTCGCCCCGATCGTCGTCGCCCCGGACCAGCTCGGCGCCCCGAACCGCAACCCGATGTGCGTGGACTCCCGGCGGCTCGGGCGCAGCGAGACCTACGTCATGACGGACACCGTCAACTGGATCCGGAAGCACCTCGCGGTCGCCACGGCACCGACGGGCTGGGGCGTGCTCGGCTTCTCCGAGGGGGCCACCTGCGCGATGCAGTTCTCGTCCGCCCACCCCGACGTCTTCGGGTCCGCGCTGGCGATCTCGAGCGAGATCGCCCCGAAGAACGGCAGCCTGCAGCACACCATCGCCGTCGGCTTCGGCGGTTCCCGCTCCGCCTACGACGCCGCGACGCCGGTCGCCGAGATGCGCGCCCACGGCCGGTACGCCGACCACCTCGTCGTGTTCGGGGTGGGCGGGGACGACGCCCCGTACAAGGCGTCCACCGCCACGCTCCGTGCGGCGGCCGAGCGGGAGGGCATCGCCACGCAGCTGGTCGTCTCCCCGGGGTCGGCGCACGACTGGAACACCGTCCGCTACGTGCTCGCACACGGCCTCCCACCGCTGCTCGACCACCTCGGGCTCCCCGCGAGCGGACCGCTGTGAGCGGCGTCGCATCGGCAGTGGCGACGGTCCGCCGGGTCGTCGTCACCCGCCCGGTCACCACGGCGATCGTCCTGCTCGTGCTGGCGACCTCGACGCTCGCGTTCGTGCTCCGGCTGGAACACGGAGCGCACGCGACCGTGTTCGGTCCGTTCCGGGTCTTCGCGGCGTCGACCGGCGTGCTCGCCCTGCTGCTGACGCTCGCCGGGGTGGTCGTGCTCGTCGGGGCGTCGGAGCGGCTCATGGGGTCCTGGCGCACGGCGCTGGCGTTCGTGGTCACGACCGTCGTCGGCACGGGCATCGCCGCGTTCGCCGTGCTCGTCGACCTCGACGGCAAGGGCGCCGTGCCGATGGTGATCGGCCGGGCGACGAGCTTCGACCCCTGGACCGCGATCGTCGGCACGGTCGTCACCGCCAGCGCCTTCGCGGGGACGCTGTGGCGGCGGCGGATCCGGGTGAACGCCCTCGCCGTGGTCGCCGCCCTCCTGCTCTACGCCGGGCACGTCTCCGACCTGTCCGCCGTCCTCGCCGCGGCCGCCGGGTGGCTGCTCGGCGAACTCCTGCGCCGCACGCCGAAGCGGCAGGGCTGGGTGCGCAGCTCGCACCGCGAGATCCGGGTGCTGCTCGGCACCGCGGTGCTGGTGTCCGCCGTCGGCCCCGTCATCGCGCTGGTCTCCCGCGCGCGGGTGGGGCTGCTCGCACCGATCGCCGCGGTCGTCGGCGCCGGCCCCGTCACCCCGGTGCGGGGCTGCCGTGCGGACGCGGTCGCGGGGGAGTGCCTCCGCGGGCTCCTGTCCTTCCGTGCGACCGACCCGTGGACCCTCGTGCTCGCCGTCGCGCCCCTGCTCGTGCTCGTCGTCGGCGGACTCGGGCTCTTCCGCGGCAGTCGCTTCGCGGTGTGGCTCGTGGTCGTCGTCGACACGGTGACGGCGATCGCCGCCGCGATCACGTACGGCCTCGTCCCGGGGCGCATCGTCGCACAGCACGGCCTCGAGGACCAGTTCGTCACCGACGTGTCCATCGTCGCGTCGATCGTCGTCCCGCTCGGGACCGCGGTCGTCCTCGTCGTGCTGCGGCGGTCCTTCACGGTGCTCACCAGCCGGCGCCGCGTCGTCGCCTTCGCGGTGACCGTCGGTGCGGCCGCGGTCGGCATCGTCGTCGTGGTGCTGGTCGTCGCCGCGTCCTCGGCGCACCACGTCGAGGACCCCCTGCGGTTGGCGCTCGCCGCCCTCGGCCCGCTCGCACCGGTGAGCTTCTGGGACCGGCTCCCGTCGCTCGACCACGCGCTCCGGCTCGTGCTCGGGCTGAGCGGACCGGTGCTCTGGCTGGTCGTGGCGATCGCCGCCGTCCGGCCGACCGGGGCCGTCGAACCCGACACCGACGCCGACGCTGCGCACGCCGACCGCGAGCGCGCCCGCGCCCTGCTCGTCGCCGGTGGCGGGGACGCGTTCGGCTGGATGACGACCTGGCAGGGCAACGCCTACTGGTTCGCCGAGGACGGACGCGCCGGCGTTGCCTTCCGCCGCAACGGCCGCGTCGCGGTGACGGTCGGCGGACCCTTCGGCTGGCCCGACGCCCGCACGGCGGCGATGACCGCGTTCGCCCGGTGGTGCGACGACAACGGCTGGACGGCGGTCTTCTACGGCATCGGCGCGGAGACCGCCGGGGTGCTCACCGCGCAGGGTTGGGCGACGCTCCCGGTGGCCGAGGACGCCGACTTCGATCCCCGGACGTGGACGACGAGCGGGAAGAAGAAGCAGGACGTCCGGACCTCGGTGAACAAGGCGGCGCGCGAAGGCCTCACCGCGACCTGGTCGAGCTGGCAGCAGCTGCCCGCGTCCACCACCCGGCAGATCGAGGCGATCTCCGAGGAGTGGGTCGCCGAGCGCGAGCTGCCCGAGATGGGGTTCACCCTGGGCGGGGTCGACGAGATGCGCGACCCCGCGGTGCGCACCCTCGTCGCGCAGGACCCCGAGGGCACGGTGCTCGCGGTCACCAGCTGGTTGCCGGGGTACCGGGACGGCCGGGTCGTCGCCTGGACGCTCGACGTCATGCGACGCACGCCCGCGGCACCGAACGGCGTGATGGAGTTCCTCGTCGCGAGTGCGGCCGACCGGATGCGCGAGGACGGCGTCGAGCGACTCAGCCTGTCCGCGGCCCCGCTCGCGCAGGCCGCCGAGGGCCCGCAGGCGAACGACGGCGTGCAGAGCCTGCTGGACCTGGTCGGCGGGGTCCTCGAGCCGGTGTACGGGTTCCGGTCGCTGCTGCGGTTCAAGCAGAAGTTCGGCCCCGAGCTGCACCCGCTGGTGCTCGCCTACCCGGACCCGGTCGCGCTGCCGGCGATCGGGATCGCGGTGGTGCGCGCGTACCTGCCGGACCTGTCGCTCCGGCAGGCGGTGGCGTTGGCGCGCGGGCGCGGCTGAGCAGACGGACCGACGGACGGTTCGGGAGGCGCGGCGCACCTCCGCCCCGCGGCCAGCGGGACCGGGTGGCGGACGTGGGTCGCGGGGTCGGCCGTACCGCGCCTCCTGGCCCGCAGCGCGGTCACGCGACGTCCGGTTACGCCCACGGAACCGGCGCAACGTGTCCGTCACCTGCGTGGGGTATCGTTCCCGGTACGCAAGCGCTCCGGGGTCGGTGCAAGTCCGAACCGGTGGTGACAGTCCACGAACTGATGACGGGTGCGAACCCGGCAGAGGTTGACCCGGTGGAACTCCGGGACCGACGGTGAAAGTCCGGATGGGAGGCGCGCTGGCGGACGAGACGTCCCACGATCCGTGGGCGCGACCCGTCCATCGATGCCGACGATCGTCGAACGCCCCCGGAGTCCCGTTGAGAGGACACCAGTGTTCACCGGCATCATCGAGGAACTCGGCACCGTCACCGCCGTCGAGCAGCACGGCGACTCCGTCGCGCTCACCGTCCGCGGGCCCGTCGTCGTGCAGGACGCCCGGCACGGCGACTCCATCGCGACGAGCGGCGTCTGCCTGACCGTCGTCGAGCAGACCCCGGAGACCTTCACGGCCTTCGTCATGAAGCAGACGCTCGACATGAGCGCGCACGGGTCGCTCGCGGTCGGCGACCGGCTCAACCTCGAACGCGCGGCCTCGGTCGGCGACCGGCTCGGCGGGCACATCGTCCAGGGCCACGTCGACGGCACCGCCACCGTGCTCGAGACCGCGGACGGCGACGGCTGGCGGCGCGTCCGGTTCTCGCTCGCGCCGGACCTCAGCCCCCTGGTCGTCGACAAGGGCTCCATCGCGATCGACGGCGTCTCGCTGACGGTCAGCGCCGTGTCCTCCGAGGACACCCCCGCCGCGGACGCCTGGTTCGAGGTGAGCCTCATCCCCGAGACGCTCGAGGCCACCACACTCGGCGCCCGCGTGCCGGGTGACCGGGTGAACATCGAGACCGACGTCCTGGCCCGGCACGTCCGGCGGATGCTGCGGCTCGACGCGGCGGCGCGGCCGCTCGAGGGTGATGCGCGTCCGCTCGAGGGCGATGCGCGTCCGCTCGAGGGTGCCACGCTCGGCCAGGAGGCACGGTGATGGTCGCCGGGGCACGTCCCGCCGCGCAGGCGGGTGCCTCCGGTGCGGTCGTCCCGGGATCGCTCGGGTTGTCGAGCGTCGACGAGGCCATCGCCGCCATCGCCGCCGGCCGCCCGGTGATCGTCGCCGACGACGAGGACCGCGAGAACGAGGGCGACGTCATCCTCTCCGCCGAACTCGCCACCCCCGAGTGGATCGCCTGGACCGTGGCGCACTCGTCGGGCTTCATCTGCGCACCGGTGAGCGTCGAGATCGCCGACGCACTCGACCTCCCGCCGATGGTCGCCCACAACGAGGACGTCCGCGGGACGGCCTACACCGTGACCGTCGACGCCGCCGTCGGGGTCACCACCGGCATCAGCGCCCACGACCGAGCGCACACGTTGCGGGTCCTCGCCGACCCGGCGTCCGTGCGCGACGACCTGCACCGGCCCGGACACGTCGTGCCCCTGCGCGCCCGTCCGGGCGGGGTCCGCGAGCGTGCGGGCCACACCGAAGCCGCGATCGACCTGGTCACCGCCGCAGGGCTCCGGCCCGCCGCGGCGATCTGCGAGATCGTCGACGAGGACGGCGGCATGATGCGTCTGCCGGGACTCCTCGGACTCGGGGCACGCGCCGGCGTGCCCGTCATCACCATCGCCGCGCTCGCCGACTGGCTCGACGCGGCAGACCGGGCAGCGGCGGAGTCCGCGCCCACGGAAGGAACGGCACGATGAGCGGAGCAGGCGCGGCGGACCGCGACCACGTCGACGGCAGCGGCATCCGGGTGGCGATCGTCGCCGGGCAGTGGCACGACGAGATCGCCGGGGGCCTCCTCGCCGGGGCGCAGCGCGAGGTCGAGCGGCTCGGGGCCACGGCGGAGGTCATCGCCGTCCCCGGGAGCTTCGAGCTGCCCGTGGTCGCGAAGGCCGCGCTCGAGGCCGGGTTCGACGCGGCGGTCGCCCTCGGCGTGATCATCCGCGGTGGGACACCGCACTTCGAGTACGTCTCGGACGCGGCGACGAGCGGCCTCACCCGGGTCGCGATCGACGCCGGCAAGCCCGTCGGGTTCGGGGTGCTCACGCTGGACGACGAGCAGCAGGGCCTCGACCGTGCCGGGCTGCCCGGTTCGAAGGAGGACAAGGGAGCCGAGGCCGTGCACGCCGCCGTGTCGACCGTGGTGACCCTGCGCCGGCTGCGCGTGCTCGCGTAGGCGACCCGCGCCTCCTGGGCCGCCGCGCGTCAGCGCGTCCGCGCGTCGCTCCTGCGCTCGCACAACCGAAGTCACCCCGCGCCACGCGATCACGTGGTGCGGGGTGGCTTCCGTTGTGCGAACGGCCCCGCACCTCTTCAGGTGCGGGGCCGTTCGTGTGCGGTGGTGCTGACTACCGCTTGCCGAACACGTGGATCGGCAGGAAGAAGGAGAGGCACATGAGCACGAGACCGCCCATGAAGATGAACGCCTGACCCGAGCTCACCTGGAACGCGAAGCCGAACAGGTACATCGAAACCAGCAGCAGCAGGATCGAGAAAACAGCGGCGATGACGCGGCCCACAGTGGTACCTCCGGAATCAGGCGGGTGGATCGGACCCAGTCTATCCCCAGGAGGGACGAACTCGGTTCACGCGCCGGGGCGGGTGGCGATCAACCGGTCGACCACGGCGAGGAGCGGTTCCATGTCGACCGAGGCGCGGTCCGGTCGAACCTCGCTGGCGGCGCCGAGGGACGCCGCGTGGTACAGCCCGTCGCCCATGAGCTTGATCGCCTGCGCCGTGGGGACGTCCCCGAGCGAGTCGACGAGCGTGGCCAGCCAGGCGTTCTCGGTCTCGTCGAGGGTGCGGCCCGCTTCTTCGTAGCCGGCCTGCTGCAGCCGGCTCGCCGCGAGGAGGGCGAGGTCGAGCTCGCTGCCCACGAACTGGCAGTTCCGCACGAAGTAGCGGGCGGCGCCGTCCTCGGCGTCCCGCATGCGCTCGACGTCGATGGCGGAGAGGTCGGACAGGCGTTCGCAGAGTCCCTCGACCAGGGCGGCCTTCGAGCCGAAGTGGTAGAGCAGTCCGCCCTTGGACACCCCGGCCCGAGCGGCCACGGCGTCGAGGGTCGCCGGACGCTCTCCTTCCTCGCACACGATGGCGACGAAGCTGTCCAGGACACGATCGCGGGCGCTTGCCATGCCGGAAGTCTGCCATGGGACGCGGGCGTGCCGCGTCCGGCGGGCGCGGAGCGGGCGCAGCGCAGGCGCGGAGCGGGCGCTGTGCCGACGACACGGCGGGCGCAGCGCAGGCGCGGAGGAGGCGCTGTGCCGACGACACGGCGGGCGCAGCGCAGGCGCGGAGGAGGCGCGGTGCCGACGACACGGCGGGCGCAGCGCAGGCGCGGAGGAGGCGCGGTGCCGACGACACGGCGGGCGCAGCGCAGGCGCCGTGGGCCATCCTCCACGGCGCCTGCGGGTCCGGTCAGCCCTTCAGCGCCCCCGCCGCGATGTTCGCGATGAAGTGCCTCGAGCCGATGATGAACACCCCGATGAGCGGGAACACGCTGATCACGGCACCGGCCATCACCGAGCCGAGGTCGGTCGCGTTCACCGAGCTGAGCGAGGCGAGTGCCACCTGGAGCGTCTGTCCCTTCGGGTCGATCAGCACGATCAACGGCCACACGTAGTCGTTCCACGCCGTGATGAAGGTGAAGATGCCGAGGAACGCGAGGCCTCCGCGGAGCATCGGGACCGCGATCGACCACCAGGTGCGGAAGAACCCGGCGCCGTCCACGCGCGCGGAGTCGATGACCTCGTTCGGGATCGACCCGGTGGCGAACTGCCGCAGGAGGAAGATGCCGAACGCGTTCGCCGCCCCGGGGACGATGAGCGCCTGGAGTCCACCGATCCACCCGAGGTGCGCCATGAGCACGAAGCTCGGCACGAGCGACAGGCTGCCGGGGACGAGGAACGTCGCCAGCATGACGGTGAACAGCGAGCGCTTGAACGGGAACTCGTACTTCGCGAAGGCGAACGCGGCCAGCGAGTCGAACAGCATGACCAGGACCGCGGTGCCGCCGGCGACGATGACGGTGTTGCCGAGCGCCCGCAGCATGTCGACGCTGCTGAACACCGTGGCGAGGTTCTGCATGGTGTGGTCGCTGAACCACAGCGACGGCGGGTAGCCGAAGATCTGCGCGTTCGACGACGTCGACATGACGAGCAGCCAGTAGAACGGGAAGATCGACAGCACGACGCCGACGATGAGGCACAGGTGCGTGACGAGCCGTCCGACCCAGCCGTGCCTGAACCCCCGGCGGTGGTCGTCGGGCCCGTCGGTGACGGCGTTCGGCCGGCCGAGTGCGGCGGCGGTGTTCGTGGTGCGGGGTGCGGTGTCGGCGCTCATGCGCGGGGTCCCTTCGCGCTGGTCGTGACGGTGCGCGGGGCGCGCAGTCGCCGTGGGGTCTTGAGCCCGTCGCGCTCGCTGAGCAGTCGCCAGTTGATGATCGCGAAGACCACGGAGAAGAAGAACAGCACCCAGGCGATCGCCGAGCCGTACCCGAAGTCGAACTGGTTGAACGCCTGGTCGTACTGGTAGAGCACGATCGTCATGCCGGCCTCGTCGGGGCCACCGACCGCCTGCCCGTTGAACAGGATCTGCGGCTCGGTGAAGAGCCCGAGGCCACCGATGGTCGACGTGATGACGGTGAACAGGATGACCGGCCGCAGCATCGGGATCGTGATCCGCGTGAAGATCTGCCAGGTGTTCGCGCCGTCCACCTTCGCCGCGTCGTACAGCTCGGTCGAGATCGACTGCAGGCCGGCGAGGTAGATGATCGCGTTGTACCCGGTCCAGCGCCAGATGACCATGACCGCGATCGTGACCTTGATGCCCCAGTACGACGAGAGCCAGCCGACCGGGTCGGCACCGACGGCTCGGAGCGCGGCGTTGACGAGCCCGAACCCGTCCGAGAACACCGAGCCGAACACGATCGCCATCGCGACCATGCTCGTCACGTTCGGGATGAAGAACGCGACCCGGTAGAACCCCTTCGCCCGGATGTTGCCGTGCAGCAGGAACGCGAGCACGAGGGCGAGGAACAGCATCGGGACGGTCGAGATGATCCAGATGATGAAGGTGTTCGAGACGGCGTTCCAGAACCGCGGGTCGGTCAGCAGGTACTGGTACTGCGCGAGGCCGACGAACGCGGGGGAGCCGACGCCGTCCCAGTCCGTGAACGACAGCACGATCGAGAAGACGATCGGGAACAGCCCGAACACGAGGAACAGCACGTAGAACGGCGCGATCGCCACGTACTGCGGCCAGAACCGGCGCAGGCTGAAGCGGTGCCCGGTCGCCGCGGTGGAGATCGACGCGGTGGGTGCGCCCCCGACGACGGGGTTCGCGGTGGTGGCGGTCTTCTCGCGGATCGGCGCGCTCATGCCGACACCCCGCGCTTCGCCAGGACGCGGTCGGTCTGGTCGATGGCGTCCTGCCAGGCACGCTCCGGGTCCTTGCCGCCGGACTCCACGTTCGTGATCTCGGTCGCGAAGGCGCCGATGAACCGCTCCGAGTTCGAGATGTACGTCACGGGGACCTCCGGTGCAGCCTTGCTGAAGAAGTCGAGCGGGTTCTGGTCCCCGAAGAAGTCGCCGGGGTTGCGCATGATGCCGTTCTCGAACGACGCGGGTGTCGACGGGAAGAGCTGGATGTCGTTGTAGGTGTGGGACTGCACGTCCGCGCCGGTGATCCACTTGGCGAACGCCACCGCGGCCTCCGGGTTCTTCGACGTCTTGGGCACGGCCAGGAACGAGCCGCCGCTGTTGCCCGGTC
Organism: Curtobacterium sp. NPDC086286; assembly: GCF_044746255.1. Taxonomy (NCBI): domain Bacteria; kingdom Bacillati; phylum Actinomycetota; class Actinomycetes; order Micrococcales; family Microbacteriaceae; genus Curtobacterium; species Curtobacterium sp. NPDC086286. Next base: position 39,092 of record NZ_JBIVBW010000005.1, read on the forward strand.
GCTCGGGCTGCCGGGCGATCCGCCACTTCCCGGACAGGTCCGGAGCCGTGTCGTGGATGATCTGCGTCCACCACGCGCCCTCGATCTGCCCGGCGACCCGACCCGCGACCCACCCGGCGTTCTGGTCGGTCCCGGACTGCAGGTTGCCGGTGATCCCGGCGTGGATCGACTCGACCGCGTTCTCCCAGGCCTTCCGGATCGAGCTGTCGTCGTGGTGGTAGAGCGGCTGGTCGTCACGGTCGAAGTACCGCGTGGGGCTCGCGGAGACGAACTGGTTGAAGAGCTGCGTCGCGGTGATGATCGTCGCGGCACCGGTCTTCTGCTTGATCTGCTTGCCGAAGGTCCGGAAGTCCGCCCAGGTCTGGATCGCCGCGATCACCTCGTCCGGGTCGGTGGGGAGGTCGGCCTTCTGCAGGACGTCCTGGTTGTAGAAGAAGCCGGTGGGGCCGGTGTCGACGGGCCAGAAGCACTGCCGCCCGGACGGGGTCCGGCCGAGCGAGAGCTTCCAGTCGTAGTAGGCGGACTTCTCGGTGGCGGAGGGATCGAAGTCGGTGAAGAGGTCCTCGTCGGGGAAGTAGAGCCAGCAGTTCGAGTTCACCATGAGGACGTCGGGGATGAACGCGTTCCCGGCGAGGGCGGTCCGGAACTTGGTGTCGTACGACGCCCCGCCGATGAGGTCCGGCCGCAGCCGCATCGGTTCGTGGCCGCTGATGCCCCCGGCCGCCTGCTTCAGGAACTTCGGGTCGAGGGACCGGTTCCAGTACCAGAGGACGAGTTCGTCCGGGTCCTTGGAGATCGCGGTGCCGGTGGAACACCCGGCGAGGAGGGCCGTGGTGGCGAGTGCGCCGAGGGCGCCTGCGCCGGCGAGGAACCCCCGCCGGCTGAGACTGTGCGTTGCTGCTGTCACTGGAGTGCCTGCTCTCGTCGTTGAGATGCGGAACCGTTGAGCGCTCGACCGTGAACGCTCACGAAGTGGTCAGAGCATGCCCCGGCCGACACGCCGTGTCAAGCATCTGCATCGTTGCAGGTGCGGAGACGGACGGGTACGGTCGTCGGGACCGTGAAGGTTCACGACACGATAGGGATCCGCATGTCAGCGCAGACCGCGACCACCGCCAGCAGCACCTCCTCGACGGGGCACGACACCCCCGGTTGGGCCGTCCTCGGCCCCGGTGGGATCGCCCGCCGCTTCCTCTCACAGCTGCCCTCGAGCGGGGTCGGGGCGACCCTCGTCGCCGCCGGCAGCTCGTCGGCGGAGCGCGCGGGAGCGTTCGCTGCCGAGGCTGCCGAGCACGGGTTCGCCGACGTCGCCGCGGCCACCTACGACGAGGTGCTCGCCGACCCGCGCGTCGACGCCGTCTACGTCTCGACGGTCCACACCGGGCACGCGGCGCTCGTCCTCGCGGCGCTCGCGGCCGGCAAGGCGGTCCTCTGCGAGAAGCCGCTCTCGCCGAACCACGGCACGTCCATGGCGCTCGCCGATGCCGCACGCCAGGCCGGCCTGCCCCTCGTCGAGGCGTACATGTACCGCTTCCACCCGCAGACCGCGGCCCTGCTCGACCTCGTCCGGCAGGGCGCCGTCGGTACCGTCACGCACGTCGACGCCTCGTTCGCGTTCCGGGCGGGCAGCCGGTCCGGGCGGCTCTTCGACGTCGAGACGGCCGGTGGCGGGATCCTCGACGTGGGCGGCTACCCGGTGACGATGACGGCCGCGATCGTGCAGGCCGCGACCGGCGTGGCCGTCGCCGAGCCCACCGAGCTCACCGCCACCGGGACCGTCGGCCCCACGGGCGTCGACGAGTGGACGGTGGCACAGCTCAGCTACACCGGCGGGATCACCGCGAACCTCCGGACCGGCGTCCGCGTGCAGGATGACAACGCCGTGGTCGTCCACGGCACCACGGGGAAGATCACGCTCACCGACCCGTGGACCCTCGGCGACGACCCCACGATCGAGATCAGCACGGTCGACGAGGACCCGCGCACGCTGTCCTTCGCCGGCGCGCACCCCTACGCCCTCGAGGCCGACGCCACCACGGCGGCCCTCGCGGCCGGTCGTGTCGACGCCCCCGAGTTCACCCTCGACGAGTCGCTCGCCACCGCCCGGACGCTCGACAAGTGGCGTGCCGCGATCGGTCTGCGCTTCCCGTTCGAGGCCGAGACCGCCGACATCCCGACCGTCAGCGGCCGACCCCTCACGGTCGCCGCGCACGAGCCGGACCGAGCCGACAACCCGATGCGCTACGGCGAGGTCGCGGGTGTCGGCAAGCGCATGTCCCGACTGGTGATGGGTGTCGACAACCAGCCCGACCTCGCGCACGCGAGCGCGATCTTCGACCTGTTCGTGGAGCAGGGCGGCAACGTGTTCGACACCGGCTACATCTACGGCGGGGGCGTGCTCGAGGGCCGGCTCGGCAAGTGGATCCAGAACCGCGGCGTCCGCGAGGACGTGGTCGTGATCACCAAGGGCGCACACACGCCGTACTGCGACCCGGAGTCCCTCACCCGGCAGCTGCTCGAGAGCCTCGAGCGCCAGGGCACCGACTACGCGGACATCTACATGATGCACCGCGACAACACGGACATCCCGGTGGGGGAGTTCGTCGACGTCCTCGACGAGCACCGTCGTGCCGGCCGCATCCGCGTGTACGGCGGCTCGAACTGGACCCCTGCCCGGTTCGACGAGGCGAACGCCTACGCCCGCGCGAACGGCAAGCACGAGTTCGAGGTGCTGAGCAACCACTTCGGTCTGGCCGAGGCGTACGACGTGCCGTGGGCCGGCTGCGAGCACGCCACCGACGCGGCGTCGAAGCAGTGGCTCGAGGAGCGCCAGGTGCCCCTGCTGCCCTGGTCCTCGCAGGCGCGTGGGTTCTTCACCGGCCGGGCCAAGCCGGAGGACACGAGCGACGCCGAACTCGTGCGCTGCTACTACAGCGACGAGAACTTCGAGCGGCTGCGCCGTGCGTCGGAGCTCGGCGAGCGGTTCGGCGTCCCCGCGACGGCGATCGCCCTGGCGTACGTGCTGCACCAGCCGTTCCCGACGTTCCCGCTCTTCGGACCGCGTACGATCGCGGAAGCCCGGTCGTCCATGACCGGCCTCTCCGTCGACCTCACTCCGGAACAGGTGGCATGGCTGGACCTCCGCGACTGACCGAACCCGTTCCCGCACCCGGCGGCCGGGCGACGATCATCGACGTCGCCGCGGCCGCCGGGGTGTCCCGGCAGACCGTCACCCGGGCGATGAACGGCATGTCCGGCATCAGCGCGGCGACGAAGGAACGGGTCCTCGCCGCCGCGGAGCGCCTCGACTACCGGCCGTCGCGCTTCGGCCGCGGGCTCGTCACGGGTGGCGACCACCAGCTCGGCCTCGTCGTGAACGACCTGCGCAACCCCTACACGCCGCAGCTCGCCTCGGCCGTCTTCCGGCTCGCCGCCGAGCAGGGCTGGAACGTCATGCTCGCCGACGTCGACCTGGCGAGCGACGCCGACCGCATGGTGCAGGCGCTCGGGTCGCAGACGGACGTCGTCATCGGGTACCTCGGCTCCCGTCGCGATCGGTGGCGCGAGCTCCTCGGCACCGTGCCGATGGTCGAGCTCGACCCGTACTCGGAGCCACCGACCGCAGCCGTCTGGATCGACCCCGCCGACGCGATCGAGGTCCTCGCCGACCACCTCGTCGCCACCGGGGTCCGGCACCCGGTCGTGCTCGACAACTCCTCGCCGGAGCACACGAGCGTCCGCGGCATCCTCATGATGGACGCCCTCCAGCGGCGCGGGTACCTGCCCGAGCTCGTGCACGCGGAGCACGGCACGGCGGAGTGCGGCGCCGAGGAGACGACACGGATCCTCCGGCGACGCCGACGGCAGGACGCGATCCTCGCCTTCAACGACGTGATGGCGCTCGGTGTCCTGCAGGCCTGTCGGCGGGCGGGCGTCGACGTCCCGCGGGAGCTCCGGGTCGTCGGCGTCGACGGCCTGCCGCTCGGCTCGCTCGTCTCGCCGACGCTCACCACGTTGGCGGTGGACCTCGACGAGGTCGCGCGTGAGGCGCTCGACCTCGCCCTCGGCATGCTCGCCGGCGAGCTGCCGCGGCAGGGTGACGCGGTGCAGCGCACGGTGCGGCACCGCCTGCTCCTGCGCGAGTCGGCCTGACGACGCGGCCCACGAGACAGCGCGACCGGAGGACGGACGGGAGGCGCGGTGCGGGCCCGCACCGCGCCTCCCGTTCGTCCTCAGTTGCATTTGCAACCATTACCGTCCAGACGGTACACTAACGGAGTCCTGACGGGATGCGTGCACACCCCGCGTCCCGTCCGGTCCGTTCGTCAGTTCCGCCGTCGACCTGGTCCGGCTCGAAGTCCCTGGAGTCACCGTGTCCGCCCTGCTCACCAGCCCGATCCCCACTGCCGCCACCGGCAGCCGCGCCCGCCGGTTCGCCGCCCTCGCGGTGCTCATGCTGCCCGTCCTCCTCATCTCGGTGGACAACACCGTCCTGAGCTTCGCGCTGCCGTCGATCTCGCGCGCGCTGAACCCGGACGCCACCACGCAGCTCTGGATCGTCGACGCGTACCCGCTCGTCCTCGCCGGCCTCCTCGTCGTGATGGGCAGCATCGGTGACCGCATCGGCCGCCGTCGGATCCTCGTCGTCGGTGCCACCGGCTTCGCGCTCTTCTCCGTCGCCGCGGCCTTCGCCACCGACGCCTGGATGCTCGTCGCCGCACGGATCGTCATGGGCGTGTTCGGCGCGATGCTCATGCCGGCGACCCTCTCGATCATCCGCAACGTCTTCGTCCACGCGGGGGAGCGGCGGATGGCGCTCGCCGTCTGGTCGACCATGTTCGCGGCGGGCAACGCACTCGGGCCGCTCGTCGGCGGCGTACTGCTCGCGCACTTCCACTGGGGCGCGGTGTTCCTCGTCGCGGTGCCGATCCTCGTCGTGATGCTCGTCGCCGTGCCGTTCTGCGTGCCGGAGTCCCGTGACCCGAACCCGGGGCCGGTCGACGTGCCGAGCATGTTCCTGTCGCTCGGCGCCCTCGCCCCGATCGCGTGGGCGATCAAGTCCGTCGTGCACCCCGAGGAGCGCGGCTTCGCGATCGCGATGCTCGCCGTCGGCGTCCTGTGCGGCATCGCGTTCGTCCGTCGGCAGCTCCGCTCGCGGACCCCGATGCTCGACCTCCGGCTGTTCCGGAGCACGGCGTTCACCGGCAGCGTGCTCATGAACATGGCGGCGATGTTCTCGCTGACCGGGTTCCTGTTCTTCATCGCACAGCACCTGCAGCTCGTCGCCGGCCTCGACCCCTTCGCGTCCGGCATGGTGCTGGTGCCGGGGTCGATCCTCACGATCGTGGCGGGGCTCGTCGTCGTGCCGATCGTCGCCCGGGTCGCTCCGCGCTGGGTCGTCGCCGTGTCGCTGCTGTTCTCGGCGGCCGCCTACGCGATGGTCGCGGTCCTCGGGCACCACGCCTCGATCGTGGCGCTGGCGTTCGCGTTCGTGCTGCTCGGGATCGGGATCGGTGCCTCGGAGACGGTGACGAACGACCTCATCATCTCGACGGCGCCGGCGGACAAGGCCGGTGCGGCGTCGGCGATGTCCGAGACGGCGTACGAGATCGGTGCCGTGCTGGGGACCGCGGTGCTCGGGACGATCCTGGCCACGGCCTACCGGGCGCACGTCGTGGTGCCGGACGGGCTGTCCTCGTCGGCGCACACCGCTGCGCAGGAGACCCTCGGCGGAGCGGTGTCGGCGGCGTCGTCCCTCGGTGGGTCGGCGGGTCAGGCGCTGCTCGAGTCGGCGCGGGCTGCGTTCGACTCCGGCGTCACGGTGACGGCGGGGGCGGCCGCGCTCCTGATGGTGGTCGCGGCCGCCGGTGCCGTCGTCATGCTCAAGCGCCGGTAGCGCCGCGCCGCGCCCGCGCCGCCGCGGGCGGCGCCGCGCTTGGTGAGCAGAAATGGTCGGGTCGCCGCGAGCGACCCGACCATTTCTGCTCACGAAGTCGGGCCCGCACCGCCGCACCCCACGTCACACGGGGTCACACGGCACGCCCGGGATCGACCGAACCTGGGAATCGTTGACCTCAACCATGGTTCAGGTCATACGTTGGGACATGGCCGCGGAGCCGCGGCCCTCCCCATCGAAGGAACGACCACGACTCCCATGCCCGACGCAGCACCGGCGAACATCGCGGACGCCTACAAGGCCGCCTTCCGTGGACACCCGGCCGGTGTCGCCGTCATCACCGCCGAAGGCCCCGACGGTCCGACCGGCCTCACCGCATCGAGCGTCGCGAGCGTGGCGATCGACCCGCCCGTGCTCGTGTTCTCGCTGTCCACGAACTCCGGGTCCGCCGGGGTCGTGCTCGGCGCCCCGATCTTCGTCGTGCACCTCGTCGACTCGCTCGGCGTCGCCCTCGCCCGTCGGTTCGCCTCCACCGGCAGCCCCGCCGCGGACGACCCGATCTGGGGCACCCTGCCGTCGGGTGACCGCTACCTGCCGAGTGCCGCGAGCGCCCTGCGCTGCCGGCCCCTCTCGACCACGCCGATCGGCTCGTCGACCGTCGTCGTCGCCGAGGTCCTCGACATCGTCGTCGGCCTCGAGCGGGGCGAGCCGCTGGTCTACCACAACCGGGAATTCCACTCCCTCACCGATCGTTCCCGGCTCTCGTGAGCCGCGGAGCACCATCCGCACACCACTGATCGAAAGGAACTCACATGGCTGAGTACACCCTGCCGGAGCTGCCGTACGACTACGCCGCACTCGAGCCGCACATCAGCGGCAAGATCATGCAGCTGCACCACGACAAGCACCACCAGACCTACGTGACGGGTGCGAACACCGCGCTCGAGCAGCTCGCCGAGGCCCGTGAGTCCGGCAACCTGGCGAACGTCAACAAGCTCGAGAAGGACCTCGCGTTCAACCTCGGTGGCCACGTCAACCACTCGATCTTCTGGACCAACCTCGGCCCGGACACGAAGGTCCCCGAGGGCGAGCTCGCCGCGGCGATCGACGAGTTCTTCGGCTCGTTCGAGAAGTTCCAGGCCCAGTTCACCGCCGTCGCCACGGGCATCCAGGGCTCCGGCTGGTCCGTCCTCGCCTGGGACACCGTCGGCCAGAAGCTGACCACGTTCCAGCTGTTCGACCAGCAGGCCAACGTGCCGTTCGGTCTCGTGCCGATCTTCATGCTCGACATGTGGGAGCACGCCTTCTACCTCGACTACCTCAACGTCAAGGCGGACTACGTCAAGGCCGTGTGGAACATCGTCGACTGGGAGAACGTCGCCGCGCGCTTCGCGAACGCGAAGTCGCAGAGCTTCGTCACCCTCTGAGACGGACGCAGCGGGTCACGGTCGTGACCCGGTGAACGACGGGAGGCGCGGTGCCGGCTGGCACCGCGCCTCCCGTCGTTCGTCGGTGCGCGTCGACCGCTCAGGCCGACTGGAAGTGGGCCCCGGCGACCAGCTTCTGCGCGATCGCGCGCAGCGCGGCGTCGGGCGTCGCCCGCTCGCGGTCGACGATCGTGCCCCACTGCACGCCCCGAGCCGCGAGGACGGCACCGCGGGCCGCCCGTTCGGCATCCACCGCGCCGTAGCCGTGTTCGGCGCACCAGGCGGCGATCGCGCTCACCTGCGCGCGGTGGAAGGTGCGCTCGCGATCACGGCCGTCGAGCGACTCGACCGATCCGAGCTCGAAGGTGAGCCGGGCGGCGAGGGAGCGCTCGGGGTCGTCGAGCCCGCCGAACACCGCGATGAGGTAGTCGGTCAGCCCGAGGTCGTCGGCGCCGGGGTCGAGCGTGACGTCGGAGACCGATTCCGCCAGGTGGTCCACCACGGCGTCGATCAGGGCTTCGCGCGTGCCGAAGTGGTACACGATCGGGTACGCGCTCGTCCCGAGCACCCGACCGAGGCTACGGACGGAGACGTCCTCGAGCTTGGTGTCCTGCAGGTGCTCGGCCACCTTCGCGATGATCGCCGGCTTGAGTGTCGGGTCGGGCTTGCGGGGCATGGCGTCTCCAACGAGCGTGATGGGCAGTACGCGACCGTTCACATACGATCACAGAGTATATTACTGACGATCGCCGGGAAACAGCCGGGAATCTATAACGGGTGCAAGGGATTTGTGGCGAGAAGCGGAGTTTTACTCGATTCCACGTAGGATGGGGCCGATGTCCATGCCTCCAGAGCGCCCTGTGGCCCCGTCGCGCCCCGAGGCACCCCGTGCCGGGCGGGCGGTCGCCGGACGCCGTCGCGGGGCGGGGAAGCGCTTCCTCGTCGTCGGCGACGTCCTGGACGGGGTGCTCGTGCACACCACGGCCGCGAGCATGGGTGCACACGACCCGGCCGCGGTCATCCGGCACCGACCGGTCGGCGCCGCGGGCAACACCGCGACCTGGCTCGGCTGGCTCGGCGCCGACGTGGACCTGGTGGGGCGGGTCGGCGTGGACGACGTCTACCGGCACGAGCGATCGCTCGCCGACGCCGGCGTCCGCGCGCACATCCGCTACGACGCCCGGACCGCGACCGGCGCCGTCGTGTCCGTGCGGAACGGGAACGGTCGGACCGCGATGTCCGATCCCGCAGCGAGCGGGGTGCTGTCGGCGGAGGACCTGCCGGTCGACCTCGTGGCGCGCGCGGACATCGTGCACCTGACCGGCTCGGCGATGCTCGGCGGAGGCGGTCCGGACCGCATCGCGGCACTCGTCGCCCAGGCCCGGTCCGGTTCCGCCCGGGTGTCCCTCGACCCCTCCTCCGCCGCGGTGGTGCGTGCGGTCGGTGCGTCGGAGTTCCTCGAGGCGCTCTCCGGCCTCGATGCCCTCTTCCCGAGCGAGGACGAGGCACTCGCGCTCACCGGAGCACCCACCGTCACGGAGGCGATCGAGTCGCTCGCCGACCGCGTGCCCCTGGTCGTGGTGACCATGGGGACCGAGGGCGTCCTGCTCGGGCGGCGTGGTCGGACGCCGCAGCGGGTGCCGATCACGCCGGCGACGGTGGTGGACACGCTCGGCGCCGGGGACGCGTTCGCCGCGGGGTTCCTCCGTGCGTGGGCGACCGATCCGGTGCGGGTCGCGGCGGCTGCGCGCGAGGGCACGCGGGTCGCGGCGCGGGCGCTCGGGTTCGTGGGCGGGCGTCCGCCGGTCTGACGCCCGCGCGTCAGCGCTCGCTGGGTTCGGCCGGTACCACCGGTCGCGGGGTCAGTGCTCGCTGGGTTCGGCCCGGACCACCAGGGTCTGCACGAGGCCGGCCGCGAGCGGCGCCAACCGGATCTCGACGCGCAGCCGACCGGCCGTCCCCGGCAGCCACCAGCGCAGGTGCGACGGGGCCTGGGACTCGTCGGCCACCGGTTCCGCCCCGAGGTCGGCACCGACGGCCGCCACCGCCTCCGCGATGGCCCGGCGGCGTCGTTCGTACGGCACGTCCATCGCCACGTTCGGCGTGCAGATCGCATCGGCGAGCTCGTCGTCCCAGTGGGCCAGGAGGCGCGTCACGGCAGCCTGCGCCGCCCGCGTCGCGTCCACGGTCGGTCCGGTGCCGGGTGCACGGTCCGCCAGTGCGCCGCCCGCGGATGCACGGTCGGCCGCGGCGGTCGCGCGGGCGCTCGCGCGGGCGGTCAGCACGAGGTCGAGCGCCCGGTCCGCCGCCGCCGAGACCTTCGCCTGCGTGGCGTTCTCGAAGGCGACGACGCCGAGGCCGTTCCGGACCGACCACCGCATGTGCGCCGAGAACCCCGGGTACCCGCCGGAGTGCGAGACGAGCTCGCCGAACGCCGGGTCCTGCTCGACGAAGAGCCCGAAGCCGTAGGCCGTCGCGCGGCTCGAGGTCGGCACCACCGCTGCGGGCACGACCCGCATCGCCTGCTGCATGAGTCGGCGGTCGGCCGGGGAGACCGGTCCGGGCTCGGGCGTCTCGGTGAACGCCGACGCGAGGTGCCGACCCCAGCGGGCGAGGTCCGTGACCGTCGAGAAGAGCCCGCCGATCGACGAGAACGCGCCGGGGCCCGACATCGCCAGCGGCTCCCACGTGCCGACGCCCGCCCCGTCAGTGGCGGGCCGCACGCCCGTGACCACGTGACCGCGGGCGTCGTCGGCGCGGAAGACGGTGTCGCGCAGGCCGAGGGGGCCGAGGAGGAGTTCGGTCGCGACCTCGGGGAAGGGACGGCCGGCCACGACGGCGATCGCCCGGCCGAGCAACGCGTACCCGGTGTTCGAGTAGGCGAACCGGGTCCCTGGGACCGAGTCGAACAGGAGCCCCGCGCGCAGAACGTCGTCGAGCTCGGCGTCCGAGATCGACTCCTGCCGGTCGGCCCACGGATCGTCGGTCGGGAAGCCGCCGGCCATGGTGAGGAGCATGCGGAGCGTCGGCACGGGGGAGTCGGCGGTGGGCAGCACGACGTCGGCGAAGGCCGGGACGAAGTCGGTGATCGGCGCGTCCAGCCGGACACGGTCGTCCGCCACGAGCGCGAGCAGGGTGGCCGCCGTCACGCTCTTCGTGCAGGAGGCGATCCGGTACACGGTGTCGGCGTCGGGAGCGATGCCGTCGCCGCGGTCGCCGTGCCCGCCCGAGGCGACGAGCCCGGTGCGGTCGAACACGCCCCAGACGCTGCTCGGTGCGACGCCGCGTTCGACTCGTTCGCGGAACAGCGCGTCGACGTCCGCGATCACCTGCGGATCGATACCGCTCACGACCGGCGCATCCGGTCGTACGCGTCGAGTGCCCGCTGCCGGGTCTCCTTGAGGTCGAGCATGGGCTCCGGACGGTCTTCGTCGGCGGGGACCCAGCGGTGCACGTACTCGCGGTGCGGGTCGAACCGCTCGAGCTGCCGGTCCGGGTTGAACACCCGGAAGTACGGCGCCGCGTCGAACCCGGACCCGGCGACCCACTGCCAGTTCGCCGCGTTGTTGGCGGAGTCGGCGTCGACGAGGGTGTCCCAGAACCACTGCTCGCCCACGCGCCAGTCGACGAGCATGTTCTTCACGAGGAAGCTGGCCGTCGCGAGCCGGACCCGGTTGTGCATCGCACCCGAGTGCCAGAGCTCCCGCATGCCCGCGTCGACGAGGTCGAACCCGGTCGTCCCGGTCCGCCAGCGGTCGACCTCGGCGTCGGGGACGTCCCGCCAGGGGAAGGCGTCGAACTCGCGCCGGACGTTCACCGTGGTGATGTCCTCGCAGTGGAAGTACTCGTTCCAGTTGAACTCGCGCCAGGCCAGCTGCCGGAGGAACGCCGAGGCGTTCTTGCGCTGCTCGGGCTCGAGCTGGCCGTGCAGGCGGTGCCAGACCTGGTACGGACTGACCTCGCCCCACCGCAGGTGCGGGGAGAGGTCGCTCGTGGCGGCCATCGCGGGTTCGTCGCGCTGGTCGTAGTCCTCGAGCGCGTGGTGCACGAAGTGTTCGAGCCGCCGGTGCGCGCCCTGCTCGCCGGGTTCCCAGGCGTCCCGGAGACCGCCGGCCCAGTCGGGGTGCGTCGGCAGCAGGTCCCAGTCGTCGAGGTCGTCGCTCGCGACCCGGGGCGCCGCGGGGAGGTCACGCGGCTTGGGCAGCGGGTGGCGGGGCTCGGGCATCGCCTGGGCGGCACGCCAGAACGGCGTGAACACCTTGTACGGCTCGCCCTGCCCGGTGAGGACGGTCCACGGTTCCCAGAGCAGGCTTGCGGCGAAGCTGTGCGCCTCGGTCCCGCCGTCGGTGAGCGTCGACTTGATGCCGGCGTCGAGGTCCCGCTCGGCTCGGCCGTACCGGCGGTTCCAGAACACCGCGTCGGCGCCGGTGTCGGACACGAGCGCGTCGACGGCCTCGGCAGCGGGCCCGCGGCGGAGGACCAGTCGGGACCCACGTTCGCGGAGCTCATCGTCGAGCGCGGCGAGCGAGTGGTGCAGCCACCACCGTGCCGCAGCCCCGATCGGGCGGATGCCGGGGGACTGCTCGTCGAGGACGTACGCGACCGTGACGTCGCCGCCGTGTTCGATCGCTGCTCGGAGTGCCGGGTTGTCCGCGAGACGGAGGTCGTCGCGGAGCCAGACCAGGGCGCCGGTCACACCGTTGCCGCGTCGACGTCGGACGCCGCCCGGGTCGCGCCACGTCGGGGTGAGGCCGCACCCGCCGCGGTCCGGAGCTTCGTGCAGAGTTCGGTGAGCGTGCGCAGCTCGGCGTCGTCGAGGCCGGCACCGACCTGGTCGGCGATGGTCTGCGCGTGCTGGACGGCGACGGCGCGGTACACGTCGAAGCCGTGCGCGGTGAGGGCCACGATGACGCCGCGGGCGTCGGCGGGGTCCGGCTGCTTCTCGACGATGCCGCGCGCGGTGAGCCGGTCGACCAGGCGGCTGACGCTCGGCTGCGTCAGGAGCAGGTGGCCGGTCAGTTCGCGCATCCGGCAGCGGCGGCCGGGCTGCGTGGAGAGGTTGAAGCAGACGTCGTACTCGTTGAACGAGATCTCGCCGCCCGGGAAGTCGGCGTTGAGCGCGCGCATCACCGTGACCTGGGCGCGGAAGAGCGCTTCCCAGGCAGCGACTGCGGTCGCCTTCTCGCTGCGGCGTGGCTCGTTCACGGTCGCGCTCCCTCTGGTCGTACGGTCATGCCACACTACCGACGGCCTCGGACACGCGATGCTGCTGACGCGCAGCCGTGTCCCCCGGGACGCAACGAGGGCCGGTCATCACGGGGATGACCGGCCCTCTCCCTTGCACCAAGAGTGTCCTGCAATCACATTCCACAGGCGGTGCCACAGCAAACACCGTCTGCACGCACGACTGTATAACGAACGGGTAACGGCGCGCTACCGGACGCGGCGGTCGTTCGCTGCGAGTTCACCAAGAACGACCGATCAGGATCAGAAGAGGTCCGGCGACGGCGTCGAGGCGTAGCGCACGGCGACGTCGGCGTGGCGGTCGAAGCGGTAGCCGACACCGCGCACGGTGCGGACGATCTCCTCGAAGGCGCCGAGCTTCGAGCGGAGGCGACGGACGTGGACGTCGATCGTGCGCTCGTTCGGGGTCTCGTCCTCGCCGTCCGACCACAGGCCGTCGATGATCGCCGAGCGGTCGACGGTCTGGCCCTCGCGGAGGACGAGGAACTGCAGGAGCTCGAACTCCTTGTACGTCAGGGGAGCGGCTTCGCCGTCGAGCGTGACGCGCTTCCGGGAGATGTCGATGACGACCCCGGTCTCCTCCGGCTCGGGCTTCTCGGCCTGCTTGCGGGCAGCCACGGCGGAGCGGTCCTGCAGGGCGAGCCGGACGACGTCGACGTCACGGCCGCCGGAGCCCTCGGCGGCGACGGCCACGGCGGCGTACGTCTCCGAGGTCGGGACGAGCTGCGCGGTCAGGGCCTTGAGCTGCTCGACGACCGCAGCGAGGGTCGTGCCCGCCGCCGCTGCCTTCGCCTCGTCGATGCCGACGTAGAGGGCGAAGCCGCGTGCCTCGGTGCCCTCGGGCAGGGCACGGTTGCGCTGCGGGGCGACGACCGGGCTGGTCGGCACGCCGGTGGCGACGGGCGGTGCGACGGGCTCGCGACGCGGACGGATCGGGGTCACGGTGCCGAGGTCGGTCGGCGCGGGTGCGGCGGTGCGGAGGGCGGTGCGGGGCTGAGCGATGGTGAGCGACATGGCGGTTCTCCGGGCGATGTGGCTGCGGTGTCGAGGTGTGCCGCGGCCGTGTCGAATGCGTCGGTCCGGGTACGGCGAGTGCCGTGGGCCCTGCGGTCCTGCTGCGGACCGGGGCCGACCCGGGGGTACGGGGGACAGACCTCGTGACGTGGTGCGCGTCGTCGACGTGGTCGTCACCCGGGGATCACGCTCGCGCGACGGGGGTGGTGTCGCGGGGGATCCGGCTGGAACGGGTGCCGATCAGGCACACATTCGACAACGCATGACGGCCGTGGCCGGCATCATCATGCCGGCGGTCCCCTGGGCCTCGGAGAGGACGCGGGTGGACACGGTTGCAGTCATGGGACGAGTATCGGTGGGATACCAACGTCGTGTCAACCGTCCGCACGGACGGTGCGTTCTGCGAACGCACCGTCATGACGGACAGGAGGCGGGGGGGGCCCCGGGCCCCCCCCCCCCCCCCCCACGGGGGGGGGGGGGGACCCCCCCCCGCGGCCCCCCGCCCACGCCCGGCCACCCCCCCCCCCAACCCCCCCAAACCCCCGAAAGCACCGGGGGGTCCC
>NZ_JBIVBW010000005.1:53245-189722 GCF_044746255.1 Curtobacterium sp. NPDC086286
GGGGGGCCCCCCGGGGGGGGCTCGCCCACCCCCCCCGGGCGGGGCCCCCCCCCCCCGGGCGGGGGGGCCCCCCCCCCCCCCCCCCGGGCGGGGGGGCGGGGGCCCCGGGGCCCCCCCGCCTCCTGTCCGATGGTGGTCGCGTCTACTCGGCGAGACCGTAGAGACGGTCGCCCGCGTCGCCGAGGCCTGGAACGATGTAGCCGTTCTCGTCGAGCTTCTCGTCGAGCGCGCCGAGCACGATCGAGACGTTGCGGTCGCCCACGGCGGCCTCGACCGCGGCGAGCCCCTCGGGCGCGCCGAGGATGCAGACGCAGGTGACCTCTTCCGCACCGCGGTCGAACAGGAAGTCGATCGCGGCCGCGAGGGTGCCGCCCGTCGCGAGCATCGGGTCGAGGACGAAGCACTGCCGGCCGGAGAGGTCGTCGGGCAGGCGCTCGGCGTAGGTCTGCGGCTCGAGGGTCTCCTCGTTGCGCGCCATGCCGAGGAAGCCGACCTCGGCCGTCGGGACGAGCTTGACCATGCCCTCGAGCATGCCGAGCCCGGCACGCAGGATCGGCACGACGAGCGGGCGCGGCTTCGCGATCGAGACGCCCATGGTGTGTGCCACCGGGGTGTCGATCGGCGTCGCGGTGACCCGGACGTTGCGCGTCGCCTCGTACGCGAGGAGCGTGACGAGCTCCTCGGTGAGGGCGCGGAACGTGGGGGACGGCGTCGTACGGTCGCGGAGCACCGAGAGCTTGTGAGTGATGAGCGGGTGGTCGGCGACGTGGACTCGCATAGGGTCGAGCCTACCGTGCTGCCGACCGCCAGGAGGTTCCGTGGAAGCACCCGCCGCCCGCCCGTTCGTCCCCGCGATGGAACGCGCGCTCGACGAGGCCCGCGCGTGCCTCGCGACCGGGGACGTCCCGGTGGGGGCGGTCGTCCTCGACCGGGACGGCGCGGTCATCGCCGTGGGCCGGAACGAGCGCGAGGTGCGACAGGACCCCACGGCGCACGCCGAGGTCCTCGCGCTCCGGGCGGCCGCGGCGGCGATCGGCGACTGGCACCTCGAGGAGCACACCCTGGTGGTGACGCTCGAGCCGTGCCCGATGTGCGCCGGTGCGGTCATGGCGGCCCGGGTGCCGCGGATCGTGTTCGGCGCGTGGGACCCGAAGGCCGGCGCGAGCGGGAGCGTCTACGACGTCGCGCGGGACCGCCGGCTGCCGCACCGGTCCGAGGTGATCGGCGGGGTGCTCGAGGGGGAGTGCGCCGCGCTGCTCGACGCGTTCTTCGCCGAGCGTCGCTGACCTGTGGGCGTCACTTCCAGAGGACCGCGACGAACACGTTGACGATCGCGAGCGCCCCGGCCGAGTGGAAGAACGGCAGGGCGGCCTTCGCCGTCGCGGTGCCGGCGTCCGCCCGCTTCTGACGCGCCCGCGCGACGAGCGCCAGCACGAGCGCGACCGCCGCGATGACGAGCTTCACGCCGAGCTTGACGTGGTTCGCGCCGCCGTCCTGCGTCGCGTCGATGATCCCCATCATCCCGAGGCCCGTGACGAGCTGCACGACGAGACCGGTGATCGGCCAGGAGGTCTGGAAGCCGCCCTTGCGGCGGACCTGCACCAGGAAGGCACCGATGACGGCAGCGAGACCGAGGAAGTGGAGGACGAGCAGGATGCTGAAGAGCGCCGACATGTGACCATCGTGGATGACCGGCCACGGCGCTCGCCAGCAAGGTTCCCCTTAGTCTGCGGCGCGGATCACGATCGCCTCGGTCGGCGGGCGGGGGCCCGTCCGGAGCACGTCGGGTTCGACGTAGATCACGCGTGCGATCGGCACCGCCTGGCGCACCCGGTGCTCGACCGTGTCGATGCCCGCGGCGACGTCGCCGAGCCGTCGGTCGCCGTCCACCGCGACCTTCACGCCGACCATGAGCTCGTCGGGGCCGAGGTACAGGGTCTTGATGTGGATGATCGAGTCGACCTCGGGACCGTCGAGCACCGCCTGCTTGATGCGCTCGACGTCGGCCGCGGTGGCACCCTCGCCGACGAGGAGGCTCTTCGTCTCGATGCCGAGCACGACCGCCACGGCGATGAGCAGCGCGGCGATGAAGATCGTGCCGATCGCGTCGAACACGCCGTTGCCCGTGATCGCGGTGAGGCCGACGCCGAACAGGGCGAAGACGAGGCCGAGCAGCGCCGCGGTGTCCTCGAGCATCACGACGGGGAGCTCCGGGGCCTTGGCGCGGCGGACGAACTGCACCCAGCTCTGCCGGCCCTTCTGCGGACGTGCTTCCTTCAGTGCGGTGCGGAGAGAGAAGCCCTCGAGCCCGATCGCGATGACGAGCACCACGAGCGGCAGCCACCAGTTCTCGAGCGGGTGCGGGTGGGTGAGCTTCTCGATGCCCTCGTAGAGGGAGAACACCCCGCCGACCGAGAACAGGATGATCGACACGACGAACGCGTACACGTAGCGCTCACGCCCGTAGCCGAACGGGTGCTCCTCGTCGGCGGCACGCCGGGCCCGACGGCCGCCGAGGAGCAGGAGGAGCTGGTTGGCGGAGTCGGCGAGCGAGTGGACGCCCTCGGCCAGCATCGACGCGGAACCGCTGATCGCCGCGGCGATGAACTTCACGATCGCGATCCCGACGTTCGCACCGAGTGCGGCGAGGATCGCCCTCGTGCCTCCAGAAGCGCTCACAGCTGTCCCCTTCTCCCGATCTGTTGGACGATCCTAGGCGAGGGCGCTCGGTAGGGTCTGGGGCATGACGATCGAACTGCCCCGCACCGCCCTGCTCGGCGTCGGCTCCATGTCCGGCGCGGTCCTCGACGGCCTGCTCGCCGCCGGTCTCGACCGGGCCACCGTGACCCTGACGACGAAGTCGGAGCAGTCCGCCGCGGCACACCGGGAGCGCGGCCTGGACGCCACCGCCAGCGACACCGACCCCGACGCGAACCGGGCAGCGGTGCGCGGCGCGTCGCTCGTCGTGCTCGGGGTGAAGCCCTACGCGATCGGTGACCTGCTCGACGAGGTCTCGGCGGACCTCGAGCCGGGGACCGTCGTCGTGAGCGTCGCCGTGGGGACGACGACCGCGAGCATGGAGGCGAAGGTGCCGGCCGGTGTCCGGGTCGTCCGAGCGCTCCCGAACACGCCGATCGGCGTCGGGCACGGGGTGACCGGGATCAGCGCCGGAGCCTCCGCGGACGCCGACGCCGTCGCGCTCGCGTCCTCCGTGTTCGACGCGTCCGGTGTCGTGATCGAGGTGCCGGAGTCCCAGCTCGACGCGCTCTCCGCAGTCTCGGGCTCCGGGCCCGCCTACGTCTTCCTCCTCGTGGAGCAGTGGCAGCAGGCCGCCGAGTCGCTCGGGTTCTCCCACGACCAGGCCGAGGCGATGGTGCAGGGGACGCTCCGCGGTGCCGTCGAACTGCTCGCCGCCTCCGGCAAGGAGCCCGCCGACCTGCGGAGGGCCGTCACGAGTCCGAAGGGGACCACCGAGCGTGCCGTCGCGGTGCTGCAGGACGCCGATCTCGCGGGGACGTTCGAGCGGGCGTCCCGCGCGGCGATCGCCCGCGCCGAGGAACTGGCGAAGGGCTAGCGGTCGTCCCGGCACGTCCGGCCCGGACCATCGCCCAGACGACGAGCACCCCGGCGAGCACGGTGAGCACCGACCCGCCGATCGTCACCGCGTGGTCGAACGCCACACCCTGGGCGTGGGTCCACGGCGTCGCGGTGAGCGACCCGGTGAACACGGCACCGAGCACCGTGCCGGCGATCGCCACCCCGACGGCCGAGGCCACCTCGGAGGAGGTGTCGACGAGGGCGGCGCCGATCGTCGTGCGGTCCTCCGGCAGCCCGCGCAGGACGTTCGTGCCGGCGACCACCCCCACGACCCGCATGCCGGCGGCGACGAGCACGAGCGCCAGGGCGATCCACCCGTAGCCGAGCGGCCCGAGCACCGTGTACACCGCGAGCCCGACGACCACGGCGGCCGCGCTCGACCAGGCGGCGTGCCCGAGTCCGACGCGCCGGACGAAGGGTCCGACGAACGCGCTCCCGGCCACGAGCACGGCGACCTGCGGGAGCATGCCGATTGCGGCGAGGGCGGGCGGCCACCCCCAGGCGAGCTGCAGGTGCAGCGTCACCAGGTAGCCGAGGCCCGCGACCGCGAGGCCCGTGGCCGCCTTGTACGCGAGGCCGCTCGAGACCAGCGGCCGGGCGACGAGCGCGAGGTCGAGCAGCGGGTGCTCGACGCGGCGCTGTCGCACGGCGAACCAGACGCCGCCGCCGATCGCGCCGGCCGTGGCCGCCCAGGCCGTCCAGTCGTCGAGCCCACCGTCGGCGAACCGAGTCGGCGCGACGAGGGCGAGGACGATCGTCACGGTCCCCAGTCCCGCTCCGGTCCAGTCCACGGGAGCCCGGTGCAGCCCCGCCGGGTCGTCCGCGGCGACGCCGACGCGGATCCCCACGAACGCGAGTGCGGCGATCGGGACGTTGACGAGCAGGAGCACCTGCCAGGGCGCGACGGCGAGGACGAGTCCCCCCACCGTCGGTCCCACCGCGAGCCCGACGAGCCCGACGGTGGAGATCACCGTGATCGCCCGGACCCGCCGCTCGTCGTCGTCGAAGAGCCGGAACGCGAGGGCCATCGACCCGGGGGTGGTCATCGCCGCCGCGATCCCGGTGGCGACCCGGACGGCGATCAGCTGGTCGGCGGTGGTGACGAACGCGGTCGCGAGGCTCGCCAGCCCGAGGAGCACGAGCCCCACGAGCATCACCCGGCGTCGACCGTACCGGTCCGCGACGGCACCCGCGGCGAGCATGAGCCCGCCGAACACCACCGAGTACGCCGTCGTGACCCACTGCAGCCCGGTCGCGCCGACCTGCAGCTCACGACCGATCGTGGGGAGCGCGACGTTCAGGACGGAGTTGTCGAGCATCTCGAACAGGAAGACCGCGGCGAGCCCGGCGAGGGCGACACGCGATCCGCGCAGGGATCGGGGAGAGTGGGGGGACCGGACGGCGTTCATGCGTCTATGTTAAGCAAGTAAACTGAGTGAGTCAACCAACAAGGAGTCCGTATGCCCAGGAGTGCGCCCCGCGGCGGGCCGGAGACCCGTGCGCGGATCGCCGAGACCGCGTCCGGGATGTTCGCCGAGCACGGCTTCGACGGCGTCACCGTCGCGCAGGTCGCGAAGGCCGCCGGGGTCTCGAGCGTCACGGTCTTCAAGCACTTCCCGCGCAAGGAGGACCTGTTCCTCGACCGCTCCGCCGAGACGGTCGCGCTGTTCGTCGCAGCCGTCGAGGACGTGCCGCGTGACGAGGCGCTCGACGCGCTCGAGGCGCTCGCACTGCGCCTGGTCGACGAGCGCGCGCCGGTCTCCGGGCTGGCGCCCGGCGCGCACGCGTTCTTCCGGACGATCGCCGACTCGTCCGCCCTGCAGTCGCGCGCGCTCGAGCTCGTGGCGGGGGCGCAGCGCGCGCTCGGAGACGCCGTCGGCGACCGACTCCTGGCGGCGCTCTTCGTCGCCGGCTACGCCACGGTCTTCGTCGGGACGGCACGTGCCGTCCTCGCGGGGGAGGACGAGGACACCGTCGTCACGGCGCACCGCGCCGGGCTGGAACGGCTCTTCCGCGCACTCCGGGACGGCGTCGCGTCCGCGACGTGACCGGCTGACGGACTGGAGGGACGGTGCGGGCCCGCCCCGCGCCTCCTGTCCGTCCCGTCCTCACTCCAGGGCGGCGAACCGTTCCAACGCGCTCTCGGTCCCCGAGACGATGATGACATCGTTCTGGCCGATCACGCTCTCCGGCGTCGCCGGGACGAAGGCCTCGCCGGGGGTCTTGATGCCGAGCACGGTCAGGCCGAAGCGGGTGCGGATCACCGTGGTCGCCAGGTCCTTGCCACGGACCGACGCCGGCGGGAACATCTTGACCACGGCGAAGTCGTCGTCGAACTCGATGAAGTCGAGCATCCGGCCGGACACCAGGTGTGCGGTGCGCTCGCCGGCCTCGCGCTCGGGGTAGACGACGTGGTTCGCGCCGATCCGGGACAGGATCGTGCCGTGCGACCTGCTGATCGCCTTCGCCCAGATCTGCGGGATGCCGAGGTCGACGAGGTTCGCGGTGATGAGCACGCTCGACTCGAGGTCGCTGCCGGTCCCGACGACGGCGATCGGGAAGTCCTGCGCACCGATCTGCCGCAGGGCGTCGATGTCGGTCGCGTCCGCCTGCACCGCGTGCGTGACGCGGTCCGACCACTTCTGCACGAGGCCGGCGTCGGTGTCGACGACGAGGACCTCGCGGTCCTGCCGCTCGAGCTGCCCGGCGGTGGCGGCACCGAACCGTCCGAGGCCGATGACGAGCACCGGAGCATCGTGGCTGACGGCGCCGAGCGGGTGCGGACGGTTGCGGTCAGCCAACGATCGGCCTCTCCTCGGGACGGCGGAACAGTTGCCGGCTCTGGCTGGCGGCCAGTGCAGCGGCGATGGTCACTGTACCGACACGGCCCAGGAACATCGTCGCCGCGAGCACGTACTTGCCGGACTCGGGCAGGTTCGCGGACACCCCGGAGGACAGCCCGCACGTCGCGAACGCCGAGATGACCTCGAACAGCACGCGGTCGAGGGACTCGTGGGTGATCTGCAGGAGCACGACGGTCGCGACGGCCACGATGGTGGCGCCCCAGAGCACGACCGCCACGGCCACGCGCAGGACGTCGCTCGGGATGCGCCGGCCGAACGCCTCCATACTCTGGCGCCCGCGGGCCTCGGCGACGGCGGCGAGGAACAGGACCGCGAGCGTCGTGACCTTGATGCCGCCGGCGGTCGAGGCCGAGCCGCCGCCGATGAACATGAGCATGTCCGTGACGAGCAGGCTCGACCCGTTCAGCTGGTCGAAGTCGACGAGGGAGAACCCGCCGGACCGGGTCATCGTGGAGAGGAAGAGGGCCTGGAACGCGGTGCGACCAGCGCCCTCCTCACCGAAGGTGGTCGGGTTCGATGCCTCGAGCGCGATGTACACGGCGGCGCCGCCGACGAGCAGGACCGCGCTCGTCGCGAGCGTGAGCTTCACGTGGATCGGCCAGCGGCGGGGCGTGCGGAGCTGCTTCGTCAGGGCACGGATCACCGGGAAGCCGATCGAGCCCGCGACCACGCCGACCATGAGCAGCGAGAGGAACCAGTAGTCGTGCGCGAACGGGGTGAGTCCGCTGGCGTTCGGCGCGAAGCCGGTGTTCGTGAACGCCATCGCCGCGTAGTAGAAGGAGTCCCCGACCGCCGTCCAGAAGGGCATCCCGGCGATGAGGACGGACGGCAGCAGGAGGAGCCCGAGGACGATCTCGATCGACAGGGTGCTCACCGCGACCGTCGCGAGCAGGGTGCCGACCTCACCGAGACGGACGGCCTGGCCCTCGGGCACGGCGCCGTGGTGGGTCCGCAGGGGGTTCGAGTCGCCGGCCGCCATGAGCTTCGCGCGGAGTCCGAGCTTCCGGGTGACGAAGAGGCCGAGGATCGAGGCGAACGTCAGGACGCCCACGGCCCCGATCTGCGTGCCGATCACCACGAGGGTCTTGCCGAACACCGACCAGTGCGTCGCCATGTCCACGGTGGCGAGCCCGGTGACGCAGACCACCGACGCCGCGGTGAAGAGGGCGTCCGCGAAGTGCGTCGAGCGTCCGTCCGCCGCGGCCCACGGCGTCATGAACAGGCTCGTGAAGACGAAGATCAGGGCCACGAAGACGACGATCGCCAAGCGGGACGGCGACGAGCGGAGGGCGGTGCCGAGACGGGACGGCCGTCGACGGGTCGCTCCCGCCGAGCGGGACGGCGGCTCGTGTCGGTCGAGCATCGTATGCCTCCGTGGACATGGGCGGGACGGTTCGTCATGGTACATCCGTGACGCCCCGGCTAGCCTTGCCCCATGGCCGACATCTTCAGCGTCGTGGCGGACCCCACCAGGCGTGAGCTGCTCGGGACGCTCCTGTCCGCGTACGGCTCGGACGTCACCGGCGGCGAGCTCAGCGTCGGCCAGCTCGTGGAACGCCTCGGCGTCAGCCAGCCGACCGTGTCGAAGCACCTGCGCGTGCTCCGCGACATCGGCCTCGTGACGAGCCGCGAAGAGGGGCAGCACCGCTACTACCGCCTCGACCCGGAGCCGCTCGTCGGCATCGAGGAGTGGGTCCTCCCGTTCACCGGCGCGGTGGACGCCGACGGCACCCCGGCCACGACGGCCTGGACGCTCGACGGGCAACCGGTCTCGGTCCGACGCTCCGGCACGGCGGGCAAGGCCACGGTCGAGGTCGGCACCGAGCTCGGCCGCGTGATGGCCGAGGCGTCCTACCGCGCGACCGCGGCGCTGTCCGGCGCGCAGCAGGGCTGGGAACGGGTCGTCGACCGCAGCCGGAAGCGCTTCACGCGTCGCGGCGACGAGGACTGAACGGGACCTGGACACCGGGTCGCACCGGCCCCTACAGTTGCCAGTGACCACACAGGTCACACCGATTTCCCGAAGGCGGACCATGACCGGCAGTTTCGACGACGTGCGCTTCCTCACCGTCGCTGAGGTCGCCGAGATGATGCGCGTCTCCAAGATGACCGTCTACCGCATGGTCCACGCGGGGGAACTCCCCGCCATCCGCTTCGGCCGGTCCTTCCGCGTCCCGGAGTCCGCCGTCGCGGACGTCCTGCGCGGTGGCATCGCCGACGTCGGATAGGCGGGTCCGAACCGGCCCGTTCGACATCGCGTCAGGCCTCCGCTAGACTCGGCGGGGTTGTTTTTCCGCGGTCTCGTTGGCCCGGTGTCCACACAACATCAGTCCGAGTGAGGTCCGTATGGGTTCTGTCATCAAGAAGCGTCGCAAGCGCATGGCGAAGAAGAAGCACCGCAAGCTGCTTCGCAAGACGCGCCACCAGCGTCGCAACAAGAAGTAGGCCCCGAGCCTGCAGCGTCATGCCCCGGTTCGCCGGGGCTTTCGCGTTTCCGGGGGCGGATATGGTGGTCCCATGCCCGCCGTGACCCTGCTGACCAAGCCCGGCTGCCACCTCTGCGACGACGCCCGACCGGTCGTCGAACGCGTCGTTGCCGAACACCCGGGGACGACCCTGCAGGAGCTGTCCATCCTCGACGACGACGCCCTCCGCCTGGAGTACGCGGAGGACATCCCGGTCGTCCTGGTCGACGGGCGTGTCCACAGCAACTGGCACGTCGACGCCGATCGGCTCCACCGTGCCCTCGAGAAGGCCGAGGCCCGCGCATGATCCACCACGTCGTCTCCTGGACCCTGCGCGAGGACCTCGACCGCGCACAGTCCGTCGAGCGGATCCGCGAGCTCCTCGTCGGGCTGATCGGCACCGTCGACTCGATCCGTTCCCTGCAGGTCGTCGAGAACGTCGCCTACCCGGGGAAGAACCAGGACGTCGCCGTCGTGGCGACCTTCGACGACCTCGCCGGCCTCGACGAGTACCAGGTGCACCCGCAGCACCAGGCCGCGGCAGCCGAGATCCGTGGCCTGGTCACGGGGCGGGCGGCCATCGACTGGGAGAGCTGAGCCGCGCCTCCTGGCCCGCGCCGCGCCGCGCCGCGCGCCTCGCTCGCTTCGTGAGCAGAAATGGTCGCCTCCCGACTCGGGAAGCGACCATTTCTGCACACGAAGGCCGGCGGCCGTGCCGCGGACTACGGGGTGAGGCGCGTCGGGCCGCGGAACAGGTACGTGACCTCGCGGATGGACGGCTCGTGCAGCGCGAGCATGAGCACGCGCGCCAGGCCCATGCCGAACCCACCGTGCGGCGGCACGCCGTAGCGGAAGAAGTCGAGGTACCAGCCGAGCTCCTCGGGGTCGAGGCCCTTCTCGACGGCCTGTGCCGTCAGGGTGTCGACACGGTGCTCACGCTGTGCACCCGTGGAGATCTCGGCACCGTTGAACAGCAGGTCGTAGCTGTTCGTGAGCGTCGGGTCGTCGGCGTGACGCATGTGGTAGTACGGGCGGATCGACGCGTCGTAGTCGGTGACGAAGACGAACTCCGAACCGTGCGTCTCCTTCGCCCAGGCGCTCACGCGGCGCTCGCCCTCGGGGTCGAGGTCACCGTCGGCGCGGACGACCTCGTAGCCGCTGTCGGCGACGATCTTCCGGGCCTCGGCCAGGGTCACGCGCGGGAAGGGTGCGGTCGGGACGACGAACTCGAAGCCGAAGACCGCTTCGATCTCGGTGCCGTACTTCTCCTTGACGGCGGTGAAGCCGGCGACGAGGAGCTCCTCGTGCATGGCCATGACGTCCTCGTGCGACTCGACCCACGAGATCTCGGCGTCGACGCTCGTGAACTCGGTCGCGTGGCGGCTCGTGAACGACGGGTCCGCACGGAAGGCGTCGGCGATCTCGAAGACCGCGCCGAAGCCGGCCGGCTGCGCCATCTGCTTGAAGTTCTGCGGCGACTGCGCGAGGTACGCCGTCGTCTCGAAGTACTCGAGCTGGAAGAGCTCGGCACGCGACTCGGACGCCGAGGCCATCAGCTTCGGGGTGTGGATCTCGATGTAGTCACGCTCGACCCAGTACGTGCGGAACGCGTGCTCCATCGTCGTCTGGATGCGGAAGATGAGGTTCTGCTTGCGGTTGCGCAGGTCGAGGAAGCGCCAGTCGAGGCGCTTGTCGAGCGAGGAGTCGTCCGCGATCGGGGTCTCCGGAACGGCGGCGCTGATGACGGTCAGGTCGCCGACCTTGACCTCGAGCCCGCCGAGCTTGACGCGCTCGTCGTGCTTCAGGGTGCCCTGCACGTGCACGAAGGTGCCGTGCGCGAGGCCGGAGATCGCCTCGGTCGTCGCGAGTGCGGCAGCGGAGGCGTCGTCGCCCTCGACCGCTTCGCGCGTGGCGGGGTTGACGAGCTGTGCGGCGCCGGACTCGTCACGGAGGACGACGAACTGCACCTTCTTCTGGTCTCGGACGGTCTCCACCCATCCGGCGACGGAGACGGGGCCGTCGGGGCGTGCGGCGAGGTCGGCGATGCGGGTGCGTTCGATCACGGTGGTCGAGTCTACCGGTTGCGCCTCCGGCGCCGTCGTCGGGTGCGTTCGTCCCTCCACAGGTCGGCTCGCGTCCGGTGTCGTCCACAGGGTGGGCCCGGAGGCGCGGGACGGGTCCGATGTCTCCGTAGCGTTCCTGACGTGGCCGGGTCGCGAGTTGGAGGGAGGCCCCGCACGACGGCAGGGGTCGAGGGGCTCGTGGCCCGGCCGCCTGCGGCGGGGGAGCCCTCACGGGAGTGACCCGCGCAGGCTGCCGAGCGTCCCGATGAACTCCTCGGCCATGCCCGCTCGCTCGACGAGCCTCGCGTGCCGCGCCCGCGCGTCCACGAGGAACTCGTCGAGCCGTGCGGCCAGCGCGGGCGCGTCCCCGGGGTCCTTCGCGGCCAGACCGTCGACGACCCGGAGCAGCTCGGCCATCTCGTCCAGCGTGAACCCGAGCGGCTTCATCCGCCGGATCACGAGCAGCCGTTCGAGGTCCTGTTCCGTGTAGACCCGGAACCCGCCGGTCGTCCGTCCGCTCGGCACGAGCAGCCCGACCTCGTCGTAGTGCCGGATCGTGCGGAGGGACATCCCGGCGCGGTCGGCCAGTTCGCCGATGTGCATCGTGGTGCTCACGGGGACGACTCTACCCTCACGTGAGGGTAGAGTTCAGGGCGATGTCCGTGACCACCCACGCTCCCACCGCTCCGAGCGTCCTCAGCGCCCTGCGTTCGCCCCGCCTCCTCACGCGCGAGGTCCTCGCCGGGATCGTCACCGCGCTCGCCCTCATCCCCGAGGCGATCTCCTTCTCGGTCGTCGCCGGCGTGGACCCGGCTGTGGGGCTCTTCTCGAGCGTCGTCATCGCCGTCGTGATCTCGATCGTGGGCGGCCGTCCGGCCATGATCTCCGCCGCCGCCGGGTCCGTGGCGCTCGTGATCGCCCCGCTCGTGCGCGACCACGGGATCGCGTACCTCGTCCCGACGATCGTCCTCGGCGGCCTCATCCAGATCGTGCTCGGCTTCCTGGGGGTCGCCCGGCTGATGCGGTTCATCCCGCGCAGCGTGAACGTCGCGTTCGTGAACGCCCTCGCCATCCTGATCTTCACCGCGCAGCTGCCGAACCTGTTCGGTCCGGACGTGCCGGCGGTGGTCTGGGCGCTGACGGCACTCGGCGTCGCCGTCATCATCGGGTTCCCGTTCGTCACGAAGGCGGTCCCGGCACCGCTCGTCGCCGTCGTCGTGATCACCGCGATCACGATCCTGTTCGGCGTCGCCGTGCCCACGGTCGGCGACGAGGGTGCGCTGCCGAGCGCGCTGCCCGGGTTCAGCGGCATCACCACGCCGTTCTCGCTGGACACGCTGCAGACCATCGCGCCGTACGCGTTCGGGGTCGCGATCGTCGGGCTCATCGAGACGCTCCTCACCGCGCAGCTCGTCGACTCGATCACCGAGACCGGTTCGAGCAAGTGGCGTGAGTCGTGGGGCCAGGGCATCGCGAACGTCGCGTCGGCCTTCTTCGGCGGTACCGGCGGCTGCGCGATGATCGGCCAG
Source organism: Curtobacterium sp. NPDC086286 (assembly GCF_044746255.1). NCBI lineage: Bacteria > Bacillati > Actinomycetota > Actinomycetes > Micrococcales > Microbacteriaceae > Curtobacterium > Curtobacterium sp. NPDC086286. The sequence goes on from NZ_JBIVBW010000005.1 coordinate 65,764, forward strand.
ACCGTCATCAACGTGAAGACGGCCGGGGCCCGGACGCGCATCTCCACGTTCGCCGCCGGAGCGTCGGTGCTCGTGCTGACGATCGTCCTGCACGACCTCGTGGCCGAGATCCCGATGGCCGCGCTCACCGCCGTGATGATCATGGTCTGCGTCGCCACCTTCGACTGGCACAGCATCCGACCCCGCACGCTCCGGCGGATGCCCCTCGGCGAGACCGCGGTGATGGTGATCACGGTCGTGGTCGTCGTCGCCACGGACAACCTCGCGACCGGCGTGCTCGTCGGGGTGGTCGTCGCCGCGCTCGTCTTCGCCCGCCGAGCCGCCCACGTGGTGACCGTCGCGCGTGAGGTCGTCGACGAGCACACGGTCCGCTACCGGGTCCGCGGGGCGCTGTTCTTCGCCTCGTCGAACGACCTCGTCACCCGCTTCTCCTACGCCGAGGACCCCGAGCACGTCGTCATCGACATGTCCGACGCGCACGTGTTCGACGCCAGCACGGTCGCGGCCCTCGACGGGGTCGAGCAGCGCTTCGCCAAGCACGGGTCGACGGTCGAGGTGGTGCACCTCAACACCGGGTCCACGGCGCTCCACGGGCGGCTCTCCGGCGAACTGGGCTGAGTGGTTCCGCATCCGGTGAATCCCCTGTGCGGGCGGTGGGAACCCCTGAGCGACCTACACTGGAACCCATGCCCGCGTCCCGAATCCACCTCGTCCGTCACGGCGAGGTGCACAACCCGGACCGTGTCCTCTACGGGCGGCTCCCCGGCTTCGGGTTGAGCGACCTCGGCAAGCAGATGGCCCTCGCCTCCGCGACCGCGTGGAAGGACGCCGGCGTCGACGTCCGGCGGATCGTGGCCTCGCCGTTGCAGCGCACGCAGGAGTCCGCGGCGCCCTGGTCCGAGGCCTTCGGGCTCGACGTCGCCCTCGACGAGCGGCTCATCGAGCCGACTAACCGGTACGAGGGACAGCCCCCGGGCTTCACCAAGCGTTCGCTCGGACGCCCGGCCGAGTGGCCCTGGATCGCGAACCCGTTCCGGCCGAGCTGGGGCGAGGCGTACGAGTCCATCGCGAACCGGATGCTCGCGGCGATCGCCACCGCGTGGGAGAGCGTCGACGACGGTGACGTCGTCCTCGTCAGCCACCAGCTGCCGATCTGGATGGTGCACCGCCGTCTCGCCGGCGAGCAGCTCTGGCACGACCCGCGCAAGCGACGCTGCGACCTCTCCAGCATCACCACCGTCGAGCGTGTACCCGCCACCTCGTCCGGTCGGTTCACCGAAGTCGGGTACGCGGACCCGGCGCAGGCCCTGCGCGCGACCGCCATCGACGAAGGAGCAGTGTGATCACCAGCAGGAGCAAGCGGTTCGCGGTGCTCGCGGCGACGGCGGTGACCGCCGCCCTCGTCCTGACGGGGTGCTCGTCCGACAACGACTCGCTGTCGAAGCAGTACGGCAGCGGCACGACCCAGAACTACATCTCCGGTGACGGCGCCGTGACCGAGGTCGCCGCCGACAAGCGCACCGACGCGGTCGACTTCGAGGCGAAGGACATCGACGGCGAGACCCTGTCGTCGAAGGAGCTCAAGGGCAAGGTCGTCGTCCTCAACTTCTGGTACGCCGGCTGCCCGCCGTGCCGCGCCGAGGCGAAGTACCTCAACACGGTCCACGACCAGTTCGCCGACGACGACGTCCAGTTCATCGGCGTCAACGTCCGTGACGAGCAGGCCACCGCCGAGGCGTTCGAGCGCACCTTCAAGGTCGACTACCCGACGGTGCTCGACCAGAAGACCGGCGCGATGCAGCTCGCGCTCTCCGGACAGATCGCCCCGAACGCCGTGCCCGCCACGATCGTGCTCGACAAGCAGGGCCGCGTCGCCGCCCGCGTCCTCGGTGCGGTCGACGGCCCGGGCATCCTGAACACGCTCGTCTCCGACGAGTTGTCGGGCAAGGCTTCCTGACCCGTGTCCAGCAACCCCTTCGCCGACGCGATCCTCAGCGGGCAGATGGCCGTGGCGCTCCCCGTCGCGGCACTCGCCGGGCTCGTGTCGTTCCTGTCCCCGTGCGTGCTGCCCCTCGTGCCGGGCTACCTCGGCTACGTCGGCGGCGTCGCCGAGGGCGGACAGCGCCGCGGTCGCGTGGTGCTCGGGGTGCTGCTGTTCATCCTCGGCTTCACCGCGGTGTTCGTGGCGTACACGACGGTCTTCGGCGCGCTCGGGTTCTGGCTCGTCCGGTGGCGCGACCTCATCACGCAGATCCTCGGCGTCGTCGTCATCGCGATGGGTCTCGTCTTCGTCGGCCGCTTCACCTTCCTGCAGCGCACGATCAAGCCCGGGTGGACGCCCGCGACCGGCCTGGTCGGTGCGCCCCTGCTGGGCATCGTGTTCGGGCTCGGCTGGACGCCCTGCCTCGGCCCGACCCTCGCGGCGATCAACCTGCTCAGCGTCCAGTCCGGCAGCGCCTGGCAGGGCATGTGGCTCGGTGTCGCGTACTGCCTCGGCCTCGGCGTCCCGTTCGTCCTCGTCGCGCTCGGCGCCGGCTGGGCCACGGGTGCGATCCGCGCCGTGAAGCGCCACATGCGCATCGTCAACATCATCGGAGGAGCGATCCTGATCGTCATCGGTCTGCTCATGGTCACCGGCATCTGGTCGGCCGTCATGTCGAGCGTCGGGGCGGTGATCCAGACCTTTGTCCCCGCAGTCTGACCCCGACATCGACTCCACCGACACCTCGGCGGACCCGCAGCGACCGTCGGACCACGTCGACGGATCCGGCCCGGAGACGGCTGCAGGCGGGTCGGGCGACTCCGGCGTCAACCAGCCGAAGCTCGGGGCCGTCGGGTACCTCCGCTTCTTCTGGCGGCAGCTCACGAGCATGCGCACGGCGTTGTTCCTCCTCATGCTGCTGGCACTCGCGGCGATCCCGGGGTCCCTGGTCCCGCAGCGCACGGCCGACCCGAACGGCGTCGTCCAGTACAAGGCGGACCACCCGCAGCTCTTCCCGGTCCTCGACAAGCTGCAGGTCTTCGACACCTACACCTCGGTGTGGTTCTCGGCGATCTACCTGCTGCTCTTCGTCTCCCTGATCGGCTGCATCGTCCCGCGCACGAAGCACCACTGGCAGGCGCTGCGCACCCGACCCCCGAAGACCCCGGTCCGCCTGAGCCGTCTGGCCGGCTACCGCTCGGTCGCCGTCGATGGCGAGGGCGTCACGCCGGAGCACGCCGTCACCCGCGCGATGGCGATCCTCAAGCGCTCCGGCTACCGCGTCGAACGCTTCGGCGACTCGGTGAGTGCCGAGCGCGGCTACCTGCGCGAGACCGGCAACCTGGTGTTCCACGCGGCGCTCGTGGGTGTGCTGCTCGCGGTCGGTGTCGGCGGCGGGTTCGGGTACACCGGTCAGCGGCTCCTCGTCGAGGGTCAGACGTTCTCGAACGTGCTCGGCTCGTACGACTCGTTCAACCCCGGCCGCTGGTTCCAGCAGTCAGACCTCAAGGGCTACAACTTCACGCTCGACAAGTTCGTCACCAAGTACGAGGAGCGGAACCTCGACGCCCTCGGCCAGGCGCTCGACTACTCGGCGACGGTCACGACGCAGGAGAAGGGCGGCTCCGAGCAGACGAGCCGACTCGGCGTCAACGACCCGGTGAGCGTCGGCGGCACCAACGTCTACCTCCTCGGCAACGGCTACGCGATGGACGTCACCGTGCGCGACGGCGACGGCAACGTGGCGTTCAAGGACACCGTGCCGTTCCTCCCCGAGGACGCGAACTACACGTCGACCGGCGTCATCAAGGTGCCGGACGCGCTACCGGACCAGCTCGGCATGGTCGGGTTCTTCTACCCGACGGCGTCGAAGCTCTCGACCGGCGCGTACGCCAGCGCCTACCCGGACGACCAGAACCCGCTGCTGACCCTGCAGGTCTACACGGGTGACCTCGGGCTCGACGACGGCGTCCCGCAGAGCGTCTACACGCTCGACACGAGCGGGCTGCAGCAGATCGCGGGCCGCCAGTCCAAGACCGCCAGTGTCGAGCTGAAGCCCGGGCAGACCAAGACGCTGCCGGACGGCGCGGGGTCGATCACGTTCGACGGAGTGAAGCGCTACGTCTCGCTCGACGTCCACCACGACCCGTCGCAGCTGTGGGTCGGCGGCTTCGCCGTGCTGTCCGTCCTCGGGCTCCTCACGTCGCTCTTCGTCCCGCGCCGTCGCGTGTGGGTGAAGGTCGTGCCGCGTCGCGACGGCAGCCCCGACGCCGAGCCTGGCTACGACCTCGAGTACGCGGGTCTCGCACGCGGCGAGGACCCGAACCTCGAACGGGCCGTGGCGGACATCGCCAAGCGCCACACGTCGGACCTCGGAGTTAGGATGCCCCAGTGAACGACATGACCACGAACCTCGCGACCTACTCGGTCGTGCTGACGTACTCCGCCATGGCGGTCTACGTCATCGCGTTCATCGCGTTCGCCCTCGACATGGCGAAGCGGGCCGGCAACGTGACGGCTGCGTCCGACGCCGCTGCGGCACCCGCCGCCGGCGCGGAGCGGACCGTCGCGACCGTCCAGGGCGGCACCGTCGTCCTCGAGCAGGTCGCCGTCACCGACGAACGAGCCGGGCGCCGCGGGACGAAGTTCGAGCGGGTCGGCATGGCGATGACGATCCTCGCGCTCGTGCTGCACGTCGCGTCCGTCGTCCTGCGCGGGATCGCGGCCGACCGCGTGCCGTGGGGCAACATGTTCGAGTTCTCGCTGACCGGCACTGCGCTGATCACCCTGATCTTCCTGCTCGTGCAGTTCTGGCAGAACCTGAAGTTCCTCGGCGTCTTCATCACCGGCCTCACGATCATCCTGCTCGGCATCGCGACCGTGAACTACTGGGTGCCCGTCGTGCCGCTGCAGCCCGCGCTGCAGTCGTACTGGCTCGTCATCCACGTCTTCGTCGCCATCGCCGGCACGGGCTTCTTCGCCCTGGGTGCCGGACTCGCCGTGGCGCAGCTCGTGCAGACCTACCGCCAGGGTCGGACCGCCTCGGGCAAGCTCCGCTTCATGGAGACGCTGCCGGACGCCGACCGGCTCGAGGTCCTCACCTACCGCGTCCTGCTCGTCGGGTTCGTCCTCTGGACCTTCACGCTCATCGCCGGTGCGATCTGGGCCGAGCGCGCCTGGGGTCGCTACTGGGGGTGGGACACGAAGGAGGTCTGGACCTTCATCATCTGGGTGGTCTACGCCGGGTACATCCACGCGCGTGCGACCCGCGGGTGGCGTGGCGCGCGGTCGTCCTGGCTGGCCCTCATCGGCTTCGCCGCGGTGATGTTCAACTTCTCGGTCGTGAACGTGTTCTTCAAGGGCCTGCACAGCTACTCCGGGCTCTGATCCGGACGGGTCGCTGATGCGGCCCTGGTCGCGACCACCACCGGACGGGAGGCGCGGTGCCAGCTGGCACCGCGCCTCCCGTCCGTCGTCGGCGCGAGTCCGAGGCCCGAGCCCCGGTGCGATCCCAGGCGCGAGCGCGAGGTCGCGCAATCCGTCGCCCGGCGCGCGTCGGAGCGACCGAACGTGCGACCTCGGCGAACGCGAGCGGCAGGTCGTGCGACCGGGCCGACCGTGCGCCCGGGCGGCCGGTCAGCCGGCGAGGAGCGCGTGCACCCGCTTGAGCCGCGCGAGCCACCACGCGGCACGCTCCGGCGACGCCGCGTTCCGCTCGAGCAGGTCCCGGTCGACCTCGACCCGCCGCACCGGCACCCGCCCGTCCACCGGCAGCAGCGGCGCCGCCGACACGTCCGACGTGAACATCGCCGCGGTGCCGAGCCCCGCGGCGTACCCGGGCGACATCGCCTCGGCCGCGAGGAACGCTCCCATCCCCAGCCCGACCGACGTGTCGAGCGCACTCGACACCACGCAGGGGAGCCCGGCGTCGGCGACGACCGCACGCGCGGCGGTGATGCCGCCGAGGGGCTGCGCCTTCACGACGAGGACGTCGGCGGCACCGGCCCGGGCGACGGCGAGCGGGTCCGAGGCCTTGCGGACGCTCTCGTCCGCGGCGATCGGCACGCCGAGCCCGGCGATCCGCTGCCGGAGCTCGGCGAGTTCCGGCACCGTGCTGCACGGCTGCTCGGCGTACTGCAGGTCGAACGGGGCGAGGCGCTCGAGGGCCTCTGCGGCGGAGTCGACGCCCCAGAGCCCGTTCGCGTCCACGCGGACCGCCGCGGAGGGGCCCATCACCCGTCGGACCTCGGCGACGCGGGCCACGTCGTCGTCGATCGTGGTGCCGGGTTCGGCGACCTTGACCTTGGCGGTCGTGCAGCCCGGGTATCGCGAGAGGAGGTCCGCGACGCCGTCCGGAGCGATCGCCGGCACGGTGGCGTTCACGGGGACGCTGTCCGCGGCGGGCTCGTGCGTCGTCCAGCCGAAGTCGACCGCGGCCCGGAGCCACGCGGCGGCCTCGGCGTCGTCGTACTCGACGAACGGGGAGAACTCGGTCCACCCGGCCGGGCCGCGCAGGACGAGGGCCTCGCGCACCGTGATGCCGCGGAACCGCACCCGCATGGGCAGCGCCACCACGTGCGCGTCGGAGAGGAGGTCGTCGAGGTCGGGGAGCACCTGGCCATCATCCCAGGAGCACCCAGGGCACCCCACGGTTCCTCGGAGCGGACCGCCAGGGCAGCGCACTAGTCTGCATCGGTCGGCCACGGTCGGCAGCCCAGCACCAGCACCGAGGACGAGGGAGGACCTGTGGCGCCGGAACCGCAGCAGCGCGCGTCGCAGCGTTCCGCAGCACCGTCCTCGGCGCGTGCGCAGGCCCCGGGCGCGCGTGCGCAGGCCCCCGGTCGCGACACGGGCGAGTTCGCCCGGCTCATGCAGCGGAACACCGTCGACGTCCGGCAGGAAGCCCAGAAGGCGCGCAAGAAGCGCAACCCGGTGGTCGGCAAGATCGCCCTGGGGCTCGCGGTCGTCTCCGCCGCGGTCGACGCGAGCGCCTTCGCCGTCTTCATGGGCGGCGACACCGACTTCGCGTTCGGCATCTGCTTCGTGGTGGTCTTCCTCACGCTCATCGCCGCGGTGCTCGGGTTCGTCGCCGCGGTGGGGTCGTTCGGCCGCTGGTACGGCGCCGTCGGGGTCGTCGTGGCGTTCTTCGCGAACCCGGTGATCCTCATCGTGCTGCTCGTGATCGTCGCCCCCGAGCTGCTGACCGACATGGGCGGTTCGGCCGCGACGGACGGCGCGGGGCTGTAGCACGCGGCGGTAGCGTTGGAGCATGGCTGCTCCCGTCTCCGACCTGTTCGACCCCGACGTCTGGACCGCGGCTCCGATCGCGGAGCAGTTCACCGACATCACGTACCACAAGCACGTCTCCCACGGGATCGTCCGGGTCGCGTTCGACCGGCCCGAGGTGCGGAACGCCTTCCGTCCGCGCACCGTCGACGAGCTGTACCGCGCACTCGACGACGCCCGGCAGGACCCGCGTGTCGGCGTCGTGCTCCTCACCGGCAACGGCCCGAGCCCGAAGGACGGCGGTTGGGCGTTCTGCTCCGGCGGCGACCAGCGCATCCGCGGCCGGAGCGGCTACCAGTACGTCGGTGACGAGGGCGCCCCGCCCGAGGGTGTCGACCCGGCAGCGGCGCAGGCGTCGATGGGGCGGCTGCACATCCTCGAGGTCCAGCGGCTCATCCGGATGATGCCGAAGGTCGTCATCGCCGTCGTCCCGGGGTGGGCGGCGGGTGGGGGCCACTCGCTGCACGCGATCTGCGACCTCACCATCGCGAGCGCCGAGCACGGCAGGTTCAAGCAGACCGACGCCGACGTGGGCTCGTTCGACGGCGGGTACGGCAGCGCCTACTACGCCAAGCAGATCGGCCAGAAGTTCGCGCGTGAGGTCTTCTTCCTCGCGCAGGAGTACTCGGCGCAGCGCGCGTACGAGATGGGCGCCGTGAACGCCGTCGTCCCGCACGAGGACCTCGAGCGCGAGGCGGTCCGCTGGGGCGAGATCGTGCTCGGCAAGTCCCCGACGGCGATCCGGATGCTCAAGTACGCCTTCAACGCGGTCGACGACGGCATGGTCGGCCAGCAGGTGTTCGCCGGTGAGGCCACGCGGCTCGCCTACGGCACCGACGAGGCGGTCGAGGGTCGTGACTCCTTCCTCGAGAAGCGCGCGCCCGAGTGGACGTCCTTCCCCTGGCACTACTGATGGCCCGTCCGCTGGTCGCGACCAGCACGTCGGACGCGTCGGTCGTGCTGCGGGGCCTGGAGGCGGCACTCGCCGGCGGCCCCGCCCTGCTCCCGGTCGCGGACGGCGCTCCGGCGCTGCCGACACCTGCTCCGGCCACCGTCCCGCAGCGGGTCGCCCTGGTCGTCGAGACGAGCGGGTCCACCGGCACCGGCAAGCGCGTGGCGCTCTCGTCGGAGGCGCTCCTCGCCGGTGCCGCTGCGGCGGACGCGGCACTCGGGGGCCCCGGCGGCTGGGTGCTCGCGTTGCCGACGCACTACATCGCGGGGCTCAACGTCCTGACCCGGTCGATCACCGCGGGGACGGCGCCCGTCGTCGTCGCTCCCGGGCACTTCGACGCGGGTGCGTTCGCCGACGCGGCCGACCGGCTCGTCACCGGTCCCGGGGCACCGCGGCGATACACCTCGCTCGTCCCGGTGCAGCTCGCCCGGGTGCTCGACGACGAGCGGGCCACCCGTGCCCTCGCCGGGTTCGACGCCGTGCTCGTCGGCGGGCAGGCGACCCCGGCGCCGCTCCGTGACCGGGCCCGCGCCGCCGGCGTCCGGATCGTGACGACCTACGGCGCGAGCGAGACGAGCGGCGGGTGCGTCTACGACGGTGTCCCGTTCGGCACCGTCCGCACCGAGCTCGTCGACGGCGAGCTGTTCCTGTCCGGGCCGATGCTCGCCGAGGGCTACCTGGACGACCCCGACCGCACGGCGGCGACCTTCACCGAGCGCGACGGACACCGCTGGTACCGCACGGGCGACGCCGCCGAGGTCGTCGACGGTGTCGTGCGGGTGCTCGGCCGGCTCGACGACGTCGTGATCTCGGGCGGCGAGAAGGTTCCGCTCGGCGCCGTCGAACGGATCGTCCGCGGGCTCGACGGGCAGGAGGGCGCGGTGGTCACGCGCCGGGCGTCGGGGGAGTGGGGCGAGGTCCCCGTCGTCGTGACCGACCGTCCGCTCGACCTCGACGTGGTCCGCGCCGCGGTCGGCGACGCCCTCGGGCGGGCCGCACGGCCGGCCGACGTGGTCGTCGTCGAGCGGCTCCCGATGCTCGCGTCCGGCAAGCCGGACCGCCGGGCGATCCGCGCGATCGCGGACCCGACCGCCTGACGGACGCGGGTCGACCGCCGACGGTGATCCGTTCCTCCTGGGCCGGCGTCCCGGACGCACGGCGGACGCGGATACGATGGACGGTCGTGGCACGCACGAAGAACACGAACCGTTCCAGGAACCGCTCCGGCAACCCGGCCAAGGCCGCGGCACCGCAGCGCACGAAGCGCCGCGCGACCGCGGGCGACTGGATCGGCGGGGCGCGCCTGCGCACCCTGACGCTCGGCGTCGTCCCCGTCGTGATGGGCACGACGGTCGGGTTCGTGGACAGCGGTGAGGCCGGTGACTTCGGCGACTGGCTCGCGGAGGGCCACCACCTGCCCATCGCGATCCTGGCGCTGCTCGTCGCGCTGTTCCTGCAGATCGGCGTGAACTACAGCAACGACTACTCCGACGGGGTGCGCGGCACGGACGAGTTCCGCGTCGGGCCGGCCCGTCTCACCGGAGCCGGGCTCGCGAAGCCCCGCACCGTGCTGACCGTCGCGCTGACGTTCTTCGGGCTCGCAGCCGTCGCCGGCATCGTCATCGTGGTGCTCACGCAGCTGTGGTGGCTCCTGCTCGTGGGCGCTGCCGCCATCGTCGCGGCGTGGTTCTACACCGGCGGCAAGAAGCCGTACGGGTACAACGCCCTCGGCGAGGTCTTCGTGTTCGTGTTCTTCGGACTCGTCGCCGTCCTCGGCACGCAGTTCGTCCTCATCGACCGGGTCACCCCGAGCGGGTGGGCCGCTGCGATCGCCGCCGGGTTCTTCGCCTGTGCGGTGCTCATGGTGAACAACATCCGCGACATCGACGAGGACCGTCTCGCGGGCAAGCGCACCCTCGCGGTCGTGGTCGGACGACCGGTCGCCCGGGTGCTCTACGGCCTGTTCCTGATGCTGCCGTACGTGGTGCTGCTCTGGTTCGTGCTGCTCTACTTCCGCACCGGGTTCACGTACTTCTCGCTGCTGCTGGCGCTGCCGGCACTCGCGATCGGCGTCTCGTCGCGGAAGCCGCGGGAACTCATCACGGCGCTCCAGCTGTCGTCGTTCGCGTCGCTCGTGTTCGGCGTCGTGCTCGGCATCACGCTCGCCGTCCAGCCGTAGCCCGGCGGGTCAGTCGTCGCGGTGCTCGCGGCGCGCTGCGTGGCGGTCGGCGTCGGAGACCGGCTGCTCGACCGGGGAGTCGCTGTCAGCCGCGTCGACGAAGTCGTCCTCGAAGTCGGTGTCGACGTCGTGCTCCGGCGCCGGTCGACGGTTCGCCAGGCTCTCGGTGACGCGACCGCGCAGCTTCGGCAGGGCGATGTACGAGATGAGCAGCGCCACGAGCGCGGCGACGATCGTCGCCCAGTAGCCGGGCATCGGCGTCAGGAGCAGGAGCAGTGCCAGCGCCGCGGCGAAGATGCCGAGGCGGGCCAGGGTGTACACGAGCCACGCTTTCACCTGCGCAAGTCTACGGATGCGCAACCGGCAGGGACCCCACAGGCTGCCGACCTAGACTCCCGGCCATGATCCGACTGTGGCTGATCGTCGTCGTGGCCGCCGTGGCGTTCACGGTCTACGCGGCGATCGACTGCGCCACGATGCCCCGCGAGCGTGTCCGTTCCCTCAGCCGTGGCGTGTGGGTCCTCCTCGTGATCGTGCTCCCCGTGCTCGGCGGCGTCCTCTGGTTCGTCCTCGGCCGGGCACCCGCGACCCGTCCCGGCGGCGGCTCCGGGTACCGTGGTCCCGAAGACGACCCGGACTTCCTCGGCGGCCCCAGCGGCCCCGAGCAGCACCGCACGGACAAGGACCAGGACGACGAGACCCTCCGAGACCTCGAACAGCAGTTCCGCGAACGAGAACGACGCGCCGACCGAGACCGCCGCGACCAGCACCGCGACGACGACGGCCGCACCGATCGCTGACGGCCCGGCCGGTTCCGGCAGCCCGGCGACCGACTTCGCCGTCGCGCTCCTGACCGAGCTCGCCCGGGCCGGTGTGACCGACGTCGTGGTGAGCCCCGGCTCCCGGTCGCAGGCGCTCGCCCTCGCTGCCGTCGCCGTCGAGCGGGCGGGCGGCATCAGCGTCCACGTCCGGCTCGACGAGCGCACCGCCGGCTTCTTCGCGCTCGGGCTCGCCGTCGAGTCCGGTCGGCCCGCCGCGGTCGTGACCACCTCGGGCACCGCGGTCGCCAACCTGCACCCCGCCGTGCTCGAAGCGCACCACTCCGGTGTGCCGATGATCGTCGTCAGCGCGGACCGCCCCGACGAGCTCCGGGGCATCGGCAGCAACCAGACCACGGTGCAGCCCGGGCTCTTCGGGCCGGCCGTCGCCGTCGTCCGCGACGTCGAGGCACCCACCGCGCACGGGGTCGACGCCGACACCGCCGCCACCGTCCGGGAACTCGTGCGCGAAGTCGTCGCCGCGGCCGCCGGCCACACGGGGCAGCCCGGGCCGGTCCAGCTCAACGTCGCCTTCCGCGAACCGCTGTCGGCCGGACTGGGCGAGGGGACGGTCCAGCCGGTGCCCGACGACGAGGTCGACCTCGCGTTCGCCACCAGGCGGGTGCACTCCGGTCTGCCGGTCGTCGACCTCGCGCCGGACGACGAACCCGCGACGGTCGTCATCGCGGGACACGACGCGGGGGCGGACGCCGAGCGGATCGCCTGGGAGCTCGGTGCGCCGTTGCTCGCCGAGGTGTCGAGCGGTGCGCGGTTCGGGCGCAACCTGGTCGTCACCTACCGTGAGCTCCTGCGCGACCCGGACTTCGGCGGTGCGGTCCGCCGTGCCGTCGTGCTCGGCCACCCCACCCTCAGCCGCGAGGTCCCCGCGCTCCTGCAGCGCGCCGACGTCGAGACGATCGTGGTCCGCGGACCGGGGGCCGATCCCTACGACCCGGCCCGCGCCTCCCGGCCCGACGCCGCGACCACCTTCGTGTCGGACGTCCGCGTGACGGGCCGCACCCGGCCGGAGCACCGCGCCTGGGTCGGCCGGTGGGTCGCCACGAGCCGCGCGCTGCTCGGTGGTGGCGACGCCGGCCCCGACCTCGATGCGAAGCGCTCCGGCGACCGTGCCGAGCGCAACAAGTTCCTCCGCGACGAGGTGGCGCTCCGCCGCCGCGCCGTCGACCGCACGATGCTCGCGGACGCCGTCTGGGGTGCGACCTGGCCGCACGACCGCCTCGTGCTCGGCGCCTCGCAGATCATCCGCGTGGCCGACGGGCACGTCGCGGGCAAGGCGATCCGCGTGCACGCGAACCGCGGGCTCGCGGGCATCGACGGGACGATCTCGACCGCGCTCGGCATCGCCGCCGCGCTCGAGCGTTCCACTGCCTCGGTCGGCACGACACGCGTCCTGCTCGGCGACCTCACGCTGCTGCACGACATCGGGGCGCTCGTGACCGGCACCGAGGAGCACCCGCACCGCGTGCAGGTCATCGTCGGGAACGACGGCGGGGGAGCGATCTTCCGGGGGCTCGAGGTCGCGGCGACGACACCGGAGGCCGACATGCGCCGCATGATGACGACGCCGCAGCACGTCGACGTCGAGCCGGTGGTGACCGGGCTCGGTTGGGAGTACCGGCGCGCGGCGACCTGGGGCGACCTCGAGCGGGTCCTGACGGACCCGGCCGAGCGCGTCGTCATCGAGGTGCCGCTGGCCGACTGAGCGGCACCGGGCCGCGGCCTGCGCGCCGGGCCGGCACCGTGCCTCCTGGCAGTCGGCTAGGCGAGCGCGTCGGTGACCGGTCGGAACTTCAGGGCAGTCTCGGCGACCTCGCGCGCCGGGTCGGACCCGGCCACGATGCCCGCGCCGGCCCACGCCCGCACGGTGCCGTCGTCGGTGATCCGGGCGCTCCGCAACGCGAGCATCCACTCGCCGTCCCCGTTCGCCCCGAGCCACCCGACCGGCCCGGCGTAGCGACCGCGGTCGACGCCCTCGAGCTCGGAGACGAGCCGGACGGCGACGTCGGTCGGGGTCCCCGCGACCGCGGCGGTCGGGTGCAGGGCGTCGGCGACGTCGAGCGAGGTCGTGCCGACGGGCAGCGTCGCCTGGACGTCGGTCGCGAGGTGCCACAGGTTCGGCAGCTGCAACCGGAACGGCTCCGGGTCGGCGCGGAGGTCGGACGCGATCGGGGCGAGCGCGGCCAGCAGGCTCTGGATGGCGAAGCCGTGCTCCTCGACGTCCTTCGCGCTCGCGGCGAGGGCCTCGGCGGCGGCGCGGTCGGACACCGGGTCGGTCCCGCGCGCCGCACTGCCCGCGAGCACGCGCGCCGAGAGTCGGGTGCCGTCGGTCCGGGCGAGGGTCTCGGGCGTCGCGCCGACGATCCCGTCGACGGCGAACGTGACGCACTGCGGGTACGCCTCGGCGAGGTCGAGCAGGATCGCTCGCTGGTCGGCGCCGTCGGGGAGGGTCCCGACGAGGTCCCGCGCCAGCACCACCTTCTCGGCGTCGCCGGCGGTGATCCGCCGGACGGCGTCGGCGACCGTCGTGGCGTAGGCGTCCTCGTCGATGGCACCGGGACGGAGCGCGACGGACACGTGCGGACCGACGTGCGGCACCGGCACCGACGTGCGCGTGAAGGTGAGGGGTTCGGGGTCGAGCGTGGTGTCGACGGCGGTGAGCCAGGCCTTCCCGCGGCGGCGGCCGATCACGACGCGCGGGACGATCAGCACGCTCGTCTCGGTCGAGTCGTCGGCGAACGCGAACGAGCCGAACGCGACGAGCCCGGTGCCGCGCAGCTGCACGGGGTCGTCGACCACGGCGTCGCGGACCAGGGACCGCCAGGCTGCCGAGGCCTCGCGCATCCGGTCCGGGCCGGTGAACGTCCACCGCACGGCCTCGCCGATGCCGACGATCCCGTCGCCGTTCCGGACGAACGCGAGCGGGCTGTCCCGGAGGGTGTGGCGGAGGACGGCGCCCGGGTCGTCGAGGATCCGGGTCGAGACCGTCAGCGGTGGGGCCGCCGTGGTGGTTCGGGTCACCCCACAGATCGTACGCGCCGCGCGGGGAACGTCCGGGCACGACCTCTAGGATGTTGTGGGTGAGCAGAGCGGACCTGAACAAGCGGCCGGACGAGGTGGCGGCCATGTTCGACGACGTCGCCGCGAAGTACGACCTCACGAACGACATCCTCTCGGCGGGCAACGCTCCGCTGTGGCGTGTCGCGACGGTCCGCGCGGTCGACCCCCAGCCCGGCGAGAAGGTGTTGGACATCGCCGCGGGGACGGGCACGAGCGCGGCGGCCTTCGCGAAGAAGGGTGCCGAGGTCACGGCGCTCGACCTCTCCGCGGGCATGATCGCCGTCGGCCGTGAACGCCACCCCGAGATCACCTTCGTCGAGGGCGACGCCGAGCAGCTGCCCTTCGACGACGACACCTTCGACGCCGTCTCGATCTCGTTCGGGCTGCGCAACGTGAACGACCCGATGCAGGCCCTCGGCGAGATGCTCCGGGTCCTCAAGCCCGGCGGTCGTGTCGTCATCTGCGAGTTCTCCACGCCGCCGCTCGCCCTGCTCCGCTTCGGGTACGGCACGTACCTCAAGCGCGTGCTCCCGGGCGTGGCACGGTTGTCCAGCAGCAACCCGGCGGCCTACCGCTACCTCGCCGAGTCGATCGAGGCGTGGCCCGACCAGCAGGTCCTCAGCCAGTGGCTGCGCGGCGTCGGGTTCTCGGTCGTCGCCTACCGGAACCTCACGGCGGGTATCGTCGCACTGCACCGCGGTCGCAAGCCCGTCGCGGGCGAGGTCCGCGAGTCCGTCGCCCGGCGTGCCAAGGCCCGTCGCGAGCACCAGCACACCGGTGAGCAGCCGAGCGTCGACCCCACCGACGCCTGACCGGTCCCTCCACCCCCGAACACGGAGCAGCACTTGAATCCGAGCGTCCCGGTCGCACGTCGCGCACCGAGTCTCCGCGCATCGCTGGGCATCGGCGAGCGACTGTTCGCCACGCCCGCGGAACGCCGGTTCATCGCCGCGGTCGACGACGGCCTCGAGCTCGTCGAGCAGGGGCTCGAGGAAGCCATGCGCTCCACCGACACCCTCGCCGACACCACGAGCCGGTACCTGCTGTCGGCCGGGGGCAAGCGGATCCGGCCGACGCTCACGCTCCTCATCGCGCAGCTCGGTGACGGGGTGACCGACGCGGTCGTGAAGGCCGCCGTGAGCATCGAGACGACCCACCTGGCGTCGCTCTACCACGACGACGTCATGGACGAAGCGCCCGTCCGACGCGGTGTCCCCGCGGCCCACGTGACCTACGGCAACAACGTGGCGATCCTCACCGGCGACCTGTTGTTCGCTCGTGCCAGCCTCATCACGGCCGACCTCGGCACCGAGGGCATCCGGATGCAGGCGGAGACCTTCCAGCGGCTCTGCATGGGGCAGCTCCACGAGACGACGGGCCCCCAGCCCGAGGACGACCCGGTCGAGCACTACATCCAGGTGCTCAGCGACAAGACCGGCTCGCTCATCGCGACGGCAGCCCGTGCCGGTGTGATGTTCTCGGGCGCCGACCGCACGTACCTCGACGCCGTCGGCACGTTCGGTGAGAAGGTCGGCGTGGCCTTCCAGCTCGTGGACGACGTGATCGACCTCGCCCCCGCGAAGGCCAAGACCGGCAAGATCGCCGGCAACGACCTGCGTGCCGGCGTCGACACCCTGCCGCTGCTGCAGCTCAAGCGCCTCGCCGCGACCGGTGCCCCCGACGCGGTGGACCTGCTCGGGCGCATCGAGCGTGACGTGAACGCCGCACCGGACGACGTCGTCGACTCGGCGCCGTACCAGTCCGCCGTGGCCGCCCTGCGCGAGCACGAGGCGACCGCCGCGACCCGTGCCGTCGCGGTCCGCTGGGCGACGGACGCCGTCGACGCCCTCGCACCCCTGCCGGACGGCACCGTCAAGCGGGCACTCGTCCGCTTCGCCGAGTCCGTCGTCGAACGCAGCCGCTAGCGCCGGACCGCCGCGGAGACCGACGGTCCCGCCCCTCGAACCCCCTCGGGAGCACCCCACCCGAACGAACTGGAGACGATCAGTGCCCACCCTCCGAGTCGCCATCGTCGGCGCAGGCCCCGCCGGCATCTACGCCGCCGACATCCTGCTGCGCGAGGCCCACGGCCACGACGTGTCGATCGACCTGTTCGAGCAGCTGCCCGCCCCCTACGGCCTGGTCCGCTACGGCGTCGCCCCGGACCACCCGCGCATCAAGGGCATCGTCAACGCGCTGCGCGACGTGCTCGACCGCGGTGTCGTCCGGCTGTTCGGCAACGTCCGCTTCGGCGAGGACATCACCCTCGACGACCTCCGGCAGCACTACCACGCGGTCGTGTTCTCGACGGGTGCGATCAAGGACGCCGACCTCGACGTCCCCGGTGTCGAGCTCGAGGGGTCGTACGGCGCCGCCGAGTTCGTCAGCTGGTTCGACGGCCACCCCGACGTCCCGCGCACGTGGCCGCTCGAGGCCGAGAGCGTCGCGGTGATCGGCAACGGCAACGTCGCCCTCGACGTCTCGCGCATCCTCGCGAAGCACGCCGACGACCTGCTGCCGACCGAGATCCCCGCGAACGTGTACGAGGGGCTCAAGGCGTCCCCGGTCACCGACGTGCACGTGTTCGGCCGCCGCGGCCCGGCGCAGGTGAAGTTCACCCCGCTCGAGCTCCGCGAGCTCGGCGAGCTCCGCGACGTCGACATGATCGTCTACGACGAGGACTTCGACCACGACGAGGCCTCGAAGACCGCCATCGCCACGAACAAGCAGGTCATGGTGATGAACCGCGTCCTCGAGCAGTGGCGCACCCGTGAGACCGGCCAGGCGAGCCGCCGACTGCACCTGCACTTCTACGCGAAGCCCCTCGAGTTCGTCGGCGAGGACGGCAAGCTCACCGCCATCCGGTACGAGCGCACGCGGCCGAACGGCCAGGGCGGCGTCGAGGGCACGGGCGAGATCCGCGAGATCCCGATCCAGGCCGCCTACCGCGCGGTCGGGTACTTCGGCTCGCCGTTGCCGGGCGTCCCGTTCGACGAGCGCCACGGTGTCATCCCGAACCACGAGGGCCAGGTCCTCGACGACGACAACCAGCAGGTCCCGGGCGTCTACGCGACCGGCTGGATCAAGCGCGGCCCCGTCGGGCTCATCGGCCACACCAAGTCCGACGCGATGGAGACCGTCCAGCACATCGTGAACGACCAGGCGAGCTGGTGGACCCCGGCCGACCCGTCCGAGGGCGCGATCCCGGCCCTGCTCGCCGAGCGTGGTGTCGAGTACACCGACCTCGACGGTTGGCACAACCTCGACACCCACGAGCTCGCCCTCGGCGAGGCCGAGGGCCGCGAGCGCATCAAGGTCGTCCCGCGCGAGGACATGGTCGACGTGTCCCTCGGCCGCGTCGACGCCCGCACGGGCTCGGCGACGAGCTGACCGGCGGACCGCGAACGCCATGACGACCGCACGCCCCGCACCGCCCACCGCGCTGCGGGGCGTGTCCGTCTCCGGGGTCCGGCTCGAGGGCGTCGACGTCGCCCGTGCGCTGGCGCTGCTCGGCATGATGGCGACCCACGTCGGGGGCATCGCCGACCAGGTCGACTGGTCGGACCCCGGCACCTGGGCCGCCGTCGCCCACGGCCGGTCGTCGTCGCTCTTCGCGGTGCTCGCCGGCGTCTCGATCGGTCTGACGAGCGGTCGGACGTCGCCGCCCGGCCCGCCGCGGATCGGTCGGGTCCGTGGCCGGCTCGCGATCCGCGCGCTCGTCGTCGTCGCGGTCGGCCTGCTGCTCATGGCGCTGCAGACCCCGATCTACGTCATCCTCCCGACGTACGGCGTGCTGTTCCTGCTGGCGATCCCGGTGCTCCGGGTCCGTGCGCGCTGGCTGCTGGTCCTCGCCGCGGCGTGCGCCGTGCTGTCGCCCGTCGTCGCCCTCGGCATCGTCCCGCTCTACGCGGACGCCGGCATGTGGGAGGTCCAGCTCGGCCTCGTCTACCCCGTGGTCACCTTCCTGGCGTACGTGCTGGTCGGTCTCGCGGTCGCCCGTGTCGGACTGGAGGGACGGCGCACCCAGGTGGTCCTCCTCGCGTCCGGCGCGGTGGTCGCCGCCCTCGCCTACCTCGTCGGCAACGCGGTCGCGCCGGTGCCCGCCGACGCCGGGTTCGCGTTCCCCGGTGTGCCGTACGCGGGCGAGGGGAGCACCGCCGCCGAGGCCACGGCGCAGCTGTTCCTGTCGCCGCGGGACCACTCCTCGTCGATCGTCGACGTCGTGGGGACCGCGGGAGTGGCCGTCGCCGTCATCGCGCTCTGCACGCTGGTGTTCGACGGGCGGGGCGAGGTCGTCCGACGCATCGGGTACCCGTTGGCTGCCGTGGGGTCGATGCCGCTCACGGTCTACGCGGGGCACCTCGTCGTGCTCGCGGCGCTGCCGACGTACCCGGACTCGGCGGCGGCGTGGGGCTGGTTCGCGCTGGGGTCGATCGTGTTCGCGATGCTCTGGAGGCGGTTCCTCGGGAGGGGGCCGCTCGAGCGCGTGACCGCCCGACTCACCCGCCTGGTGCCGGACCCGCGCTGACCGCCCCCGCCGCCGCGCACCCGCACCCGCTCCCGCGCACCCGCGCGCGGCACCGCCACCGCGCACCCGCGCCCGGGCGACCACCCGCGGCCCGCACCTGCCCGCCGGTCGCGACCCGCGCCTCCTGGGCCGGCCGCTACTGCAGCGCCGCCGTGAGCCGCGCGACGTTGTCGAGCACCTGCGACCGACGCGGCCGCTCCACCCACGCGTCGAGCGTCAACTCGAAGCTGTGCTCCTTGTAGGCGTCCTGGACCTCGCGCAGCGCATCGACGAAACGGCTGCCGCGGACCATCACGGAGACCTCGAGGTTGAGGCTGAACGACCGCATGTCCATGTTGCTCGACCCGATCACCGCCACGTCGTCGTCGATCGTGAAGTGCTTCGCGTGCAGGATCGTCGGCGCCCGGTACAGCCAGATCTTCACGCCGGCCCGGAGCAGCCCCTCGTAGTAGGAGCGCTGCGCGTGCCACGTCATCGCGTGGTCGCCCATCTCGCCGACGAACAGCTCGACCTCGACCCCGCGCTGCGCCGTCGTGGTGATGGCGTAGAGCATGGAGTCGTCGGGGACGAAGTACGGCGAGGTGATCGACACCTTCTGCTGGGCCGAGTAGAGCAGGGCGTTGAAGAGGCGCAGGTTGTTCTCGCCGTCGAACCCGGGGCCGGACGGGACGACCTGGCAGTCGAGTGCGTCACCGCGGTCGGCCCGCTGGACGGGGTCGCTCTCGCGGAGCAGCAGCTCGTCGGTCTCGCTGTACCAGTCGGTCACGAACAGGGCGTTGAGCCCGGCGACGACGGGACCCTCGAACCGCGCGAAGAGGTCCTTGTACTGCATGCCCTTGTCGATGTGGGACTTCAGGTCGTAGGACTTGTCGATGAGGTTCTGCGACCCGGTGAACGCGATCGACCCGTCGATGACCACGATCTTCCGGTGGTTGCGGAGGTCCGGGCGCTGGAACTTCCCCTGCAACGGCAGCAGCGGGAGCATGAGGTGCCACTCGATGCCCGCGCGGTCCATGAACGCGAGGGTGTCCTTGTAGCCCGGGTAGCCGCGGCTCGCCCAGTGGTCGAGCAGGACCCGGACGGTGACGCCGCGGGCCTGGGCGCGGGCGAGCGCCTCGAAGAACGGGCGCGTGGTGTCGTCGAGGGTCGCGATGTAGAACTCGACGTGCACGAACCGCCGCGAGCCGTCGATCGCGCGGGTCATCTCGGCGATCGACTCGTCGTAGTCGGGGTAGAGCTCCGCGGAGTTGCCGCCCACCAGGGGCATGGCGCCGAGTTCGCGGTTCAGGCGGGTGATGCTGTCCAGCCACGCCGGCCACGGGTGGTCGCGCCGGACGCGCTCGATCCCCTCGGTCTGCTCGAGGATGTACGCGTTGATCTCGGTCTGCTTCTCACGCCGGGCGTGCGGGAGCTTCGTCGACCCGATGACGAGGAAGACGATGAACCCGATGTAGGGGATGAGGAAGATCGCCAGCAGCCAGGCCGTCGCGGTCTGCGGCTTCCGGTTGATCGGGACGTAGATGATCGAGAAGACGCGGATCGCCAGGTCCAGCAGGACCAGGAAGACCGTGATGGCGACGGTGAGCCAGTGCTCCACAGCGGCGGGCGGCGCGTCAGCGGAAGTTGATGAACTGCAGCGGCACGTCGAACTCTTCACCCTTGAGGAGCTGGATCGTGTTCTGCAGGTCGTCGCGGCTCTTCGAGGAGACGCGCAGTTCGTCGCCCTGGATCTGGTTCTTCACGGTCTTCGGGGCGTTGGCCCGGAGGAACGCGCCGATCTTCTTCGCCACGTCCTGCTCGATGCCGTTCTTGAACTTCACCTCGATGCGGTACTCCTTGCCCGACGGGTACGGGTCGCCCGCGTCGAGGCTCTTGAGGCTGATGTTCCGCTTGATCGCCTTGCTCTGCAGGACGTCGAGGACGGCCTTCGCGCGCTCTTCGGAGTTCGCCTTGATGAGGACGTCCTCACCGCTGAACGCGATCGATGCGTCGGCGCCCTTGAAGTCGTACCGCTGCTCGATCTCCTTGGCGGCCTGGTTGAGGGCGTTCTCCGCCTCCATCTTGTCGACCTTGCTGACCACGTCGAAGGAACTGTCTGCCATGCGGGACAGCCTAACGGCGGACGGGAGGCGCGGTTCGGCACCCGTGGATCGGCCCGCGGTGGTCACGAGCACCGTCTCGGATCGGCTATGCTTTCATGCGCGCCTTCGGTTGGTGACTACACGGGCCGGGTGCGCACATGGCAAGTTACCCAAGCGGCCAAAGGGATCTGACTGTAAATCAGCCGGCGTAGCCTTCGGGGGTTCGAATCCCTCACTTGCCACCATCGGAACGGCCCCGTCCTCATCGGACGGGGCCGTTCCGTTTCCGCGAGGATGGACGCATGCCCTCCGACCTCACCCCCGTCCAGTTCGCCGACCTCGCCGAGTCCATCGCCCGTGAGGCAGCAGCGCTCGCCGCGCGCCGACGGGTCGAGGGGGTCGAGGTCGCCGACCGGAAGTCGAGCATCGTCGACGTGGTCACGGCTGCCGACCGTGAGGTCGAGGCACTCGTCCGGGCACGGATCGCCGAGGCCCGGCCGGACGACGCGTTCTTCGGTGAGGAGTCCGGCACCGGCGCGGGGACCTCGGGCATCACGTGGGTGGTCGACCCGATCGACGGCACGGTCAACTACCTCTACGGCAGCGCCGAGTACGGCGTGAGCATCGGCGTGGTGCGCGGCCCGGCCGACCCGACCTCGTGGGAGCCGATCGCCGGCGTGGTCGTCCAGCCCGCGACCGGCGTCGTGTTCCGCGCGGCCGCCGGCGAGGGTGCCACGCGCGACGGGGTCCCGCTGCACGTCGGGACGCCGGCCTCGCTCGCCGAGACGCTCGTCGCCACCGGCCTCGCTCGCCGAGACGCTCGTCGCCACCGGCTTCGGGTACACCGCCGAGCGCCGACGGCAGCAGGTCGCGGTGCTCGCCGGACTCATCGGCGAGGTCCGCGACATCCGCCGTGGGGGAGCGGCCTCGCTGGACTGCTGCGCGGTGGGCGTCGGCACCGTGGACGCCTACTACGAGCGCGGGATCAACCCGTGGGACATGGCAGCCGGGTCGATCGTCGCCCGTGAGGCCGGCGCCGAGACCCGGATCTGGGAGGCCGGCGGCACGCGGTCGTTCCTCTTCGCCGCACCCGCGGTCGCGGACGAGCTCGCGGACCTGCTGCGGCGCCTTGAGGAGTCCGCGCTCGCCGGGTGAGGACATCCCGAGGACTGGCGTCTCCCGGATGCTCCTGCTAGCGTGCTCGGGTCCCGTTATCTGCTCGTTACCAACGAGCGCGTCTCGCCCCGATCAGGATCCACGCCGAACACATGCCCCACGCTCCCCTCACGCCCGTGCACACCGACGGCTCCGCGGACGCTCCCGCACCGGTCGTCCACCTGACCCGACGGGCCCGCATCGAGGCGGAACGCGCGGCGGCGACGGCGTCCTCCGGGGGAGCACCGGAGCGCGTCGAGCACCCGACGGCCGTGGCGGGGACGAGCCGCGCCTCCCGGGCCGCCCTCGGTGACGCGACCTTCGACGACCTGGTGAGCCCGGGGGCACCCGCGACCCCGGCCGCACCCGTGTCGCCCATCGACCTCGCGCCGGCCTCGCCCGCGATGCCCGCGGCGACCGCATCGCCCGTGACGCCGCCGGCGCCCTCGTCGCCGGTCGTGGCTGCTGCCCCGGCGGTCGCGGCACCCATACCGTCCGCGCCGGCCGCGCGCCGTGTCCTCGGACAGGTGCCGGCGTCCCGTCGGACCGGGCGTGCCACCACCGCCCCGGTGCAGGCCGACCGGGCCACGCGCCACATCGCTCGCACTGCTCCCGCTGCAGCGACTCCGGTCGCCGGGGTCGCGCCGCGTGCCGCGCGGGGGTCGCAGGGTGCGTCGTTCCGTCGGGCGGCCTCGCGGGTGACGGCCGTCGGCGCGCTGCTGTTCGTCGCGGGGCTCGTCGTGTCGACCTCGCTGCCCGCACAGGCGCTGTACACCCCCGAGCCCGGCTCGACGTCGGCGCGGGCGACGGCCTCGGGTGACACGCAGTCCCTCAGTGTCGGTGCCGGTGCGACCGACGCCGAGACGAACCGCGACCAGTACTCGGTGTCCTCGGCGACGCAGTACAAGAACGTCGACTCCTCGAGCTTCACGAACGACCCGAACGGCACGATCCAGTGGCCGTTCCTGACCGGTGTGCCGATCACCTCCGGGTTCGGCGGACGCCAGGTCGAGGGGTGCTCCTTCTGCTCGACGAACCACATGGGCGTCGACTTCGCTCCGGGTGAGGGCACGCCGATCCGGGTCATCGCCGCCGGCACCGTGCTCAAGGTGCAGGCGAACGACGGCGGCTTCGGCAACGACGTCTGGGTCGAGCACGACGTCGACGGGAAGCAGTTCGTCAGCGTCTACGGCCACATGGAGGACAACTCCTTCAAGGTCGTCAAGGGCCAGCAGGTCGAGGTCGGCGACGAGCTCGGTCTGGTCGGCAGCACCGGTAACTCGACCGGTCCGCACCTGCACCTCGAGGTGCACGTCGACGGTGTCCCCGTGGACCCGCTGGCGTGGCTCGAGGCCAACGCGAACTAGCGGTTCCACGCGGCACGCCCGGGCGTCACGGCCGGTTCCTGACCACCGTCGCGGGTCTGCTATCCTCGTGTGGTGCCGCCGAGCGGCACATGCCCCGATAGCTCAGTGGTAGAGCACTTCCATGGTAAGGAAGGGGTCGTCAGTTCAATCCTGACTCGGGGCTCCGACCCGGTGCGGTAGTCGTGCCGGATCCTTGGCGGGGTAGCTCAGTTGGTTAGAGCACACGACTCATAATCGTGGGGTCGCGGGTTCAAGTCCCGCCCTCGCTACCGCAAGCCCGGCGATCCGTTCGCCGGGCTTTCGTCGTTCGCGGGCGGTGCCGCGCGCGTGCGCGTGCGCGTGCGCGTCTCGCGTGCGGGTCGGCGTTGGCGTCGGTGCGCGTCGCAGCGTGGGCTGCGGCGTCGAACCACGTTCCCGACGTCGAACCGGGCCCGCGACCTGGTTCCGTGTCGTTCCCGTGGTTCGTCCCGGCGCCCGCTCTTGGCGGGGCAGCGCCGCGGCGCTGCCGTGCCCCGCGCGTGGCGTCGGGTGCCTGCGCACAACGCAAGTCGCCCCGAACCGCGGGAGTGCGCGGTTCGCCGTGCCTTGCGTTGTGCGGCACGCGTGCCGGCGCGGGCGACCGCTCGCCGTCGCGGTCCGCGCGCGGCGTCGAACGACGTTCCCGACGTCGAACCGGCCCCACGGCCTGGTTCCGTGTCGTTCCCGTGGTTCGTTCCCGTCCGCGGCGCCGGCGCGGCCGGGCGCCGGCCGCGCCGGGCGCCTGCGCACAACGCAAGTCGCGCCGAACCGTGCGAAGACGCGGTTCGCAGCGATTTGCGTTGTGCGGCGGCCGGCGACGCGCCTGCGCGGCCCACGCCCGCGCGGCGCGGGCGGCGCGGCCCGCGCGGCCCGCGCCACGCCCGCGCGGCGCTACCGCGCGCTGAGCACGCCCGCCTGCCGCAGCGCCCGCTCGATCACCGCGGCCGTGCTGCGCCAGGCATCGTGCCGCCGCTTCGCACCGATCTCCCCGCCCGACACCGCGGTGCCGTGCCCGGAGTGCCGCAGCGTGATCGTGGTCGACGTCCCCGTGACGGTCGTCGAGAGCTCGTACCGCCGGAACTCCCGCGACGGGTGCACGAGCGCCCCGAGCAGGATCGTGAGCACCCGGTTGCCCGTCGTCGCGGTGAGCGTCCCGCCCGTCGACTCGACGTGGTGCCCCGCCTGCTGCAGTGCGGCGCCGGCGGCCTCCATCGCGGTGCAGCGGTCGCCCGTGTGCACGGCGAACTCGGTCGTGTGGTCCATCGTTCCTCCCCATCCCCGGAGATCGGTGTCGGTTCCCCCGAACCGCGTCGGGTCAGCATAGCCGATGCATACTCATGAACACAGGCCCCCCGAGCGGGCGTCGCTAGACTGCCGGACGTGTCTGTGAACCCCGAGCTCGTCGGCAGGACGTTCCCGCCGGCCCAGCCCTACCTGGTCGGTCGCGAGAAGGTGCGCGAGTTCTCCCGCGCCGTGTTCGCGACGAACCCGATCCACCACGAGCCCGAGGCCGCCCGCGCCGCCGGCTACGACGACGTCGTCGCCCCGCCGACCTTCGCGGTCGTCGTGCAAGAGGCCACGCTCGCCCAGCTCCTCGCCGAGCCCGACGCCGGCATCGACTTCTCCCGCGTGGTCCACGGCGAGCAGGCCTTCGCCTACGAGCGACCGATCGTCGCCGGGGACGAACTCACCGCGACCCTGACCGTGACGAGCGTGAAGACCCTCGGCGGCAACGCCATGGTCACCGCCGAGAGCACGATGAACGACGCCGCGGGGGAGCACGTCGTCACGGCGACCTCCACCCTCGTGGTCCGAGGAGACGACGCATGACCACCGCACCCGTGACCGCGCTCGAGGTCGGCACCGTCGTCGCCGAGCGCGAGGTCCACATCACCCGCGACTCGCTCGTCCGCTACGCCGGCGCGTCCGGCGACTTCAACCCGATCCACTACCGCGACGACGTCGCCGCCTCCGTCGGGCTGCCCGGTGTCCTGGCGCACGGCATGCTCACGATGGGACTGGCCGTGCAGCCGGTCTCCGAGTGGCTCGGCGACCGCGGCTGGGTGGTCCGCTACGGCGTCCGGTTCACCCGCCCCGTGGTCGTCGACCCGGAGCAGGGCGCCACCGTCGGCGTCGTCGCCAAGGTCGGCACCGTCGACGACGACGGCCGTCCGCAGCGCATCGACCTCACCGTGACCGCCGCCGGGCAAACCGTGCTCGGCAAGGCGCAGGTCACGGTGGCGTTCCGCTGACCGTGACGGAGTCGGTGCTCGCCGACCTCACGACGCTGCGCGTCGGTGGTCCCGCGGCGCGGCTGCTCACGGCGTCGACCACCGACGAGCTCGTCGCGCACGTCACGGCGGCGTGGGACGACGACGAGTGGCTGGTCCTCGGCGGCGGCAGCAACCTGCTCGTCGCCGACGACGGCTTCGACGGCACCGTCGTGCTCGTGCGCACGACGGGCATCGAGCACGACGCGGACGACGACGGCGTCACCGTCCGCGTCGCGGCCGGTGAGCCGTGGGACGCGTTCGTCGCCACGACGGTCGAGAACGGGTGGACGGGCCTGGAGGCGCTGAGCGGCATCCCGGGCACCGTCGGCGCCGCCCCCGTGCAGAACATCGGCGCCTACGGGGTCGAGCTGTCCGACGTGCTCACCCGGATCGAGTTCCTCGACGCGTCGACGGGGGAGCGCGCGTGGGTCCCAGCGGCCGAGCTGGCGCTCGGCTACCGCACCTCGACCCTCAAGCACGGACGGCGCGGTGCCGTGCTGACGGTCGAGTTTCGGCTCGGTACCGTCAGTGCCGCCGGGGTCCCGGTCCGCTACGCCCAGCTCGCCGGGTCGCTCGGTGTCGAGCTCGGGGCGTTCGTCGAGCCGGCGACGGTGCGGTCCGAGGTCCTGCGGCTCCGGGGGTCCAAGGGCATGGTCCTCGACGCGGACGACCACGACACGTGGAGCGCGGGGTCGTTCTTCACGAACCCGATCGTGTCCGCCGCCTTCGCCGAGACCCTGCCGGCCGAGGCACCGCGCTGGCCGGCGGGCGACGACGTCAAGCTCAGCGCCGCATGGCTCATCGAGCACGCCGGCGTCCACCGCGGGTACGCCGTCCCCGGGTCCCGCGCCGCGATCTCGTCGAAGCACACGCTCGCGCTGACGAACCGCGGGGGAGCGACCGCCGCCCAGGTGGCCGAACTCGCCCGCTACGTCCAGGTGACCGTCCTGAACCGCTTCGGTGTCTCGCTCGTGCCGGAACCCGTCGTGGTGGGCGACCTGCTCGCCTGAGCCGAGCCGCGCCTCCTGGCCCGCGACGCGGAACGGCCCACCTCGACGAGGTGGGCCGTTCTGCATCGACGGGTGACTACGCGAAGAACTTCGCGAGCCGCGCGACGCCCTCGGCGATGTCGTCGTCACCGAGCGCGTACGACAGGCGGAGGTAGCCGGAGGGGCCGAACGCCTCACCGGGGACGACCGCGACCTCGGCGTGCTCGAGGATGAGGTCGGCGAGTTCGAGCGTCGTGGTCGGAGTCGAGCCGGCCCACTCGCGGCCGAGGAGCGCCGTGACGTCGGGGTAGACGTAGAAGGCGCCGTGCGGGGTCGGCGTGACGAAGCCCGGGATCGCGTTCAGACCCGCGACGATCGCCTGACGACGGCGGTCGAAGGCCTCGCGCATGGCCGTGACGGGCTCTTGCGGGCCGGTCAGCGCGGCGATCGCGGCGCGCTGCGACACGTTCGACACGTTGCTCGACAGGTGCGACTGCAGGTTCGACGCCGCCTTGACCGCGTCGGACGGGCCGATGAACCACCCGACACGCCACCCGGTCATCGCGTACGTCTTCGCGACGCCGTTGACGAGGATCGTCGTGTCGGCGAGGGCCGGGACCGCTTCGAGGATGCCGGTGAACCGCACACCGTCGTACACGAGGTCCTGGTAGATCTCGTCGCTGATGACCCAGATGCCGTGCTCGAGCGCCCACTCGCCGATGGCCTTCGTCTGCTCGGCGGTGTACACCGAGCCGGTCGGGTTCGACGGCGAGCAGAACAGCAGCGCCTTGGTCTTCGGGGTGCGGGCTGCCTCGAGCTGGTCGACCGTGACGAGGTAGTCCTGGTCGCTGCCGGCGAAGACCTCGACGGGGACGCCCCCGGCGAGCCGGATGGCCTCGGGGTAGGTGGTCCAGTACGGCGCCGGCAGGAGGACCTCGTCGCCGTCGTCCACGATCGTCTGGAACGCCTGGTAGACGGCCTGCTTGCCGCCGTTC
The DNA here is from genome assembly GCF_044746255.1 of Curtobacterium sp. NPDC086286. Taxonomy (NCBI): domain Bacteria; kingdom Bacillati; phylum Actinomycetota; class Actinomycetes; order Micrococcales; family Microbacteriaceae; genus Curtobacterium; species Curtobacterium sp. NPDC086286. Next base: position 93,464 of record NZ_JBIVBW010000005.1, read on the forward strand.
GTGACGATCACCCGGGCGGGGTCGACGGTGATGCCGGACTCGCGGGCGGTCTTCTCGGCGATCGCCTGCTTGAGCTCGGGCAGGCCGGTCGCGGGCGTGTACCGGTGGTTCTTCGGGTCCTGCGCTGCCTGCACGGCGGCGTCGACGACGTGCTGCGGCGTGGCGAAGTCCGGCTCGCCGGCGGCGAACGAGATGACCGGGCGACCGGCGGCCTTGAGCGCCTTGGCCTTCGCATCGACCTTGAGCGTCGCGGACTCGGCGATCGCGGCGATGCGGGACGCGATGCGCGGCCGATCGGTGGTCGCGGCAGCGGGGTGGGCGGTGGACTCGGGGCCTGGGGCTTCGGTGCTCACGGGGCCCAGCCTACCGGCGCGGCACGCCGGAGCATCCGTCAAGTGGACACCGTGTGACGGACTCCCGTACACTCGACCACCGGAACACGGATCGGTGACGAACCGTGTCCGAAGGGCGGTGGCTCAATTGGTAGAGCAGCGGTCTCCAAAACCGCAGGTTGCAGGTTCGAGTCCTGTCCGCCCTGCACATCTGGAAGGGTAGAAGTTGGCGAGCAAAGACATGGAGACGACGGCGGATGACGTCGTCGCCAAGGCGAAGCAGGACCGGGCCGAGCGCCGTGGTCCGTTCGCTGCCATCGTGCTCTTCATCCGTCAGGTCCTCGGCGAGCTCCGCAAGGTGGTCACGCCGACCCGCAAGGAGCTCTTCAGCTACACGGGCGTCGTCCTGGTCTTCGTCGTCGTGATGATGATCCTGGTGTCGGTCCTCGACTTCGTGTTCGGACTCGGCGTCGGGTACGTGTTCGGCAACGGGCCGACGGCCTGAGCCGGACGCCGGCTGTCCTGACCGCTCGCGGACAGGAGTACGGTCGCCCGAGACGGCGCCGGTCGTGAACCGATCCGCCCGCCAACCCGATCCGCATCACCGAACGGAAAGATTCGACAGTGTCTGACAACTCCCGCGACGACATCGACCTCGCCACGGCTGCCGAGCAGTCCTCCGAAGTCGAGGAGAACCAGGAAGGCGACGTCGAGACCGGCGAGGAGCGTTCGGCCGAGTCCGCCGAAGAGCGAGCCATCGAGATCGAGGACGAGAACGACGAGTCCCTCGGCCTGAGCGACGAGCCCGACGACGGCACCGTCGACGCCGGCATCGACGAGGCGCTCACCGCGCTGGCCGAGTCGCGCGACCCCGAGGCCGACGCCGTCGTGGACGACGCGCTCGAGATCGACACCGCCGACGAGGCCGAGGCCGCCGTCGAGGCAGTCGAGGACGAAGAAGAGGTCGAGCTGGAAGCAGAGACCGCGGCCGAGGCCAACGCGACCCTCGCCGCCGACGAGGCCCTCGACGCTGAAGAAGCCGAAGAAGAGGCCGAGGTCGACCCGTACGAGGCCTTCAAGGCCGAGCTGCGGATGAAGCCGGGCAAGTGGTACGTCATCCACTCCTACGCGGGCTTCGAGCGCCGCGTGAAGTCGAACATCGAGAACCGCATGGTCTCGATGTCGATGGAGGACTACATCTACCAGGTCGAGGTCCCGATGGAGGACGTCGTCGAGATCAAGAACGGGCAGCGCAAGCTGGTCACCCGCGTCCGGATCCCCTCGTACGTGCTCGTCCGCATGGACCTCAACGAGGACTCGTGGTCCGTCGTCCGGCACACCCCGGGTGTCACCGGCTTCGTCGGCAACGCCCACAACCCGACGCCGCTCCGCTTCGACGAGGCGTTCGGCATGCTGAAGTCCCTGGTCCAGGTGGCCGAGGCCGCTCCGACCAAGGGCGGCGCGAAGGGCTCCGGCGGCGCACAGTCCCAGCCGGCGGCCGAGGTCGACTTCGAGATCGGCGAGACGATCACCATCAAGGAAGGCTCGTTCGCGGGTCTCCCGGGGTCGATCTCCGAGATCAAGCCGGAGAGCGGCAAGCTCACGGTCCTCGTCTCGCTGTTCGAGCGCGAGACCCCGGTCGAGCTCAGCTTCGACCAGGTCACCAAGCTGTAGTCCAACCCGATCATCGGGTAGACTCAACGAGTTTGGCCCCGCACGCTTCGTGCGTGCGGGGCTTCACCGCGGTCCGGAACGGCCGGGCCAGCGGGAGAGTGCACGGATCCCCGTGCGTTCGATTCCAGGAGGAAGACAAGTCATGGCACCGAAGAAGAAGGTCACGGGCCTGATCAAGCTGCAGATCAACGCGGGCGCCGCCAACCCGGCCCCGCCGATCGGTCCGGCGCTCGGTCAGCACGGCGTCAACATCATGGAGTTCTGCAAGGCGTACAACGCGGCGACCGAGTCGCAGCGTGGCAACGTCGTGCCGGTCGAGATCACCGTCTACGAGGACCGTTCGTTCACGTTCGTCCTCAAGACCCCGCCGGCGGCAGAGCTGATCAAGAAGGCCGCGGGTGTGCAGAAGGGTTCCGCGACCCCGCACACGGTCAAGGTCGCGAAGATCTCGATGGACCAGGTCCGTCAGATCGCCGAGACCAAGCAGGCCGACCTGAACGCCAACGACATCGAGCAGGCCGCGAAGATCATCGCCGGCACCGCTCGCTCGATGGGCATCACGGTCGAGGCGTAAGCCCCACCTGCTCAGGCACACAACCGAACACCCTTCCGTGGGAGAGCCGCGCCGGCTCGTCAACCACGTAGCTCCCAAGGAGAACACCATGGCGAAGAAGTCCAAGGCCTACCAGGCCGCGGCCGCGAAGATCGAGGCCGACAAGTTCTACACCCCCACCGAGGCAGTCGCCCTCGCGAAGGAGACCGGTTCCACCAAGACCGACTCCACCGTCGAGGTCGCCCTGAAGCTCGGCGTCGACCCGCGCAAGGCGGACCAGATGGTCCGTGGCACGGTCATCCTGCCGCACGGCACGGGCAAGACCGCCCGCGTCATCGTCTTCGCGGTCGGCGCAGCGGCTGAGGCCGCCATCGCCGCCGGCGCCGACGAGGTCGGTGGCGACGAGCTCATCGCGAAGGTCGCCGAGGGCTACACCGCCTTCGACTCCGCCGTCGCGACGCCGGAGCTCATGGGCAAGGTCGGTCGTCTCGGTAAGGTGCTCGGCCCGCGTGGCCTCATGCCGAACCCGAAGACCGGCACCGTGACCCCGAACGTGGCGCAGGCCGTCAACGACATCAAGGGCGGCAAGATCGAGTTCCGCGTCGACAAGCACGCCAACGTGCACTTCGTCGTCGGCAAGGCCTCGTTCACGCCGGAGCAGCTCGACGAGAACATCTCGACCGCGCTCGAGGAGATCAACCGCCTCAAGCCGAGCGCCTCGAAGGGCCGCTACATCATGAAGGGCGCCGTCTCGACGACCTTCGGCCCGGGCATCCCGCTCGACGTCAACAGCATCTGAGTCATCTGACCCAGTGAAGGACCCGCACCGCTCCCGGTGCGGGTCCTTTCGCGTACCCGGCGCGGTGTGCCGGTAGCGTGGCCTGGTGCGCACCCTCGTGAACTCGCTCCGGCTGCTCGCGGTCATCGCCGTCGTGGCCGCCATCGTCGGGCAGTGGCTGGTCAGCTCGAAGCTCCCGAGCTACAACCCGTGGAACTTCTTCGGCTACTTCACGATCCAGTCGAACATCATCATCGCGTTGGCATTCGCCGTGACCCTCGTCGCGGCGGCCCGCCGGAAGCGCGGGGACCTGCGCGTGAGTCTGTTCCGCGGCGCGGCGACGGTGTACATCGCGACGACCGGGATCGTCTACAACACCCTGCTCACCGGGGTCGACGTGTCGGCGAACGTGCAGTGGTCGAACGACATCCTGCACAAGGTCCTCCCCGCGTACGCGGTGCTGGACTGGCTGCTGTTCTCCGACCGGTCGAAGCTCCTGCTCCGGCACGTGTGGTGGTTCCTCGTCTACCCGGCCGTCTGGACGGTCGTGGTGCTGGTCCGCGGTGCGACGGACGGATGGGTGCCGTACCCGTTCCTGAACCCTGACCTGGGCTACGGCGTCGTGGCGCTGTACTGCCTCGGGGTGGCGGTGTCGATCGTCCTGCTCGGCGTGCTCGTCATCGGGATGAGTCGCCTGCGGATCGTGAAGGTCTAGCTCCGGAAGTCGCGCAGCCGGTCGAGCACGAGGTCGGCGAGCTGGATCAGCCCGCGGATCTGGTCGTCGTCGCGGTCGACCCACCGGCACTCGGGCTCGTCGGCGACCGGCACGAAGCCGTCGTGGCGTTCCCAGACGAACAGGGTGCGGTCGGCACCGAGCACGTACTGCTGCCACCAGATCTGGCGGAGGTAGTGGCGGGGGATGCTCCGCCAGCCCTTGCCGGTGGTCTTGATCTCGGCGAGGACGACCCGCGACGAACCGTCGACGCCGACGCCGTCCGGGGTCGCGAGGTGGGCGCGGTTGGTGGCGGCGTGGAACAGGTGTGCGGACGGCTGGATGCCGTGCGTCGCGGCGACCCAGGCGGCGATGACCGGTTCGCGTTCCTTGCCGTGCTCCGTGTACGAGTTGCCGGAGAACCGCGAGCCGTACCGCTTGTCGGTGACGACCGCGTCGACGGCGCGCAGGGAGGCGAGCCGGGCGACGTCGGTGGCGGTGATGCCCATGGCGCGGGCGCGGAGCCACGCGACGCGGTCGGACGAGTGCGCGACGATGCGCTCGGTGTGCCCGCGGAGCGCGGTGAACGCGTCGTGGACGACGGGGCCCGATGCCGTGGAGCCGGCCACGGGTGCGACCGACGCCGGCGTGCCGGGGGCGGGTTGCGCCTCCAGGCCGGGGTCCAGGTCGCCCCACAGGGTGGGCTGCACGATCGTCACCCGTCGATTCTCTCCCCACGCACCGACGAGACGAAACCGACGCACCGGCGGACCCACGGACGCGACGCACCGGCAGACGCACGGACGCGACGCACCGGCAGACGCACCGGCGGACGCACGGACGCGACGCACCGGTCAGGAGACCAGCTGGCGCCCCTCGGCGAACGTCACCAGCTCGTCGACCCCCGCGGGGGAGAGCGCGTACCCGATGGCGAGCGCCGCCGCTCCCTGGAGCGCCGCGAGCGACCCGGCCCGCGACTGCGCGATCACCAGGTGTTCCGTGGCGAGGGGCATGGAGCGGGAGTAGACGACCTCTCGGACCCCGGCGAGGAGGTGCTCCCCGGCCTGCGTGATCGATCCGCCGAGCGCGATGACCGACGGGTTCATGAGCGAGACACACGTGGCGAGGACCTCGCCGATGTCACGTCCGGCCTGGCGCACCGCCTGGATGGCGTCGAGGTCCGAGCGGTTGACGAGTTCGAGGACGTCCGCGCTGGAGTGCACGTCGTGCCCCTTCGCGCGGAGTCGTCGGGCGATGGCCGGACCGGAGGCGACGGCCTCGAGGCACCCGGTGTTCCCGCAGTGGCACGGCACGTCACCGGCGCTCGAGACCCGGACGTGACCGATGTCACCCGCGGTGCCCTGCGCGCCGCGCTGGAGCTCGCCGTCCGAGACGATCCCGGAGCCGATGCCGGTGGCGACCTTGACGAAGAGCAGGTGGTCGACGCCCGGCCAGCCGTGCTCGCGCTCCCCGAGTGCCGCGATGTTCACGTCGTTGTCGAGCAGGACGTGGGCGGCGATGTGCGCGCGCAGCCATCCGGGCACGTCGAAGCCGTCCCAGCCCGGCATGATCGGCGGGTTCGCGGGGCGTCCGGTGGAGAACTCGACCGGCCCCGGGACGCCGATGCCGATCGCGATGACGTCGTCCCGGGCGCGGCCGACCTCGTCGAGGAGCGCGTCGATCGTCTCGACGAGCCACGTCAGGGTGGGGACCGGGCCGGCCGCGATGTCGATGCGTGCCTCGCGGGTGGCGAGCGGCTCGGCGATGAGGTCGGTGACGGCGACGCGGCCGTGGGAGGCCCCGAGGTCGGCGGCGATGACCAGGCGTGCGCGGGGCATGAGCGCCACCTGCGCAGGCGGGCGTCCGCCCGTGGACGCCGCGGTGTCCACGGGTCCGACGAGCCCGACCTCGATGAGGGCATCGAGGCGCACGCCGATCGTGGAGCGCGCGAGTCCCGTCAGGCTGGCGAGCTCGGCCCGGGTCCGCGGCACGCCGTCGCGGAGGATCTGGAAGAGCTCGCTCGTCCCGACCGGAGGCGACGCTGCCGTCCGGTTCAAGTCGACCATGTGGGGGAGTGAAGCACACATCGAACGCGCCACGCAACGAAGTTCGTCGAAGAACCACGAACTTCTGCTTGACCGCCGACAAAAGTGGTCATAGTGTGACGCTCGGTCGACGACGACCACACCATCTCGACGAGGAGAACCCCTGGTGACCCAACCGCTCTCGGTCCAGCTCTACACAGTCCGCGACGCCCTCGCTGCCGATCTGCCCGGCACGCTGCAGCGCATCGCCGAAATCGGCTACACGAACGTCGAGGCCTTCGGATTCGTCGACCGCGCCGAGGCGCTGCGCGATGCCCTCGCCGCGGCCGGACTGCAGAGCCCGAGCGGCCACGCCCGGCTCCTCGACGCCGGCGAGCAGGACCTCGAGCAGATCTTCCACGCGAGCGTCACCGTCGGCCTCACGACCCTGATCGACCCGCACATCGACGAGGCCCGCTGGACCACCCGCGAGGACGTCGAGGCCATCGCCCGCGAGCTGAGCGCCCTCGCGCCGCGCGCAGCGGACCACGGTCTCACTCTCGGCTACCACAACCACGCGTTCGAGTTCTCTAACCGCATCGACGGCGTCTCCGCCTACGAGGTCTTCGCCGACGCGCTGTCCGACGACGTCGTGCTCGAACTCGACACCTACTGGGTGAAGGTCGGCGGCGACGACCCGGTGGCGATCATCGGCAAGTACGGCGACAAGGTCCAGTTCCTGCACGTCAAGGACGGCGACGGTTCGCACGACGACAAGAAGCAGGTCGCGGTGGGCAACGGTGTCATGCCGATCCGCGAGATCATCGCCGCGGCGCCGGACGCGCTGCACGTCGTCGAGCTCGACGACCACGAGGGCGACGTCTTCCAGGCCGTCACCGACTCCTACACGTTCCTCGAGGGGGCCCGCGCATGACCGACACCACCACCGCGACCGACACGCAGGTCGACGCCACCGAGACCACCCGCACCGGCCCGGTCGGCGTCGGCGTCATCGGCGCCGGGGTCATCTCGGACCAGTACCTCTCGAACCTCACGGTCTTCCCCGACGTGACGGTGCACTTCATCGCCGACATCGACCTGCCCCGCGCAGCGGCCCAGGCGGAGAAGTGGGGCGTCGCCGGATCCGGCACGGTGGAGGAGCTCCTCGCGAACGACGACATCGAGATCGTCGTCAACCTGACGATCCCGGCCGCCCACGTCGAGGTCGCCCTGCAGGCCCTCGCCGCCGGCAAGCACGTCTGGGGCGAGAAGCCCTACGCCCTCGACCGTGCGAGCGCCGCCGAGCTGCGCGACGCCGCCCGTGCCGCCGGCAAGACCGTCAGCGTCGCCCCGGACACGTTCCTCGGCGCCGGGCTCCAGACTGCGCTGCGCACCATCCGCGACGGTCGCATCGGCACCCCGCTCAACGGCCTGACGCTCTTCCAGAGCCCCGGCCCGGAGTCGTGGCACCCGAGCCCCGAGTTCCTCTTCGCGTACGGCGCCGGCCCGCTGTTCGACATCGGCCCGTACTACATCACGACCCTCGTGCAGGCGTTCGGCCCCGTGAAGAAGGTCACCGCGACCGCGTCGAAGTCCCGCGCGACCCGCACCATCGGCTCCGGCCCGAAGGCGGGCACCGAGTTCCCGGTCGAGGTCCCGACGAACCACTCGGCCCTCATCGAGTTCGAGAACGGCGGCAGCGCGCAGAGCGTCTTCTCGTTCGAGTCCGACCGCGGCCGCACCGGCTTCGTCGAGATCGCGGGCGAGACCGGCACGGTCGTGTTCCCCGACCCGAACAACTTCGACGGCGACACCGAGCTGTACGCACTCGGTTCCGAGGAACCCGAGACGATCCCCGCCGTGGGGTCCACCTACTCGCGCGGCACCGGCGTGGTCGACCTGGCCCGCTCGCTCCGTGCAGGAGAGGAGAACCGGGTCCCCGGTGCCCTCGCCTTCCACGTCCTCGACGTGATGGTCTCCATCGCCGAGGCAGCCGAACGTGGTGAGGCGGTGCTCGTGGAGAGCACCGTCGCACCCTCCCCGACCCTCCCCGAGGGCTGGGACCCCGCGGCGTCGACCCTGGCCTGACCGGCCGGAGCGGCACCGCACACACAGCAGCACCCGACAGCACGACCAGTACCACCCCCTGCACCATCTCAACGACGAGAAAGTAGAGAGTCATGCGCACTGCCATCCGCGCACTGGCCATCACCGCGGCCGCGGCACTCACCGTGACCGGCCTCGCAGCCTGTTCCTCCGGAGGCTCCGGTTCGTCCGGCGACTCCAAGACGCTCACCTACTGGGCGTCCAACCAGGGCACGTCGCTCCAGAACGACAAGGAGGTGCTGACCCCCGTCCTCAAGAAGTTCACCAAGGAGACCGGGATCAAGGTCGACCTCCAGGTCATCGGCTGGAACGACCTGCAGAACAAGATCCAGACCGCCGTCACCTCGGGCCAGGGCCCGGACGTCGTCAACATCGGCAACACCTGGGCGACCTCGCTCCAGGCCACCGGCGCCTTCCAGGAGTTCGGTGACTCGGAGATGAAGGCGATCGGCGGGTCCGACAAGTTCGGCAAGGTCGCGCTCTCGACCGGTGGCGCGCCCGGCAAGACCGTCACGAGCGTCCCGCTCTACGGCCTCGCCTACGGCCTGTACTACAACAAGAAGATGTTCTCGGACGCCGGCATCGAAGCGCCGACCACGTGGGAGGACCTCACCGCCGACGCGAAGAAGCTCACCTCGGGTGACAAGTACGGCTTCACCATCGCCGGTGGCTCGTACACCGAGAACTCGCACTTCGCGTTCATCACCTCCGCCCAGAACGGCGGCGAGTGGTTCGACAAGGACGGCAAGCCGACCTTCACCCAGAAGGCGAACGTCGACGGCATCAAGCGCTACCTCGACCTGATGCAGTCCGACAAGGTCGTCAACCCGTCGAACGCGCAGTACGACAACGGCACCCAGGCCGTCTCGGACTTCGCGAACGGCAAGGCCGCGATGATGCTCACGCAGAACAACGCGAACGCGACCATCACGTCGCAGGGCATGAAGACGGACGAGTTCGGCGTCGTGCCGTTCCCGACCACCGCTGACGGTCAGGACATCGCGTCCTTCCCGGCCGGCATCAACCTGTCGATCTTCAAGAACACGAAGAACAAGGACGGCGCGCTCAAGTTCGTCAAGTACATGACGAGCGCGGACACGCAGACGACGCTCGACAAGCCGTACTCGGCGCTGCCGGTGCTCGCCGCGGCTGCTGACTCGGTCACCGACGAGCAGACGAAGACGTTCCTCGACATCTACAACAACAAGGCGAAGCCGCTCCCGCTGGTGCCCGCCGAGGACCAGTTCGAGTCCACGGTCGGCAAGGCGATGAACGACATGTTCGCCAAGATCGCGACCGGTTCCACCGTCTCGGACAGCGACATCAAGTCGGCGCTCCAGACCGCCCAGGACCAGGTGTCCCAGGCCGCTGGTTGATCCGCCCAGGAGGCCCGGGTCGCGTCCGCAAGGACGCGTCCGGGCCTCCACCCCTCAGGTCCACGGCCCCACCCACGTCGAGCCCACGACCTGCGGTTCCGCACCCGGCCACACGCCGGGGGTGAGCCGATCGGCTCACGCATGCCGCGCCTCCCGACCGCTGCCACGGTCCGCGCGAAGCACCCGATCCCCCTCCTGCCGAAAGGCCCCCGCTCATGTCCACCTCGGTCCTGCCCGACTCCGAGCGCATCGACCTGACCCACACGAAGGGCCCGACCACGTCGGGCCGTCCGCCCGGTCGGAAGCGCAAGGGACACTGGCTGCCCTACGCGCTCGTCGCGCCCGCCATCCTCTTCGAGCTGCTGATCCACATCGTGCCGATGCTCACCGGCATCTGGATCTCGTTCATCCAGCTCACCAAGTACTTCATCGCCAACTGGGGTGCCGCACCGTTCGCGGGGCTGCGCAACTACTCGGTCGTCATCGACTTCGACCAGGCGATCGGCAAGGGCGTCCTGAACTCGTTCCTCATCACGTGCGGCTTCACCGTCCTCGTGGTCGGGCTCTCGTGGACCTTCGGCATGGCCGCCGCGGTCGCGCTGCAGAAGCCGTTCAAGGGGCGCGGTCTGTTCCGCACGCTCTTCCTCGTGCCGTACGCGCTGCCGATGTACGCCGGCATCATCACCTGGAAGTTCATGTTCCAGCGTGACTCGGGTGCGATCAACCACATCCTCGTGGACCAGCTGCACCTGTTCAACGGCACCGGGCCGTTCTGGTTGATCGGCTCGAACGCCTTCGTCTCGGTCGTCGTCGTGGCGATCTGGAAGACCTGGCCGTTCGCGTTCCTCATGCTCATGGCCGGCCTGCAGTCCGTGCCGAACGACGTGTACGAGGCCGCGTCGGTCGACGGCGCGAAGCCCTTCCGGCAGTGGCGCTCGATCACGCTGCCGATGGTGCGCCCGGTCAACGTGACGCTCGTGCTCGTGATGTTCCTCTGGACGTTCAACGACTTCAACACACCGTTCGTGCTGTTCGGCTCGACCGCCCAGCCCCCGGCGGCGGACCTGCTGAGCTTCCACATCTACAACGCGTCCTTCATCACCTGGAACTTCGGCTCCGGTGCCGCGATGAGCGTCCTGCTCCTCATCTTCCTGCTCATCGTCACCGGCATCTACCTCGCCGTGACCAACCGGAGGTCCGTCCGTGCGTGAGACATTCGGCGCTAAGTCCTTCAAGGTCGTGACCCTGGTCGTCCTGACCCTGTTCACGGTCGTCCCGCTCTACGTGATGATCACCACGGCCATCAAGCCGCTCGGTGACGTGCAGAACGACTTCACGTGGATCCCGACGAACATCACCATCCAGCCGTTCATCGACATGTGGTCGACGGTCCCGCTCGGCAAGTACTTCATCAACTCGCTCGTGGTCTGCACGGTCGCGACGGTGTTCTCGCTGATCATCGCGACCTTCGCCGCCTACGGTGTCTCGCGCTGGAACTTCAAGGGCAAGAGCACCTTCACCACCGCGGTGCTCTCCACCCAGATGTTCCCCGGTGTGCTGTTCCTGCTCCCGCTGTTCCTCATCTTCACGAACCTCGGGAACGCGCTCGGCATCCAGCTCGTCGGCAGCTGGACCGGCCTGATCATCACCTACCTGACGTTCACGCTCCCGTTCTCGATCTGGATGCTCGCGGGCTACTTCGAGACCATCCCGCGTGAACTCGACGAGGCCGCGATGGTTGACGGCTCCGGCCCGATGGGTGCCCTGTTCCGGGTCATCCTGCCCTCGGCGCGTCCGGGTCTGGTCGCGGTCGGCATCTACTCGTTCATGACGGCGTGGGGCGAGGTGCTCTTCGCCTCGGTCATGACGAACGGCGACGGGCAGACGCTGGCCGTCGGTCTGCAGCAGTACTCCACGCAGACGAACGTGTACTGGAACCAGATCATGGCGGCGTCCCTCGTCGTCTCGATCCCGGTCGTGATCGCGTTCCTCATCGTGCAGCGGCAGTTCGTGGCCGGCCTGACGGCCGGTGCGGTGAAGTAGGCGGGACCGCCTGACGGGAGGCGCGGTGCGGGTCCGACCCGCACCGCGCCTCCCGTCCGTGCGTGCGCTGGTGCGCGGGTGTGCGCGCCGGCACCGAGACTCGGCCGGGCGGACGCTTTCGCGTCCGCGAGGCCACGAAGGTGCCCGCCGGGGCGAGACTCGGCGGACGGAATCCGGACAGGATGGGACCATGAGCGAGCCACGCGGGCGGCAACTGCTGCCGGGACAGACCAGCCGGGTGCACGTGTACGACGTCGAGAGCCGGACGAGCCGGCTCGTGTTCGAGTCGAGCTCGGTGCTCGTCGAGGCGCCGAACGTGCTGGCCGACGGCACCCTCGTGCTGAACGGGAACGGCGACCTCTGGCTGCTGCGCCCCCCTGCCGACGGCGACGCCGTGCTCGACGAGACCGCCCTCGTGCGCGTCCCGATGCCCGGCGTCCCCGAGATCAACAACGACCACGTGCTCGACCCCTCGGGCAACTCCGTCGTGGTGAGCGCCCGCGACGGGGACCTGTACCGGGTGCCGGTGCCCGCCGGGGGAGCGGCCGCGACCCTCACCGACGTCACCACCGCGCTGCCGGTCGTCCGGAAGTTCTACCTGCACGGCATCGCGCCCGACGGCGAGACCCTCGCGGCGATCGTCGGGGAGCGCACCGAGGAGGGCGTCTGGACCACCGACGTCGCCCTCGTCGACCCGGCCACCGGGGACCCGACGTTCCTGACCCGCGACGAGCACCCCGACGACGGCGTCGCGTTCGCGGGCGACATGCTCGTGTGGAACTCGGAGCGGTTCACGCCGGGCACCGCGCAGCTCGTCGCCCTCTGGCCCGGGGCGACCGACCCGGTCCGGATCACGAACGACGACCGGGTGAACTGGTTCCCGCACGTCTCGCCGGACGGCGCCCACCTGCTCTACCTGTCGTACGAGCCCGGCGTGCAGGGCCACCCCGCTGACCACCGCGTGGAGCTCCGGCTCCTGCCCGGCTCGCTCGTGCGCGGTGCCCGGATCGCCGTCCAGCCGGAGACCCTCGTCACGCTCGAGGGCGGGCAGGGGACCGTGAACGTGCCGCCGTGGTCGCCGGACTCGCGCTGGTTCGCGTACTGCGACTACCCGGCGGCGTAGGGGCGCCGCGAGTTCACGCGCTGAGCGACAGTTCACGCGCTCGGTTGCCCGTGAACTGTCGCTCAGCGCGAAACACCGGCGGAGCCAGCGGCCCCCTCGGCACGGGCGGCCGACGGCCCCGCCTACACCTCGCGCACCTGGCCCTGCTTGATGTGCAGGCGGCGCTCGGCCCGCTTCGCCACCCACGAGTCGTGCGTGACGATGACCACGGTGAGCCCGCGCTCCTTCCACTGCTTCTCGATGAGCCCCATGATCTCGTCACGGGTCGCCTCGTCGAGCGCACCGGTCGGCTCGTCCGCCAGCAGCACGCTCGGGTTCTTGACCAGCGCCCGCGCGATGGCCACGCGCTGCTGCTGCCCGCCGGACAGCTCCGCGGGCAGGTGGTCGAGCCGTTCGCCGAGGCCGACCTCCCGGAGCGCCGCGGTCGCACGGCCGCGGATCTCCGACCGCGACCGGTTCGCGAGGGATCCGGCGAACGCGGTCTCGACGTTCTCCAGCGCCGTCAACGTCGGGATGAGGTTGAAGCTCTGGAAGACGAACCCGATCTCGGTCGCCCGCAGGTTCGTCAGCGCCCCGTCCCCGAGCTTCGCCACGTCCTGGTCACCGAGGAGCACGCTGCCGGCACTCGGACGGTCGAGCGCACCGAGCATCTGCAGCAGGGTCGACTTGCCGCCGCCGGTCGGCCCCTGGATCGCGACGAGCTGTCCCTGCGGGATGGTCAGGTCGACGTTCGTCAGCGCGGTGACGGTCCGGTTCTTCTGCTTGTACGTCTTGCTCACGTTCTTCAGGGCGTAGATCGGCCTGGAGGCGCGGCTCGCCTCCGCAGCGGAGGGCGCGGTGTCGATGCTGGTCACGGGGGCTCCTGTCGGTTCCGGTGTCGATGCGGTGCTGTCGGGGCCGGCGACGACGGGGGTCGTGCCGGTGGTCGGCCCGGGCATCAGGCCACGCTCCGCAGTGCCTCGGCCGGACGGAGCCGGCTCGCTCGCCAGCCGCCGAGTGCGCCGGCGATGAGGCCGCCGAGCACGGCGAGGCCGATCGCGAGCAGGATCACCTCGACGGTGACGGGGGCGTGCAGGACGACGTCGGTCGTCGAGGCCGTGCTCGCACCGCCGCCGCCGAACCCACCGGCGGGGGCGCCACCGGTCGTGCCGCTGCCGGCCGCCGCCGTCGCCGCGCCGCCGGGCATCCCGCCGCCGCCCATGCCGCCGCGGTTCGTCGTGGACGAGGCGCTCGCCGAGATCGTCGGGGAGATGACGTTCACGACGAGGATGCCGATGAGACCAGCGGCCGCACCGATCACGCCGCCGATGATGCCCTGCACGAGGGACTCGCCGGCGACCTGGCGCGTGATGCGGCCGTTCGACCAGCCGATCGCCTTGAGGGTGCCGAACTCCCGCGTGCGTCGGGTGACGCCGGAGATCGTGAAGAGGATGGCGATGAGGAACGCCGCCGCGAGGACGACGATCGACAGCCAGGTGCCGAGGTTCGAGACGAGGCTCGAGGCGGTGCTCAGCGAGCCCGAGACGCTCGACGCGAGGTCGGCCTCGGTCGAGACGGTGGCGCTGGTCAGCTGCTTCTGCAGGGCGGACTTGATCGTGCCGACGTCCGACGAGGACGACGCCGAGACGTAGATCGAGGTGACCTTGCCGTCCAGGTCCGCCAGTGCCTGCGCGGTGTCCAGCGGGATGTACGTGTTCGAACCGGTGGTCGACGACGAGCCGGTGGACGACACGATGCCGATGACCGAGAAGTCCTTCCCGCCGATGGAGACGGTGTCGCCGACGGCCTTCGACTCGCTCTTCGCGTAGGCGGCGTCGAGCACGACGACGTCCTTGCCCGCGTCCGCCGACGTGAACGCGCGACCCTTCGTGAGCTCGGTGCTCGTCAGCGGCCCGACGGTGTCACCGGACACCGGGATGCCCGTGACGGTGAACGAGTCGACGCTGAACGATCCGCCGCCGAAGCCGCCGCCGCCCTCGCCGCCGCTCGGCGGACCCTGCTGGGTCCCGGTGCCGCTGCTGTCGCTCGAGCTGCTGCTGCTGTCCGACTGCTGCTGCACCTGGCCCGAGAACGTGCTGTTCTCGAGGGTCAGGACACCGGTCGCGGCCTTCACCCCGCTCGTGCTCGTGACGGTCTGCACGTCCGACGCGCTGAGCGTGCTGGACCCGCGGGAGACGGCGAGCCGGGACTGCGAGAGGTCGGTCGACCCACTGCCGCTGCCGGAGCTGCCCTGGCTGCCGAAGTCGAAGCTCGGACGCCCGGTGGCGGAGCCGGTCGGGGTCTCGGTCTTCGTCACGGTGATGTCGGTACCGACGCCGTAGACGGACTGCAGCACGCTCGCCTGCGCGGCCTTCACGCCGCCCGCGATCGAGGACACGATGACCACGAGGGCGATGGCGAGCGCCATGCCGATCGCGATGATGACGGTCTGCTTCTTGCGGTTCGTGAGTTCGCGCCTGAGGTAGGTCAGGAACATGGTTCTCCTCGGTGTTGGGGTCGAGGAGACCGTAGGGAGGCAGTCGATGAGCGGCGCTGCGGGATCCCAAGAACTTCCGATGAAGCCTCAGCTGGCGTCGCCGTACGTCCGGCGGAGGTGCTCGGCGTAGCCGCCCGGTGTCCGACCGTCGAACCGGCCGCTCGTCACCACGGGGAGGTCCGTCGTCGCGCGCACGTCGAACCCGAGGGCTCGTGCACGCTCGACGAGCCGGACGTCCTCGTGCTCGGGCACCGGGTCGAAGCCGCCGATCGCCAGGCACACGTCCCCCCGCAGCCCGAGGTTCGCACCGTGCACGTGGCCGAGCGTCGACCCCGGCGGGTGCGCGTGCGTCCACCGGGCGAGGACCACGGGGTCGAGGTCGTCCGGGTCCGGCACCACGGCCCCCACCAGGACGTGCGCGCCGTCGGCGTGGGCCTCGACCTGCTGCACGAGCCAGCCCGGGTCGACGCGGGAGTCGGCGTCCGTGTGGGCCGTCCACCGCTCGGACGGCTCCGGTCCCGTCGCGAGGGCACGGGTGGTCCCGACGGCCCGTGCTCGTCCGACGCCGAGGTGCGCGGTCTCGACGACCTCGAGGGGGACCTCGGTCCAGAGCGGGTCCGCGGCCGCCGCCGACCGGAGGACGAACGCCGTCCGGTCCGTGCACCCGTCCAGGACGACCACGACCGACACCTCGACGGTGGGGTGCGCTCGCCGCAGGACCCGGACCGCGTCGGCGAGGGCCTCGACGCAGCCGCCGATGCCGTCCTCCTCGTCGTGCGCCGGCACGACGACGTCGACGCGTGCGGGGAGCGTCACGGGGTCAGCCCTTCCGTCGTCGCGACGGAGACCACCGACGGACCGGGGAAGACGCTCAGGACGAAGTCCTCCTCGACGTGCCGGACGAGCGCGGGCCGCGGCCACCGCTCGGCGATGCGGGCGTCCACGACGTCACCCGAGGTCACGGCGTCGTCGTCGGGGTGCCGCCAGTGACAGGCGACGAGGACACCGTCGTCGTCGAGGGAACCGAGCGCCCGGTCGATCGTGGCGTCGAGGTCCGCCGGCGACAGGTAGTACCCGACCTCGGAAAACAAGACGAGGTCCCATCGACCGTCCGGCCACTCCGACGGCAGCTCGGCCTGGACGAACCGGGCGGCCGGCGCACGCAGCCGGGCACGTTCCAGTGGTGCCGCGGCGATGTCGGTCCCGAGCACGGCGTCGGCGCGCTCGGTCAACGCGGCCGTCAGCACCCCCGTCGCGCAGCCGAGCTCGAGCGCGGACCGGTACCGCTCGCGGGGGAGCGCCGCCAGGGTCACGGCACGCTTCCGCCGTTCGTACCAGGAGCCCTCGAAGTCCCAGCCCTCCGGCTTCCGCTCGTAGTGGGCGTCGAAGGACTCCCGGGAGCGGGAGGACTGCACCGCGGACACGGCGAAGAACCACTCGGTCGGCCGCAGGTGGTGCGCGGCGTGCCGGGCGTCGACGATCGCCTCGTCGCCCGGGGCCGGCGAGAGCGGCCGGGTCTGCGAGGTGTAGGCGTCGAGTGCGGCGCGCTTCCGGTCCAGGACCGCCGACGACAGCGCCAGCGACCGGGCCCGGTCCCAGGGCGCCGCGGGGTCGGACGGGTCGTCCCAGTGCCACGCCCAGATCGGGTACTCGAGCAGCTCCGCTCCCGGAGTGCCCGCGACGACGTCCGCGGCGACCTCGCCCGCGATGCGGTGGTCCCGGTGCCCGTCCCCACGCCACGGCGCGACGACGAGCACGGGACCGTCGACCGGCCCGACCCGCTCGGTGAGCGCCGCCCGGAGCACGTCCGGGTGCTCACGGAGCCCGCCGTCCGGGACGTCCAGGACCGTCGCGCTCGCCGCGGGGGCGAGTGCCGCCAGCGCCGCCCGGAACTCGGCGTCCCGGATCACCCGGAGCCGCTCGGGGGAAGTGCTCGGCGAGTCCGGGTGCGAGCCCTCGCCGCGGGTCACGAGCAGCACGTGCACGGGGACACCGGCGTCCGCGGCGGACGCGATCAGCCCGCCGGCGCCGAGGGTCTCGTCGTCGGGGTGCGGCGCGACGACCACGACCGCGGCGACCCCGTCGAGCCGCACCGGCAGCGAGGGCACCGACCGCAGGAAGGACGTCCAGTCGGCGGGGTCGGTGCCCGGCTCGCGGTGGTCGAAGCTCACCACGCGACACCGCCGCGCTCGACGACGATGCGGCCGGTGCGGGCGAGGTCCCGCTCGCCGTGGTCCTGCAGCACGTAGAGCTCGAGGTCGGCGACGCGCGCGGCGACCGCCGGGTCCGAGGTCAGGGGAGCGGGGCCGATCGTCCGCACGACCCGCTCCCGGACGGCGTCGACGGCCCGGCGGACCCGGGAGCGCACGACCTGCGCGAGCAGCGACCAGTCGTCGTCGGAGATCGGGGCGGCCGCGTCGCCGGAGTCGGTGCCCGGGCCGTCGATCCGGGCCGCGGCGTCGGCGAGGGCGTCCTCGGCGTCGGCGAGGTCGGCGACCGTCGCGCCGAGGGCGGCCTGCAGCAGCTCGGACCCGGGCCGGGACACCACCAGGGAGCGGAGGACCCGGGCGAGTCCGACCGCGCCACCCCACCAGCACGCCGCGACACCGATCCCGCCCCAGGCGAACCCCGGACGCGTGAGGTACCAGCCGGGAGCGCCGACGGGCGTCGCGTGCACCCCGGCGAAGTCGACCGGGCCGCTCGGCACGTCCGGCATGCCACGGGCGACCCAGGCCTCGTCGTGCACCGTCACACCGTCCTGCCGGAGGTCCACAGCGAACAGCTGCCGGTCGTCCCCGACGTGCGCGGTGACGAGCGCGTTCGAGAGGCTCGACGCGAGGGAGCACCACGGCTTCGTGCCGTCGAGCGCGAACGAGCCGCCCGAGCCGCCCGACGTCGCCGTGAGCCGCAGCCCCGGGCCCTCGGCGGCGAACACGCCCCACGTCGACCCCTCCGGGGCGTCCACCCCGGCCTGCGCGAGGATGCCGAGTGCGTCGAGGTGCGGCTCGACCGTGCGTGCGAGCGCGACGTCCGCGGCCGCCACGGCAGCGAGCGCGGCGAAGGACCCGCCGGCCGTCCCCGCGGACAGCAGCGGGGCCGTGGAGGCGACCGACCGCGCGAACGCGAGCCGGTCCGCCGGGGTCGCGCCGCGCCTCCCGGGACCGCCTGCGATCCGGGCGGACTCCTCGATGCGCGCGGTGTCGACGGATCGGGCAGAGGCCGGCCAGGCCGAGGATCGGAGCATGGCGCTCACGGTACGGAGCGGACGCCGAGTGCCTGCTCGGGAATCCACAGAGCGCCGAGGGGCGCTCCACAGACCGCTCATAGGAAACTCTCGATACTCGAAGACGTGACCATCTCCCAGCCTGCAGCAGCCCCGCGCCTCACGCGTGCCGACGGAACCCCGTTGCGCATCCTCGTCGTCGACGACGAGGCCAGCCTCACCGACCTCCTGTCCATGGCGCTCCGCTACGAGGGCTGGGACGTCAAGAGCGCGAACGGCGGCCAGGACGCACTGAGCACGGCGCGCGAGTGGAAGCCGGACGCGATGGTGCTCGACGTGATGATGCCGGACCTCGACGGTCTGCAGGTGCTCAGCCGGCTGCGGCAGAACAACGACGACACCCCCGTGCTGTTCCTCACCGCCAAGGACTCCGTGGAGGACCGCGTCACCGGTCTCACCGCGGGCGGCGACGACTACGTCACGAAGCCCTTCTCCCTCGAAGAGGTCGTGGCGAGGCTCCGCGGGCTCATCCGTCGCTCGCAGATCTCGATCTCCGAGGCCGGCGACTCGCGCATCGTCGTGGGTGACCTGGTGCTCGACGAGGAGTCGTACGAGGTGTCCCGCGCCGGTCGGCCGATCGAGCTGACCGCGACCGAGTTCGAGCTCCTCCGCTTCCTGATGCGCAACCCGCGCCGCGTGCTGTCGAAGGCGCAGATCCTCGACCGCGTGTGGTCCTACGACTTCGGGGGCAAGTCCTCCGTCGTCGAGATCTACATCTCCTACCTGCGCAAGAAGATCGACGCGGGCGAGACCCCGATGATCCACACCGTGCGCGGCGTCGGGTACGTCATCAAGCCCACGTCCTGAGGTCGGTGCAGTGACCCTCCGTCGTCGGCTCGTCCTGAGCATCGTCGCGCTCGTCGTCGCCGTCAGCGCGGTCATCGGTGCCGGGAGCATCATCGCGCTCGCGTCCATCCAGACGGGCACGATCGACAGCCAGCTCTCGAAGGCGACCGACCGTGCGAGCACGAAGTTCGGCGAGGGACAGCAGAACCCGAACGGGCAGCGCCCGAACGACGACGCCCTGCAACCCCTCGGCCAGGCGGCCGGCACCCTCACCGCGTACTACTTCTCCGGTGGCGGCGCGGGCGGGATCGTCCTGACCGACAACAGCTCGCGGCTGCAGCTCACGACGACGCAGCTCGACCGCCTGGGCAACGTCAAGGTCGGCGTCGACCCGGCCACGATGGACCTCGGCGGATCGCTCGGCCGCTACCGCGTGGCCGCCGTGCAGGTCGACAACCCGGTGCTCGGCAACGCCGTCCTCGTGGTCGGACTCCCGATGTCGCCCGTGTACGAGAGCGTCCGGTCGCTGCTGCTCGTCGTGATCATCGTCGTCGCGGCAGCGCTCGTCGCCGCGTCCGTCGTCGCCGCGGTCGTCGTCCGCCGGTCCTTGCGGCCGCTCGAACGGGTCGCCGAGACCGCCTCGACCGTCGCCCGCATGCCACTCGAGCGCAGCGACGCCCTGCAGGACGTCCGCGTGCCCGACACCGACCCCCGCACCGAGGTCGGCCGCGTCGGCAGCGCCTTCAACCGGATGCTCGGCCACATCGCCGGCGCCATGCAGGCCCGCGAGCGCTCCGAGCAGAAGGTCCGCCAGTTCGTCGCCGACGCGTCGCACGAACTCCGGACGCCCCTGGCATCGGTGCGCGGGTACGCCGAGCTCACCCGTCGGATGGGTGCGGACCTGCCGAAGGACGTCGTGTACGCGATGAGCCGGATCGAGTCCGAGTCGAAGCGCATGACGAGCATGGTCGAGGACCTGCTGCTGCTCGCCCGACTCGACGAGGGCCGCGAGATCCAGTTCGACGACGTGGACCTCACCGGGCTCGTGCTCGACGCGGTGAACGACGCGCACGCGGCATCGCCGGACCACCCGATCGAGGTGGACGTCCCGTCGACCCCCGTGACGGTGGTGGGCGACGCCGCGCGCCTGCACCAGGTGATCGTCAACCTCGTCACCAACGCCCGGACCCACACCCCGGACGGCACCCGCATCACCGTGGGGCTCGCGCCGTCGGCCTCGGGGACCGGCGTGGACCTGACCGTGCGGGACACCGGGCAGGGCATCGACCCGGAGTTCCTGCCGAAGCTGTTCGAGCGGTTCGCCCGCGCCGACAGCTCCCGCTCGCGCACCGCGGGGTCGACGGGGCTCGGGCTCGCCATCGTGGACGCGGTCGTGCAGGCGCACGGCGGGTCCGTGGACGTGACGAGCGAGCCGGGGGACACCGTGTTCACGGTGCACCTGCCGTCGGAGCGGCCGGTGGCCGACGCGGCGTCGGCCGCGGCGTCGTCCGTGGCTGCGGCTGGCGGTGCGTCGGCAGCGGCCGCTGCGCCTGCTGCGTCGTCCGCGTCCGCGTCCGCTTCCGCTTCCCCGTCCGAGGACGCGACCGACGACTGGTCGGCGACCCCGGTCCCGTCCGCCACCGACTGACGCACGGGAGGCGCGGTGCGGGCCGGCACCGCGCCTCCCGTCCGACGGTTGGTCGCGACCGTCGTGCCGTGCTACAGTTCTCGAAGCCAAAGACCGCCGGTTGTCGTGCTGCTCGCAGCGCGAACGAAGGTCCTCACTCATGAGGCAGCCCGCGCAGGTGTTCCGAACCTCTCCTTCCGTTCGCGGGGGAGCAGCTCCGAGCCTCTGCGCCGGAGCTTTTTTCATGTGGTGGAGTCCTGGGGCTGCCGGCAAGAACCCCAAGGAGAACCATGGCGAACAAGGAAGCTGCGGTCGCCGAGCTCACGGAGTCCTTCCGTAGCTCGAACGCCGTTCTGCTCACCGAGTACCGCGGTCTCACGGTCGCGCAGCTCAAGGAGCTCCGCAACTCGATCCGTGAGCACGCCACGTACGCCGTGGTGAAGAACACGCTGACCAAGATCGCGGCGAACAACGCCGGCATCTCGTCGTTCGACGACGAGCTCGCCGGTCCGTCCGCTCTCGCCTTCGTCCACGGTGACACCGTCGCCGTCGCGAAGTCGCTGCGTGCATTCGCCAAGGCGAACCCCGAGCTCGTGGTGAAGGGTGGTTACTTCGACGGTAACCCGCTCTCCGCGACCGAGGTGGACAAGCTCGCCGACCTCGAGTCCCGTGAAGTCCTGCTCGGCAAGCTCGCCGGCGCCTTCAAGGCCTCGCTGTTCGGTGCTGCGTACCTGTTCCAGGCCCCCCTCTCGCAGGCCGTCCGCACCGTGGACGCCCTTCGCGAGAAGCAGGAGTCCGCGGCCTGATCAGGCTCGCGTTCCACAACCACACGATCTAGCTAGTAGTAGGAGAAAATCATGGCGAAGCTTTCGCAGGACGAGCTCATCGAGGCCTTCAAGGAGCTCACGCTCATCGAGCTCTCGGACTTCGTGAAGAAGTTCGAAGAGGTCTTCGAGGTCACCGCGGCCGCCCCGGTCGCCGCTGCCGCTCCGGCCGCCGCCGGCGCCCCGGCCGAGGCCGCTGAGGAGAAGTCGGAGTTCGACGTCGTCCTCAAGTCCGCTGGTGACAAGAAGATCCAGGTCATCAAGGAGGTCCGTGGCCTGACGTCGCTCGGCCTCGGTGAGGCCAAGGCGCTCGTCGAGACCGCCGACGCCAAGATCCTCGAGGGTGTCAACAAGGAGACGGCCGACAAGGCGAAGGAGGCCCTCGAGGCCGCCGGCGCCACGATCGAGCTCGCGTAGTCTCGACCGTTCGGTCACGAAGGCCGCTGCCCCTCGGGGCGGCGGCCTTCGTCGCGTGCGGGGGGCTTGCGGCCGGGACTTTTCGCGCTGAGCGACACTTCATGCCGCCCGACGCCCGTGAGGTGTCGCTGAGCGCGTGAGATCGTCTCCGTCACACCCAGACGCCGTGTGCGCGGAACAGCGCTCGGAGGCGATCGAGTTCGACGAGGTGCCACCACGTGACGCGGATGACCGAGCGGACAGCCGGGAGCGATCGGAGCCGGTCCTCCCGCCGCTTCTCCGCCCAGAGCACGTCGGCGGGGTCGCGCCCGTCGAGCATGCTCGGGTCCACGTACTTCTGCCGACCGTCGAACTCGACGACCACACCGAGCGACGGGAACCAGAAGTCGACTCGATCCACTGAGCCGTCCGCGTGGCGGAACTCCACCTGTGGTTCGCAGGGTGGGAGTCCGAGCTGGACGAAGCGGATTGCGGTGAAGGACTCGCCGACCGACTCGTGGCCCACGTGGAGCGCTGCGAGCACCGTCTCGGCGCGCACTGAACCCCGGGCCGGGCGCACCGGCACCGCCTGCCGGAGGTCCGCGAAGGCCAGGGTGCCGCCTCGGATGGCTGCGTCGACGGCGACCGCGGCGACGTGCGCCGGCTCCGTCGCGATGACGGCGCACGCGGTGTCCAAGGTGCACGTGACCGGGACGCCGTCGAACGGGCGCGCTCGGGTGCAGGGGGTTCGGCTGCTCGGGTGACGGATGAGCCCGGCACGGTGCTGGATGACCGGGGCCGCCCGATCGGTGACGTGGACACGGTCCGGTGCATCGCCGATCAGCGGCCAGCCGTGGATGAGGGCTGCGCTGAGGTGGGAGAAGACCGATCCCGGACGCAGTCGCGGTGCCACCGCCCGAGCTCTGGCGAGGTGGCGGCCGACCGGGTCCAGTCGATCCCAGTCGGCAGTGCAGATGTACACACCCGCGAGGAGTCGCACCAGTGACCCGGCCGCATGTCGCCGCTGGAGCAGCCGGGCGTGCGACGGGTCCGCCGCGGTCGCTCGGAGCAGGAGGGGGCGCTGTGCTGGCGAGTTCATGCGCTCAGGCTGGCCGTTCGCCGGCGGCCCGGACTCGACCGGCCGCAATCTGTGGATGAGCGGCCACTGCCGCGACGCCTGTGGACGGAGGAGTTCACGCGCTGAGCGACACCTCACGGGCTGCGGCGCGCGTGAAGTGTCGGTGAGCGCGTGAAGTCCGGCGGAAGAGCCGGGCGGGCGGGCGGCGGGCGCGTCAGCGCAGCGTGCTGTGGCGGCGGCCGTAGGCCAGGTAGAGCGCGGCGCCGGCGACCATCCAGATGCCGAAGGCGATCCAGGTGCCGATGCCGAGGAACACCGCGAGCAGCACGCAGCAGAGCGCGCCGATGATCGGCACGACGGGGAACAGCGGCACGCGGTACGACCGCTCGAGCGACGGCTGGGTCCGACGGAGCACGATGACCGACACGTTCACGAGGGCGAACGCCACGAGCGTGCCGATGCTCGTCGCGTCCGCGAGCTCCCCGAGCGGTACCAGTGCGGCGACGATCGTCACGACGACCCCGATGATGAGGGTGTTCCAGACGGGGGTGCCGGTGCGGTGCGAGACCCGGCCGAACACCTTCGGCACGAGTCCGTCGCGGGCCATCGTGAGCAGGATGCGGGTCTGCCCGTAGAGCACGGTGAGCACGACGCTCGCGATCGCGATGACGGCGCCGATCGAGAACACCAGGGCGACCCACGGCTGTCCGGTGACGTCGACGACGATGCGCACGAGCGAGGCCTCGGTCGACGAGAACGACGTCCACGAGCGGGCGCCGATGGCCGCGATCGCGACGAGGATGTACAGCGCCGTGATGAGCGCGATCGACCCGATGATCGCGCGGGGGAGGTCTCGGCGCGGGTTCTTCGCCTCTTCTCCGGCGGTCGACGCGGCGTCGAACCCGATGTACGAGAAGAACAGCCGGGACGCGGCCGCGGTGACCCCGGCGGCACCCATCGGTGCGAGCGGCTCGAAGTTCTGCGCCTGGAACGCCGAGAAGGCCACGATGACGAAGAACACGAGCAGGGCGATCTTCACGATGACCATGACCGTGTTCACCCAGGCGCTCTCGCGCGCACCCGGGAGCAGGACCGCCGTGGCGAGCAGCACCAGGACGGCGGCCGGCAGGTTGACCATGCCGCCCTCGCCCGGAGGCGCCGACAGTGCGGTCGGCAGGTGCAGCCCGAACACCCGCAGGGTCTCGTCGACGTACTCGCTCGCGCCGACCGCGACGGCGGCCACGGAGACGGCGTACTCGAGCACGAGGCACCAGCCGCACACCCAGGCGATGCCCTCGCCCATGGTGGCGTAGGTGTACGAGTAGCTCGACCCGGACGTCGGCACGGCACCCGCCATCTCGGCGTACGACAGCGCCGAGAGGAGGGCGGCGACACCGGCGACGACGAAGGAGATCCAGACCGCGGGACCGGCGAGCGGCACGGCGGTCCCGAGGACGACGAGGATGCCGGTGCCGAGCGTGGCGCCGACACTGATCATCGTGAGGTGCCAGACCCCGAGCGACCGCCGGAGCGGCTCGCCGTCCACCCCCGCCGAGGCCTCGGCCTGCAGCTGCTCGATCGGCTTCCGTCGGGCGAGCTGTGCGCGGAGGGACGTGGGGCGGGTGGGCGCGGACGTCAATGGGACCTCGAGTGGTGCGGGGAAGGGGACGGGAAATGGTCGCATGCCCCCTGAACGGGGTCAAATGAGCCACGGCGGCCCGATGTCCCACCCCGGGGCTAGGTTTGCAGCATGGATCGGGGTGACGCGTCGTGAGCATGCACGGCGGGATGCGCGGCGGCGGCGGTGGTCGCGGTGGCGGCCGGATCTCCAGCGGCGACTTCGAGGCGCAGAAGGCCGCCAACGCCGAGGCGCCCAAGATCCCGAACCTCCTCAAGCGCATCGCCGGGCTGTTCGTGCCGCACCGGAACGCGATCATCCTGACCGTCGTGCTGGTGCTGATCGGCGCCGCGATCTCCGTCGTCCCACCGCTCCTCACCCAGCGGGCGTTCGACGAGGGGCTCTTCCCGAAGGGCGGCGGCGGGCCGGACCTGCCCGTGCTGTACGTGCTCGTCGGTGCCATGGTGGTGCTCTGGATCGCGAGCGCGGGGATCGGCGTCTGGCAGACCTACCTCACCGCGACGGTCGGCAACAAGGTCATGGGCGCGATGCGCATGCGGCTGTTCGGACACCTCCAGCGCATGGAGCTCGCGTTCTTCACCCGCACCAAGACCGGTGTCATCCAGTCCCGCCTGCAGAACGACGTCGGTGGCGTGGCGAGCGTGCTCAACAACACGATCTCGTCGATCCTCGGCAACACGGTGACGGTGATCGCCGCCGTCGTCGCGATGCTGCTCCTCAGCTGGCAGATGACCCTCGTCGCCGTCGTCCTGCTGCCCCTCCTGGTGATCGCGCAGCGACGGGTCGGCCAGGTCCGGGCCAAGATCGCCGCGCAGACGCAGGAGTCGCTGTCGGACATGACCGCGATCACGCAGGAGGCCCTGAGCGTCTCCGGCATCCTGCTCGCGAAGAGCTTCAACCAGCAGCGCGCGGAGACGCAGCGGTACGGCAACGAGAACCGCAACCAGATCCGCCTGCAGGTCCGTCAGCAGATGTCCGGTCAGTGGTTCTTCGCGATCGTGTCGATCTTCCTGTCCATCATCCCGGCGATCATCTACGTCGTCGCCGCGTACCTCATCATCGGCGACGTCCCGATCACGGCCGGCACGATCGTGGCCTTCACCACCGTGCAGTCCCGGCTGCTGTTCCCGACCGTCGGTCTGCTCCGGGTCGTCCTCGACCTGCAGACCTCCGGCGCGCTGTTCGCCCGCATCTTCGAGTACCTCGACCTCAAGCCCGCCATCACGGACCCGCCCACGGCGAAGCCCGTCGACGAGTCCCGGGTGGGGCACGTCGCCTTCGACGACGTGACGTTCACCTACCCGGACGGCGAGGCGGACAAGCCGACCCTCCGCGGGGTGTCCTTCGAGCTCCAGCCCGGTCAGTTCGCCGCGTTCGTGGGGCCGTCGGGTGCGGGGAAGACGACCGTGTCGTACCTCGTGCCCCGGCTGTACGAGGCGACCGCGGGCTCGGTCCGGTTCGCCGGACAGGACGTCCGCGAGCTGGCGCACGAGGACCTCATGCGCCACGTCGGCATCGTCAGCCAGGAGACCTACCTCTTCCACG
Organism: Curtobacterium sp. NPDC086286; assembly: GCF_044746255.1. Lineage (NCBI taxonomy): Bacteria > Bacillati > Actinomycetota > Actinomycetes > Micrococcales > Microbacteriaceae > Curtobacterium > Curtobacterium sp. NPDC086286. Next base: position 119,839 of record NZ_JBIVBW010000005.1, read on the forward strand.
CCACCATCGGCGACAACCTGCGCTACGCCAAGCCGGACGCGACCGACGACGAGATCGAGCAGGCCGCGCGCGCGGCGAACATCCACGAGACGATCGCCTCGTTCCCGGACGGCTACGAGACGGTCGTCGGGGAGCGCGGCTACCGGCTGTCCGGCGGCGAGAAGCAGCGGATCGCGATCGCGCGGGTGCTGCTCAAGGACCCGCCGGTGCTCGTGCTCGACGAGGCGACGAGCGCCCTCGACTCGATCTCCGAGCGTGTCGTGCAGACGGCCCTCGACAACGCCGCGGCGGGCCGGACGACGATCTCGATCGCGCACCGGCTCTCGACGATCCGCGACGCCGACGTCATCTTCGTGCTCGACCACGGGCGGATCGTCGAGCAGGGTACGCACGAGGAGCTCCTCGAGCGGGACGGCACCTACGCGATGCTGCACCACCAGCAGAACGCCCCCGCCGACGCCGTCGGCAGCTGACGCACGAAGCGAGCGCGCACCAGGCGAGCGCGCACCAGCCGAGCGCGCACCAGGCGCACCGCAGGCGGGACGGGAGGCGCGGTGCGGGCCCGCACCGCGCCTCCCGTCCGTCGTCGGGTCGCGACCACGGCGTTTTCCGGTCGACCCGACGGACACGAACGATGCTCGTGTGGTAGCTGTGAAGGAACCACACTCAAGCGCACCGTGCCCCTGAGCGGAGTCCGAAGTGACAGCAGTCCCACCGACGTCCGACCCCATCCCGCCCACGGGCCCGATCGCCCCCGATGCACCACGCGTCGTCGAGGACGCGCCCCGCAAGAAGGGGAAGTTCCGCGCGTTCCTCACGAGCGGCTCCCTCGACATCCAGTCCAAGCTCCTCGTGATGCTCCTCGCGGTGAGCATCGTGGCGGCGCTGGTCGTGGGTGTCGTCGGCTACCTGAACGGCCGGAGCTCGCTCGAGGCCGCGGCGTTCAACCAGGTGACCTCGCTGCGCGAGGCGAGGATCACCGAACTCCAGCGCTCGTTCGGCCAGTTCACCCAGACGGTCGTCGCGCAGACCTGCAACGAGAGCGTCATCGGCGCGACGAAGGCGTTCGAGTCCGGGTGGGACGACCTGCAGTCGCGGCCGGTGTCCGACGACGACCACACGAAGGTCGAGGACTGGTACCGGGACTCCTTCGTCCCGCAGCTCGACGACCGCAACGGCGGCACCGCCAACCCGGACCAGTTCGCGCCGACCGAGGACCCGCAGGCCTACCTGCAGGCGCGGTACACGGCGCCGTTCACCGACTACGACAAGGCCATCGACCAGGACGACGCCGGTGACGGCAGCGCGTGGTCGGCGGCGCACGCCGAGTACCAGCCGTACTTCAAGCAGGCGGTCGAGTCCGCCGGGTACGAGGACCTCCTGCTCATGGACACCGACGGGGACGTCGTGTACTCGGCGTACTCCGGCGCGGACCTCGGCACGGACCTCGAGAGCGGGCCCTACCGCGACTCGAACCTCGCGACCGGGTACCAGCAGGCCCTGCAGCTGACGAGCTCGGACGACTTCGTGGTGACGGACTTCGCGCGGTACGTGCCGAGCCTCAACGTCCCGACGCTCTGGGTGATGTCGCCGGTGGGGGAGGACGGCAAGATCATCGGGGTGATGGCCGTCCAGGTGCCGGTCGACCTCATCACGCAGGTCATGACGGGCAACGAGCAGTGGAAGGACGACGGCCTCGGGGACACCGGGGAGTCGTACCTCGTCGGTGCCGACCACCTCATGCGGTCGTACCCGCGCCAGCTCATCGAGCACCCGAAGCAGTACCAGCGCGACGTCGTCGCTGCCGGGACGGCGCCGTCGACCGCGGCCCGCCAGGTCGCGGTGAAGGGCTCCGTGCTCCTGCAGGAGGTGAACACGACGCCGGTGACACGGGCGCTGCAGGGGAAGTCCGGCACCGTGATCTCGACCGACTACCGCGGGAAGGAGGTGCTCGCGGCGTACGCGCCGCTCGAGGTCGACGGGCTCCGCTGGGTCGTCGTCGCGCAGATGGACACGGCCGAGGCGTTCGCCCCGGTGAACGACTTCGCCCGGAACATCGGCCTCGCGCTCGTCGGGATCATCGTCCTCGTCAGCCTGCTGTCCCTGCTGCTGGCCCAGGTGTTCGTCCGGCCGATCCGCCGGTTGCAGACGGCGGTGAACCGGGTGTCGTCCGGCGACCTCGGCGTCGAGGTGCAGACGAAGGCCGGCGACGAGATCGGCGACCTCGGACTCGCGTTCAACGACATGAGCCGCAGCCTGCAGGTGAAGCAGGACCTGCTCGACGAGCAGCGGCGGCAGAACGACACCCTGCTGCTGACGCTCATGCCGGAGGAGGTCGCCCGTCGCTACAAGCAGGGCGACGAGACGATCGCGGCCGACCACCAGGACGTCGCCGTCGTCTACGCGGACATCATCGGGTTCGACGAGTTCGCCGCCGGCCTCACGGCCGAGGAGTCCCTGTCCCTCGTCAACGACGTCTGGCGCTCCCTCGACGAGGCGGCCACCCGCCACGGCGTCGAGCGGGTGCGCACGACCCGGAGCGGGTACCTCGCCAGCTGCGGCCTGAGCGTGCCGCGCGTGGACAACGTCCGCCGCGTCGTCGACTGGGCGGAGGAGGCGCAGGGCGTGCTCGAGCGCTTCAACGCGCAGCACGGATCGAAGATCGGCTTGCGCGCCGGCATCGACACCGGCCAGGTCACGAGCGGGCTCGTCGGGCGCTCGAGCATCGTCTACGACATGTGGGGCGACGCCGTCAGCCTGGCGTACCGGGTGCAGGGGATCGCCCCGGCGCCGGGCGTGTACGCGACGCAGCGCGTGGTCGACAAGCTCGGCGACCGCGGGGGCGTGCAGGACGCCGGCGAGGTGCAGACGCAGGCCGGACCGCAGCGGGTCTGGAAGCTCGAGCGCACCGGAGCGGCGTCGTGACCGCGTTCTGGGAGCAGCCGTGGTTCTGGCCGGCGATCAGCGTCATCGTCGGCCTGCCGCTGCTGCTGCTCGTCCTGACCGAGCTGCAGTCGAACCTCGAGCGGCGCGGCAACTCGCTGCACAAGGTGGTCGGACTGCTGCGGAACGCCGTGGTGCCGATCATCGCGATCCTCGTCCTGTCCGTCCAGGTCACCGACGCGGTCGACCCGGGCAAGCCCGTGGTGAACCAGATCATCGGCACCGTGCTCGGGTTCCTCGTGATCGTGTTCGTGCTGAACGGGCTGAACATCGTCCTGTTCACGAACGCCCGGAAGGGCACCTGGCGCGAGAAGATCCCGTCGATCTTCGTGGACATCGCCCGCATCGTGCTCATCGCGCTCGGGCTGGCGCTGGTGTTCAAGATCGTCTGGGGCGCGGACGTCGGCGGGATCTTCACCGCGCTCGGTGTCGGCTCGCTCGTCATCGGCCTCGCGCTGCAGTCCGCCGTCGGCCCGGTGATCGCCGGGCTGTTCCTGCTGTTCGAGCAGCCGTTCCGGCTGGGGGACTGGCTCGACGCCGGTGGCGTGCGCGGCCGGGTGGTCGAGGTGAACTGGCGGTCGGTGCACATCGACACGGGCGCCGGGATCCTCATCATGCCGAACTCCTCGTTGGCGGGGGCGTCGTTCACGAACCTCAGCCGGACAGGAGGCACGTTCCCGGTCGCCACGGACGTCACGTTCACGACGGACGACCCTCCGGCAGCGGTGGTCGCCCTGCTGCAGCGGGTCGCGTCCGGCCTGCCCCAGCGGTACCCCGGCACGCAGCCGGTGGCGGTGCCGACCGGCGGATCGTCGTACACCGTGTCCTTCGAGGTGCGCGGACCGTCGCAGGAGGGCGACGCGCTCGCCCAGTTCCGGATGTGGCTCTGGTACGCCGCCCGGCGCGCAGGGCTCGGCCTCGACGGCGACACGACCGACGACTTCGTCACCGACGAGCGTCGGGACGCCGCCCTGGCGTCGATCGCGCCCACGCTGTACCTGACGGGCGACGACGGGGCCGCGCTGGCACCGCTCGTCCGACTCGAGCGGTACGCCGCGGGCGAGACGATCGTCACGGCCGGCACGGTGCCCGACGCCGTCCGGTTCGTCCTGTCCGGCAGCGTCGACCTGCGCGTCCCGTTCGAGGACGCCGAGTTGCCGGCGACGCGCGTCGAGACCGGCGACTACCTCGGGCAGACGGCGTTGACCCGGGAGGCGCTGCTCACCACCGCCGTCGCGCTCACCGAGGTCGCGGTGCTGGTCGTGCCCGCCACCGCGCTCGACCAGATCGTGCGCGGCACGCCGGCGCTCGCCCGGGACATGGGGGAGGTCATCGACCGCCGCCGGCAGGAGGTCTCCGCGGCGGTGTCCGCCCACGTCGCATCCCAGCGGAAGACGGTGTCCGCCGCCTAGACTCGACCGCGTGCGTTACGCGAACTCCGTGGTCGACCTCGTCGGCGACACCCCGCTCGTCAAGCTCAACCGGGTGACCGAGGGGGTGCGCGCGACCGTCCTCGTGAAGGTCGAGTACCTCAACCCCGGTGGGTCGTCGAAGGACCGGATCGCCACCAGGATCATCGACGCGGCCGAGGCCTCCGGCGACCTGGGCCCCGGCGGCACCATCGTCGAGCCGACCTCCGGCAACACCGGTGTCGGCCTCGCGCTCGTCGCCCAGCAGCGCGGCTACCGCTGCGTGTTCGTCCTGCCCGACAAGGTCGGCGAGGACAAGCGGAACGTGCTCACCGCGTACGGCGCCGAGATCGTCGTCACGCCGACGGCCGTCCCGCCCGAGCACCCGGAGTCGTACTACTCGGTGTCCGACCGGCTGGTGCGCGAGATCCCCGGCGCCTACAAGCCGAACCAGTACGCCAACCCGAACGGCCCGCGCAGCCACTACGAGACCACCGGTCCGGAGATCTGGCGCGACACCGAGCAGCGCATCACGCACTTCGTCGCGGGTGTCGGCACCGGCGGCACCATCTCCGGCACCGGACGCTTCCTGAAGGAGGCCTCGGACGGCCGTGTCCGCATCGTCGGCGCCGACCCCGAGGGCTCCGTCTACTCGGGCGGCACCGGTCGCCCGTACCTGGTCGAGGGCGTCGGCGAGGACTTCTGGCCGACCGCGTACGACCCCGGAGTCCCCGACGAGATCATCGCCGTGTCGGACGCCGACTCGTTCGCGATGACCCGTCGGCTCGCCCGTGAAGAGGGACTGCTCGTCGGTGGCTCGAGCGGCATGGCGGTCGTCGCCGCGCTCCGCGCCGCCCGCGACCTCACCGAGGACGACGTGGTCGTGGTGCTCCTGCCGGACGGCGGCCGCGGCTACCTCGGCAAGATCTTCAACGACCGGTGGATGCGCTCCTACGGCTTCGCCGAGACCGACGACGAGCGCACCGTGGGGTCGCTCATCGCGGGCAAGGACGGCCGGCTGCCCGACCTCGTCCACGCCCACCCGGCGGACACCGTGCGCGAGGTCGTCGACATCATGACGAAGTACGGCGTCTCGCAGATGCCCGTGCTCAGCGCCGAACCGCCCGTCGTCATCGGCGAGGTCGTCGGCGCGGTGGCGGAGAAGGACCTGCTCGAGCAGGTCTTCACCGGCGCCGCGAAGATGACGGACGCGCTGTCCGGATTCGTGGGCGACCCGCTCCCGCTCATCGGTGTCGGCGAGTCGGTCTCGTCGGCGCGACGTGCGCTCGAGTCGGCGGACGCCCTGCTCGTCGTCGAGGACGGCAAGCCCGTCACCGTGCTGACCCGCCACGACCTGCTCGCCTACCTGTCCGAGTGACCCGCGTCCCGCGTGACGCCCCCGACCCAACGAGGAACGAAGCCCGCATGACCGAGTTCAGCACCCGCGCCGTCCACGCCGGCCAGGAGCCCGACGGCCCCACCGGCGCCGTCATCCCCCCGATCCACCTCACGTCGACGTACGTGCAGGACGGTGTCGGCGGCATGCGGAACGGCTACGAGTACTCGCGCGCCGGCAACCCGACGCGCGACTCGCTGCAGACCCTCCTGGCGGACCTCGACGGCGGCGTCGCGGCGTACTCGTTCGCGTCCGGGCTCGCCGCCGAGGACGCCCTGCTGCGCGCCACGCTCGTCCCCGGTGCCCGCGTGGTGATGGGCAACGACGTGTACGGCGGGACCCACCGCCTGGTCAGCCGGTTGCACGTGCCGTGGGGCGTCGAGCTCGTGGTCGTCGACATGAGCGACACCGACCGCGTCCGGGCCGCGCTCGAGGGTGCTCCGACGCAGACCGTCCTCTGGGTCGAGACCCCGACGAACCCGCTCATGAAGATCGCCGACATCGCCGCGCTCGCCGAGATCGGCCACGCGGCCGGTGCCGTGGTCGTCGTCGACAACACCTTCGCGTCGCCGTACCTGCAGCAGCCGCTGTCGCTCGGCGCCGACGTCGTCGTGTACTCGACGACGAAGTACCTCGGCGGCCACTCCGACGTCGTCGGCGGCGCCGTGGTGCTCGCCGACGAGGAGCTCGCCGCGAAGGTGCAGTTCCTGCAGTTCGGCGCGGGGGCGATCTCGTCGCCGTTCGACGCGTTCCTCACCACGCGCGGCATCAAGACCCTCGCGGTCCGGATGGAGCGGCACTCGCGGAACGCCCAGGCGGTGGCCGAGGCACTCGTCGGTGCTCCGGGTGTCGAGCGCGTGTACTACCCGGGGCTCGCCGAGCACCCCGGCCACGACGTCGCGGCACGCCAGATGCGCGGCTTCGGGGGCATGCTCTCGGTCGCGCTGAGCGGCGGGCCCGAGGCGGCGCGTCGCTTCGCGGAGTCGACCGAGGTGTTCGCGCTCGCCGAGTCGCTCGGCGGGGTCGAGTCGCTCATCGGGTACCCGTCCGAGATGACGCACGCGTCGGTGAAGGGCACGGAGCTGGCGGTGCCGGAGAACGTCGTGCGCCTGTCCGTCGGCATCGAGGACGCCGGCGACCTCGTGGCGGACCTGCAGCAGGCGCTCGCGCGCTGACCCACTCGACGGCGGTGGCGGGCCCGACCTCGGCGGCCCGCCCGGCGTCCGTGGGCGGCCCTACGATGATCGGGTGAGCACCGCGGCGACGAGGACCAGTCTGTTCAGCGGACCTTACGCCCTCGCCACCGTCGGCATGGTCGCGATCGTCGCGGTCGCGGCGTTCCAGAACCTGGCGATGACGACCGTCATGCCGGAGATCAGCCGCGACCTCGACGGCGAGACCCTCTACGCGCTGGCCTTCGCCGCACCCCTGGCGGCCGGCGTGCCGGGCATGGTCCTCGCGGGCAACTGGACCGACCGCGCGGGTGGACGCATCGTGGCGTGGGTGTCGGCCGGCCTCTTCGCCGTCGGCACCGCCGTCGTCATGCTGGCCCCGACGATGGAGGTCTTCCTCGTCGGCCGGCTCGTCGAGGGCTTCGGTGCCGGCGCGATCGACGTCGTGCTCTACGTCCTCGTCGCCCGGATCTTCCCCGCCGACCTGCACGGCCCGGTGTTCGCCGGGTTCGCCGCCGCGTGGGTGGTGCCGGCGCTCGTCGGTCCGGCGCTCGCGGGCATCGTCACCGACGTCTGGAACTGGCACTGGGTGTTCGCCGGTGCACTCGTCATCGCGGTCGGCGCGTTCGCCCTGCTCGTCCCGACCCTCGGCCGGCTGCACCCACCCGCACCCGAGGTCCGTCCGGCGTGGCAGCGGTCCCGGATCGGCTGGTCGGTCGCCGCCGCGGTGGCGATCCTGCTGCTCAACGTCGCCCCGGACCTCGGCGCGTGGGCGCGGGTCGCCGCCGTGCTCATCGGCCTCCTCGGGACGTGGTTCGCACTCCGCCCGCTGCTGCCCGCCGGCACCTTCCGCGCCGCCCCGGGGCTGCCGTCGGTGATCCTGCTGCGGGGGCTCGTCGCCGCCTCGTTCTTCGGCAGCGAGGCGTACGTGCCGTTCCTGCTGCAGGCGAAGGACGGCCTGTCCGCCTCGGCGGCGGGGCTCGCACTGACGGTCGCGGCGCTCAGCTGGGCCGGGTCGAGCTGGCTGCACGGACGGCTGGGCGAGGAACGGCTCACCGCGACCCGGACCTTCGCGATCGGTCTCGCGCTCGTGCTCGTCAGCCTGCTCACGGCGCTGACGGTCGCCACGTTCGGCCTGCCGTGGTGGCTGCTCGTCGTCGGGTGGTTCGTCGGCGGCGCGGGCATGGGGGCGATCTACCCGCGGACCTCGATGCTGACGCTGCGCTTCTCCGGCGAGGGCGACGACGGGTTCGCGAGCTCGGCCCTGACCATCGCCGACGCCTCGGGCAGCGTGATCGGGCTCGCCGTCACCGGGCTGCTGTTCATCGGGACGGGCGGTGCCGACGCCGCGGTGTCGTTCCCGCTCGTGTTCGGCGGCATGACCCTGATCGCGGTGCTCGCCGTCGCCGCGGTCCGTCGCCTCGGCCCCGTCCCGGCACCGTCCGTCGTCGCGGTGGGCGGGTAGCGTGGCGGTCGTGCTCCTCCGCGTCGTCACCGCCACCGTCGTCATCGGTGCGGCCCTCGCCCTGGCCGGCTGCCAGGGCACGACGTCGGCGGCGCCCACGCCGGTGCAGAGCACGGACCTGACCAGCTCCGACGGCGGGTTCGACCGGCACGCGGTCATCGGCGTGGTCCTCGAACCCGGGCAGGACACGCTCGGTACCGACCTGCGGGCCGGACTGACCGACGCCGGCTTCGCCGCGGACGTCCGCGTCGCACCGGCCGACGGGTCCGCCGCCGCACAGCGCACCGCGGTGGACCAGCTCGTGCGCACGGGCGCGAAGGCGTTGCTCGTGCGGGCGGTCGACGCCTCGGCGCTGACCGGGGTCATCCAGACGGCGCACGACGCCGGTGTCGTCGTGGTGTCGCTGGGGGACCCGCTGCCGACGAGCGGCACGGGTGGCGACGGCGTCTCCGCGGACTACCGGGTGCCGGCCGGCGACGACCAGGCCGACCTCGTCAGCGGGGCCGTCGACGTGGTCGAGTCGCTCCAGCGGGGCGAGAAGCCCACGACCGACTGACGTCCGTCGGGCAGGGCGGTCAGCGCCACCACGACGGGAACGACAGCACGATCGTGTCGACCAGTGCCTTCCGCGACCGCCGCGGTCCGGCGAGCCAGGCCTCGATCGCGCCGACGAAGCCCTGCGCCACGAAGCCCGCGGCGACGTCGTCGAGGAGTTCCGGCCGGTGCTCGCGCTCGAGCGTGCGGATGTGCTGCTCGCTCGACACCGTGAAGTGCTCCACGAGGAGACGGTGCAGCGACGCGTCGTTCGGGTCCGGGAGCGCCTTGCCGTAGATCTCGCGGTGCGCGACGACGTGCTCGACGACGGCGTTGATGCCGCGTCGGGTGATCGTCGCGAACTCGTCGACGCCGGCACCCCGGGCGAACGCCGCGCGTCGGACCTCGGCGTCGTCCTCGCGGATGCGGTCGAGCTCCGGTGTGAGGACGTCGGCGAGCAACGACCCGGGGGAGACCGCGTGCGAGTAGAACGTGGCGCGGTTGATGCCGGCCGCCCGGGTGACGTCGGCGACCGTGATCTCGGACACCGGCCGGTCGGCGGCCAGTCGCAGGATTGCCTCGCGCAGGGCAGCGGTCGTGTGCAGGATGCGGGCATCCACCATGACGCCACCCCCTTCTGATCCGGTTCCGTCCCGCCGGTGTTCCGGCGGAACGGGCGGGACGACGTCCGCCGGCGGTCGACCGGCGGCGAGCAGTCCGACGGTACCGCATGTGCCGCGTCCGAGCGGGGCGGGAGCCGTGGCAACACGCGGGAGAACGCCCCGGACTGCTGCGGTGGTGCTCGGGGGACCCGTAGGATGGTTCCGCGGACGAATCGATTCGATCGACGCCGCGATCACCTCCCCACCCCTCACCGTCGAAGGACTCCTGCTCGTGACCGCGCCCGCCACCACCGGTTCGCTCCGTGTCGTCCTGCACCCGGGAGACGCGCTCTCCCGCCGGCAGCGACTCGTCTACGTCTTCGTCCTGGGCGCCCTCACCGCGCTCGGACCGTTCACGATCGACCTCTACCTGCCGGCGTTCCCGTCGCTCAAGGACGAGTTCGGCATCACCGACGGGGCGGTGCAGCTCACCCTCACCGCGACGACGCTCGGCTTCGCGGCCGGACAGCTGCTGGTCGGCCCGTGGAGCGACAAGGTCGGTCGCCGGCTCCCGCTCATCATCGCGACGAGCCTGCACGTCGCAGCGTCACTCGGAGCCGCACTGGCACCGAACGTCGAGGTGCTGGCGCTCTTCCGCGTCCTGCAGGGCATGGGCGCAGCGGCCGGTGGCGTCGTGGCGATGGCGACGGTGCGCGACCTGTTCGGCGGCAAGCCGCTCGTGCGGATGCTGTCCCGCCTCGCGATGGTGAACGGCCTGGCGCCCATCCTCGCCCCGCTCATCGGCTCGCAGATGCTCCGGTTCGTGAGCTGGCACGGGATCTTCGTCTTCCTCGCCTGCTACGGCGCCGCTGTCGTGCTCGCCGCGGTCCTGCTCATCGTCGAGACGCTCCCGCCGGCACGTCGGCACGAGGCCGGGCACTCCACCATCGGGCAGCGGTACCGGGCACTCTTCTCCGACCGCGTCTTCGTCGGGGTCGCGCTCATCGGGGCGATGGTCTTCAGCGGGCTCTTCTCGTACCTCAGCGCGTCACCGTTCCTGTTCCAGGGCCTGTACGGGCTCGACGCGCAGCAGTACGGTCTGCTGTTCGCGGTGAACTCGGTCGGCGTCGTCGTCGGCGTGCAGGTCTCCGCGCGGTTGGCGCAGCGCGTCGGACCGCAGTGGATCCTCGCGTGCTCGACCGCGACCCTGTTCCTCGCCGCCGTCGCGATCATGGTGCTCGACCAGCTCGGCGCCGGACTGGTCGGGGTGCTCGTGCCGCTCTGGTTCTTCATCGCCGCGTGCGGCTTCTCGTTCCCGCTCGTCCAGGTGATCGGACTCGCCGCCCACGGCAAGGAGGCCGGCACCGCCGCCTCGCTCCTCGGCGCGCTGAACTTCGGCGTGGCGGGGATCATCTCGCCCGTGGTCGGGTGGATCGGCATCACCACGGCGACCCCGATGGCAGCGGTGATGGCGTGCACGTCGGCCGTCGCGATCGTGCTGCTCTGGGCGGTCGTCCGACCGAGGACGGTCCCGGCGCTCACGCACTGACCGTCGCACGGTGCCACGGCACGCGCCGGACAGGAGCGTCCGGCCGTTCGTATGCTGTGGACATGAGCGACGTGGTGGCGCAGGCACGGGCAGCGGCCGAGGCAGCGAAGCAGGCGGCCGACGAGGCCCGGCGCCTCGCGGACGAGGCGGTGCAGCGGGCGGAGGAACTCGCCGCCGCGGTGGCGCAGGGCCAGGAGGCGCGGCTCGACCCCGACGCGGAGCCGGCGGTCGTCGACTCCCCGGCCCCGGCGGTGGACGCGACCGCCCCGGCGGGCGAGCCGACGTCGACGACCGGCACCGTGCCTCCCGAGCCGACCACCACCGAGGGGCCGCTCGGCGCGGACGCCGTCGCGGCGATCCGCGCCGGCTACGAGGTCGAGGGCAGCGCGCTGCAGCTCGGCGCCCTCGTGAACGGTGCCGCGGTGCCCGACGTGCAGGTCCGGATCCCGCTCGGCATGCTCAACCGACACGGTCTCGTCGCGGGCGCGACCGGCACGGGCAAGACGCGCACGCTGCAGGTCCTCGCCGAGCAGATCGCCGCGAACGGGGTGCCCGTCTTCGCCGCCGACATCAAGGGCGACCTGTCCGGGCTGGCGGTCGCGGGCACGCCGAACGACAAGCTCCTCGCGCGCACCGCCGGGATCGGCCAGGAGTGGCGCGCGGTGGCGAGCGAGGCGGAGCTCTACTCGCTCGGCGGGCAGGGGACCGGCGTGCCGATCCGTGCGACCGTGTCCGGGTTCGGACCGCTCCTGCTGTCGAAGGTGCTCGGGCTGAACGACACGCAGGAGTCCTCCCTCGGGCTCGTGTTCCACTACGCCGAGCGGGCCGGGCTGCCGCTCGTCGACTTGTCCGACCTACGGAGCGTGCTGACCTTCCTCGTGAGCGACCAGGGCAAGGCGGAGCTCGCCGAGCTCGGCGGACTGTCGAAGCAGACCGCCGGGGTGATCCTCCGCGAGCTGATCACCTTCGCCGACAAGGGCGCCGACCAGTTCTTCGGCGAGACGGAGATCGACACGACCGTGTTCCTCCGCACCGCCGCCGACGGCCGGGGGATCGTCAGCCTGCTCGAGGTGCCCGGCGTGCAGGACCAGCCCGAGGTCTTCTCGACGTTCCTGATGTGGCTCCTCGCCGACCTCTTCAACGAGCTCCCCGAGGTGGGCGACCAGGACAAGCCGAAGCTCGTGTTCTTCTTCGACGAGGCGCACCTGCTCTTCAGCGGGGCGTCGGCGGACTTCCTCGAGCAGATCGTCCGCACGGTCCGGCTCATCCGTTCGAAGGGCGTCGGGATCTTCTTCGTCACGCAGACCCCGAAGGACGTCCCGAACGACGTGCTCGCCCAGCTCGGCTCGCGGATCCAGCACCAGCTGCGGGCGCACACCCCCGACGACGCGAAGGCACTCCGCGCGACGGTGTCGACCTACCCGACGAGCGACTACGACCTCGGGGAGGTGCTGACCTCGCTCGCCACCGGTGAGGCGATCGTCACCGTGATGAACGAGAAGGGCGCGCCGACGCCGGTGGCCTGGACGCGCCTGCGAGCCCCCGAGGGCTCGATGGACCCGATGCCCGCGGCCGAGATGACGGCACGGGTGCAGGCATCCCCGCTCCTGCCCACCTACGGCACGCGGCTCGATCCCGACTCGGCGTACGAGATGCTCGCCCGCCGGATGGAGGCCGCCGCTGCGGACGCGGCTGCCGCGGACGCCGAGAAGGCCGCGGCGACCGCTGCCGCCGAGGCGGAGAAGGAGGCGGCCCGCGCCGCTGCCGCCGCAGCGAAGGAGGCCGCCGCGAAGGAGAAGACCGAGGCGCGCGAACGAGCGGCGGCACAGAAGGAGTACGAACGGGCGCAGCGGGAGTTCGAGCGAGCCGAACGGGCTGCCGATGCGCGGCGGTCGGGGCGCACGTCGTCCCGGACGACGACGTCACGGAAGGCGGACGACCCGCTGTCGGACCTGCTCGGGTCCGGGCTGGGCAGGACGATCGCCAAGGAGGTCGTGCAGGGGATCTTCTCGACCCTGCGCCGCCGTCGCTGAGGGGTCAGCCGAGGAGGCCGGTGGTCTCGACCACGAGCAGCCCGGCGACCGCGAGGACCGCCACCGCACCGACGGCGACGTACGCTCCGCGCTGCTCGTACCAGGACCGGCTCGCCGGGTAGCGCCGCACGAACTCGCGGATCGACATCGGCCGGGTCTCGTCGGTGACCTGCACGCCGAGGGCGTCCACGATGCTGTCGATGCCGGCGTCGCTCCAGGTGTCGGCGCGGAGGCGGAACAAGTGGGCGCCGGCGGCGTCGAGGGCGATGAGCTCGCGCGTCGTGCGCTCGACCGCGCTGCCGTACGTGGTGGCGAGGACCAGGCTGTGGACGCGGTCGCGGTCCACCCGACGGTTCTGCGTGAGGACGCCGCGCACCGTGATCGCCACCGGGTCGATGCCGATGAACGCGGTGCCGAGGCGCACGAAGACGACGGCGACGGCGGCCGCGAGCAGGATGACCGCACCCGTGACGACCGGCCAGAGGCGCATCGGGAGGGAGACCCAGACGAGGGCGACGGCGAGGGGGACGGCCGAGAACACGACGCTCAGGATCGTCGAGCGCACGAGCGAGCGACGCGGCCGGAGGACCACGTCGTACACGGTCGCGCTCGGCCGAGCTGCTGCCGGCGCCGTCAGGTCCCCCACGTGGACTCCTCGTCCCTCGGGTGCCCGGGCAGCGTTCGACGCTCGCCCGGGGAGCGCGCCCCTGCCGCTCCGTGCACCGTGTCCGACCCGTCCCGGGGCCGTCCTTCGGGTCAGTCTAGGCGACCGACGGGTATCGGGGACAGCCCGTTCCACCCCTCGGCATCGTTTCCCGGCCAGTCCATGGCGAACGGGGTTCGGCGGGGTCCGCCGGGTGGGGGACCGTCCTGTCCGGAGTGCGCCGGAGTGCTCCGGACGACGAACGCCCCGGGAACCGATCGGTTCCCGGGGCGTTCCGTGCTCTGGCGGAGAATGGGGGATTCGAACCCCCGAGGGCTTGCACCCAACACGCTTTCCAAGCGTGCGCCATAGGCCACTAGGCGAATTCTCCTGGCGCCGTCTTCCGACGACGACACCCAATGGTACAGGTTCTCCGGAGTGCTCACGACCGCGTGTCGGAAGTGCCGGGGCTCCCAGATGTCGTGCCGTGTGCGCCGACTACCCTGGACGCGTGTCGACCCGCATCTACATCACGTCAGCAGAAGGACACACGGGCAAGAGCACCGTCGCCCTCGGTGTCCTCGAGACCCTCGCACGCTCGGTCGGACGGGTCGGGGTGTTCCGACCGGTCGCCCGCTCCGTCGACGAGCCGGACTACGTGCTCGAGCTCCTGCTGCAGCACACCGCGGTCGGCATCTCCTACGACGACGCGGTCGGCGTCACCTACGACGACGTGCACGCCGACCCGGACGCGGCGCTCGCGACGATCGTCACCCGCTTCGCCCAGGTCGAGCGGCAGTGCGACGCGGTCGTGGTGCTCGGGTCGGACTACACAGACGTCGGCAGCCCCACGGAACTGTCGTTCAACGCCAAGGTCGCGGTCAACCTGGGCGCTCCGGTGCTGCTCGTGCTCGGTGGCCGCGACGCCGCCGAACGCGGTGCCCGCACCCCCGAGGACATGGCCCAGGTCGCCGACGTCACGACGAGCGAGCTCCGCGCCGCGCACGCCCAGCTGTTCGGCATCGTCGTGAACCGTGCCGACCCCGATGCCCTGCCGTCGGTCGTGTCGAGCGTCCGGCAGGCCGTCAGCGACGACCACCCCGACCTGCCCGTGTGGGCCATCCCCGAGGACCGTGTCCTCGTCGCGCCGACCGTCCGCGCCCTGCTCGAGGCCACCGGGGCGACCCTGGTGCGCGGCGACGAAGCGCTGCTCGACCGCGAGGCCCTCGGCACCGTCGTCGCCGGCATGAGCATGGAGAACGTCCTGCCGCGCCTGATCGAGGGCGGGATCGTCGTCGTCCCGGGGGACCGCAGCGACGTCCTCATCGCGACGCTCCTCGCGAACCAGTCCGAGACCTTCCCGAGCCTCGCCGGGGTGATCCTCAACGGCGGCTTCGAGACGGCACCGCAGATCTCCCGCCTGCTCGAGGGGCTGTCGAGCTCGCTGCCGATCGCGCAGAACGACCTCGGCACCTACGACACCGCGCTCCGCATCACCCAGACCCGCGGACGGCTCGCGGCGGACTCGCCCCGCAAGGCCGACCTCGCGCTCGCGCTGTTCGAGCAGCACGTCGACGCCGACGCCCTGCGCGACCGCCTGCAGCTCACGCCCTCCGGGGTCGTGACGCCGCTCATGTTCGAGCACGGACTGCTCGACCGGGCCCGCGGGTACGGCAAGCGCATCGTCCTGCCCGAGGGGGAGGACGACCGCATCCTCCGCGCCGCGTCGACGCTCCTGCAGCGTCAGGTGTGCGAGCTCACGATCCTCGGCGACCCCGCCGCGATCCGGACCCGGGCGACCGAGCTCGGCCTCGACCTCGACGCCGCGCAGCTCGTCTCCCCGTTCGACCCCGAGCTCCGCGAGCGCTTCGCCGAGGAGTACACCCGCCTCCGGGCGCACAAGGGCATGTCGATCGAGCTCGCCCGCGACACCGTGACCGACGTGTCCTACTTCGGCACGATGATGGTGCAGCTCGGGCTCGCCGACGGCATGGTCTCCGGCGCGAAGCACACCACGGCGCACACGATCCGGCCGTCGTTCGAGATCATCAGGACCCGGCCGGACACCTCGATCGTGTCGAGCGTCTTCCTGATGGCCCTCGCCGACCGGGTCCTCGTCTACGGCGACTGCGCGGTCATCCCCGACCCGACGAGCGAGCAGCTCGCGGACATCGCGATCTCGTCCGCCGAGACCGCGACGCAGTTCGGCATCGACCCGCGCGTGGCGATGCTCAGCTACTCGACGGGCGACAGCGGCTCGGGAGCGGACGTCGACAAGGTCCGCGCCGGCACCGCCTTCGTGCGCGAGCGCCGCCCGGACCTGCTCGTCGAGGGGCCGATCCAGTACGACGCCGCCGCCGACCCGACGGTCGCGTCGACGAAGATGCCGGACTCGCCCGTCGCGGGCCGCGCCACGGTGTTCATCTTCCCCGACCTCAACACGGGCAACAACACGTACAAGGCCGTGCAGCGCTCGGCCGGTGCCGTGGCGATCGGCCCGGTCCTGCAGGGTCTGCGCAAGCCGATCAACGACCTCTCCCGCGGTGCGCTCGTCGGCGACATCGTCAACACCGTCGCGATCACCGCGATCCAGGCCGGCACCGCGACCGACGCGGGCTGACCCGCGCGACCCGCACCGCGCCTCCCGTCCGACCGAGAAAGTGACCCATCCCGTGACCGCAGCCCTCGTCGTGAACTCCGGATCGAGTTCGTTCAAGTACCAGCTCATCGAGCTCGAGGGGGAGCGCACGCTCGCCTCCGGGCTCGTCGAACGCATCGGCGAGTCGACGGGGGCGTGGAAGCACACCAACGCGCTCACGGGGGAGTCCTCGTCGAACGACTCGACCCCGGTGGCCGACCACGCGGCCGGCTTCCAGGCCATGATCGACGCCTTCGCGAAGGTCGGGCCGTCCTTCGACGCGCACCCGCCCGCCGTGGTCGGCCACCGCGTCGTGCACGGCGGCACCACCTTCGACCGGGCCACCGTGGTGACGGACGAGGTCGAGCGGCAGATCGAGGAGCTGAACAGCCTCGCGCCGCTGCACAACCCGGCGAACCTCGAGGGGATCCGCGCCGCGAAGCAGGTCTTCTCGGACGTGCCGCAGGTCGCCGTGTTCGACACCGCGTTCCACCAGACGATGCCGCCGCACGCCTACACGTACGCGATCCCGGCCGACCTCGCCGCGAAGTACGCGATCCGCCGCTACGGCATGCACGGGACGAGCCACAAGTACGTGTCCGAGCAGGCGGCAGAGTTCCTCGGCCGTCCGCTCGCCGAGCTCAAGACGATCGTGCTGCACCTCGGCAACGGGGCGTCCGCCGCGGCGATCGACGGTGGACGCTCGATCGAGACCTCGATGGGCCTCACCCCGCTCGAGGGTCTCGTGATGGGCACCCGCTCCGGAGACCTCGACCCCGCGGTCCTCATCCACCTCCACCGCGAGGCCGGGCTCTCCTTCGACGAGCTCGACACCATGCTCAACAAGGAGTCCGGGCTGCTCGGCCTGACCGGCAACGGGGACATGCGCGACGTGCAGGACGCGGCGCTGCACGGCGACGAGGTGGCCGAGGCAGCGCTCGCCGTGTACCGGCACCGGATCCGTCGGTACGTCGGCGCCTACACGGCGCAGCTCGGCGGGCTGGACGCGGTGGTCTTCACCGCGGGCGTCGGCGAGAACAACGCGCTGCTGCGCCGGCGCGTGCTCGCCGGGCTCGAGCACCTGGGCATCGAGATCGACGCGGACCGCAACGAGTTGGCATCTCGGGAGGCGCGGCTCATCTCCACGGACACGTCGCGCGTCGCGGTGCTCGTGATCCCGACGAACGAGGAACTGGAGATCGCCCGGCAGTCGGCTGCGGTCGCGCTCTGAGGCGCGGCGCCGCGCGCGCGGCGCCGCGGCGCGCTTGCGGCGGGCGCGGCGCCGCGATCGAACCATGAATCCGACGTCGAACCACCGTCGTCGCCCGGTTCGACGTCGGATCCGTGGTTCGACGCCGCTGCCGTCGGCGGGCGTCAGCCGAGCGACGCGACCGCGGCGGGGATCGGGGTGTCGCCGCTCGTGACCTCGAACTGCACGCCGACCGCGGTGTCGTCGAGGAGCGCGTGGAGCACCACCGCCGCGACGTCCGAGCGTGGGATCGTGCCGCGGGGGACCGTGGCGCCGACGTCGACCGTGCCCTGGGGCGGCGTGTCGAGCAGGCCCCCGGGTCGGACGATCGTCCACCGGAGGCTCCGCGCCCGCAGGTTCGCGTCCGCCTCGGCCTTCGCGCGGAGGTACACCTGGAAGACATCGGCCTCGGACCGGGCGGGCACGACCGCACGCTCCGGGTCGTACGAGTCCGCCGCCATCGCCGAGATCATCACGTAGCGGCGGATGCCGGCGCGCTCGGCCGCGTCCGCCAGGAGGATCGCCCCGTCCCGGTCGACCGAGAGCTTCCGCTCGGCGCCGCTCCCCGGACCGGCCCCGGCGGCGAACACCACCGCGTCGACCCCGCGCAGCCGGAGCCCGAGTTCGTCGTCGTCGAGCTGCTCGAGGTCCGCGACGATCGCCCGTCCGCCCTGCTGCTCCACGTCGGTGACGTGCGCGGGGTTGCGGACGATGGCGACGGCGTCGTGGCCGGCGTCGGTGATCTGGCGGGCGAGGAGGAGGGCGATCTGGCCGTGGCCTCCGGCGATGGCGATCTTCATGTGTCCGATCTTGCCCGTCGCGTCCGGTAGACTTCTCGGCGGCTCCTCACGTGACGCCATCCAGGCCAACTCCCCCAGGGCGGAAACGCAGCAAGGGTAACCGGGCTCTGGCGGGTGCGTGAGGAGTCTTTTCCGTTCCCGGGGAGGGTAACCGGGGCTGTGTCTGTCCCGGTGCGGGTGCGTGAGGAGTCTTTTCGTGCGCCCGGTGTCTCTTTCGTAACGGGTTGCGGACAGCAACCTGATCGTGTGCAAAGATCGCCCTCAGGAACCCCCAACCAGGGCTCCTGACCCTCCACCGCCTCACCAGCGGGGGAGTTCCGGATCAGGTGGCGAGCGCGCTCGCCAGGAAAAGAGACACGCATGCGCAGGCACGTGTCGCTGCGGGGTACCCGTGTACCCACGACGGCGGGCGACTGGACACGACGGATCTTCGGTGCTGGCGGCCGAGCTCGACGACGAGCATCGGACGATCGGCGTCTCCTCCTGCGCGGCGGCGTCATCGCCACGGTGACGGCGCTCCTCGCCGCCACCGTGGCGATCCAACCCGCTGCGGCTGCACAGACCGACGTCTCCGAGGCCGAGGGGCTCCTGCTCAGCGGCTCGGGCATCGTGGACGTCGACGGCATCGCCCAGCTCGGCGGCGCCTACTCCGCGCGCGGTGCGACGACCGGCGGCGGGACGACGAACCAGCCGCTCAACGTCGAGGCCCTGAACACCGTGGGGGTGGACCTCGGCAACGACATCGACCTGCTCGGGGCGAACGGCATCCTCACCCTCGGGGTGGCCGGCCAGTACGCGACGACCTCGGCGAACGGTGCGACGGCGTCCTCCGGCCTCCTGACGAACGACGGCGGCATCGGCGTCGGGACCGGGATCGGCACCGGGGCGTCGACGCTCGACCTCAACCCGCTCTTCAGCCGGGTCGGTGCCGACACGACGGTGCTCTCGAACGCGCAGCTGCGTGTCGGGGCGCTCGCCTCGACCCTGTCCGCGACGCGCGGCGCGACGGTCAGCACCACGAGCGACTACCGGATCGCCGGAGCCGACCTCACGCTGACGAGCCCCGCCGTCCAGGGGCTGACGACCTCGCTCCGTGACGAGCTCCGCACGGTGTCGGGTTCGGTGAACGGCGTCTTCGGCACCGGGGGAGCGCTGCAGGGCACCACCGCAGCGGTGTCCGGCCAGATCCAGACGCTCCTCCGCCAGGCGCTGCTCGGCACGGTGAACGTGAGCGGCACCACCATCACCGCGAACGTGAACCTCAACCTCGACGGCACCCTCACCCAGGTCCTCCAGCAGCCGCTCACGGACGGCGCCGTGACGATCGTCCCGGCGACCGGCACGATCACGGTCGACCTCGACAAGCTCACGGCCCTCAACGGCCAGCCCGCGAACACCCCGGTGCTGACGACGGTCGCCGTGGACTCGATCAACCAGAGCATCGCCACGATCCTCGGCACGCAGCTGCCCACCACGCTGCAGACGGCGGTCGTCAACACGATCAACTCCACCGCGGTGCGCGTGAACATCGCCACCAACGCCACCGTCCTCGGGCAGTCGGCGGCCGCGATCGGTCTGCAGGTCGACACGACCCTCGGCGCGCTGGCCGGCACCGCGACGGCGAACCCGACCGTCACCGCATCGGGGAGCCTCGTCGGCCTGCCGCTGCCCCTCGGCACCGTGCTCGCGCCGGTCGTCTCCGGCATCGTCGTCCCGACCCTGCAGACCGCGCTCCGGCCGATCATCGGCGGGACCGCCCTCACGCAGCTCGGCACCACCCTGACCACCACGACCACAGCCGTGGCGACGCTGCTGTCGCCGGTCGTCCTGCTCCTCCGCCAGGTCGTCGACCTCACCGTCAACGCGCAGGACACCGCGACCGGGTTCCGCGACGGCCGCGGGTACGACCCCGGCTCGCGGAGCGTGCACGCCCTGCGGCTGTCGATCCTGCCGGGGGCGAACGTCGCCACCGTCGACCTCGCCACGTCGACCGTGCGGGCCTCGGCCTTCGTCGCGCCGACGATCACGGCCCCGACCGCGAACCAGGTGTTCAGCGTGCCGACGGCGTCCTCCACCCGCAGTGTCACCGTCGGCGGCGCCGGCGAACCCGGAGCCACGATCGCCGTGACCCTCGGCGGCGGCCGGACGGGCACCGCGACCGTGGCGGCCAACGGGACGTGGAGCACCTCGGTGGCGAACGTGCCGACCGGCTCGTACACCGCGACCGCGACCCAGACCGTCGGGGGAGCAGCGGCGGGCTCGGCCACGCAGCAGTTCTCGGTCGTCGCGCAGCAGGCCCTGACCATCTCGACGCCGACCGCGGGGCAGACCTTCACGACCACCGGCGCCACCGCGCCGGTGACCCTGACCGGCACCGCGACCGCGAACGCCCGCATCGACGTCGACCTCGGCGGCGGCCTCACCGCGACCGGCACGGCGAACGCGAGCGGCGCGTGGAGCATCACGGTGCCGAACGTCCCGATCGGCGAACCGACCGCGAGCGTGACGCAGACCGTCGGGGACACCACCTCGGCGCCCGTGACGCGGGCCTTCCGGGTCGTCGCCGCAGCCGGCCTCACGGTCGACAGCCCGACGGCCGGCCAGGACTTCCCGCTCGCCGGGACCACCCGCGACGTGCCGTTCTCCGGTTCGGCGCAGCCCGGCGCCCGGGTCGACGTCGACCTCGGTGGCGGCCGCACGGCCACGACCACGGCGAACGCCGGCGGTACCTGGTCGACGACGGTGACGGGTGTCCCCGCGGGGTCGTACTCCGCCCAGGTGACGCAGACCGTCGGGTCCTCGACGAGTGCCCCCGTGACACGTGCCTTCACGGTCACGGCCGCCCCGGCGCTGACGATCGACGCACCCGAGGACGGCAGCACGATCACCGTCGCGGACCCGACCTCGACCACGCCCGTCACGGTGTCCGGCACCGCCGCACCGAACGCGCAGGTCACGGTCGGCATCGGCGGGTCCTTCACCGCGACGGTGACCGCGAACGGCGACGGCGACTGGGAGGCGACCTTCCAGGGCGTCCCGGTCGGCGACCGCACCGCGACCGCTCGGCAGACCGTGGGCGGGACGACCTCCGGCCCCGTGACGAGCGACTTCACCGTCGCCGCCGGTGACCCGATCGCGATCACCGCCCCGGCACCCGGTGCCACCGTCACCGTGCTCGACGCGGACACGACGACCGACCTCGACGTGACCGGTACCGCCGAGCCCGGCGCCGACGTCGCGATCTCGCTCGGCGGCGGGCTGACCGCCACCGCGACCGCGAACGGCGACGGGGACTGGACCGCCACGGTCCAGGACGTCCCGGTCGGCCGGTACACGATCCAGGCGACGCAGACCGTGGGCGGGACCACCTCGCCGGCCGTGCGCGAGGTCGTGACGGTCGTCGCCGGCGCGGCGCTCGCCGTGACCTCGCCGACCCAGGACGGCACGACCGACGTCGCGACCGACGACTCGACGATCGACGTCGTCGTCTCGGGCACCGCGCAGCCGGGCGCCGGCATCAGCGTCGTCCTCGACGGGACGGGCGACCCGGTCACCACGACCGCCGGCGACGACGGTGCGTGGTCGGTGACCCTGCCGGACGTCGGCGCGGGCGACCACACCGCGAGCGTCACGCAGACGGTCGGCGGGCAGACGTCCGCAGCCGTCGACCGGGACTTCGCGATCGCCGTCGCCGACGACCTGGTGATCGAGTCGCCGACGGACGCGCAGGAGGTCCCCGCGGGAGCGGGCGGCCAGATCGGCGTCGTCGTGCGCGGCACCGCCGAGCCGGGTGCGAGCGTGCGGGTCACGGTCGACGACGGCGACCCGGTCGACGTGGTCGCCGACGGCTCCGGCAACTGGGCGACCGACCCGACGCAGCTCGGCATCGGCGACCACACCGTCACCGCCGTGCAGACCGTGAACGGCACGACCGGACCCACGGTGACGCGCGACTTCACCGTCGTGCCGGGGACCGCCGTCGCGATCGACTCGCCGGCCGTCGGTTCGCGCTTCGTCGTCGTCGACGGCGACGCGACCGCGACCGTCCCGATCTCCGGCACCTCGGAGCCGGACGCGGACATCACGGTCTCGCTCGGCCCGGACACGCAGTTCACCACCACGGCCGACGGCGACGGCGTGTGGAGTGTCGACGCCACCGGTCTCGCACCCACCGGCACGTACACG
The DNA here is from genome assembly GCF_044746255.1 of Curtobacterium sp. NPDC086286. NCBI lineage: Bacteria > Bacillati > Actinomycetota > Actinomycetes > Micrococcales > Microbacteriaceae > Curtobacterium > Curtobacterium sp. NPDC086286. Next base: position 142,457 of record NZ_JBIVBW010000005.1, read on the forward strand.
GTGAACGCGAGCCAGAGCGTCGAGGGCGTGGTCACCACCGCGATCCCGACCACGTTCCAGGTCGTCACGGCCGCGCAGCTCGCGATCACCACCCCCGGCACGGCGCCGATCACGGTCGCGGGCGACGACGTCCGACGTGACGTGACGGTCTCCGGCACCGGCCAGCCCGGCGCCGCGGTGACCGCGAGCACGACCGGTGAGGACGACCAGCGGACGACGGTCGCCCCGGACGGCACCTGGTCGGTGACCTTCCCGGACCTCGCCGTCGGCGAGCACCCGGTGTCGGTGACGCAGACGCTGCCCGGGACGGTCTCGTCCCCGGCGGTCTCCGACCCGGCGACGCGCACCGTCACGATCGAGGCCGCGGACGCGGTCACGGTGACGACCCCGGCCGCCGGCGCCGTGCTGCTCGTCCCGGACGCCGACGCGACGCGTGACGTCACGGTCACCGGGACGGCCGAGCCGAACGCTCCGGTCACGGTGCGACTCGGCGACGACGAGGCGACCACCACCGCGGACGGCGACGGCGACGGCGACTGGACGGTCACGTTCGGCGGGGTCGGTGTCGGTGACCCGACGCTCACCGCGACCCAGACGGTCGGCGGGACCAGCGCCTCCAGTCCCGCACAGACCGTCGCCGTCCGTGCCGGGACCGCGCTCTCCCTGACCGCTCCGACGAACGGCGCCGTCCTGACGGTCGCCGACGCGGCCGGCACGGCCGACGTGCGGGCCGCGGGACGGGCACAGGGCGGGGCCACCGTCACGGTGACGCTGTCGAACGGCGACTCCGACGAGGTGACCGCCGCTGCCGACGGCGCCTGGGAGACGACGTTCGCGGACGTCCCGGTCGGCGACTACACGGTCCGCGCGACGCAGGTCGTCGGCGGGCAGACGTCGGCACCCGTCACCGCGGCGGTGTCGGTCCGCGCCGGTGCACCGCTCACGGTGACGACCCCGGCCGGGGCCGCCTCCGTGACGGTGGCCGACGACGACGCCACGACCGACGTGCGGTTCGCCGGCACCGGCCAGCCCGGGGCGACCGTCACGGTCGACCTCGGTGACGGCGGGACCGCGACGGCACGGGTCGACGACGACGGGGACTGGGCCACGACGGTCGAGGACGTGCCAACCGGTTCGTGGACGGCGGAGGTCACCCAAGCCGTGAACGGGACGACGAGCGCGGCGGTCGCACGACCGGTGTCCGTCGTCGCCGCGGCCGACCTGACCGTCCGCCAGCCCGGCGAGGACCCGATCACCGTCGCGGACGGCGACGCCACCACCACGGTGACGATCGCCGGTGACGCCCAGCCGGGCGCCACCGTCACGGTCACCGTCGACGACCGCGACCCCGTCGAGGTCACCGCCGGTGACGACGGCGCGTGGAGCGTCGACGTGCCGGACCTCGGCGTCGGCACGCACGACGTCAGCGTCACGCAGACGGTCGACGGGTCCACGTCCACCACCCCGGTCGAGTCGGCCTTCGAGATCGAGGCCGGAGCCCCGGTCGAGATCGCCGAACCGACGGCAGGCCAGGAGTACACCGTCGCCGGCGAGGGCGCGACCACCACGGTCGACGTCAGCGGGACGGCGGAGCCCGGTGCGACCGTCGTGGTCGACCTCGGCGGCGGACGCAGCGAGTCCACCACCGCGGACACCGGCGGCAACTGGAGCGTCTCGGTGCCCGACGTGCCCGCGGGCACCCCGACGGTCAGCGTCACGCAGCGGATCGGTGACACCGTCTCCGCCCCGGTCACCGTCGGCATCCGGGTGCTCGTCGCTGACCCGATCACGATCGCCACCCCGGCGAACGGGTCGACCGTGCGCGTCGCGCAGCAGGACTCGATCGCGACCGTGACCGCGAACGGCGCCGCCGAGCCGCTGGCCACCGTCCGGGTGGCGGTCGACGGGGGCGACCCCCGGACCGTGACGGCGACCGCGGCCGGCACCTGGTCCGTCGACCTCGAGGGCCTCGGCACCGGTGAGCACACCGTCCGTGCCACCCAGACGGTCGCGGGATCGACCTCGGCGCCGGTCTCGACGACCTTCACGGTCGCCGCGGGTGCAGCGCTGACGGTCGACACCCCTGCTGACGGCGACACCGTGACCGTGCCGGCCGGCACCACGACCGCGAGCATCCCGGTCAGCGGCCAGGGGCAGCCCGGCGGTACCGTGCGGATCGTGACCGACGACGGCGACCCCGTCCAGGTCCCGGTCGGCCCGGACGGCCGCTGGTCGACCGAGCTCACCGGTCTCGACGCCGGCGACCACACGATCGTCGTCACGCAGGTCGTGAACGGCACGACGTCGTCGCCGATCGAGCGCGACCTGACGGTGGAGGTCGCCGCGGTGGACGCGATCGTCGTCACCTCCCCGGAGAACGGCACCGCCTACCGCGTGCTCGGCGGCACCACGGACGTCCGGGTCACCGGTGTCTCCGCCCCGAACGCGGCCGTCTCGGTCCGCGTCGACGGCGGGACCCCGGTCACGACGACGGCAGACGGCGACGGCGAGTGGGCCGTCACAGTGCCGGACGTCGGCACCGGCCCGCACACGATCGCCGCCGCGCAGACGGTCGGCGGGACGACGACGAACGCCCCGCAGGTCGGGTTCTCCGTCGCCGCGGCCGCACCGGTCAGGGTCACCAGCCCGACCGACGGCCAGGTCGTCCCGACCACCGGTGCCACGACGTCGATCCCGGTCAGCGGCACCGCCGAGCCGGGCGCCACGGTCTCCGTCGACATCGACGGCCGGACCGCGACGACGACCGCGGGTGGAGACGGTTCGTGGACCGTCACCGTCACCCGGGTCCCGCCGGGCACCCACACCGTGTCGGTCACGGAGACCGTCGGCGGCGTGACCTCCGACCCGGTGACGAGCACCGTGCGGGTCGTGGTCGCCCAGCCGACCGACGTGACCATCACGAGCCCGGTCCCCGGCCAGCTCATCCCCGCGACGGGCACCGGCGACACCGGCAGCTTCACGGTGACCGGGCACGCCACACCGGGAGCGCTCGTCACGGTGCGCCTGTCGAACGGGCAGGTCCGCACCACGACCGCGGACGCCGACGGCGACTGGAGCGTCACGTTCGACCGCGTCCCCGAGGGGGAGTGGACCATCGAGGCGTCGCAGTCCGTGAACGGCACGACGACGGTCTCGCAGCCGGTCCCGATCGTGGTCGACGCGGTGGAGCCGCTCGCGGTCACCTCGCCCACGCCGGGCGCGCACCAGACGGCCTCGGCCGCCGGGACCGTCGACTGGCGGGTCACCGGGACCGCCGAGCCGGGAGCGACCGTCACGGTCGTCGCCGACGACGGCACGCCCGTCACGACGACTTCGGCCGAGGACGGCACCTGGTCGGTCGTCCTGCGACTGGCGGTCGGGCAGCACACCATCCGCGTGACGCAGACGGTGGCGGGTGCGACGTCGGCCGTGCAGTCGGTCGCGGTCGTGGTCGACGCCGCGGTGCCGGGTGGACCCGGCACGCCTGGGACGCCCGGAACGCCCGGAACGCCCGGCACACCCGGAACGCCCGGGACGCCCGGGACGCCGGGCGCGCCCGGGACCGGCGGCAACGGGTCCGGGAACGGGAGCGGGACAGGTTCCGGGTCCGGTGCGCTCGCGTTCACCGGTGCCGACGTGGCCCCGCTCGCCGGGGCAGCGGGTGGCCTGGTGGTGCTCGGCTTCCTCCTGCTGGGTCTGTCGCGGCTCGCCCGCGGCGTCCGCCGCCGCGGACGCGTCTGAGTCCGTCGCACGTACGAACCGCGCCTCCCGTCCCGTCGTCTGCACGGACGGGAGGCGCGGTTCGTCACGCGCCCGCCGCCCACTTCCCACAGGCGGTCCGGTCCGACCATCGGGTGTCGGTCGTCCCGGCTACCCTTGGGGCGTGGTCACCGCCCTGTATCGCCGTTACCGGCCCGAGAACTTCGCCGAGCTGATCGGACAGTCGCAGGTCACCGATCCCCTCCGGACGGCCCTGCGCACGAACCGGGTCAACCACGCCTACCTGTTCAGCGGCCCGCGCGGCTGCGGCAAGACGACGTCCGCGCGCATCCTCGCGCGCTGCCTGAACTGCGCCGAGGGCCCCACCGACACCCCGTGCGGCGTCTGCCCGAGCTGCGTCGAACTGGCACGCGGCGGCGGGGGATCGCTCGACGTGATCGAGATCGACGCCGCCAGCCACAACGGCGTCGACGACGCCCGTGACCTGCGCGACCGCGCCGTGTTCGCCCCGGCGCGCGACCGCTACAAGATCTTCATCCTCGACGAGGCGCACATGGTGACGCCGCAGGGCTTCAACGCGCTGCTCAAGCTGGTCGAGGAACCGCCGGAGCACGTCAAGTTCATCTTCGCGACGACCGAGCCCGAGAAGGTCATCGGCACGATCCGCTCGCGCACCCACCACTACCCGTTCCGCCTCGTCCCGCCGGCCGCGATGCTCGAGTACGTCGAACAGCTCTGCCAGCAGGAATCGGTCTCGGTCGCGCCCGGCGTGCTGCCCCTGGTCGTCCGCGCCGGCGGCGGTTCCGTCCGTGACACCCTGTCGCTGCTCGACCAGCTCATGGCCGGCAGCGAGGACGGGGCGATCGCGTACGAGCGGGCCGTCGCGCTCCTCGGCTACACCGACGCCGCACTGCTCGACGACGTGGTCGACGCGCTCGCCGTGGCCGACCCGGCATCGGCGTTCGCCGCCATCGACCGGGTCGTGCAGACCGGGCAGGACCCTCGTCGCTTCGTCGAGGACCTCCTCGAGCGCCTCCGTGACCTCATCGTCGTGGCCGCGACCAACGAGAGCGCCGCGGCCGTCCTCCGGGGCGTCTCACCGGAAGAGCTCGACACGATGACCCGGCAGGCCGGTGTCTTCGGTGCGACCGGGCTCTCGCGTGCGGCGGACATCGCGAACCGGGCGCTGACGGACATGACCGGGGCGACCTCGCCGCGGCTGCACCTCGAACTCATGACCGCGCGGATGCTCGTGCCCGAGGCCGACGACACCCAGCGCGGTGCCCTCGCCCGGGTCGAGCGACTCGAGCGACGCATCGGTGTCGGGGACGCCGGCGGGCACCAGGCCGGACCGGAGTCGCTCCCGGCCGCGGGGTCGACCACCGCCCCCGCGCCGAGCACGCAGCCGGCCGCACCCGCTCCTCGGGCGGCCCAGGCCCCCGCGGCTCCCGCCCAGACCCAAACCCAGGCCCAGACGCCGGCGCCGGCTCCTGCTCCGGCCGCCGCCGAACCGGCCGCGACCCCGGCCCCGACGTCGACCGACCCCGGTGCCACCGCTCGGGATGCCGCTGCCTCGTGGGCCGCCGCGGTGCCGAGTGCACCCGAGGCGCCGTCGAGCGGACCCGGGTCCACGCCGGCACCCGGAGCCACGCCGACGCCCGCCGCGGGCGCTGCGAACGCGTCCTCGACCGGCCAGGGCGCGGTTGCGGGCGACGAGCCGGCCGTGCGTCCCATCGGCGCCGTCGGGTTCCAGCAGCTCCGCGACTCCTGGCCGCAGATCGTCGAGCACGTCCAGCGGCAGAAGCGTTCGGCGTGGTCCGTGGTCGTCACGGCGCAGGTCACGGCGCTGCGCGACGACGTCCTCACCCTCACGTTCCCGAGCCAGCAGGACGTCGCCTCGTTCAAGGAGATGTCCGACCCGAACGCCAGCGTCAGCGAGCTCCTGCGGGCCGCGATCGTCGACGTGCTCGGGCTCCGTGTGAAGTTCGTCGCCCGTGGTCCCGGTGGGCCGGGGCAGCAGCGACCGCCGCAGCAGCCCGGGGCCCAGCCGCCGCAGGGGGCCGCGCAGCCGACGCCGAGTGCCGCGCCTGCCCCTGATGCTGCGGGTGCTGCGGGTGCTGCGGGTGCTGCACGGCCCGGTGCCGACCGGTCCGCCGAGACGGCTCCGGCCGCTCCCGCGCGTCCGGAGCCGACGACGGCCGAGCCGCACGGGTCCGCCGAGCAGCAGGCGGCGGGGGACTCCGCCGACCGGTCCGCTGCGCAGGAGTCCGGCGGGGGCGCATCCGCCACGGGAGCACCCTCGGCGGCCGAGTCCGCCGCGCGCGAGACGGCAGCGTCGGAGCACGCGGCACCAGCACCGGCACCGGCACCGGCACGGCCGGACGCGGCGCCCGCGCAGGGAGACCAGCGCCCGACGCAGTCCCGCCCTGCACCCACCCCCGCCCCGGAGCCCACCCCCGCCCCGGAGCCCACCGGCGCCCCGGTCACCGAATGGGCCGTCGCCACGATCCCCGCCGCGGATCCCACCGCCGGGGCCGAGCGCTCGTGGTCGGCCCCGTTCGGCACCACCGACACCGGTGAGCCCGTCGCTCCCGTCCCGACCACGTCCGACCCGACGGTGGACGCGGCCCTCGCGGCACAGCTGCGCCCCGCGTCCTCGCTGGGCGCCCCCGCACCGCAGGCGACCCCGTCGACGCAGGCCGCGCCTCCCGGCAGTCCGGATGCCGAGGCCGACCGCGGCCCGGGCGCCGAGCAGTCCACCGGTCCGGCCGCCGCACCGGGCGGCAGCCCGGACGTCCCCGTCGACGACTACCCGCTCGACGACGACCCGTACGGCGACGGCGACCCCTACCCCGACGCGCAGCAGTCCGCCGCACCGCAGCAGCCCGCCGCCCCCGCGCCGAGCCAGCAGCGCCCGGCACCGGCCCAGCGCCCCGCCGCACCCGTACCGCAGGTCCGCCGGACCCCCGTCGCGGGCCGCTACGGCGAGGCCGTCGTCCGTGAGATCCTGAACGCCCAGTTCATCGAGGAGACCTCCCTCCACGAGGAAGGCGCCTGATGTACGACGGCATCGTGCAGGACCTCATCGACGAGTTCGGTCGCCTCCCCGGCATCGGACCGAAGTCGGCGCAGCGCATCGCGTTCCACATCCTCCAGACCGAGTCGTTCGACCCCACCCGGTTGTCCGAGCTCCTGGCGGACGTCAAGGAGCGGGTCCGCTTCTGCGAGATCTGCGGCAACGTCACCGAGAACGTGCAGTGCAGCATCTGCCGTGACCCGCGCCGGTCGCCGGCGGTCATCTGCGTCGTCGAAGAGGCGAAGGACGTCGCCGCGATCGAACGGACGCGCGAGTTCCGCGGGCTGTACCACGTGCTCGGCGGCGCGATCAGCCCGATCGACGGCATCGGCCCGGACGACCTGCGCATCCAGCAGCTCATGACGCGACTGGCGGACGGCACGGTGGACGAGGTCATCATCGCCACCGACCCCAACCTCGAGGGCGAGGCCACGGCGACGTACCTCAGCCGGCTGCTCGTCCCGATGGGCATCCGCACGACCCGCCTGGCGTCCGGGCTGCCCGTCGGCGGTGACCTCGAGTACGCCGACGAGGTCACACTCGGCCGCGCGTTCGAGGGCCGTCGGGTCGTCGGCGGCTGACCTGCCGGAGCCGAGCAGCGCGCAGGATCCTTGCGTCTGCACCGGCTCTGACGCAACATCCTCGAAACACCGACTACCATCATGAGACCGCGTGACAGTCGCGGAACCGTCGTCCCCGGGAGTACCAACCAGTGGCCTTGATCGTGCAGAAGTTCGGTGGATCGTCCGTCGCGGACGCCGAGAGCATCAAGCGCGTGGCGAAGCGGATCGTCCAGACGAAGAAGGCCGGCAACGACGTCGTCGTGGCCGTCTCGGCGATGGGCGACACCACCGACGAGCTCGTCGACCTCGCGCACTCCGTGACGCCGATCCCCGCCGGACGTGAACTCGACATGCTCCTCACCGCGGGGGAGCGCATCTCGATGGCGCTCCTGGCGATGGCGATCAAGAGCCTCGGGGTCGAGGCGTCGTCGTACACGGGCAGTCAGGCCGGCATGCTCACCGACGCCCAGCACGGCAAGGCCCGCATCGTCGACGTCACCCCGAAGCGCGTGCGCGAGGCACTCGACGCCGGGCACGTCGCGATCGTCGCCGGGTTCCAGGGCTTCAACCGCACGACCGGCGAGATCACCACGCTCGGTCGCGGCGGTTCGGACACGACGGCCGTCGCCCTCGCCGCGGCGCTCGACGCCGACATCTGCGAGATCTACACCGACGTGGACGGCATCTTCACCGCCGACCCGCGCGTGGTGCCGAAGGCCAAGAAGGTCGACCGCATCACCAGCGAGGAGATGCTCGAACTCGCAGCCTCCGGTGCGAAGGTCCTCTACATCCGTGCCGTCGAGTACGCCCGTCGGCACGGCGTCACCCTGCACGTCCGCTCCTCCTTCAGCAACGCCGAGGGAACCATCGTCTACAACCCTGCAGAGGGGGAAACCGTGGAAGAACCGATCATCACCGGCATCGCCGGAGACCTCTCCGAGGGCAAGATCACCGTCGTCGGCGTGCCCGACACCCCGGGCAAGGCGGCGGAGATCTTCACGATCGTCGCCCGCGCCGGTGCGAACATCGACATGATCGTGCAGAACGTGTCCGAGGCCGTCACCGGGCGGACCGACATCTCGTTCACGCTGCCGAAGGACCAGGGCCAGGGCGTCCTGACCGCGCTCGAGGTCGCGAAGGCCGACATCGGCTACGAGGGCATCCAGTACGACGACCAGATCGGCAAGCTCGCCCTGGTCGGCGCCGGCATGCGCACGAACGCGGGCGTCTCGGCGGCGCTCTTCCGCGCCCTGCACGAGGCGTCGATCAACATCGAGATGATCTCCACGTCGGAGATCCGCATCTCGGTCGTCACCCGTGCCGACACCCTCAACGAGGCCATGCGCGTGGTGCACAACGCGTTCGGCCTCGACGCCGACTCCGAGGCCGTCGTCTACGCCGGCACCGGCCGCTGACCCGTCAGGAGCACCGCATGAGCACCCTCACCGTCGCCGTCGTCGGCGCCACCGGCCAGGTCGGCGCCGTGATGCGCCGCCTGCTCGAGGAACGCGCGTTCCCGGCCGAGCACGTCCGGTTCTTCGCGAGCGCCCGGTCCGCCGGCACCACGCTGCCGTTCCGCGGCGAGCAGATCGTCGTCGAGGACTCCGAGACCGCCGACCCGTCGGGCATCGACATCGCGCTGTTCTCGGCCGGTGCCACCGCCTCGCGGGCACTCGCGCCGAAGTTCGCCGCCGCGGGCGCCCTCGTCGTCGACAACTCCAGCGCCTGGCGCATGGACCCGGACGTCCCGCTCGTCGTGAGCGAGGTGAACCCGCACGCCATCGACGATGCGCCGAAGGGCATCATCGCGAACCCGAACTGCACGACGATGGCGATCATGCCGGTCCTCAAGGTGCTCGACACCGAGGCCGGCCTCCGTCGCCTCGTCGCCACCACCTACCAGGCGGTCTCGGGTTCCGGGCTCGCCGGCGTCGAGGAGCTGCTCGGCCAGGCGCGGGCAGCGCTCGAGCAGGACACCGCGGCGCTCACCCACGACGGCTCCGCCGTGACGTTCCCCGAGCCGGTCAAGTACGTCCGCCCGATCGCGTTCGACGTCATCCCGCTCGCGGGCAGCATCGTCGACGACGGGCTGGGCGAGACCGACGAGGAGAAGAAGCTCCGCAACGAGAGCCGCAAGATCCTCGAGCTCCCCGCCCTGCTCGTCGCCGGGACCTGCGTCCGCGTGCCCGTCTTCACGGGCCACTCCATCTCGGTCAACGCCGAGTTCGAGCGCCCGCTGTCGCCCGAGCGTGCGACCGAGATCCTCGCCGACGCACCCGGGGTCGAGCTCGCCGACGTCCCGACGCCGCTGCAGGCCGCCGGGCAGGACCCGTCCTTCGTCGGCCGCATCCGTGCGGACCAGTCCGCACCCGAGGGACACGGCCTCGCGCTCTTCGTCAGCAACGACAACCTCCGCAAGGGCGCCGCGCTGAACGCGGTGCAGATCGCCGAGGCGATCGTCGCGCGCCGGACGGTCGCCGCGTAACCCTGTGCGATCCAGGAGGTGCGGTGCCAGCTGGCACCGCGCCTCCTGGCGTTCCCGGCCCGGCTTGTCAGCCGACGCCGCTAGCATTGTCGGGTGGCAGTGAAGCAGGTGGACCCCATCGACGTCGTCCTGGTCGGGGGAGGGATCATGAGCGCCACCCTCGGCGCCATCATCCACCGGCTCGAACCCACCTGGAAGATCCGCGTCTACGAGCGCCTCGGCACCGTCGCGCAGGAGAGCTCGAACCCGTGGAACAACGCCGGGACGGGCCACTCCGCGCTCTGTGAGCTGAACTACACGCCGGAACTGTCGGACGGCCGCGTCGACATCAGCAAGGCCGTGACCGTCAACGAGCAGTTCCAGGTCTCGCGCCAGTTCTGGGCCCACCTCGTCGAGACCGGTGACCTGCCCGAACCGTCGAACTTCATCAACCCCACGCCGCACATCTCGTTCGTGTGGGGTGCCGACAACGTCGAGTACATGCGCAAGCGGTACGTGGCGATGCAGGACCACCCGCTCTTCGCCGGGCTCGAGTTCTCCGACGACCCGCAGCAGATCCGGAAGTGGGCGCCCGCGCTCATCCCGGGCCGGAAGAAGGACCAGCCGATCGCGGCGACGTACTCCGCCGCCGGGTCCGACGTGGACTTCGGGTCGCTCACCCGGCAACTCTTCGACCAGCTCGAGATCGACGGTGTCGAGTTCGAGCCGTCGCACCAGGTCACGAAGCTCACGCGTTCGACCGTCAGCGAGGGCTGGGTGCTCGACGTCCGCAACGAGATCGGTCGGTCGACCCAGCGCATCGCGGCGAAGTTCGTCTTCGTCGGCGCCGGGGGCGGGGCCCTCCACCTGCTGCAGAAGTCCGGCATCCCGGAGATCCGCGGGTACGGCGGGTTCCCGGTCTCCGGCGAGTTCCTCCGCACCGACGACCCCGAGGTGGTGCAGAAGCACTCGGCGAAGGTCTACGGCAAGGCCAGCGTCGGTGCACCGCCGATGTCCGTCCCGCACCTCGACACCCGGATCGTCGACGGCAACGCCTCGCTCATGTTCGGGCCGTACGCGGGCTTCAGCCCGAAGTTCCTCAAGCAGGGCTCGCTCTTCGACCTCGTGAAGTCGATCCGGCCGCACAACCTCCGGCCGATGCTGAGCGTCGCGTTCTCCAACTTCGACCTGGTGCGCTACCTGATCGGGCAGCTCCTCGCCTCGAAGCAGACGAAGTTCGACGCCCTGCGCGAATTCATGCCGAGCGCCGAGCCGGGCAACTGGCACCGGATCACCGCCGGACAGCGCGTGCAGGTCATCAAGCCCGACAAGGACAAGGGTGGCGTCCTGCAGTTCGGCACCGAGGTCATCACCTCGGCCGACGGCTCGATCGCCGGCCTGCTCGGTGCGAGCCCGGGGGCGTCCACCGCGGTGCCGATCATGCTCGGCCTGCTCCGGAAGTGCTTCCCGGACCGCTGGGACCGCTGGGAAGCCGCGGTCCGCGTGATGGTGCCCACCTACGGGCAGGACCTCGGGTCCGACGCGGAGCTCGCCGACGCGACCCTCGAGCGCACGGCGAAGGTGCTCGGACTCCACCACTGAGCCGACCCCGCTTGCATGTCGTTCGAACGTGTGTTCGAATGACTGCATGCGGTGGAGTGGGCAGGCGATCGATGCCTCGCGGAGCGATGCGCTCCCCGGGCTCGAGTCGAACAGCGGGTTCGTCCGGAGCGTGACGACGCCGGAGTTCGCGGGTGTCACCTTCCACGAGGTCCTGGCCAAGAGCGCGCTGAACCGCGTCCCGAGCGCGGACGGCAGTGGGACGTACGGGTGGACGATCAACCCGTACCGGGGCTGCAGCCACGCGTGCGTGTACTGCTTCGCCCGCCCGACGCACACCTACCTCGAGTTCGACGGGGGAGCGGACTTCGACCAGCAGATCGTCGTGAAGACCAACGTGGCCGACGTCCTGCACCGCGAGCTCACGAAGCCGAGCTGGGACCGCCACCCGGTCGCGCTCGGCACGAACACCGACCCGTACCAGCGGGCCGAGGGCAAGTACCGGTTGATGCCCGGAGTCATCCGCGCCCTGGCCGACTCGGGCACGCCGTTCAGCATCCTGACGAAGGGCACCCTGCTGCGCCGCGACATCCCGTTGCTGGTCGAGGCCGCGCGGTCGGTGCCGGTCGACCTGGCGATGTCGATCGCGGTCTACGACGACGAACTCCAGCAGCAGGTCGAGCCAGGCACCCCGACGACGGCGGCGCGCCTGGCGACGGTCCGGGCCATCCGTGACGCGGGCCTGACGTGCTCCGTGTTCCTCATGCCCGTCCTGCCGTACATCACCGACACCCGGGCCCACCTCGACGACGCCGTCGGGCGAGCCGCGGCGGCCGGGGCGTCGAGCGTCATGTACTCCGCACTCCACCTGCGTCCTGGCGTGAAGCCCTGGTGGTTCGCGTGGCTCCAGCGCACCCGGCCGGACCTCGTCGAGCGGTACCGGTCGATGTACCTCGACAACACCTTCGCGCCGAAGGACTACCGGCGCTGGTTGTCCGAGCGGGTCCGTCCGATCCTGCGCGCGCACGGCATGGGGCTCGGCCACGTCGATCCGGCGACGGGCTCGATGGGGTTCTCGAACCGGCTGAGCGACCCGGGGGCAGCGCCCGCGACGCCGGCGGGAGCGATCTCCGGACCGTCGCCGTTCGAGGAGCAGTCCCGGTCGACGTCCTCGCCGCTCAAGCGCGCCGATCCGGGGTTCGACCAGCGCCTGGTCCCACGCGCTGCACCGGTCGTGCCGACGCTCTTCTGACGGGCCTCGGGCACGAGGGCGTCGGTCCGCGTTCGGGGGACACCGGGAACACCCGTGTGCCGGTATCATCGAGCGGGTCGCCGATCACTCCGACAATCGGGGTACACGGTCGCACCAACCGTGGTTGGATCGTGGGCGGCGTTCCCCCACGTCCGGAAGGACCCCCACCCGTGCTCGGCATCCCCACGCACCTCGCTCCGCGAGTGAACGCGTGGTCGACCGTTCGGGCCTTCCACGCCGCGGCGATCGGTTCGCTCGCCGCCGCCGCGATCGCCCTGGTGCTCTACCGCCTGGCCGAACCGGACGTCCGGGTGATCGGTGCCGTGCTGGCGCTGGTCCCGATGCTCGGCATGATCGCCGTCCACGTGCAGTTCGGCACGTGGCGGTCGGCCGTCGCGTTCCTCGTCGTCGGCGGGGTGTGCGCGTGGTGGTTCGCCGTGGTCGTGCAACGCGAGGTCCCCGCCGGGTGGGTCGCCTCGTACCTGCTCTCCCTGTCGATCATCCCGCTCGTGCTGGTGGGCGGTGCCGGCGCGGTCGCGGGGCGGGTGGCGCTGTGGTCGATCGCCGGGTTCCTGGTCGGTCGGGTCGCGACGTCGATCGCGATCGCGCAGGCGGGCGGTCCCACGCACCCCCTCGTGCTCGCGTGGGTGACGCTCGCGTTCGTCATCGCCCTCGTGCTCATCACGAGCCGCAACACCGCCCGCTCCGAGCGTGTGCAGCCCGAGCTGCTCCGTTCCGCGCGCGAGGAGCACGTGTCCGCGTACCGCGCCGGGGTCGAGGCCGAGGCGGCGGCCATCCTGCACGACACGGTCCTCAACCACCTCGGTGCGATCGCCCTCGCGCCCGACGGCCCGATGGACCCGCAGCTCGCCCGCACGGTCGAGGCGGACGTCGCGATGCTCACGGGCAAGGAGTGGCTCGCGCCGGGGGCCCGCCCGGCCCGCGCCGAACCCGGTGCCGCGGTGCGCGCGTTCGAGCAGATGGTCGACGACCACCGGGCGCTCGGACTCACGGTGACCGTCACCGGTGACCCCGCGGCCCTCGTCCGGTTGGACCAGGCGGCGATGACGGCGATCCTCCGTGCCGTCGGCCAGTGCCTGGCGAACGTCCGGAAGCACGCGGGAACCGACGCGGCCGAAGTGAGCGTGTTCGACGACGGGGTGGCGTGCACGGTCATGGTGGTCGACGACGGGCGCGGTTTCGACGAGTCCACGACGAGCCCCGACCGGATGGGCCTGCGCGGATCCGTGCGGGAGCGGATCGGCCGGGTCGGCGGCGACGTGCAGGTGTGGTCGTCGCCGGGCTCGGGGACGAGCGTCATGATGTCCGTGCCGTACGGTGCGGTCACCGGGACGACCCCGGTGCCGAACGCCGGGTCCGAGGTCGGCCGGTGACGCGCCCCGGTCCCGCCCGCGACGCCGGCCGCACCGCGCAGCAGTACGACCCGCTCGGCGCGATGGGGTCCCGCCCGCTGGCCATCGTGCTCGGCGCCTGCGGCGTGCTGTGGGCGCTGTTCGTGTCCGTCTTCGACCGGGACGTCGTCGGCAGCCCCACCCTGAGCGCCCTCACCGTGCTGCTCGTCGCGGCCTCCGGAGCGGTCGTGTTCGTCGCGTCGAGTCCGTTCCGCGCACCGTTCCCGCGCTGGGCGTTCGTGGTGCACGTGCTGCTCCTCGCCGCGGCGACGATCACGAGCGTCGCCGCCCAGTGGGGCCCGGACCGCAGCGCACTGAACGACTTCATGTCCCTGCTCGCCGCGACCGGCATCGTCATGACGGCGCCGTACCGACCCTGGACGGACCTGGCCCTGGGCGGCCTGCTGCTCGCGGTCGTCACCGGGGTCTCGTGGGGCATCGCGGCGTGGGCGTTCCCGCACCACGTCCCGATCGGCGTCGCGGCGTTCCTGGCGGCAGCGCCGACGCTCGTGCTCACCGCGGCCTCGGCGGTGTTCGCGTGGACGTTCGCCGGGCTCGCCGAGCGCGTGCAGATCCGTGCCGGGTCGTACTCGGTCGAGCGTGCGGAGCGCGACGGCATCGACGCCAGCGTGCAGCAGGACCGCTCGACGATCCTCGCCCGCGACGTCGCACCCTTCTTCGCCGAGCTCCGCACGCGCGAGGTCATCACCGACGCCGACCGTGCCCGGGCCCGGTCGATCGCCGACGGCATCCGGCGCTCGATGGTGGCCGACGCCGACCGGACCTGGTTCGAGCAGGCCGTCCGCACCGACGGGGGTACCGACGCCGTCGTCGACGACCCCGACGGGCTCATCGCCACCCTCGACGCCGACCAGCGGACGGTGGTCCGGACGTTCCTGCGGGCCGCGCTGCGTGCCTCCACGGTCGACCCCGCCGGGTTCCGCGCCACGATCCGAAGGACGGGGACGGACGACGGGGCGGCCGGCGACGCGGACGGAGGGATAGGCGGCGACGAGCGGACCACCGCCACCGCGCAGCCGCCCGCGACGAGCCGCGGCGTGACCGTCGCGATCGACCTCGCCGTCGCCGATTCCGACGTCGGCATCCACCGCACCTTCGACCCCTACTTCGCGGTCCTCCGCGTGACGTTCCCCGATCTGGACGTCGCGGTCCGACCCTCCGCCCTCGCACTAAGGTTCTCGTATGACCAGCACTGACCCGAGCCGGATCACGGATGGTGCGCCCGCCGTCCCGAACCCGGGGACACGACGCGTGCGGCTGGCGATCCTCGACGACCACGAGGTGCTGTTGGACAGCCTGTCGAGCTGGATCGCGGTGAACGCGTTCGACTTCGACCTCGCACTGACGGCCCACACGTGGCTCGAGATGGTGCACAGCGAGAACTTCCCGACCGACCTGGTGTTCCTCGACTTCCAGCTCAAGGAACCCGTCTCGATCGAGGCCCGCGTGCGCACCTGCCGTGCCGCCGGGGCCAAGGTCATCGTCCTGTCGAGCGTCGACAGCCGAGAGTCCCGCGACCGTGCGCTCGCCGCCGGCGCCGCCGCCTTCCTGTCGAAGTCGCTCCCCATGCGCGAGGTCATGGACGTCGCGCGCGAGATCATGGGCGTCGCGCGGGACACCCCGCCGCAGCGCGACTGGCGGCCGTTGCCGACCGGGGCGAACGCGCACCAGCGGCCGAAGCTGAGCCACGGCGAAGAGGAAGCGCTGCGCCTGTACGTGTCGGGCTACTCGACGAACGAGGTCGCCGCGCAGATGAACGTGCAGTACGAGACCGCGAAGACCTACCTGCGCCGCGTGCGCGAGAAGTACAGCAAGGTCGGCCGGCCCGCGTCCAAGAAGTCCGACCTCATCCGTCGTGCGGCCGAGGACGGGTTCCTCGCGTAGTGGCGAAGCTCTACTTCCGCTACGGCGCCATGAACAGCGGCAAGAGCACCGGGCTCCTGCAGGCGGCCTACAACTACGAGGAACGCGGTCACCGGGTGCTCCTCGCGAAGCCGTCGGTCGACACCAAGGGCGACCGTGAGATCGTCTCGCGCCTCGGGGTGACCCGCACCGTCGACATCGTGTTCACGCCCGACGCCGACGTCCGCGCGGCGGTCACCGAGGCCGGTGCCACCGACCCCGAGTCCGACCGGCTCGACGGCATGGTCCGGCCGGTCAGCTGCGTGCTCGTCGACGAGGCGCAGTTCCTCACGCCCCGCCAGGTCGACGACCTGCTGCGCATCGCCGTCCTCGACGAGGTGCCGGTCATCACGTACGGCATCCGGACGGACTTCCGCACCGAGGCGTTCCCCGGCAGCGCCCGCCTGCTCGAGGTCGCGCACTCGCTCGAGGAACTCAAGACGATCTGCCGCTGCGGCCGCAAGGCGGTCTTCAACGCCCGCAAGGTCGACGGACGGTTCGTCTTCGACGGATCGCAGGTCGCGATCGACGGCGTCGACGTCACCTACGAGTCGCTGTGCGCCAACTGCTACCTCACGGAGTCCGGCGGACGCCTCGACGGCGACTGACGGGGCCGCCGGCCCGCCTCGTGCAGACGCGACCGTCTGCCGGACTGGAGGCGCGGGTCGGCGCCGACCCGCGCCTCCAGGCCCGCACGCGGTGCGGAATGCACGTCGGCCGGGTGGCGTTGGCGACTGCATGAGCGACGCATCCGTGCACCTGTCCGTCCTCGACCTCGCGACCCGCGAGTACGGCCAGTCCAACACCGAAGCCCTGCAGGGCTCCATCGACATGGCGGTGCACGCCGAGAAGCTCGGCTACGAGCGCTTCTGGGTCGCCGAGCACCACGGCATGCCGGGGATCACGTCCTCCGCGCCGGCGGTGCTGCTCAGCGCCGTGGGTGCCGCGACCTCCACCATCCGGATCGGTTCCGGCGGCGTCATGCTCCCGAACCACGCGCCGCTCGTCATCGCCGAGCAGTTCGGCACGCTCCGTGCGCTCTACGGCGACCGGGTCGACCTCGGCCTCGGGCGTGCCCCGGGCACCGACGGCGCGACCGCGATGGCGCTGCGCCGGACCGACCGGCTCGACGTCGACGACTTCCCCGACCGGCTGGCCGACCTGATCGGCTTCTTCACCGGGATGGACCCCTCGAACCCCCTCGCCAGGATCCAAGCGGTACCGGGCTACGGCGACGTGCCGGAGTTCTGGCTGCTCGGGTCCTCCGGGTACAGCGCGCAGGTCGCCGGTGCCCTCGGCGTCTCGTTCGCCTTCGCGCACCACTTCGCGTCGGACAACACCGAGGCCGCGCTCGCGCTCTACCGTGACTCCTTCCGGCCGTCGCGCTTCCGGCAGACCCCGAACGCGCTGATCGGCGTGCAGGTCGTCACCGACGAGGACCCCGCCGTGATCGACGAGCAGAGTGCTCCGGGCATGATCTCGTTCATCCGGATGCGGCAGGGCGCGAAGCCCGAGCCGGTGTCCATGGAGGAGGCCCGCGCGTACGAGTTCAGCGACCTCGAGCGGCGGTTCATCCAGGCACGGACCGAGCGTCAGGCGTACGGCACCGCGGACGAGGTCGCGGCGAAGATCAACGCGCTCGTGGCCTCGACCGGGGCGAACGGCGTGATCGTCGCTCCTGGCGCAGCCCAGGCGCGGTACCGGCACCAGGCGCTCGACGTGGTGGCGGGGCTGCACGCGGAGGGCCGGCTCGTGGCTGCGGGGGAGGGCGCGTCGGTCTGACGCGCCCGCGGGTACGCGCGCGCGCGGCCACTTCGTGAGCAGGAATGGTCGGGTCGCCGCACGCCACCCGACCATTTCTGCTCACGAACGCGCGAGCGCCCCCGGCCGACACACCACGCAAAGCAGAAGGCCCTGGTTCCGGAGAACCAGGGCCTTCTTCGTACTGTCTCAACACAGTGTCGGGGTGACAGGATTTGAACCTGCGACCTCCTCGTCCCGAACGAGGCGCGCTACCAAGCTGCGCCACACCCCGCGGTGTGGTCACTCCGTACCGGAGCAACCCCAGAAGTCTATCCGATGATCGGGGGTGGTCGTGACCATCCGGCGAACTCCCGGGCGCGTCGTGTTCAGTCCGTGCGGGCCGTCAGGGTGACCACGACGGCCTCGGGTCGGCAGGCGAAGCGGACCGGCGCGTAGATCGACGTGCCGAGGCCCGCAGAGACCTCGAGCCACGACCAGTGCCCACGGTGCTGCCACTTGTGCAGCCCGCTGACGTACCGACGCGGCAGGTCGCAGTTCGTGACGAGCGCGCCGACACCGGGGACCTGGACCTGTCCGCCGTGGGTGTGCCCGGCGAAGATGACGTCGGCGCCCTGGGTGACGAAGGCGTCGAGCACCCGGCGGTACGGCGCGTGGGTGATGCCGAGGGCGACGGGGGAGGGGCCGTCCTCGTCCTCCGACCAGGGCACGTCGCCGCGCATCTCGTCGACGTTGGTCGGCAGCAGGTCGAGTCGGTCCCAGTCGCGGTGGGCGTCGGACGTCCCGAACAGCTCGAACCGCGACCCGCGGAGTTCGATGGCGTGTGCCTGGTCGTTCACGTCGAGCCAGCCGAGGGACTCGAAGAACGCCGTCTGCCGGTCGATGTCGAGCTCGACCGGGCGGGTGCCGTGCTTGTGGGTGCTCGGACCGCCGAAGTACTTGAGCGGGTTGCGCGGCGTCGGCCCGTAGAAGTCGTTCGACCCGTACGCGAACGCCCCGGGGACGCCGCGGAACGGCTCGAGCGCGTACTCCACCGCAGCGTTGGCCGTGGGGTGCCCGAGGTTGTCGCCGGTGTTGACGATGAAGTCGGGCTCGACGAGGCTCAGGTCACGCAGCCACTGCTGCTTGTCGGCCTGCCACGGCGCCATGTGGATGTCGGACAGGTGCAGCACGGTGACGTCGCGCGACCCCGGCGGGAGCACCGGGATGGTCTCCCACCGGATGCCGAACCGACGTCGCTCGACGAGCGTGCCCCAGGCCGCCGACGCGGCACCGACGGCCGCGCCCGCTGCGATGACCCCCAGCGCAGCGCGACCGCGACTCACTTGCAGTCCTTGGGCGCCTTGCCGTTCTTGTCGCCGTAGAGGGTCAGCGTCACCGCGGAGTCCTTGCTCGCCGCAGCGTGCACGCCCGGGTCGACCGAGGCCACACGGCACGTCTTGCCGGCGCCGCCCTTGACGTACGAGTCGGAGATGCTCACGTTCGAGAACCCGAGCTCGTTGAGCTTCGATCGCGCTGTGTCCAGCGTTGCTCCGGCGATCGCGGGCATGACGATCTGCGAGCCGTCGGAGGTGTAGACGGTGACGCTCGAACCGCTCGAGAGCAGCGAGTTGGCCGACGGCGAGGTCGAGGAGACGGTGCCGGCCTTCGCGGAGCCCGGCTGCGCGCCGCCGTCCACGTAGGTGAACCCGGCGCCGGCGATCGCGGCCTTCGCCTCGGCAGCGGTCTTGCCGGTCACGTCCGGGACGGCCTTCGCGTTGCCGCGCAGGGCCGAGGACGACGGGTCCGTGAAGGCACCGGCCGGGTACAGCGCGTTCATCGGGGTCTGCGCCTGCCGCCAGACGTCCGCACGGGCGCTCGCGTAGGTGCCGCTGACACCGTTGCCGTAGTGACGGAGGTTGTTCTTGCCACCGTCGGTGTTGCCCTGCCAGTAGGCCGTGGCGACGCGGGTGCTCGACCCGACGAGCCAGATCTGGTCGGCGTCGTCGGTGGTGCCCGTCTTGCCGAACAGCTGGGTGCCGTCGTAGGTCTGGGCGCCGACCGCGGTACCGCCGGAGATCGTGCCCTTCATCGCGTAGACCGCGGTCTGCGCAACCGAGGGGTCGAGGACCTGCTTGCAGGCCTTCGGTTGGCCGCCGAGGCTCTTGCCCTCGGCGTTGGTGACGTTGTCGATCGCGATGGGCTCGCAGAAGGTGCCGTTGTTGGCGACACCGGCGTACGCGGCGGCCATCGTCAGCGGCGCGATGTTGTTCGTGCCGAGGATGGACGACGGGTACGAGTTGAGCTCGGTCTTGTCGTCACCGGAGTGCACGCCGAGGTCCTGCGCAGTCTGCTTGATGTCGCAGAGGTCGAGCTTGGCGGCCATCGAGGCGAACGCTGCGTTCACCGACAGCGCGGTCGCACGGGCGACGGTGTAGTTGCCGTTCTCACCCGCGGAGTCGTTCTTCGGCGCCCAGTTCGTGTAGCTCGGTTCGCCACAGTGCTGCCAGACGGCGGTGTTGTGCGGCGTCCCGTTCACGGTCTCGTTGAGGCCGTGGCCGGCCTTGAGCCACTGCAGCAGCGTGAAGAGCTTGTAGGTCGACCCGACCTGGAAGCCGATGCCGCCGCCGTACTTCTTGTCGACGCTGTAGTTGATCGACGTCGACGTCGGCGGGGACTGCAGCGACTGGTCGTAGTCCTTGTTCTGCGCCATCGTCAGGATGCGACCCGTGCCGACCTCGACCGAGTCGAGCGCTGCGCCGAGCTTGAAGTTCGTCTCGGCCTTGTTGTCGTAGGTGTTGAGCACCTGCTTCTGCTGCGCGTTGGCGTCGATGTCGAGCGTCGTCTGGATCTTGTAGCCGCCGTTGCGCCAGGCGGCGTCGCGCTCCTTCTGCGTGGCGCCGAGCTGCGACATCTCCTTGACGACCTGCACGGCGTAGTCGCAGAAGAACTGCGAGCCGTCGCCGACCGAGGCCTTGCAGCCCTGGGACGGCTGCGTCAGGTGGACGTAGTCCTTCGGGTTCGACTTGACGGCTTCGTCGTACTCGGCCTTCGTCAGGTGCTTCTGCGCGTACATCGACTTGAGGATGACGTTGCGGCGAGCGACGTTGGCGTCGTAGTACTTCGGGTTCGACAGGTTGCGCGTGTTCGGCGACTGCACGATCGCGAGGATCGAGGCGGCCTCGGCCGGGGTCAGGTCGGTCGCGCTCTTGTTGTAGTAGTGCTGCGCGGCGGCCTGCACGCCGTAGGTCTGGTCGCCGAAGTACGCGATGTTGAGGTACCCGGTGAGGATCTCCTTGTGGGTGTACTTCTTCGCGAGCCCGATCGCGAGCTTCATCTCCTCGAGCTTGCGGGGGATGGTCTGCTCGACCGCGTCGTTGTAGGCCTTGAGACGCTCTTCCGGAGTGGTGAGCTCGAGCGCCTGGTTCATCTTGATGTTGCGGACGAGCTGCATGGTCAGCGTCGACCCACCGCCCGACTCGCCGAGGCCGCCCGCGAGGGAGCCCACGCCCGCACGGACGAGCGAGGTCATGTCGACGCCGCCGTGGTCGTAGAAGCGCTTGTCCTCGCCGTCGATCGCCGCGTTCTTCAGCTGGTCGCTGATCTGGTCGAACTTCAGCTCCTGACGGTTCTGGTCGTAGACCGTCGCGAAGTGCACGCTCTTGCCGCCCTGGTACGCGTACAGCTCGTTGCGCTGCGGGAGGTCACCGATCTCGATGTACTCCGGCAGGGACTCGAACACGCCGATCGTCGACGTCGTCGTGACACCGGCGACCGCGATGGCCGGGGTGACACCGATCGTGACGAGCAGACCGGCGAGCACGCTGAAACCGACGAAACCGACGAAGGCGCCGACTGCAGAGACGGGCTTGGTCCGCGAGGCAGACGTCTTCTGGGCAGACATAGGATGCAGCCTAAACGACACCGCCGACTGAAAGGCTGGCAAGGATCTCCATGACTCGCTGGGAATACCTCACGACCCCGTTGATCATCCACAACACCACCGCCATCCTCAACAACTTCGGTGACGAGGGGTGGGAACTCGTCCAGGTCGTCACCGGCCCCGAGGGCGGCCTCGTCGCCTACCTGAAGCGCCCGAAGGCCGACGCATGACCGTCGCCGACCGGCTCGCCGAGCTCGGACTGACCCTGCCGGCGGTCGCGGCCCCCGTCGCGGCCTACGTGCCCGCCGTCGTCACCGGACGGTACGTCTACACGGCCGGTCAGCTGCCGTTCGTGGACGGTGCGCTGCCGGTCACCGGCAAGGTGGGCGGCACGGTCGACGCCGAGACCGCCACGGCCCAGGCGCGGGTGGCAGCACTCAACGCCCTCGCCGCCGTCGAGTCGGTCGCCGGTTCGCTCGACCGGGTCGCGCGCGTCGTCAAGGTCACGGTGTTCGTCGCGTCCGACGCGTCCTTCACCGGGCAGCCCGGCGTCGCGAACGGCGCGTCGACGCTCGTCGGCGACGTGTTCGGTGACGCCGGCGTCCACGCGCGGAGCGCGGTGGGCGTCGCCGTGCTCCCGCTGGACGCGCCGGTCGAGGTCGAGCTGGTGGTGGAACTCACCGACTGACGGACCGGCAGCAGCGCACGTCACGCGAGCCGCGCCTCCAGTCCGATCGGACAGGAGGCGCGGCTCGCGTCGTTCCGGCTACATGAGTTCCGAGATGGTCGCCATGATCGTCGGGTCGGCCAGCGTGGTCGTGTCGCCGATGCGACGGCCCTCGGCCGCGTCGCGGAGCAGGCGACGCATGATCTTGCCGGAGCGTGTCTTCGGCAGCTCGGGCACGATCACCACCTGCCGGGGCTTCGCGATGGCGCCGATGCGCTTGCCCACCCAGTTCCGGAGCTCCGCGGCCGCGGACTCGCGGTCGACGTCGGCCGCCGCCTCCGACGTGAGGATGACGTAGGCCACGACCGCCTGCCCGGTGGTCTCGTCGGCGGCACCGACGACCGCGGCCTCGGCCACGCCCTCGTGCCCGACGAGGGCCGACTCGATCTCGGCCGTCGACAGGCGGTGTCCCGACACGTTCATGACGTCGTCGACCCGACCCTGGATCCAGATGTCGCCCTGGCCGTCGAGCCGGGCGCCGTCGCCCGCGAAGTACCGACCGGGGAACCGTGACCAGTAGGTCTCGACGAAGCGGTGCGGGTCACCCCAGATGCCGCGCGCCATCGACGGCCACGGTTCGGTGATGGTGAGGTAGCCGCTCTCGCCGGGGTCGGCGCGGTGGCCGTCGTCGTCGACGATCTCGGCGACGATGCCCGGCAGCGGTGTCTGGGCGGCACCGGGCTTGAGCTTCGTGACGCCGGGCAGCGCGGAGATCATGATCGCGCCGGTCTCGGTCTGCCACCACGTGTCGACGATGGGCGTGCGGTCGTGGCCGATGACCTGGCGGTACCAGTTCCACGCCTCGGGGTTGATCGGTTCGCCGACGCTGCCGAGCAGTCGGAGGGTCTCGAGGCTGCGGGCCTCCGGGACCGCGCGGCCGGCCTTCATCGCGGCGCGGACCGCGGTCGGCGCGGTGTAGAGGACCGTGACGCCGTACGCGTCGACGATGTCCCACCAGCGGCCGGGCTTCGGCTCGTCCGGGGTGCCCTCGTAGAGCACCTGCGTGACGCCGTTCGCGAGGGGGCCGTAGACGACGTAGGAGTGCCCGGTGATCCAGCCGATGTCGGCGGTGCACCAGTAGACATCCTTCTCCGGGTGCATGTCGAACACGTTCTTGTGCGTGTACGCCGCCTGGGTCAGGTACCCGCCGGAGGTGTGCACGATGCCCTTCGGCTTCCCGGTCGTGCCCGAGGTGTAGAGGATGAAGAGGGGCGTCTCGGCGGGGAAGGCCTGCGCCTCGTGGGTGGGGTCCGCCTTCGCCAGTTCCTCGTGCCACCAGAGGTCGCGCTCGTTCCAGGCGATGTCGTTGCCGCCGCGCTTGACGACGAGGACGTGCTCGACGCTGTCGGTGCGCTCGCCCTCGAGCGCCTCGTCGACCGCGGGCTTGAGCGCGGACACCGCGCCACGGCGCCAGCCGCCGTCGGCCGTGACGACGAGCTTCGCGCCGGCGTCCTCGATGCGGGCGCGGAGGCTCTCCGCGCTGAAGCCACCGAACACGACCGAGTGCACGGCGCCGATGCGGGCGACGGCGAGCATCGTGACGACGGCCTCGGGGATGAGGGGGAGGTAGACGACGACGCGGTCGCCCTGCCCGACGCCGAGGTCGGTGAGCATGTTCGCGGCGCGCTGCACGTCGGCGGTCAGCTCGGCGTAGGTGATGCGTCGGGTGTCCCCGGGAGCACCCTCGAAGTGGATCGCCACCCGGTCGCCGTTGCCCGCGCGGACGTGCCGGTCGAGGCAGTTCTCGGCGACGTTGAGCGTGCCGTCGGCGAACCACTTCGCGAACGGGGCTCCGGACCAGTCGAGGGTCTGGGTGAACGGCGTCCGCCAGTCGAGGAGCGCGCGGGACTGGTCCGCCCAGAACGCCTCGCGGTCGGCGGAGGCGGCCTCGTGCAGGTCCTCGTGTGCGACGGCGTCGGCGACGAACTCCGGCGACGGGGGGAACGTGGCGTCTCGGCCTGCGTCCGGGGTGTCCGGGCTGCCGGGGGCTCCGTCGTTGCGGGGGTCGGTCTGGGTCGGAGCGGACATCGATGTCCTTTCGCGTCGTTGCGGCAGGGGTGCAGTCGGAGACTACCCCTCGGCATGGGCGCGGGTCGGCGGGGGCGCGTGCGGCCGTGGCGGTCCTGTTCGCTCTGGGCGTGCACCGCGGCACGCCCAGAAGTCCATCCGGGGGTTGCTTCCGGAGGCCGATCATGGGGTACAGTAGTTCCCGCTGGACTCGTTTCCGGCGGCAACGGTTCGGATTCCCCCCAATCCACCGATGTCAAGGCGGCACCTGTTCCCCCCAACCGGTGCCGCCTCTTCTCGTTTCCGGGCCGGTTCGTGCCACGGATGACCGCGCTCGTGGTCGGTGACACGCGTCGATCCGCGCGGGCATGCCGAAGCGTGGACAGACCTGTCCATGCTCCTGCATGGAACGGTGCGTCGGGTTGTTCGACACGTGTTGCACAAACGAACTCGGCACTGCTCGGCGGGCCGTAGCGTGCGGGTGTTCCGACGCTGGGACACCGAGTGGGGTACGGCATTGCGTGCCGGGGTACAAAACGGTCCGTTGCTCGCCGAGCGGGCAGCTCTCCACAGAAGGTGCAGTGGACCGCCGAACGGCGACGGCCGTTCCCTACTCTCTGGTCGCATGCACCGACACCGTGCCGACGCCCCGTTCCTGCCCGGCGCCACGCGACCGATCCGGAGTCGGGACGTCGTCGCCGCTGAGTTCGAGGAGCTCGCCGCGCTCGTCGGCGACGCGGGCGTCACCGACGTCCTCGTGGTCGGTGGCCGCGGGACGTGGGTCGACCGGGGGTGCGGGCTCGAACGAGCCGGACCCGAGCTGCCCGAACGGCGGGTGCGGGAACTCGCGACCGAACTCGTGGCACGGGGCGGGCGGCACGTCGACGAGACCACGCCCTGCGTCGACGTCCGGCACGGCGACGGCATCCGCGTGCATGTCGTGCTCGCACCCGTCTCCGTCGGCGGGACCGCGGTCTCGATCCGACTGCCCGCGCCGACCCGGCCGACCCTGCAGTCGCTCGAGGCGCTCGGAGCGTTCGCGCGCGTCCCTCGGTCGGTCCTCGAGCGAGCGGTCGACGAGCGCCGCAACGTGCTCGTCACCGGCGCGACCGGGAGCGGCAAGACCACCATGCTCGCCGCGATGCTGGCGGCCGTCCCGCCCGACGAGCGGATCGTCACCGTCGAGGACGTCGCCGAACTCCGGATCGACCACCCGCACGTCGTCACGCTCGAGGCCCGGCAGGCGAACGCCGAGGGCGCCGGTGCGCTCGGCCTCGACCGGCTCGTCCGCGAAGCGCTCCGCATGCGACCCGACCGCATCGTCGTCGGGGAGTGCCGGGGTGCCGAGGTCCGCGAGCTCCTCTCCGCCCTGAACACCGGGCACGACGGGGGAGCGGGGACGGTGCACGCCAACGGGATCGCCGACGTGGCGGCGCGGCTCGAGGCACTCGGTGCGCTCGCCGGGCTCGGGCCGGAGGCGCTCGCCCGGCAGGCGGTCAGTGCGCTCGACCTGGTGGTGCACGTCGAGCGGCACGCGGGTCGGCGGCGGTTGGGCGCGGTGGGTGCGTTCCGTGTCGGTCCGGACGGGAGGCTCGTGGTCCGTCCGGTGGACCGGTCGCGGTGAGACGGTCGGTGCGCCCACGGCGCGCGGCGCTCGACCCAGCGGCGGCGGCCCGGACGCTGGACCGGGTCGCGACGCTCGTCGCCGCCGGCGTCCCGCCCACGCGGGCGTGGGCACTGGTGGGCGGATTCCCGCAGGACGCCGGCCCCGCGTGGCAGGACGTCGCCGCCGTGCTCCGCGTCGCCGAACACACCGGGGCGCCGTCGGCGGGCACCGTCCGCGCACTCGCCGGAGCGCTCCGGCGGTCGGCGGCATCGGACCGCGCCGTCCTCGTGGCACTCGCCGGTCCACGAGCGAGCGCCCGGGTGGTGCTCGCGTTGCCGCTGCTCGGCCTCGCGCTCGGGTCGACCTGGGGATCGGGTGCCGTCCAGGTACTCGTGGCGTCGCCGATCGGCTGGACCTGCGTCGTCCTCTCCACCGCGCTGGTCGTGCTGGGGCGGGCGTGGACCGCGCGCCTCGTCCGTGCGGCGACGCCCGACGGGCACCTGCCGGGCGTGCTGCTCGACGCGTGGGCGGTCGCGGTGTCGGGTGGTGGGTCGTGGGCGGACGGGGGAGCGGCCGTGCGGACCGCCTTCGCCGACCGACCGTGCCGTGCCGCGGACGGCGAACACCTCCGGGAGGTCCTCGCACTCGCGCAGCGTGCCGGGGTCCCGGCCGCGTCGCTCCTCCGCGCGGCTGCCGAGGACGTCCGCGACGACGTCGCTGCCGCGGGCCTCGCCGCCGCGGAACGACTCGCGGTCCGGCTCGTCGTGCCGCTCGGGGTGTGCGTCCTCCCCGCCTTCGTGCTCGTCGGGGTCGTCCCCGTGGTGGTCGGGGTCCTCTCCTCCACCGTCGTCGACGTCGGCTGATCCTCCACAGATCCGGTGACCGGGCCTGTGCCGAGGGCGGCTCGCGGCGAGGCTGGTCGCATCGCATCGCATCGCATCGCATCGCACCACACCAGGAAGGACAGTCACATGACCGACACACCCAGCACGCACCGCCAGCCCCTCGGCGCCCGACTCCGGCGACGACTCGACGACGACCGGGGATCGGCGACGGCCGAGTACGCGGTGGTGATCCTCGCCGCCGTCGCGTTCGCCGGGGTCCTCGTCGCCGTGATGCGCTCCGGAGAAGTGCAGAGCATCCTCACGGAACTCGTCCGTGGTGCCCTGTCCCTCTGACCCGTACGCGGCTGACCCGCGCCCGGCGGCGGACGGGGAGCGCGGCACCGTGAGCGTCGAGTTCGCGGTCGTGCTCCCCGTCGTGGCACTCGTCCTGACCTCGCTCGTCGCCGCGGTGCTCGTCGTCGACGGCCTCGGTCGCCTCCAGCTCGCGGCGGCCACGGCGGCACGAGCGTTCGGTCGCGGGGACGACGAGGCCGGGCGCGCAGCCCTCGAGCACCTCGCACCCGGGGCCGGCATGACGGTGCACCGCGACGGTGGTGTCGTCTGCGTCCGGGCAGCACGAGGGCCCGTGGGGCCGTTCGAGGCCGTCCCGCTCCGTGCCACCGGCTGCGCTGCGGAGGACGGACGGTGAACGAGCGCGGGTCCGCCACCGTCCTCCTCTCGGCGGTCGTCGGCGTCGTCCTCGTCGTCCTGACGGCGGCGCTCGCCGGAGCCGGACTGCGCGTGGCCACGATCCGCGCCCAGGCCGCTGCCGACGCCTCGGCGCTCGCCGCCGCGGCGGCCCTCGTCGGGCTCGTCCCGGGCGAACCCTGTTCCGTCGCGACGCGCGTGGCAGCGCGGAACCAGGCAGCCCTCGACACCTGCGTTACGGCTGCCTCCGCCGCCCGGGTCCGGGTCGTGGT
Organism: Curtobacterium sp. NPDC086286; assembly: GCF_044746255.1. Classification (NCBI taxonomy): domain Bacteria; kingdom Bacillati; phylum Actinomycetota; class Actinomycetes; order Micrococcales; family Microbacteriaceae; genus Curtobacterium; species Curtobacterium sp. NPDC086286. The sequence goes on from NZ_JBIVBW010000005.1 coordinate 170,194, forward strand.
CGGCGGCGGACCGTTCGCCGTGGGCGCAGTCGCAGTCGCCGGTCCGGCGGACGACCAGCCCGAACACTATGTGTATGGTGTGCCTGTCGGCCCCCGGTCATCGGTGCCCCGGTCGACCCGGACGCGCTCGTCGTCCAGGGCCGACGCGCACCATCGATCAAGGAGACACGTGCCAGGCACGAAGAAGCTCGTCATCGTCGAGAGCCCCGCGAAGGCCAAGACGATCGCGCAATACCTCGGTGACGGATACGAGGTCCAGGCGTCCGTCGGACACATCCGGGACCTCGTCGAGCCCAAGAACCTGCCGGCGGAGCTCAAGAAGGGCTCGCTCGGCAAGTTCTCGGTGGACGTCGACAACGGCTTCGAGCCCTACTACGTCGTCTCGGACGCGAAGAAGAAGACCGTCTCCGAGCTGAAGCGTGCGCTCAAGGAAGCCGACGAGCTCTACCTCGCAACTGATGAGGACCGCGAGGGCGAGGCCATCGCGTGGCACCTGCTGCAGGTCCTCAAGCCCAAGGTGCCGGTCAAGCGCATGGTCTTCCACGAGATCACGAAGGAGGCGATCCAGCGCGCGCAGGAAGCCACCCGTGAACTCGACACCGCGCTCGTCGACGCGCAGGAGACCCGCCGCATCCTCGACCGTCTCTACGGGTACGAGGTCTCGCCCGTGCTCTGGCGCAAGATCGGTCCGGGGCTCTCGGCCGGTCGCGTGCAGTCCGCTGCCACGCGTCTCGTCGTCGACCGTGAGCGCGAACGCCTCGCCTTCGTGTCCGCCAACTACTGGGACCTCAGCGCGCGCTTCGAGAAGGAGGGCGACGCCGCCTTCACCGCTCGACTCGCGCGGGTCCAGGGGACCCGGGTCGCCTCCGGTCGTGACTTCGACGACCGCGGTTCCCTGAAGGGCGAGGCCGTCCGCCTCGACGAAGCCGCCGCGGCCGCGCTCACCACCGTGCTCGAGCGTGCCGGTGACGCCACCGTCCGCAGCGTCGAGTCGAAGCCCTACACGCGCCGCCCGGCAGCACCGTTCACCACGTCGACCATGCAGCAGGAAGCGGCGCGCAAGCTCCGCCTCTCGCCGCGGCAGACCGCCCGTGCGGCGCAGACGCTGTACGAGAACGGCTACATCACCTACATCCGTACGGACTCGGTCAACCTGTCGAAGCAGGCGCTCGACGCCGCTCGCAAGCAGGCGGCAGACCTCTACGGCGCCGCGACCGTGCCGGACAAGCCGCGCGTCTACGCGAGCAAGAGCAAGAACGCGCAGGAAGCGCACGAGGCGATCCGCCCCGCCGGCGACACCTTCCGCACCCCGTCGCAGCTCGAGGGGACGCTGACCGGTGTCGAGTGGCGCCTCTACGACCTCATCTGGAAGCGCACCATCGCGTCGCAGATGGCGGACGCCAAGGGCTCCACGGCGTCGATCGTGCTCGGCATCTCCTCCGGGGAGTCCGTCGAGGGCATCCCGGCCACGGCGAACGGCACCGACGCCGAGTTCACGGCGTCCGGTACGGTCATCACCTTCCGCGGGTTCCTCAACGCCTACGAAGAGGGCAAGGACGAGGACCGCCACGAGTCCTCGGACCGCTCGGGCAACGACGTGGCGCTGCCGGACGTCAAGGAAGGCGAGCACCTCGCCGTCGACGACGTCGTCGCGAAGGGGCACGACACCACCCCGCCGCCGCGCTACACCGAGGCGAGCCTCATCAAGACGCTCGAAGACCTCGACATCGGTCGCCCGTCGACCTTCCCGACGATCAGCCCGACGATCATCGACCGCGGCTACGTGTCGCTGCGCGGGACCCAGCTCGTGCCGAACTGGATCGCGTTCAGCGTGGTCCGGCTGCTCGAGGAGTACTTCGGTGACCTCGTGCAGTACCAGTTCACGGCCGACATGGAAGCCGACCTCGACCGGATCGCGAACGGCGACGCCGACCGGGTCGACTGGCTCAAGGAGTTCTACTTCGGTGGTAGTGACCAGCGCGGGCTCCGCACGGTCATCGACAACCTCGGCGAGATCGATGCGCGTGAGATCAACTCCGTCGAACTGGCGCCGGGGCTGACCCTCCGCATCGGTCGCTACGGCCCCTACATCGAGGTGCCGAGCGACGACCCCGAGAAGCCCCGTCGCGTCAACGTGCCCGAGGACCTCGCTCCCGACGAGCTCACCGCCGAGAAGGCCCGCGAGCTCGTGGACGCCCCGGTGCTCGGGGACCGCGTCGTCGGCATCAACCCCGAGACCGGAAAAGAGGTCCTCGCGAAGGACGGCCGGTTCGGTCCGTACGTGACCGAGCGCACCCCGGAGCCGGAACCCGCGGTCGACGCCGCGACGGGCGAGGTGCTCGACGCGCAGGCCACGCCGGCCGCCGCCGAGGCGGAGCCCGCAGCGAAGACCACCGCGAAGGGTGCCGCGAAGAAGGCTCCGGCGAAGAAGACCACGAAGAAGCCCGCGGCGCCCAAGGAGCGCACGGCGTCCCTCTTCAAGTCGATGGACCCGCAGACGGTCGACCTCGAGACGGCGCTGAAGCTGCTCGACCTGCCGCGGGTCGTCGGCAAGGACCCCGAGTCCGGCGACGACATCACCGCGCAGAACGGCCGCTACGGTCCGTACCTCAAGAAGGGCACGGACACCCGGACCCTGCCGGGCGAGGACGCGATCTTCGACATCGACCTCCCCGGTGCGCTCGAGCTCTTCGCCCAGCCCAAGTACGGCGGCCGCAGCTCGGCGAGCGCAGCGCTCAAGGAGTTCGACGCCGACCCGGTGTCCGGCAAGCCGATCAAGATGAAGGACGGCCGGTTCGGTCCGTACGTCACGGACGGCGAGACCAACGCGACGATCCCGCGCGGCGAGGACGTCGAGGCCGTCGACCACGCCCGCGCCGTGCAGCTCATCGCGGACAAGCGTGCCAAGGGACCGGTGAAGAAGAAGGCACCGGCGCGGAAGCCGGCGGCCAAGAAGAAGTGACCGGCCGGTTCATCACGCTCGAGGGCGGCGACGGTGCGGGCAAGACGACGCAGGCGGAGCTGCTGACCGCCTGGCTCGAGGAGCACGGCCGGACCGTGGTGCGCACCCGTGAACCGGGCGGCACCGACCTCGGCACGCGGATCCGCGAGATCGTCCTGCACGAGCGCGGCCACGTCGCGCCTCGGGCTGAGGCCCTGCTGTACGCGGCCGATCGCGCGCACCATGTCGAGACCCTCGTCCGCCCCGCCATCGCCCGCGGCGACGTGGTGCTGCAGGACCGGTACATCGACTCCTCGGTGGCGTACCAGGGTGTCGCGCGCGGCCTCGGCGCCGAGCACATCCGTTCGGTGTCGGACTGGGCGTCGGACGGGCTCACGCCGGACCGCACGATCCTGCTCGACCTCGACGTCACCGTCGGGCGTGCGCGGGTGGCCGCGGCGCGCGGCGACACCTTCGACCGACTCGAGTCCGAGGCCGAGACGTTCCACGAGACGGTCCGCCAGGCGTTCCTCGACATGGCCGCCGCCGAGCCCGAGCGCTTCCTCGTGGTGGACGCGTCCGCCCCGGCCGCGGACGTCCAGCGCGCGATCCGTTCCGCGGTCGCTCCACTGGTCGGGATCGTCGAGGGATGACGGTGGCGGCTGGCAGGATGATCCCGTGAGCGTGTGGGACGGCCTGACTGGGCAAGAGGAAGCGGTCGCGTCGCTCCGCAACGCGGCCGAGTCGCCCGACGGCACCGGTGGCATGACACACTCGTGGCTGATCACCGGGCCTCCCGGCTCCGGCCGGTCGAACGTCGCGTCCGCCTTCGCCGCCGCACTCGTCGGCAACGGTCCGGACGACGACCACACGCTCCAGCAGATCACCGCGAAGACCCACCCGGACGTCTCGGTCCTGACGACGCAGCGGGTCATCATCACCATCGACGAGATCCGGCAGCTCGTCACGTCGTCGCACTACTCGCCCTCCGTCGGCCGGTACCGCGTGGTGATCATCGAGGACGCGGACCGCATGACGGAACGCACGTCGAACCTGCTCCTCAAGGCGCTCGAGGAACCGCCGGAGCGCACCGTGTGGATCCTCTGCGCCCCGAGCGAGGCCGACCTGCTGCCGACGATCCGGTCGCGCGTGCGGTCGGTCCGCCTCCGCGTGCCGGGCATCGAGTCCGTCGCAGACCTGCTCGTCGCCCGGACCGGTGTGGACCGCGTCCTCGCGATGGACGCCGCACGCCAGGCGCAGAGCCACATCGGCATGGCACAGCGTCTGGCGACCAGCGAGGACGCCCGCGACCGTCGACGCCGCACGCTCAGCACGGTGCTCGGCGTCCGGACCGTCGGAGACGCCGTGATGGCCGCCGCCGACCTGCTCGCCGTCGCCGACGAGGACGCCAAGGCGATCACGCAGCAGCGCGACGCCGAGGAACGCGACGCCGCGATGCGCTCGCTCGGCGTCGAGCCCGGCGGCACGATCCCGCCGGCACTCCGTTCGCAGCTGCGCCTGCTCGAGGAAGACCAGAAGCGTCGGGCGACGCGGAGCCTCCGGGACGGGCTGGACCGGATCCTCGTTGATGTTTCGTCGCTGTACCGTGACCTGTTGCTGCTCGGACTCGGGGCGCCGGCGGAACCGGTGAACCTCGCGATGCGGGAACAGCTCGACCACGCACTGCAGTCGGTGACCCCGGCCGCTGCGCTCGAGGTGCTCGACGCCATCGCGCTCGCTCGGCAGCGCATCGCCGCGAACGTGGCGGCCCTCCTCGCGCTCGAGGCGCTGCTCGTCACCATCGCCCGCGCGCGCCGCTGACCCGCGCCCTGGGCGGGACCACCTGCCCGAGGTGAGACGCAGGACGCGCTCGCACCGCGCCTCCAGGCCGTCCCGAACCGCACCCTGTGACGTTCCCCATCCGCCTGCGCCCCCGCGCATGGGACAATCACCGCATGTCCGACGCAGAACCCGGCCTGCGCGAGCGGAAGCGCCGCGCCACCCGACTCGCGATCCAGCAGGCCGCGCTCCGCATCGCGATCGAGGAGGGGCTCGCGGCGGTGACGGTCGACGAGATCTCGCGGCGTGCGGACGTGTCGCCGCGGACGTTCTTCAACTACTTCCCGAACAAGGAAGGTGCGATCCTCGGCGACGATCCCACGCTGCCGGACGACGACACCCTCGCGGACTTCGTGGCCGGTGGGCCGACGGGGGACCTGCTCGCCGACCTCGGGGCATTGCTCGTGCACTCGACGCGCGAACTCATCGAGGAACGTGGGCTGATCGAGGAACGGCAGCAGGTGCTCCGCGCCGCGCCGGAGCTCTTCAGTCGGCGGATGGAGTCGATGAAGGAGTTCCAGGCGGCGATCGAGGGGGCCGTCGTGGCGCGCTTCGCGGCAGCTGCGGACGGAGCTCCGGACGCCTACGGCGAGACCCCGGAGCGGCGTCGTCGGGCGCGGCTGGCGTCCCTCGTGGCGTTGGCTGCGCTGCGGCACGCGTGGTGGGAGTGGTCGGACGCGGGGTCGGACACCCACCTCGTCGACGAGCTCGAACGGTCGTTCGCCGACCTCGACGCGCTCGTTTCGCGTTCGCTCGTCTGAACCTGTATAGTCGTGTCCCGTGCCGCTCCGGCAACGGAGCGTCCGCCGCCTTAGCTCAGTCGGCAGAGCGATTCACTCGTAATGAATAGGTCGTCGGTTCGATTCCGACAGGCGGCTCCGAGAAGCCCCGGTCAGACAGTGTCTGACCGGGGCTTTCTGCTTCGCGGGCCGGGCGCCGGGCCCAAGCCGCGCCGGGCGCCGGGCCCGAGCCGGGCGCCGGGCGCCGGGCGCCGGGCCCGAAGCCGGGTCGGGCGCCTGCGCACCGGGCCGGGCCCGGCCCGGCCCGACCCGGCCTCAGGGCAGGTAGTACGTCGGGTTCGGCAGCTTCACGCTCCGGTCCGCCGACCCACCGAGCAGGTCGCTGTACTGGTCGCCGAAGTTCGCCACCACGTCGTACCGCCCACCCGAGCGCGACTCGATGTGCGCTCGGGTCTGCGACTTGTACTCGACGGTGGTGCACTTCGCCGTGGCGCAGGTGATGTACGACGGCTGCTGCGAGGCACCGACGCCGGTCCACTTCGTGTAGTACGTCTGCGTCCCGCGCTGCGTCGCCGCGAACTGCGGGTACCCGACCTTCTGCAGGTTCTCGATCGTGGCGGTCTTCTGGTCGTCGTTGCGCCCGGTGAGCCCGATGATCGTGCAGCCGGAGCGCTGGGCGATCGACACGAGCGAGGTCATCGACGGGGTGGCGGGGAAGCGCTCGTCCTGCACCCACTCGTCCTGGCGGGCGGGATCGAACACGAAGTGCATGTCGGCGACCTCCATGTCGTAGGTCCACAGGGTGGTGTCGTCGGCGTCGAGCACGATGGCGGGGTTGCGGTGGAGCTTCCGGCCGACGGCGCACTGAGCGGCGACGACGGGAGCCTGCTTCCGGACGATGGACCGCATCTCGCGGATGTACGGGGAGTCGGTGCGGTTGGCGAGGCCGGTGCCGGGGTCGCCGTAGTACGTCGCGATGGTCGACTTCACGGAGTCGATGTTCGGGATGCCCTCGCCGCTCTGGGTGGCGCCGGAGGAGCCGTCCGCGGCCATGGTGAAGTGCGTGCGGGGCGTCAGGCGCGGCTCGGACACTCCGGGCAGGTCGGCCGAGGGAAGGTAGTAGGTCGGGTTCGGCAACTTCACGGAGCGGTCGGCGTACCCGCCCTGCAGGTCGCTCCACTGGTCACCGACGTTGAGCGCGATGTCGTAGCCGAGGTCCTGCTCGATGTGCTTCCGCGTGAGCGCCTTGTACTCGACGGTCGTGCACTTCGCCGTGGCGCAGGTGATGTACGACGGCTGCTGGGACGCACCGACCCCGGTCCACTTCGTGAAGAAGCGGTCCTGGGTGAACGCGGTGTAGCCGACCTTCGACAGGTTCTGGACGGTGGCGGCCTTCTGGTCGTCGTTCCGACCGGTGAGTCCGAAGACCGTGAACCCGAGCGACTGCGCCCGGTTCACGAAGCCGACCATCGACGGCGTCGCGGGGAAGCGCTCGTCCTGCACCCACTCGTCCTGGCGGGCCGGGTCGAACACGAAGTGCATGTCCGCGACCTCCATGTCGTAGGTCCACAGCGTCGTGTCGTCGGCGTCGAGGACGATCGCGGGCTTCTCGCCGCGACGGACCGCGGCGTCGTGGATGCGCTGCAGCTGGGCGCTCTGCCGGTCGACGATGGACCGCATCTCGCGGATGTAGGGGGAGTCGGTGCGGTTCGCGAGTCCGGTGCCGGGGTCGCCGTAGTACGTCGCGATGGTCTTCTTGACCGAGTCGATGTTCGGGATGCCCTCGCCGCCCTGGCTCGCGCCGGAGGAACCGTCGGCCGCCATCGTGAACTGCGTCCGGGGCTGCAGTCCCGCGTCGGCCGAGTGTCCCGGCGGTGCCCAGCCGTGTCCGGGCGATCCCCAGCCGTGCGCGGTCGCCGGGGTGACACCGACGAGGGTCGAGGTGATGACGATGGCCGCGCTCGTGGCGACGACGGACAGGACGGATCGGCGCATGGAGGACCTGATCGCTTTCTGCTGGGGGAGCGGCCGTCGGACGCGACCGCGGGACCCCCGTTCAGGGGGTGCAGCAGCACGCTAGCTGGCAATCACCAGTGCAGTCCATACCAAAGTGCTGCGGGCGGACAGCGGTGTGCCGAGCATGGCCCCTGGTAGACAGGTCCCATGACGGTTCGCTGGGGAGTCATCGGTACGGGCGGCATCGCACGCTCCTTCGTGGGCGACTGCACGGCCGCGGGGGTCGAGTTCGTCGCGGTCGGCAGCCGGACGCTCGCGAGCGCCGAGACGTTCGCGGCCGAGTTCGGGATCCCGCGGGCGCACGGCTCCTACGAGGACCTCGTCGCCGACGACGGCGTCGATGCCGTGTACGTCGCGACACCGCACTCGCGGCACGCGGCCGACGCACTGCTCGCCATCGAGGCCGGCAAGCACGTCCTCGTCGAGAAGGCCTTCACGATCACGGCGGACGAGGCCCGCCTGGTGGTCGACGCCGCCCGGCGCGCCGACGTCGCCGTCATGGAGGCGATGTGGACGCGCTTCCTCCCGCAGATGTCGATGATCCGCGAGCTCGTGGCCGAGGGCCGCATCGGGCGGGTCCGGCTCGTCGAGGCGACGCACCACCAGGCGCTGCCGTCCGACCCGGCACACCGGTTGAACGACCCGGCACTCGGCGGTGGTGCGATGCTCGACCTCGGCATCTACCCGATCTCGTTCGCGGTCGACGTCCTCGGCGTCCCCACGTCGGTCGTCGCCGCGGGCACCCTGAGCGAGCAGGGCGTCGACACCCAGATGGGCCTGGTGCTGACGCACGAGGGCGGGTCGCAGTCGATGCTCCACTTCGGGCTCGACCTCCGCAGTCCGAACACCGCCTCGGTCATCGGCGAGGACGGCCGCATCGACCTGGACTCGACGTGGTTCACGCCGACGACCTGGCGGCTCCGCGACCGCGACGGGAACGTCGTCGAGGAGTTCGACGGGCGCGAGGAGCTCACCGGCTACGCGCACGAGGTCCGCGCGTTCGAGTCGATGGTCGAGTCCGGCACCCACGAGGGCGGTCCGATGGACCCCGAGGAGACGGTCGCGATCATGGCGCTCATGGACGAGGCCCGCCGACAGGTCGGCGTCCGGTACCCGGCCGACGGCTGACGCGACCGACCGACGGCTGACGTCCGGCAGGGCGCGGAACGTCCGGATCCGGAAAGTGGGCCTGGAGGCTCCTCCCGCAGTTCCGTAGGATCGTTCGCGATGTCCGACCAGCAGCCTTCACCGCGCGGCGTCGCGGACCGCCTCCGCGACGCGCGCACCGCCGTCCGCGCCTCGTTCGCCCGCCGCCCGGTGCCGTGGATCGCGGGTGGCCTCGCGACCGTGCTCGTGCTCGGGTCCGGCGGTGCCGTGGCCGTGGCGGCGGCGACGATGCCGACCCCGACGACCACGGCGGCCGCGACGGCGTCCGCCACCGCGTCGAGCAGCCCCGCACCGACGACGGCCGCCCCGACACCGACACCGACGCCGAGCGGCCGCACGGTGCCGGACGACGCCGCGGGTCCCTCCGCCCTCCGGACCTGCACGATCACGAACGCCGCCTCGGCGAGCGGCCTCGGCGCGTTCGAGGGGTACGTCATGAACGCGAAGACCGGCGAGGTGCTGTTCTCGCGCAACGGTGACGAGGCCGCACAGACCGGCAGCGTGATGAAGACCCTGACGACGGCGACCGCGCTGGCCGTCCTCGGCGGCGACCACCGCATCCCGACCACCGTGACGAAGGAGTCCGGCGGTGCGATCGCCCTCGTCGGCCACGGTGACGCCACGCTCTCGGCAGGTGGAGCGACGGTGTACCCGGGCGCCCCGACGCTCGCGCAGCTCGCCCAGCAGGTGAAGGCGAAGCTCGGCAACACCCCGGTGACGACGATCGTCACGGACGACACGTACTGGAACGACGCCGACGCCTGGGACCCCACCTGGCCGGTGAGCGAGCGGACGATCGGCTACCAGCCGAACGTCACGGCGCTCATGGTCGACGGTGACCGCGCGAACCCGGGTGCCCAGACCTCGCCGCGCTCCACCGACCCGGTCGGTCGCGCCGGGGACCTGTTCCGCACGGCCCTCGCGAACGCCGGGGTCGCCGGTGCGGGGAACGCGCAGATCGTCAAACGTGCCACGACCAGCACGGACACGATCGCCACGGTCTCCTCGCAGCCGGTGTCGACGCTCATCGGGCAGATGATCCCGAACTCGGACAACACCCTCGCCGAGATGCTCGCGCGGATCTCGTCGAAGGAGTCCGGCTCGGACGGCTCCGCAGCCTCGCTGACCGCCGTGTACCAGGCAGCCCTGAAGTCGTACGGCGTCGACCCGGCCGGCATCGTCATCAAGGACGGCTCGGGGGAGAGCGCCGCGAACGCCGTGTCGCCGAACTTCGTCGCGCACCTCATGGTGCAGGTCGCCGCCGGTGCGAAGGGCCTCGGGACGCTCGCGAACGCCCTGCCGGTGTCCGGGCAGTCCGGCACGCTGGCCAGTCGGTTCACCGGGGCGAACGCGGTCGCCCGGGGCAAGGTGCACGCGAAGACCGGGTGGATCGACAGCGCGAACACCCTCGGCGGCTACATCGACGCGGCCGACGGGACCCGCCTGACGTTCGCCTTCTACGCGATCGGGTCCTCGCGGGCTGCGGCGCTGCCCGCACTCGACGCGGTGACGGCGGCGACGTACTCGTGCGGGAGCAGGCTCACCGGCTCCTGAGGCCGCGGGTGTTGGATGGACCCATGTCCAGGGCACTCCTCGTCGTCGACGTCCAGAACGACTTTACCGAGGGCGGTGCCCTCGGTGTGACCGGCGGGGACGACCTCGCGCGACGCATCACCGCGTTCCTCGGTCGGCACGCCGACGAGTACGACCTCATCGTCGGGTCGCGCGACTGGCACCACGGCGACGACGACAACGGCGGCCACTTCGCCGGTCCCGAGGGTCCGGACTACGAGACGACCTGGCCGGTGCACTGCGTCGCCGGGACCTCGGGGGCCGAGTACCACCCGCGGCTCGACACCGCTCCGATCGACGTGCACGTCTTCAAGGGGCAGGGCACGCCGGACTACTCGGCGTTCCAGGCGCGCACCGAGGACGGCGTCCCGCTGCCCGAGGTCCTCGCCGAGCGCCGCGTCGTGACGATCGACGTGGTCGGCATCGCCACCGACCACTGCGTGCGCGCCTCGGCGCTCGACGCCCGGGCTGCGGGATACGACGTCGCGGTCTACGACGACCTGGTGGTCGGGGTGGACGACGCCCGGAGTGCGCGGGCGCTCGACGAGATCCGCGCCGCAGGTGGGCACGTCGACCACAGCGACATGGACGAGGGACTGGCGAACCCCGGCGGGGCACTCCTCTGACCTCGGCGCGCCGTCGACCGACCGCTGCCGCGCCGGCTCAGACGAGCAGCTGGTGCTTCGCCAGGTCGCGGTAGAGCGGCGTCGACTCGACGAGCTCCGAGTGGGTCCCGACGCCGACGACCCGGCCGTGCTCGAGCACGACGATCACGTCCGAGTCCACCACCGTGGACAGTCGGTGCGCGATCACGAGCAGCGTGCGGTCCTCGGCCACGGCGTCGATCGCGAGGCGCATCTTCTGCTCGTTGACACCGTCGAGCGACGAGGTGGACTCGTCGAGCAGCAGGATCGGCGGAGCGGCGAGGAGTGCCCGTGCGATCGCGAGCCGCTGCCGTTCACCGCCGGAGAGCATGACGCCGTCCTCGCCGACCTGGGCGTCGAGGCCGCGGGGGTCGCGGTGCAGGACCTCGCCGAGGTTGACGGCCTCGAGCACGCGGACGCAGTCGTCCTCGGTGGCGTCCGGTGACCCGAGCAGCAGGTTCGCCCGGATCGTGCCGGCGAGCACCGGAGCGTCCTGTTCGACGTACCCGATCTGCGCGCGGAGCTCGGCGCGGTCGAGGCCACGGACGTCGACGCCGCCGAGCCGGATGACGCCGTCGGTCGGGTCGTAGAACCGTTCGATGAGGGCGAGCGTGGTCGACTTCCCCGCGCCGGACGGACCCACGAGTGCGACCCGCGATCCGCGGGGGACCCGGAAGGACACGTCGTGCAGCACCACGTCGTCGGAGGCGGTGTCGTCGTCGACGGCCGGCTCGGCGCCGTCCGCACCGGAGGCCTGGGCCGGACGCGCGTACCGGAACGACACGTGTTCGAAGGCGATCGCGTCGTCGCTCTCCACCGCGGCGGCGACGCGGACGGCCTGGTCGTCCTGCGCCTCGGTCGGGAGGTGCAGGATCTCCTCGATCCGGCCGAGCGCACCGAGCGCCTGGGCGACGGCGACGGCAGCGCCCATGGCCTGGCCGAGCGGCATGATCATCATGAAGAGCAGCAGGATGAACGTGATGAGCGTCGCGATCGTGATGGTGCCGGCTGCGACCTGCGCACCACCGACGCCGAGGACGGCGATGAACGCGACCTGCATGACGATGCTCGCGACGGGGACGACGAACGCCGACATCCGCGCGATGTCGAGGCCACGACGGTAGGCCTCGGTCGCGTGGCCGTCGACCTCGTGCACCTCGCGCTCGGTGGCACCGGCGGCACGGATCGTGCGGACGGCACCGATGCCGCGTTCGACCGCCGCGGTGAGGTCGCCGACCTTCTCCTGCGCGCGCTTCGACGCGACGCGGATGCGGCGGCTGAGCCCGCCGACGACGACGATCGCGACGAGCACGATGACGACGACGATGCCGAGGAGCAGCGGGTCGATGACGGCCATCGCGATGATGGCGCCGATGAACGTCAGGGCGCCGCCGATCGACTCGATGAGGCCCTGCGTCAGCACGGCGCGCAGCAGTGTCGTGTCGCTGCCGACGCGGGAGACGAGGTCGCCGGTGCGGCGCGTGTCGAACTCGGAGATCGGCAGGTTGAGGATGCGAGCGATGAGCTTCCGCCGGGTGGACAGGACGACGCCTTCACCCGCGCGCTGCAGCAGGAAGTGCTGCACACCGTTGAGGACGCCCGCGACGATGACGAGTCCGACGAGCAGCCAGACGAGGGTGCTCAGGGTGTTGCCGTGCTGGACGGCGGTGATGACCTGGTTGACGAGCAGCGGCTGCGCGAGGGACGCACCGGCACCGAGGACGCTCAGCACGATGATGACGACCATCGCGGGCTTGTTCTCGAACAGGTAGCTCAGTAGTCGGCCGAACGTGGCGCGGGGACCGTCGGTCTTCTTGGGTCTGGCGAAGGGGGAGCTCATCGTGTTCCTAGTTTCTGCCGTACTTCTTGTGCACTGCCTGGCGGCTGACGCCGAGCAGCGTCGCGATCTCCTGCCACGAGGCGCCGGCGTTCCGGGCACGTCGGGCGGCGAGTTCCTCGGTCCGGTCGAGCTCACGACGGAGTTCGCGCACGCTGGCGAGGGCGGAGAACGGGTCGTCTCCGGCTGCGCCGGCGGCGAGGCTCGTGATGGTCGGTCGGTCCACGCGTGTCAACCTACATTGACGCACCGACGGATGTCAACCCGGGTTGACGACGGACGGGAGGCGCGGTGCCAGCCGGCACCGCGCCTCCCGTCTGTGCAGGGGGTCGCGTCAGGCGCGCGCGTCCACCGGTGCTGCGTCCGGTTCACCGGCGGTGTCCGCCGCGTCGAGCGCGGCGCTCTTCGTCTCGCGGATGAAGAACAGGGCGACGAGCGTCACGACCGCGGCGATCGTGAGGTACAGCCCGACCAGGAAGATGTTGCCGTCCGGCTGCCACAGCGCGAGCGCGATGGTCGGTGCGAGCGAGGCGCCGAGGATCGACGCGACGTTGTAGGCGATCGCCGAGCCCGTGTAGCGCACGTTCGTCGGGAAGAGCTCCGGCAGCAGGGCGCCCATCGGACCGAACGTCAGGCCCATCAGCGACAGTCCCACGATCAGGAACGTCACCACCGTGATCGGACCGGTCGACGCGGCGAACCAGAACTGGAACGTCAGGCCGAAGAGCGCGATGCCGATCGTGGTCGGGATGAGCGTGCGACGACGACCGAACTTGTCGGCGAGGATGCCTGCGATCGGCGTGAAGATGCCGAAGAACACGACGCCGATCATGAGCAGCGTGAGGAACTCGCCACGGGTGTAGCCGAGGCCGATCTTCGGGACGAGGGGGCCGGCCTCGGCGCCCGTGGTGCCGTAGGACAGCGTGAACGTCGTCATGAAGTAGAAGAGGACGTAGGTCGCGACCATGCCGAAGGTGCCGACGATCACGGCGCGCCACGAGGTGCGGAACACCCGGCCGAGCGGGACCTTGGCGACCGAACCGGACTCCTGGACGCCACGGAACACCGTGGACTCGACGAGCTTGAACCGCACGTAGAGGCCCACGATCACCAGGACGGCCGACAGCAGGAACGGGAGTCGCCAGCCCCAGGCCTGGAAGTCCGGGTTCGGGGTGCCGTCGGCACCGGCGGGCATCGCCGCGTTGATCGCGATGAACAGGCCGTTGGCGAGCAGGAAGCCGATCGGGGCGCCGAGCTGCGGCATCGAGCCGAACACCCCGCGCTTGCCCTTCGGCGCGTTCTCGGTCGCGAGCAGTGCCGCGCCCGACCACTCGCCACCGAGCCCGACGCCCTGGGCGAAGCGCATCACGGCGAGGAGCACCGGGGCCCAGATGCCGATCGAGTCGAACGTCGGCAGGCAGCCGATGAGGAACGTCGCGGTGCCCATCACGAGCAGGGACGCCACGAGGGTCGCCTTGCGGCCGACGCGGTCGCCGAAGTGGCCGAAGATGATCGACCCGACCGGGCGGGCGAAGAACGCGAGGGCGAACGTGACGAACGAGGACAGCTGCGATGCCGTCGGGTCCTCGTTCGGGAAGAAGAGCGTCGGGAAGACGAGGACCGCGGCGGTCGCGTAGACGTAGAAGTCGTAGAACTCGATGGAGGTGCCGACGAGGCTGGCGATCACGACGCGGGAGCGCGGGTTGCCTGCGGTCTTCGGGGATGCGGGTGCCGGTGCGGCGGACATGGGGTGAGGAGACTCCGTGGATGACGCTCGGGGGAGCGCAGCGGTGTTCCGGACGGCGGACACCGATCGGTTCGCGCGGGGTGGCGCGGGCACTGATCGGGTGCGTTCGGTTCGTGGTGGTGTACCGCTTGTGACGGGGGCCACCATCGTACGACAGATGTCGTGAACCTGCGAATCCGCTGGATCGTGGCCGGGTCGGGCCGGCGCTCGGTCAGGCCAGCGGGCTGCCCGCTTCGAGGTGCGCGGGGAGCTCGTGCCCCATCCGGTCGCGCTTCGTGTCGAGGTACGCCGCGTTCTGCGCGGAGACGCCGACGACCAGCGGCACCAGGCTCTCGACCGTGATGCCGTGCTCCTCGAGCTGGCGACGCTTCTCCGGGTTGTTCGACAGGAGGCGGACGGTGGTGATGCCGAGGTCGGCGAGGATGCCGGCCGCGCCGCCGTACGCCCGCGAGTCGGCGGGGAGGCCGAGCGCGAGGTTCGCGTCGAGCGTGTCGAGGCCGTCCTCCTGCAGGCGGTAGGCCTTGAGCTTGTTGATGAGACCGATGCCGCGGCCCTCCTGCCCGCGGAGGTAGATCACGACGCCGCCCTCGGCCGCGATCGTGTCGAGCGCGGCGTCGAGCTGCGGGCCGCACTCGCACTTGAGGGACCCGAACGCCTCGCCCGTCAGGCACTCCGAGTGCACCCGGACGAGGGCGCCGTCGCGCGGTGCTGCGCCGTCCGGGCCGGTGGCGATGATCGCGACGTGCTCGGCGCTCGTCACGAGGTCGCGGTACGCGCGCATCTCGAACGTGCCGTGCGTGGTCGGGACGTTCGTCGACACCTCGAACTGGACCGGGCTCCCGGGGGTGGGGGAGGTGAGTGCATCGGTCATGTGGTGCTCCGGTCGTTCTGGGGCCCCGCGATCCCGGGCTCGGCCGCCGCCGGCCGGGGTGCGCGGTGGGGTCGTGCTCGGACCAGCAGGTCGGGGCCGAGGCTGGTGGTCGATAGTACGTCCAACCGGCGACGCTCGCCGATGCTTCCCACACCGACGTCACCGAGGGCAACGCGGGGGCCGCCGAGCAGGACGGGCGCGAGGTAGACGAGGTACTCGTCCACCAGACCGGCCGCGATGAGCGCCGAGGCGACGGTGGGCCCGCCCTCGACGAACACCGAGTGCACGCCGTGGTCCCGCAGTGCGTGGAGCGAGGCGGCGAGGTCGTGGCCGGACAGCGTCAGCAGGGCGCGAGGGTGGCGGCGGACCGCGGCGTCGTCGGGGACCGGCCGGTCGCCGAACACCACCGGGACGGGCTGGTCGGCGAGGAGTTCCCCGGCGTCGCCCCGCGCGGTGAGGCTCGGGTCGTCTGCGAGGACCGTGCCCGTCCCGACGAGGATCGCGTCGTGCGCGGCGCGCTGTTCGTGGACGTGCTGGCGTGCGGCCGCACCGGTGATCCACTGGCTCGTGCCGTCGGCCGCCGCGGCCCGGCCGTCGAGGCTCGATGCCCACTTCACCGTCACCCACGGGCGTCCGAGGCGCACCGAGAGGAGCCAGCGCTCGAGGAAGTCCTCGACCTCGTCGGCGAGGACGCCCGAGACGACGTCGACTCCGCCGGACCGGAGTCGCTCGGCACCCCCGTGGGCTGCCGGCCCGGGGTCCTCGACGGCGTACACGACGCGGCCGATCCCCGCTTCGAGCAGGGCGACGGCGCACGGACCGGTGCGTCCGGTGTGGTTGCAGGGTTCGAGGGTGACGACGGCGGTCGCGCCGACCAGGTGTGCGGGGTCGACCTTCGACATCGCGTCGACCTCGGCGTGCGGGGTACCGGCGCCCTTGTGCCAGCCCTCGGCGAGGACCGCTCCGTCGGGGGAGAGGATCACGGCGCCGACGCGGACGTGGTCACCGACCGTGGGGCCGAGGGCCGCGAGCTCGAGGCCGCGGCGCATCGCACGGAGCTCGGCCGGCGAGACCGAGGGGTGCGCTGCGGGGGAGGCCGCGGAGTCCGACGGCCGAGGGGTGACGGTCACGGTCCGAGACTATCCGCGAACGGTCGGTGACGCGTCATCCGGGCGTGCCGTCGTCGTCTCGGCCGGCCACGGCAGGTCGGACGCGGGCGCGCCGTCGGCCCGGCGGAGCCCCTTCCACGCCGTCGTCGGAGCGCCGTCCCGCCCGGGGATGAGCGCGTCGCCGGTACCGGTGAACGAGAACCCCGCGGCACGGGCGACCGAGGCCGAGGCGGTGTTGCCGACGTAGCACTCCCAGTACACGTCCGGCGCACCCTGCGCGAAGGCCCATTCGAGCACGAGGCCGACGGCGTCGTGCATCAGTCCGGCGCCGCGTGCGGAGGGTGCGAGCCAGAAGCCGAGGTCCCGCCGCGCGGTGCGGTACCCGATGATCCCCTCGAGCCAGGTGGACCCCGTCCGACGGATCGCCCAGGTGTACTCGCGGTCGGAGGCCCACCCCGGACCGACGAGCGCGTCGACGAAGGTCGTGGCGTCCCGGGCGGTGTACGGCGTGGGGATCGTCGTCCAGCGCACGATGTCCGGGTCCTGGCAGGCCTCGGTGATCGCCGTCGCGTCCGCCCGGGTGGGCACGTCGAGGTGCACCCGGGCAGACGACAGCGTGACGGGGCGCACGGTCAGCGCCGGGTGCGGGGCACGAAGCCGATGCGCTCGTAGACCTTCGCGAGGGTCTCGGCGGCGATCGACTCGGCACGCTCGGCGCCGACGGCGAGGAGCCGGTCGAGCTCGGCCGGGTCGTCGAGCAGCTCGAGTGTGCGGGCACGCACGGGCTCGAGCTCGGCCACGACGGCGTCGGCGACCTCGCCCTTCAGGTCGCCGTAGCCCTTGCCTTGGAACGACTCCTCGAGCGCGGCGACCGGGGTGCCGGTGAACGCCGAGAGGATCGACAGCAGGTTCGTCACGCCCGGCTTCGCCTGACGGTCGGCCCGGATCTCGCGCTCGGTGTCGGTGACCGCCGAGCGGATCTTCTTCGCGGTGCGCTTCGGGTCGTCGAGCAGGCGGATGAGGCCGTTGTCGGACGCGGCCGACTTGCTCATCTTGCTCGTCGGGTCCTGCAGGTCGTAGATCCGCGCCGTGTCGGTGAGGATCCGGGCCTCCGGTACGACGAACGTGTCGCCGAACCGCGAGTTGAAGCGCCCGGCGAGGTCGCGGGTGAGCTCGACGTGCTGCCGCTGGTCGTCACCGACCGGCACGACCTTCGTGTCGTACAGCAGGATGTCCGCCGCCATCAGGATCGGGTACGTGAAGAGCCCGACCGACGCGGCTTCGGTGCCCTGCCGGGCGGACTTGTCCTTGAACTGGGTCATCCGGCTCGCCTCGCCGAAGCCGGTGAGCGTGTTCAGCACCCACGCGAGCTCGGCGTGCGCCGGGACGTGCGACTGCACGAACAGCGTCGCCTTGGTCGGGTCGATGCCTGAGGCGATGTACTGCGCGGCCGTCGCCCGGGTGTTCGCGCGGAGCTCGGCCGGGTCCTGCGGGGACGTGATCGCGTGCATGTCGACGACGCAGTAGATGGCGTCGTAGTCGTCGAGCAGCGTCCGCCACTGCATGAGCGCGCCGATGTAGTTGCCGAGGTGGAGGGAACCGGCCGAGGGCTGGATGCCCGAGAAGATGCGCGTCTTGGTCATGGTGCTGTCCTGTGCTGGAGAAGTGTGGGGGTGCGGGTCAGAGTTCGTAGTCGACGACCACGGGGGCGTGGTCGGACCATCGCTGGTCGTACGCGGCGGCGCGGTCGACCGTGTACTGCGTGACCTTCGCGGCGAGCTCCGGGGTCGCCATCTGGTAGTCGATCCGCCAGCCCGTGTCGTTGTCGAACGCCTGACCGCGCCACGACCACCACGTGTACGGCCCCTCGACGTCGCCGGCCTGGGCGCGACCGACGTCGACCCAGCCGAGACCGGGCCCGGTGGTGCCGTCGGCGCCCTCGACCTCAGCGCCCTGCTCGCCGAAGAACCGCGAGAAGTAGGCACGCTCACGCGGCAGGAAGCCCGCGCGCTTGACGTTGCCCTTCCAGTTCTTGATGTCCCGCTGGTCGTGCCCGACGTTGAGGTCACCGACGACGACCGCGAGCGGGTTGTGCTCGCGGAGCTTCGGCAGCCGCTCGGTCATCGCGTCGAGGAACTTCCACTTCTCGTCCTGCTTCGGGGTGTCCACCTCGCCCGAGTGCACGTACGTCGAGACGACCGTCACCGTGGTGCCGCCGATCTCGTAGTCGGCCTCGAGCCAGCGCCCGGCGGAGTCGAAGTCGTCCGCACCGAGCGCGACGCGGTGCACGTGCGCGCTGTGGCGGGAGGCGATCGCGACGCCCGCCCGACCCTTCGCGGTGGCGGGGTCGTGCACGATGTCCCACTCGTCGCCGAGGAGCCCGGCGAGGTCGTCGCTCGACGCGCGGACCTCTTGCAGGGCGAGCACGTCGACGTCGCGGGTGGCGAGCCAGTCGCCCATGCCCTTCCGGAACGCGGCACGGATGCCGTTCACGTTGACGGATGCGAGGCGCAGGCGTGTCATGCAGAACACCCTATCGGCGGGTGCCGACACGGCTGCGCCGGTCGTAGGCTCGCGCCGTGACCGTCGTGATGACCGTGGGGGAGCTGCTCGCCGCGTTCCGTCCCGTGGCCGAGCAGATGCTGCGCCCGGACGAGTTCAGGGGAGCAGAGTTCTGGGTGTACAGCGACTGGTCCGAACGACTGCGGCGGGTGGTCGACACCGAGGCCGCCGACGAGGGGATGGCGCTCGCCTGGTCGGTCGCCGGGGACGACGGCGATTCGTGGCTGTGGCTCCGCGACGGGGAACCGGAGATGCTGCTGAAGATCGCCGACGACCTGCAGGACTTCATCGCCGAGAGTGCCTTCGCCTGGGGCGAGCTGCGCCCGATCCCGCCGCTGGGGCAGGAGCAGTAGGGGCGACCGGACGACGGACGGGGGGGGGGGGGGGCGCCGGGGCCCCCCCCCCCCCCCCGCGGGGGGGGGGGGCCCCCCGGGGGGGGGGGCCCCCCCCCGCCCCCCCCGGGCCCCCCCCCCCCCCGGGCCGC
>NZ_JBIVBW010000005.1:189732-308835 GCF_044746255.1 Curtobacterium sp. NPDC086286
TTTTCGGGGGGTTTTCGGGCGGGGGCCGGGTCTGGCGGTTTCTCGGGTGGGGGGTGTTGCCAAGCGCGCGGGGGGCCCCGCCCGCCCCCCCCCCCCCCCCCCCCGGGCGGGGGGGCGGGGGGCCCGCGGCCCCCGCGCCTCCCGTCCGTCGTGTGATCAGGCCGCGTCGTGGTCCGTCTTGAGGAACTCGACCAGGCTGTCCGCGGTGGTCTCGGCGTCGTCGCCGTTCACCGTGAGGGTGACCTCGTCGCCGTTCTCGATGCCGAGGCCGAGGAGCGCGAGGATGCTGCCGGCGTTCCCGGACTTGTCGCCCTTCGCGATCGTGACCTGGTGGCCGGACGCGGTCACGGTCTGGACGAAGAGGGAGGCCGGGCGTGCGTGCAGGCCGGACGCGCTGGCGACGGTGACGGTGCGGGTGGCTTCGGACATCGATGTACTCCTGTCGATGGGTGGTTGGCTCATGGTAGCGAGCGCGGGGTGGGCGGTTCCGGGGCGGGACGCAGGGTCAGTCGCGGCCGGGCCAGAAGACCTCGGTGCCGGCGGCCTCGACCTCGCGGACGAGGTCGGCGTTCACGCCGGGATCGGTGATGATCGTGTCGATCGCGGCGAGCGGCGCGACGCGGCCGAACTCCTCGCGACCGAACTTGGTGTGGTCGGCGAGCAGGATGCTGCGGCGCGCGGACTTGATCATCGCGGACTTCACGGCGGCCTCGGCCATGTTGTGCGTCGTGAGGCCGCGCTCGGGCGTGATGCCGTTGATGCTGATGAACGCGACGTCCACGCTGACCATCCCGATGAGCTGGTGCGTCCACGTGCCGACGCCGGCGAGCGAGTCGCTGCGGATGTTGCCGCCGAGCAGGTGCAGGTCGATGCCCGGCCGGTTCGCGACCGCCATCGCCACGGGCAGGGAGTGCGTCACGACGGTGAGGCCGCGGTCGGTCGGGAGCAGCTCGGCGAGGCAGATCGTCGAGGTGCCGGCGTCGATCATGACGGACCCGTTCTCGGGCAGCTCGCCGAGCGCGGCCTCGGCGATGACCATCTTCTCGGCCTGGTTGATGCCGCCACGGTCGCCGACCCCCGGGTGCAGGGTGATGCGCTCGACGGGGATCGCGCCACCGTGCGCACGTCGGACCAGCCCGCGCCGCTCGAGCGAGGTGAGGTCGCGGCGGATCGTCTCCGGGGTCACCTCGAGCAGCTCGGCGAGGTCCTTGACGTCGACCCGGCCCTGCGCACGCGCCTGTTCGACGATGCGCTGGTGGCGCTCTGGTGCGTACATCGGGGCCTCGTCGTCTCGGAAGCGGTGGGGGAGTCGGAACGGAACGGACACGACCGGGCACGTCTCCGGCGACAGCGACCCGAACGGATCGGCCACCAGACGCAAACGGGCATCTGTTTCTGCATTTTTATCCCCGGATGTGTTTGTTTGTCAACGTGGATCGGGGTATGGTGCTGCTCAGCCGCACCGGCGGGGTCCCGTCTCCGCGCTGCGCGCACCGAACGAACCACCCCACCGCAAGCGCGCGTGAGATGAAGGAGTCTCGAATGTCCGAACTGCTCGGCACCGGCGTCGGCCGTGGCGTCGCCCACGGCCCCGTGCTCCGCATGGCCGACCCGCTCGGCGAACCGTCGAAGGACGCCCTGACCGGTTCGGCGGACGACGCGAAGCAGGCCGTGGCCGCCGCGATCGCAGCGGTGGCGGAGGACCTCAACAAGCGGGGGCAGCTCGCCGGCGGGGACGCCCAGGCCGTGCTCGAGGCGCAGGCGCTCATGGCGCAGGACCCGACCCTCCTCGACGACGTGCACGCCCGCATCGACGGCGGCACCAACGCCGAGCGCGCCGTGTTCGAGGCGTTCGGCCAGTTCCGCGACCTGCTCGTCTCGATGGGCGGGTACATGGGGGAGCGTGCGGCCGACCTCGACGACGTCGCCCAGCGCATCATCGCCAAGCTCCGCGGCGTCCACGCCCCGGGTGTGCCCGAGTCGGACACCCCCTTCGTGCTCGTCGCCCGTGACCTCGCGCCGGCCGACACCGCACTCCTCGACCTCGACAAGGTCCTCGCCCTCGTCACGCGTGACGGCGGCCCGACCTCGCACACGGCGATCCTCGCCCGTGCCAAGGGCATCACCGCGATCGTCGGCGTGACCGGCGCGGACGACCTGGCCGACGGCACGGTCGTCGTCGTGGACGCCGCCGCCGGCACCGTCGTGACCGACCCGTCGGCCGAACTCGTCGCCGACGTCGAGCAGCGCATCGCCGACCGCCTCGCCGCGGCCGCAGCGCCCCTGACCGCCGGCGCGCTCGCCGACGGGCACACCGTCCCGCTGCTCGCGAACCTCGGCAGCCCGGCCGACGCCGCGGGCGCCGTTGCTCTCGGTGCGGAGGGCGTGGGGCTCTTCCGCACCGAGTTCCTCTTCCTCGACTCGCCGAAGGCGCCGACCGTCGACGAGCAGAAGGACTCCTACAAGCAGCTGCTCGAGGCCTTCCCGGGCAAGAAGGTCGTCGTCCGGGCGCTCGACGCGGGTGCCGACAAGCCCCTGCCGTTCCTCACCGACAAGGACGAGGAGAACCCGGCCCTCGGTCGACGCGGTCTCCGGGCGCTCCGGAACCACCCCGAGGTGCTCCGCGACCAGCTCACCGCGCTCGCCCAGGCCGACGCCGAGACCGAGGCCGACCTCTGGGTGATGGCCCCGATGGTCGCCGACGCCGAGGAGACCGAGTACTTCGTCGACCTCGCCCGCGAGCTCGGGATCCGCACCGCCGGTGTGATGGCCGAGGTCCCCTCGCTCGCGCTGATGGCCGAGCAGGTGTTCACCTCCGCCGACTTCGTGTCGATCGGCACGAACGACCTGACCCAGTACACGATGGCCGCCGACCGCATGCTCGGCACCGTTGCGTCCTACCAGGACCCGTGGCACCCCGCCGTGCTCCGCCTCGTCGCGCAGCTCGGCGCAGCGGGTGCGGACGCCGGCAAGCCCGTCGGCATCTGCGGCGAGGCAGCGGCCGACCCGCTGCTCGCGGTCGTGCTCGTCGGTCTCGGCGCCACGACCCTCTCCATGACCCCCGCGGCCCTGGCCGACGTGCGCGCCGAACTCGGCAAGCACACCCTCGACCAGGCCCGCGAGATGGCCCAGGCGGCACTCGCCGCGAGCACGGCGGCGGCCGCCAAGTCCGCCGCGGCCGCGACGCACGCCGCCTGATCCGAACCCCCAGCACCACCTCCCCTCCACACGCAGCAGCAGCACCTCACAGAAAGTCACCGCACATGACAACGTCGTCCGTTGCAGCGCCCGACGCTCCCGCGAAGTCGCGGGGCGGCGCACGCGTCGCCGTTCAGAAGTTCGGCACGTTCCTCTCCGGCATGGTCATGCCCAACATCGCGATCTTCATCGCGTGGGGCATCATCACCGCCTTCTTCATCGAGACCGGCTGGACGCCCGTGGGCATCCTCGGCGGCTTCGGTGAGACGGGCGGCGTCGCGAACGTCGGCCTCGTCGGCCCGATCCTGACCTACCTCATCCCGCTCGCGATCGCGATCCAGGGTGGCCGGATGGTCTACGAGACCCGTGGTGCGGTGGTCGGTTCGATCATGACCATGGGTGTCATCATCGGCGCCAACGGCACGACGATGATCCTCGGCGCGATGATCTGCGGGCCGCTCGGCGCGTACCTCATCAAGCAGATCGACAAGCTCTGGGACGGCAAGATCCGGCCGGGCTTCGAGATGCTCGTGAACAACTACGCGGCCGGCATCCTCGGCTTCGGGCTGGCCATGGCCGGGTTCTTCTGGCTCGCGCCGCTGTTCAAGCTCATCGCCGAGGGCCTCGGCGACGCGGTGAACTTCCTCGTCCAGCACTCGCTGCTCCCGCTCGCCAGCGTGATCATCGAGCCGGCCAAGGTGTTCTTCCTCAACAACGCCATCAACCACGGTGTGCTCGACCAGCTCGGCGCGCAGCAGGTCCAGGAGTCCGGCAAGAGCATCCTCTTCCTGCTCGAGGCGAACCCCGGCCCGGGTCTCGGCATCCTGCTCGCCTTCACCTTCTTCGGTGTCGGCATCGCCCGCTCGACCGCTCCCGGCGCGATCATCATCCAGTTCCTCGGCGGCATCCACGAGATCTACTTCCCGTACGTGCTGCAGAAGCCGGTCCTGTTCATCGCCGTCATCCTCGGTGGTGCCACGGGCGTCGCGACCAACGTCGCGTTTCACTCCGGTCTCGTCGCCCCGGCGTCGCCCGGATCGATCTTCGCGGTGCTCGGTGCGACGGCGAAGGACAGCTTCCTCGGCGTCATCCTCTCGGTCATCCTGTCCGCAGCGGTGTCGTTCGCGGTCGCGTCGTTCTTCCTCATCGCGACCCGCAAGCGTGACCTCGCGAACGGCGGCGGCGACATGAGCGCCGCGATGGCGAAGCTCCAGGCGAACAAGGGCCGCGACGTCAACGCCGCGACCTCGGGCCTGCTCGGCAACAACTCCCCGGCGAACGAGGAGGAGGCCGAGGCCTCGCTCGGTGGCGTCGGTTCGGCGACCACCGCGACCGCGACCCGCGTCCAGAACCTCGTGTTCGCCTGCGACGCCGGCATGGGCTCCAGCGCGATGGGCGCCAGCGTCCTCCGCAACAAGATCAAGAAGGCGGGCATCGAAGGGGTCACGGTCTCCAACAAGGCGATCGCGAACCTCTCCGGTGACGAGGACCTGATCATCACGCAGGAGGAGCTGACGGAGCGCGCGAAGCAGAAGAACCCGAACGCACAGCACGTGTCGGTCGGCAACTTCATGAACGCGCCGCAGTACGACCAGGTCGTCGAACAGCTCAAGAACCAGTAACGAAGTGCAGTATCGGAGGGGACGGGCCACGGCTCGTCCCCTCCACACGTCCACGACGCCACGTCACGAAGCAAGGAGAACCCCGATGCCCGTCCTGCAGGAGAGCCAGATCCGGATCCACACCGAGGACACCGCACCGACCAAGTCGGAGGCGATGAAGGAGGCTGCCGAGATCCTCGAGGCTGCAGGCGCGGTCACGGCGGACTACTACCCGGCGATGCTCGAGCGCGAGAAGAGTGTCTCGACCTACATGGGGAACTTCCTCGCCATCCCGCACGGCACGAACGACGCGAAGGACGCCATCAAGTCCTCGGCGCTGTCGTTCATCCGCTACGCGACCCCGATCGACTGGGACGGCAACCCCGTCCGCTTCGTCGTCGGCATCGCGGGCGTCAACAACGAGCACCTCGACATCCTGTCCAAGATCGCGATCGTGTTCAGCGACGAGGACGAGGTCCAGAAGCTGACCGACGCACCGGACACCGCCGCGATCCTGTCGATCCTCGGCGAGGTCAACGAGTGAGCACCCCCACCGCCGTCCACTTCGGCGCGGGCAACATCGGCCGCGGCTTCGTCGGACTGCTCCTGCACGAGGCCGGCTACGAGGTCGTCTTCGCCGACGTCGCCGCGCCCCTCATCGACGCACTCGCCGCAGCCGACTCGTACACCGTGCACGAGGTCGGTCAGAACGCGCGCGACCACGAGGTCACGAACTTCCGCGCCCTGAACAGCGCCCAGGACGAATCGGCCGTCGTCGCCGAGATCGCCACGGCGTCCATCGTCACCTGCGCCGTCGGACCGAACGTCCTGAAGTTCATCGCACCGGTCATCGCGAAGGCGCTCCAGCAGCGCGACGCGGACGCCGCGCCGATCGCCGTGATGGCGTGCGAGAACGCCCTCAACGCCACCGACCGCCTGCGCGAGTTCATCGTCGAGGCGCTCCCCGCCGACGTCCGCGACCAGGCCCTCGCCAAGGCCGTCTTCGCGAACACCGCGGTCGACCGCATCGTCCCGGCGCAGCCCGAGGGCGCCGGCCTGGACGTCACCGTCGAGACCTACTTCGAGTGGGCCATCGACCGCACGCCGTTCGGCGGGAACGAGCCGGAGATCCCCGGCGCCCACTACGTCGACGGCCTCGCTGCGTCGATCGAGCGCAAGCTCTTCACGGTGAACACCGGGCACGCGACCGTCGCGTACCACGGCTTCCTCGCCGGGGCGGACAAGATCTCGGACGCCATCGCGATCCCCGCGGTCCGGTCCGAGCTCGAGTCCGTGCTCGCCGAGACGAGCGACCTGCTCGTCCGCCGCCACGAGCTCGACCCCGAGGTGCACCGTGCGTACGTGCAGGCCATCATCGGGCGCTTCGAGAACCCGCACCTGCCCGACACCGTGACGCGCGTCGGCCGACAGCCGCTGCGCAAGCTCTCCCGCGACGAGCGCTTCGTGTCGCCCGCCGCCGCCCTCGCCGAGGACGGCACGGAGCCGACGGCGCTGCTCGACGCCATGGGCGCCGCGCTGCGTTTCGACGTGCCGGACGACGAGCAGAGCGTCGAGCTCCAGGCGCTGCTGCGCTCGGACCGGAGCGACGCCGAGGTCGTGACCGAGATCACCGGGCTCGACGAGCAGCACCCGTTGCACGCCGCGTTCGCGGACCGGGTGCGGTCCGCGCGCGCCTAGCGTCCTCGACGCATCCACCTGACGGACTGGAGGCGCGGTGCCGGCTGGCACCGCGCCTCCCGTCCGTTACGCACCCACGTCGGACCGCCGTGTCAGGCCGTCCGCAGCACGAGACCGCCGTGCTCGACGCGCAGGCTGGCAGCGGCCACCAGGCCGAACGGATCACCGTCCAACTGCAGCTGTTCGGGCTCGTCGAGCACGAGGTCGAGTCGCCGCGCCGTCGTGTAGCCGAGTGTCCGCGACCGCGGCAGGAAGCGCGCGAGCAGCCGTCCGAAGCGCGTCCGGTGGTAGAAGCGGTTGAGCGACAGGCCGTAGCCGATCTTCGTCCAGCCGAAGGCGCCACGCGGGCGGAACGCCACCGCGTCGAGGAGTCCGTCGTCCGGCTGCGCTTCGGGGAGGAGCAGCAGGCCCGCCGTGAGGGTCCCGCAGTTGCCCACGATGACGGTGTGCGCCCGCATGCTGTGCTCGTCGCCCTCGTCGAGGCGGTACCGGAGGTCGACCTGGCGGTTGCCGACCACGGACCGCATGATCGGGTCGGAGTAAGCGAGCCAGCCGAAGCGCTTCTTCAGGCCGGCGTTCGTGTCCGCGGCCATCCGGGCGTCGAGCCCGATCCCCGCCATCACGAGGAACGCGTGCTCGGTCGTGTCCCCGTCCGCGGTGGTGAGCGCGGCGAAGGCGACGTCGACGGCACGGTCAGCGCCGTGGAACGCCGACCGGACGGCCGCGGTGACGTCACCGATCGGGATGCCGAGGTTCCGTGCGTAGAGGTTGCCGGTGCCCGTCGGGAGCAGGGCGATCGGGATGCCGGACCCGTGCAGCACCTCGGCTGCGACCCGCAGCGTGCCGTCGCCACCGACGACCAGCACGACGTCGGGTGCGCTGTCACGAGCGGCGCGTGCGGCGGCGCGGCCGTCGTCGTCGGCCGCGGTCTCGAACCAGGCGGTGTCCGCCCAGCCGAGCGACCCCTGCTCGGTGGCGACCGCCGAGCGGAGGGCGGCGAGGTCGACCGCGGAGGGGTTCACGACGACGGCCGCGTGCTGCGGGCCGGCCGTCCGGTGCGTGCGGTCGGGGGCTGCGGGAGTGGAGGGCACCAGTCGACGGTACCGCCGGACGCGAGGCGATCGCGCCGCGGACCGGTGTGTCCGATCCCCGCGGATCCGCCGAACCTGGCAATCGGGACCCTCGCGCACAGGTGAGCGAGCGAGACTCGCGGCACGGCGAGTGCCGGGTGACTTCGACACCTGTGCGGTACCTCTCCTGAACAGGCAGGGGCCGTCATGGCCAGCACGCCCATCGTCCGCTCACTCACCCTCATCGGCACCGGGATCGGACTGGCGGCAGCGCTGGCGCTCGCGTCCTCCGGTCCCGCCTCGGCCGCGACCGTCATCGACGGTCCGATCGGGCTCGGCACGGCCGCGACGTACGGCGTCCTCGGCGCCTCGACCGTCACGAACACCGGGCCCACCACCGTCCAGGGCGACCTCGGCCTCTCCCCGGGGACCTCGATCACCGGGTTCGGCGGACCCGGCAACGGGATCGTGAACGGCACGGTGCACCAGACCGACGCGGCAGCGACCCAGGCCCAGGCCGACACCACGACCGCGTACGACGTCGCGGCGTCGCTGACCCCGACGCAGACCGGCATCTCGGAGCTGAACGGCCTCAGCCTGTCGCCCGGCGTCTACACCGGCGACGCACTGCGACTCGCGGACACCGGGACGCTGACGCTCGCGGGCAGCGCCGACTCCGTGTGGGTGTTCCAGGCCGCGTCGACGCTGACGATCGGATCGGGCACGCGCATCCTCACCACGGGTGGCGCGAGCTCCTGCAACGTCTTCTGGCAGGTCGGCAGTTCGGCGACGATCGGCAGCGCCGCGCAGTTCCAGGGCACGGTCCTCGCGGACCAGTCCGTCACGGCCACCACGGGTGCGACCGTCGTCGGGCGTCTGCTCGCGCGCACCGCGGCCGTCACGCTCGACACGAACACGATCACCGCGCCGACCGGGTGCCCGGCCCCCGGCACCCCCTCCGAGACGGTGGCTCCGACCATCACGTCCGGCACCCCCACGGCCGCGACCGCCGGCACGCCCTACTCGTTCCCGGTGACGGCGACGGGAACGCCCGCGCCCACGTACTCGGACGGCGGGACCCTGCCGCCCGGGCTCACGATCAACCCGACGACCGGGGTCATCTCCGGCACCCCGACGACGCCCGGCACCACGACGGTGACGATCACGGCGGACAACGGCACGGCCCCGGCCGACACCGAGACGTACGTCCTCACCGTCCGCGCTCCCGCGGTGGTCCCCACGCCGACCCCCACTCCGTCGGCACCGACGTCGAGCGCTCCGGCCGTGCCGGTCGCTGCGGGCTCGGGCAGCGGTGGTTCCGGGAACTCCCCGGCGGAACTCGCCTTCACCGGCAGCGACCCGACGGTGCCGCTCACGATCGCCGGAGCACTCCTCGTCGCCGGCTCCGCGCTGCTCGTGCTGCGGGCTCGTACCCTGCGTGCCCGACGACGTCCGGCACCGCGCGCGTAGCGTCGGGAGCATGACGAAACACTGGGTGGCCCCGCGGTTCGGCGGCAGCGAAGTCCTCGAGTACGTCGAGACCGAGGTGCCGGCCCCGGGGCCCGGCGAGGTGACGATCGACGTCCGCGCTGCGGGCATGAACCCCGCCGACACGAAGCACACCCGACAGGGCGACCCGTCGGACCTGCCGATCGCGATCGGCTACGAGGTCGCGGGCGTCCTGAGCGCCGTCGGTCCGGACACCGAGATCGCGTCCGGCGGGGGAGCGGTCGGTGACGAGGTCCTCGCGTTCCGTGTCGAGGGCGGGTGGGCGGAGCGCCTCACGGTGCCGGCGCGGGACGTGTTCGCCAAGCCCGCGACGCTCGGCTTCCCCGAAGCCGCGAACCTCCTGCTCGCCGGCACCACCGCCGCCGACATGCTGCGGGTGACCCGGGCGTCCGGGAACGACACGGTGCTCGTGCACGGGGCCGCCGGCGCCGTCGGGGTCAGCCTCCTGCAGCAGCTGCGGCTCCTCGGAGCGCGGGTCATCGGCACCGCCTCCGAGCGCAACGCCGACACCGTCGCGGCCTTCGGCGGGGAGTGGATCGCCTACGGCGACGGACTCGAGGACCGGGTCCGGGCACTCGTGGCCGACGGCACGGGTGAGGGCGTCGACGTCGCGCTCGACTGCGTCGGGACCGACGAGGCCGTCGACGTCTCGCTCGCGCTCGTCGCGGACCGGTCGCGCATCGTCACGATCGCCGCGTTCGGTCGAGCGGGAGCCGACGGCATCCGGGCGATCGGCGGAGCCCAGCCGGAGAGCAAGGCGTTCCGCGACTCGGTGCGGCAGCGACTCATCGACCTCGCGGGCGACGGGCAGCTCGCCGTCCCCGTCGCGCGGACGTTCCCGCTGGCCGAGGCGAAGTCCGCGGCCGAGGTGCTCGAGTCGCAGCACCCCGGCGGGAAGCTCGCGCTCGTCCCCTGATCCGGCGCGGACGTGGCCGGGGCGTTCTGGTTGAATCGCACTCGTACTTCAGCCAACACCCGAGGGGGACCCATGACCGACCAGTACCCGCCGCAGAACCCGTACGGCCAGCAGCCCGCACCGACCGGGCCCGGGGGCGAACCGCCGATCTGGGCGCCCTGGTACGGCATCTCGTTCGGCAAGGCGTTCTCGCGCTTCTTCAAGAAGTACGCGACGTTCAGCGGCCGCGCGAGCCGCAGCGAGTACTGGTGGTGGTACCTCTGGAGCGCCATCATCGGCACGGTGGCGTCGATCATCACGGGCATCCTGACGGCGGCCACCGGCACGACGACCACCACGACCTCGTCGACGTACGTGGGCTTCTCGACGATGTCGACCAACCCGCTCGCCGGGACGGCCTTCTGGATCGTCGGACTCGCGCTCATCATCCCGACGCTGGCGCTCATCGTGCGACGCCTCCACGACGCGAACATCAGCGGGCTCTTCGCGCTGCTGCTGCTCATCCCGTTCCTCGGTGCGGTCGCGGTGTTCATCATGATGTTCCTGCCGTCGAACCCGCAGGGCGCCCGGTTCGACCGACCGACCGGTTCGCGATGACGACCGGCGGCGAACCCGGGTGGGGACAGCCGGACGGGCAGCAGCCGCCGGCCGGGCAGCCGAACGGCCAGCCCTCCGCGCCGTACGGCCAACACTCGGCGCCGTACGGGCAGCAGAACGGCCAGCAGTACGGCCAGACGTTCCCGCCCTACGGTCAGCCGTACGCGCAGCTCCAGCCCCCGATCCCGGTCGGGCCGGACGGCACGCCCCCGCTCTGGGCACCCTGGTACGGCATCGGCTTCCTCGACGCCGCCACGCGGTTCTTCAAGAAGTACGCGCGGTTCGACGGGCGCGCCAGCCGGAGCGAGTTCTGGTTCTGGGCGCTCGCCAACGGGCTGGTCAACCTCGTCTTCCTCGGCGCCTACCTCGTCGCGCTGTTCTCCTGGATCGCGGCGAACACCTCGACCGACGCGTACGGCGTGGCACGGTCCGACGCCGTGGGGCCGCCCGTCGTCGCGCTGCTGATCGGCGGGGTCTGGGGGCTCTGGTGGCTCGCGACGATCGTGCCGAGCCTGGCCCTGGGGTGGCGCCGGGTGCACGACGCGAACCTGGCCGGACCGTTCTGGCTCATCGCGCTGTTCGTCGGGATCGCCGGGATCGTCTTCGGCGCCCTCGAGTCGAACCCGGCCGGTGCGCAGTACGACCGCCCCGACCTCGGGTAGCGCGACCACCACGACGAAGCGGCCCGCCCCGGCAGGGGGCGGGCCGCTTCGTCGTGGTGCGGTCGGGGCGCGGGTCAGACCACCCGGAGCCGCGAGAGCGAACCGTCCACGACCAGGTCGCGCACCGTGACGGACGGATCCGCCGTCTGGAAGCGCAACGCGCCTCCGGGCTGGTCGAACCAGGGCTGGACGAACCGGACCGTCACCAGGAACGGCCGTTCGACCAGGTAGCGGTGCGTCTCGGGTGCCGACGCGACGTGCGGCGGCAGTGAGCGCTGCGGCAGCGGGGTGTCGAGCGGGTGCAGCAGGTAGCCGTCCGGGCCACCGACGCGGTCCACCGGCACGCCGGCCGGCACCTGGATCGTGAGGCCCTGCTCGCCCGCCTGCGCCACCTGCTGCGCGAGCTGCGGGTACGTCGACGCCGCCCGGTCGCGGAGCCCGTCGAGCTCGTACCGGGGGATGTCCTTCGGCGCCGGGAACGGCCGGTTGAGGAAGCGACGGAGCATCTCGACCGCGTCCGCTTCGCCCCGGGCGGTCGCGAGACGCCGCGCGGTGCCGTAGTCGACGACCTCGAGCGCGAAGTCGCCCGTGCCCTCGACCGCGACGACGCGCAGCGCGCCCTCGACCGGGGGCTCGTGCAGGGTCTCTCCTGGGAGCTGCACGTAGCGGATCGTGTAGCCGAGCTGGTCGAGGATGGGGCGGGTGTCCGCGAAGGTCATGGAGCGGAGCCTATCGGTGGTGCCCCTGACGTGCCTTGGACGGAGCCGAGCGTCGGCCCCGTCCCGGCGACGTCGTCAGGCTCGGCCCCGCATGACGGCCTGCTTGACCTCGGAGATCGCCTTCGTGACCTGGATGCCACGCGGGCAGGCGTCGGTGCAGTTGAAGGTCGTGCGGCAGCGCCACACGCCCTCCTTGTCGTTGAGGATGTCGAGCCGGACGTCGGCCGCGTCGTCGCGCGAGTCGAAGATGAACCGGTGCGCGTTCACGATGGCGGCGGGGCCGAAGTACTGGCCGTCCGTCCAGAACACCGGGCAGGACGACGTGCACGCGGCGCAGAGGATGCACTTCGTGGTGTCGTCGAAGCGCGCACGGTCGGCCACCGACTGGATGCGCTCCTTGCCCGGGGTGGGGGCGGCCGCGGGCTGCAGGAACGGCTGGACCTCTCGGAAGGACTTGAAGAACGGCTCCATGTCGACGACGAGGTCCTTCTCGAGCGGCAGGCCCTTGATCGCCTCGACGTAGATCGGCTTCGACACGTCGAGGTCCTTGATCAGCGTCTTGCACGCCAGCCGGTTGCGCCCGTTGATGCGCATGGCGTCGGAGCCGCAGACACCGTGCGCGCAGGAGCGCCGGAAGGTCAGGGAGCCGTCCTGGTCCCACTTGATCTTGTGGAGTGCGTCGAGGATGCGATCGGTCGGCAGCATCATGACGTCGAAGTCCTGCCAGCGCGGCTCGTCGTCGACGTCCGGGTCGAACCGGCGGATGATGAGCGTCACCGGGAACGATCCGGGAGGGGCGTCCTGCACGGTGTCGGTGCGGGGTGCGTCGGAGACCAGGGTGTCGGTCATCTCAGTACTTCCTCTCCATCGGCTGGTACCGCGTCACGACGACTGGCTTCCAGTCGAGGGTGATGTGGTCGTCGGCGAGTGACGAGTGCGGGTCGCCCGTCAGGTACGCCATGGTGTGCTGCATGTAGTTCTCGTCGTCGCGCTTCGGGTAGTCGTCACGCATGTGGCCGCCGCGGGACTCCTTGCGGTTCCGCGCGGAGTACACGACGACCTCGGCGAGGTCGAGCAGGAACCCGAGCTCGACGGCCTCGAGCAGGTCGGTGTTGAACCGCTTGCCCTTGTCCTGCACGGAGACCTGCAGGAAGCGGTTCCGGAGCGTGTGGATGGTCTCGGTGACGCGGGCGAGCGACTCGTCGGTGCGGAACACCTGCGCGTTCTTGTCCATCTCGTCCTGCAGTTCCTTGCGGAGCACGGCGATGCGCTCGGTGCCGGTCGAGGCACGGAGCTGGGCGAGCATGTCGCGGACGCCGGCGGCCGGGTCCTCGGGCAGGGGGAGGAACTCGGCGGTCTTGACCCACTCGGCCGCGTTGTTGCCCGAGCGCTTGCCGAAGACGTTGATGTCGAGCAGCGAGTTGGTGCCGAGGCGGTTCGAGCCGTGGACGGACACGCAGGCGCACTCACCGGCGGCGTAGAGCCCGGGGACGACCGTGGTGTTGTCGTACAGGACCTCGGCGTCGGTGTTGGTCGGGATGCCGCCCATCGCGTAGTGCGCCGTCGGCATGACGGGCACCGGCTCGACGACCGGGTCGACACCGAGGTAGGTGCGCGCGAACTCGGTGATGTCGGGGAGCTTGGTCTCGAGCACCTCGGCCCCGAGGTGCGTGCAGTCGAGCAGCACGTAGTCCTTGTTCGGCCCGGCGCCACGGCCCTCGGCGACCTCTTGCACCATGCACCGGGCGACGATGTCACGCGGGGCGAGGTCCTTGATGGTGGGGGCGTAGCGCTCCATGAACCGCTCGCCCGAGGCGTTGCGGAGGATCGCGCCCTCGCCGCGGGCGCCCTCGGTGAGGAGGATGCCGAGGCCGGCGAGTCCGGTCGGGTGGAACTGGAAGAACTCCATGTCCTCGAGCGGGAGGCCGGTGCGCCAGACGATGCCGACGCCGTCGCCGGTCAGGGTGTGTGCGTTCGAGGTGGTCTTGTACATCTTGCCGAAGCCACCGGTCGCGAAGATCATCGCCTTGGCGTGGAAGACGTGGAGGTCACCGGTCGCGAGCTCGTACGCCACGACACCGGCGGGCTGCTTGCGGGTGACGCCGTCCTCGCCGACGACGTCGACCATGATGAGGTCGAGCGCGTAGAACTCGTTGAAGAAGTTCACGCCGAGCTTCACGCAGTTCTGGAACAGCGTCTGCAGGATCATGTGGCCCGTGCGGTCCGCGGCGTAGCAGGCCCGGCGGACGGGGGACTTGCCGTGGTCGCGGGTGTGACCGCCGAAGCGCCGCTGGTCGATCTTGCCCTCGGGCGTGCGGTTGAACGGCAGGCCCATGTTCTCGAGGTCGATGACCGCGTCGATGGCTTCCTTTGCGAGGATCTCGGCGGCGTCCTGGTCGACCAGGTAGTCGCCGCCCTTGATCGTGTCGAAGGTGTGCCACTCCCACGAGTCCTCTTCGACGTTGGCGAGCGCCGCGGCCATCCCGCCCTGCGCCGCACCGGTGTGCGAACGCGTCGGGTACAGCTTCGAGATGACGGCCGTCTTCGCCTTCGGGCCGGCCTCGATGGCGGCACGCATGCCGGCACCGCCCGCGCCGATGATGACGATGTCGAACTGGTGGTGGTGAACGGTGGTCTCGGTCACTGGGGCCTTTCAGGAGTGGTGCCGTGCCGGCAGGGGCGTGCGGCGGCGAGGTCGAGGACGCGTGCTGCGGCTACTGGGCCGGGCAGAACGACGGCAGGTCCGCGGCGGCTGCGCCGGCGGGGCACGGGTCGAACGTCCAGCACACGAGCAGGCCGAGCACGATGAGCACGACGCAGGCGATGAGGATCGCGACGAGCAGGGTCTTGCGGATGCCCGGCTTCGAGACGTAGTCGTTGACGATCGTCCGCATGCCGTTCGAACCGTGGATCAGCGCGAGGACGAGCATGAGCGAATCCCACACCTGCCAGAACGGCGACGCCCACTTGCCGGCGACGAACGCGAAGTCGATCTGCTTGACGCCTTCGCCCGCCACCATGTTGACGAAGAGGTGCCCGAAGATCAGCACGACGAGCAGGACGCCCGAGCCGCGCATGTAGATCCAGCCCCACTTCTCCCAGTTGGTGGAGCGGCGGGCTGCTGCTGCCGAGCGCGGGGGCTCGATGGTCTGCGTGGTCATCCGGATGCCCCCTAGTTGAAGTCCGCGACGAGGTTCATGAGCTGGCGCGGCAGGAAGCCGGCGATGGCGATGGCCCAGAGGACGATCACGATCCAGAACATGGACCGCTGGTACTTCGGGCCCTTCGACCAGAAGTCGATGAGGATGATCCGGAGCCCGTTGAACGCGTGGAAGACGATGGCCATCACGAGCGCGATCTCACCGAGGTTCATGATCGGCGTCTTGTACGTGCCGATGACCGCGTTGTACGCCTCGGGGGAGAGCCGCACGAGGGCGGTGTCGAGGATGTGCACGAGCAGGAAGAAGTAGATCGCCACACCGGTGATGCGGTGCAGGACCCAGGACCACATGCCGGTGGACCCCCGGTAGAGCGTCCCCTGCGGTGTCCGAGAAGCGCGCGGCGCCTCGATCGTCACCTGGGGTGCGGCGGTCGCCGTACCCCCTGCGGTCTGCTCGGCCATGAGCTCGTCCTCCCATAGGACGGGCTCGCCCGATCGGCGAGCCCTTGCCGTTCGTGTTCGTGTGGAACACGACCCATCCTATGCGCGTGCGCTGACCTTCTCGTGCCAACCGGTCCGGGCACCCCGCGTCGTGGCGGGCGGCGCGCCGATCGTGCGGGCCGTGTCGTGGTGGTCGAGCAGTTCGTCGCCGATCGCCTCCCACGTCGTCCCCTCGACCCGGAGGCGCCCGGCGGAGCCCATCCGCTCGGCCAGGGCGCGGTCGTGGTGCAGGGCGAGGACGGCTCGGCGCAGGGCCTGTGGCTCGTCCGGGTCGTACAACTCGCCGTCGAGTCCCGGCGCGACGAGGTCGAGCGGCCCGCCGGCGCTCGGCGCGACGACCGGCAGCCCGCTGGCGTGCGCCTCCTGCAGGGTCTGGCCGAATGTCTCCGCCGGTCCCGTGTGGACGAACAGGTCCAGGGCCGCGTAGGCGTCCGCGAGCGCGTCCCCGCGGAGCGGACCGGTGAACGTGACGTCCAGGTGGCGGAGGCGCCGTTCGAGCGCGGCCCGGGAGGGACCACCGCCCGCGACCACGATCCGGATCCCGGGGATGCCGCCGAGCTCGGCGAGCCGCTCGACCTCCTTCTCGGGCGCGAGCCGCCCGACGTACCCGACGATGGTCTCGCCGCGCGGGGCGATCCGCCGCCGGAGCGCCCGCACGTGCGCCGACGAGCGGCGCGCGGGGTGGAACAGCTCGGTGTCGACGCCGCGGCCCCAGCGCGCGACGCGGGGGACGCCGTCCTCGGCGAGCATCGCCGCGGTCGCGCTCGACGGCGCGAGCGTCAGCGAGGCGCCGGCGTGGATGCGTCCGAGGATCTTCCGCACCAACGGGACGGTCGCGGTCAGGCCGTTGCGGCGGGCGAACCCGGCCACGTCGGTCTGGAAGACGGCGACGGAGGGGATGCCGAGCCTCCCGGCCGCCGTGATCGCGCGCCCGCCCAGCAGGAACGGACTCGCGGCGTGGAGCACGTCGGCGCCGGAGGCGGCGAGGATCGTGTCGAGCACCGGGTGGGGGAGCGCGACCGGGAACTGGCGGTACGCGACGGCCGGGACCCGGTGGACGTCGAAGGAGCGGTACCGCTCCACCGCGGTCCGCGAGCGGAACTGCGCGATGCCGGGGGTGTCCGGCGCGATGACGACCGCGCGGTGACCGCGGCGTTCCAGGTGGTCCAGCACCGCGAGGACGCTGGTGGTGACGCCGTTGAGGGTGGGCAGGAAGCTCTCGGTCACGACGGCGACGGTCCGTTGGGACGTGCCGCGCTCCACGCTGCGTGCGTTCATGGCGGTGTCCATGGTCCGCGCGCGGCGTGTCCCCGCGGGGCCGTCGACGTGAACGCCCGGCACGCAGGCGGTGAACAGCCGCGTCGGCGGGTGGCGAACGGTCGCGTCCGCGGGTGGTGGACGAACGGACTGGAGGCGCGGCGCACGACCGGCGGGCCGGCTGCGGGGGCCGTGTGCGGACTCCCGCACCGCGTGCGTGCGGGAAGCGTGCGGGAACCACCCAGGTCGCGCCCGGCCGCACCGGTACGGTGAGCACGTGGCAGACGCACTCGAGGACTTCTACGCGATCATCCCCGCCGGGGGCATCGGATCGCGGCTCTGGCCGTTGTCGCGTGCGGACGCGCCCAAGTTCCTGCACGACCTGACCGGGTCCGGCACCTCGCTGCTCCGGCAGACGTGGGACCGTCTCGCGCCCCTGGCCGGCGAGCAGCGGATCATGGTCGTCACCGGCCGTGCGCACCGCGTCGCCGTCGAGTCGCAGCTCCCCGGCGTCGAGGACCACAACGTGGTGCTCGAGAGCGAGCCGAAGGACTCCACGGCGGCCATCGGCCTGGCCGCGGCGATCCTGCGCCGCCGCGAGCCGGACGTCGTCATCGGCTCCTTCGCGGCCGATCACGTCATCGGTGACGCCCGGGGTTTCCGCCGGTCGGTCCGCGAAGCGGTCGTCGCCGCACGCGCCGGCTACATCACGACGATCGGCATCACGCCGACCGAGCCGGCGATCGGCTTCGGGTACATCCACGCGCACGACGACCCGATCGGCATCGAGGGCGCCCCGACCGCCCACGCGGTGCGCTCCTTCGTTGAGAAGCCCGACCTCGACACCGCGCGCTCGTACGTCGAGCAGGGCACCTACCTCTGGAACGCGGGCATGTTCATCGCCCGCGCCGACGTGCTGCTCGCCGAGATCGGCCGGACGAAGCCCGAGCTGCTCGCCGGCATCGAGGAGCTCGCCGACGCGTGGGACACCTCGGCCCGTGGTGCCGTCGTGGACGCGGTGTGGCCGAACCTCGAGAAGATCGCCATCGACTACACGGTCGCCGAGCCCGCCGCCGCCGCTGGGCGCATGGCGGTCATCCCCGGCGACTTCGACTGGGACGACGTCGGCGACTTCGCCTCGCTCGCGAAGCTGCAGTCCGGCGGCCGTGCGAACAACCTCGCGGTGCTCGGGGACGGCGCTCGCATCCTCGCGGATTCGTCGAGCGGCATCGTCGTCTCGCACAGCCAGCGGCTCATCTCGCTCATCGGCGTCGAGGACATCGTCGTCGTGGACACCCCCGACGCCCTGCTCGTGACCACCAGTGCGAACGCGCAGCGCGTCAAGGGTGTGGTGGATGCACTGAAGATCAGCGGCCGCGGCGACGTCCTGTAGCGCTCCATCACGAAAAGCGCTTGACGTCCCCCGAACTGGGGGCAGAACCGTGACTTCGCGTTACGGGCGCGTTTCGGCGCGGTCGCGATCCCGTAACTGATCCCAGGAGTCCCTCAGGGGCGTTCTGTACCGGCCGGGCGGTCGTGTACTGTCGCCACGATCGCCCGGAACGCACGTGGTCCGGGCACGCTCCCCGGAGGAACCCACCCGTGACATCTCGTACCCGTCAGGTCCTGCTGAGCTCCCTCGCGCTCGCCGGTACCGTCGCCGTCCTCGCCGGTTGCTCGGCCGCCCCGTCCGACACCGCGTCCGGCGACAACAAGACCAGCTTCCGCCCCTGCATGGTCTCCGACGCCGGTGGCTTCGACGACAAGTCGTTCAACCAGCTCGGGTTCGAGGGCATGAAGGACGCCGCGTCCGACCTCGGTGCCACCTACAAGTCGGCCGAGTCCAAGGACGCCACCGTCTACGACTCGAACATCGAGCAGCTCATCGGCCAGAACTGCAACCTCATCGTCACCGTCGGCTTCAACCTCGCCGACGCCACGAAGAAGCAGGCCGCGGCGAACCCCGACACCGACTTCGCGATCATCGACGACAACTC
Organism: Curtobacterium sp. NPDC086286; assembly: GCF_044746255.1. NCBI lineage: Bacteria > Bacillati > Actinomycetota > Actinomycetes > Micrococcales > Microbacteriaceae > Curtobacterium > Curtobacterium sp. NPDC086286. The sequence goes on from NZ_JBIVBW010000005.1 coordinate 208,618, forward strand.
GATCGACGCGAAGAACGTCAAGCCGATCACGTTCGACACCTCGCAGGCGGCGTTCCTCGCCGGCTACGCGGCCGCCTCGTACTCGAAGAGCGGCGTCGTCGGCACCTTCGGTGGCATGCAGATCCCGACCGTCACCATCTTCATGGACGGCTTCGCGGACGGCGTGAAGTACTACAACGAGCAGAAGTCGAAGGACGTCAAGGTCGTCGGCTGGGACGTCGACAGCCAGAAGGGCTCCTTCACGGGCGGCTTCGAGGCCGGCACGCAGGCCAAGGCCGTCGCGCAGACCCTGATCGACCAGGACGCCGACGTGATCCTGCCCGTCGGTGGCCCGATCTACCAGTCGGCAGCCGAGGCCATCAAGGACGCGAACAACGGCTCCGTGCTGATCGGTGCGGACAGCGACCTCTACGAGGCCGACCCGCGCTACAAGGACATCGCGTTCACGTCCGTCGAGAAGGGCATGCGCCCCGCCGTCAAGGACGTCGTCGAGCAGGCCGCCGACAAGAAGTACTCCAACGAGCCGTACGTCGGCACGCTGAAGAACGACGGCGTCGGCATCGCGCCGTTCCACGACTACGCCGACAAGGTCGACAGCGGCCTCGAGAAGGAGCTCGACACCATCAAGTCGGGCATCATCGACGGCTCGATCAAGGTCGAGACCAAGGCGACCGTCAAGTAGTCCGGTGAACGCGGGCGGGGGAACCTCCCTCGCCCGCGTTTCCGTGCGTCGATCACAGAAACAGACCCAGAGAACATGAAGCTCGAACTCCGCGGCATCACGAAGCGGTTCGGCCCCCTCGTCGCCAACGACCACATCTCGCTCACCGTCGAGCCCGGTGAGGTCCACTGTCTCCTCGGGGAGAACGGCGCCGGCAAGTCGACCCTGATGAACGTCCTGTACGGCCTGTACCAGGCGGACGAGGGCGAGATCCTCCTCGACGACGTCGTCCAGGACTTCGACGGACCCGGTGACGCCATGCGTTCCGGCATCGGCATGGTGCACCAGCACTTCATGCTCGTCCCCGTCTTCACCGTCGCCGAGAACGTCATGCTCGGCCAGGAGCAGACCGCGTTCGGCGGCCGGCTCGACCTCGCCGGCGCCCGCAAGCGCGTGCGGGAGATCTCCGAGCGCTTCGGGTTCGACGTCGACCCGGACGCCAAGGTCGAGGACCTCCCCGTCGGTGTCCAGCAGCGGGTCGAGATCATCAAGGCGCTGTCCCGCGACGCCTCGGTCCTGGTGTTCGACGAGCCGACGGCCGTCCTCACCCCGCAGGAGACCGACGAGCTGATGGGCATCATGCGGCAGCTCCGTGCGGCCGGCACCGCGATCGTGTTCATCACCCACAAGCTGCGCGAGGTCCGCGAGGTCGCCGACCGCATCACCGTGATCCGCCTCGGCAAGGTCGTCGGCGAGGCATCGCCCACCGCGACGAACAACGAGCTCGCGGCGCTCATGGTCGGCCGTGCCGTCTCCCTCGTCGTCGACAAGGCACCGGCCACCGGTGGTGAGGACGCCCTCGTCGTCGACGGGCTGACCGTCACCGACCCGTCCGGCATCGTCCTCGTCGACGACGTCTCGTTCACGGTCCGGCGCGGCGAGGTCCTCGCCATCGCCGGGGTGCAGGGCAACGGGCAGACCGAGCTGACCGAGGCGATCCTCGGCCTCGAGCCGGTGCACGCCGGCCACGTCACGCTCGACGGGCGCGAGCTCACCGGCCGCACCGTCAAGCAGATCCTCGACGCCGGCGTCGGCTTCGTCCCGGAGGACCGGAAGGAAGACGGGCTCGTCGGCGAGTTCACCATCGCCGAGAACCTCATGCTCGACCGTGCCGACCACGCCGAGTTCGTCCGCGCCGGCACGATCCGATCGGCGGAGCGCGACGCGTTCGCCGACGAGAAGATCGCCGAGTTCGACATCCGCACGCCGGGCCGCACCACCGCGGCCGGCCGGCTGTCCGGCGGCAACCAGCAGAAGATCGTCCTCGCCCGCGAGCTGAGCCGCGACCTGCGCCTCTTCGTCGCGGCACAGCCGACCCGCGGCATCGACGTCGGGTCGATCGAGTTCGTGCACAAGCGCATCGTCGCCACCCGCGACACCGGTGTCCCGGTCATCGTCGTCTCCACGGAGCTCGACGAGGTCGTGGCACTCGCCGACCGGATCGCCGTGATGTACCGCGGCGGGATCGTCGGCATCGTCCCTGCGGACACCCCGCGCGACGTCCTCGGCCTGATGATGGCCGGGGAACTCCCAGAAGGAACGGAACAGGTCGCATGATGGCCGGGGAACTCACAGAGCCCACCACGACCGGAACGGAGCTGGCAGCGTGAGCAACACGCCAGACAACACGCAGCCGGATGCCCAGCCGACGGCCGACACGCAGCCGGACGCACCGCTGACCGACGACCGCCTGCAGGACGTCGAGTCCACCCCGCACCTCATGACGGACTCCGCCGAGGACACCGAGCGACGCCAGGGCGGCGACCGCTGGCAGGCCGCACTGCAGGGCATCGTCAACGGCTCCGCGCTCGTCACGGTCCTCGCCGTCGTGCTCGCCCTCGTCGCGTGCGGCATCCTCATCGCCATCACCGACGAGAACGTCCGCTCGGCCGCCGGGTACTTCTTCGCCCGTCCGGCCGACACCTTCCGGGCGATCGGCACCGCGGTCGGCGGGGCGTACGCGTCGCTGTTCGAGGGGTCCGTCGTCAACTTCGGCGCGTCGAGCTTCCAGCAGGCCATCGTCCCGCTGACCCGCTCGATCGACTACGCCGTGCCGCTCATCGCGGCCGGTCTCGGCATCGCGCTGTCGTTCCGCGCCGGCCTGTTCAACATCGGCGGCCAGGGCCAGATCCTGATGGGCGCCGCGGCGGCCGGCTGGGTCGGCTTCTCGTTCGACGGCCCCGCGGCGATCCACATCCCGCTCACGATCGTCGCCGGCATCGTCGGCGGTGCGGTGTGGGCCGGGATCGTCGGCGTCCTCAAGGCGCGGACCGGTGCCAACGAGGTCGTCCTCACCATCATGCTCAACTACGTCGCGCTGTACCTCGTGAGCTACCTGCTCCGCACGCCGGGCCTGCTGCAGGCGCCGGGCAGCCCGAACCCGATCTCGCCCGCGACGAAGGACAGCGCGGTGCTCCCGCCGCTGTTCGGGGTGCGCTACGGCGTGGACCTCGGCTTCGTCGTGGCGATCATCGCGGTCGTCGTCGTGTGGTGGCTCGTGAACAAGTCCTCGCTCGGCTTCCGCTTCCGCACCATCGGTGAGAACCCGCGTGCCGCTCGCGTGGCGGGCATGAGCGTGCCGTCCCTGACCATCTGGGTCCTCGTCATCTCCGGTGCCCTCGTCGGCATCGCCGGCGCGTACCAGGTGCAGGGCGCGGTCACGACCGGGTTCACCTCCGGCATCGACGCCGGCATCGGGTTCGACGCCATCACCGTGGCGCTGCTCGGCCGGTCGAAGCCGTGGGGCGTGTTCTGGGCCGCGATCCTGTTCGGCGTCCTGAAGAACGGCGGCTACGCCATGCAGGCCGCGAACGGCATCCCGATCGACATCGTGGGCGTCATCCAGGCCCTCATCGTCCTCTTCATCGCGGCGCCGCCGCTCGTCCGCGCGATCTTCCGGATCCCGCAGCCGGGCGCCCGTCGCCGAACCCGCAACAAGCAGAGCAAGAAGGCGGTCGCCGCGTGAGCACCATGACCCCCACCGCGGTCCCCGCGCTCCCCGCGCAAGGCCGCGGCCTCGAGACGACCCGCAGCTGGAAGGCCGCGATCGGGTACGGCGTCTTCACCGTGATCGCGCTGCTGCTCTTCGGCGTCGCACACCGACCGGGCACGGCCACGTTCCGCCTGTCCTCCAAGGGCGACTTCTTCGCTCTGCCGAACCTCCCACTGCCGTCCACGGCTACGGGCGTCGTCGTCATCGTGCTCCTCGCACTCGCCACCGTCTATGCGGTCGTCGAGACGCGCGCGTTCCGTCGGGTCCGCCTGTGGGTGACCGCGCTGTTCGCGATCGTGTTCGTCGTGGGCTTCCTCGCCTGGGCCGTCGCGGGTGACTCGATCACGATTCCGGGCATGCTCGTGGGCGCGCTCGGTCTGAGCGTCCCGCTCGTGTTCGGCGCCCTCGGCGGCGTGATCTCGGAGCGTGTCGGCGTCGTGAACATCGCCATCGAGGGCCAGTTCCTCGCCGGTGCGTTCACCTCGGCGCTCGTCGCGTCGGTCACGGGTACACCGTGGGCCGGCCTCGTCGGTGCCGTCGTCGCCGGTGTCCTGGTGTCGTTCATCCTCGCGGCGTTCAGCATCAAGTACCTCGTCGACCAGGTGATCGTCGGTGTCGTCATCAACGCCTTCGTCTCCGGGCTGACCGGCTTCCTGTACTCGCAGGTGCTCTCGCCGAACGCGTCGACGCTCAACGTGGGCCTGCGCTTCCCGAAGCTCGAGATCCCGCTGCTGCACCAGATCCCGATCATCGGCCCGATCTTCTTCGAGCAGACCGTCGTGGTGTACCTGGCGTACGTGGCGGTGGCGGTGGTCACGTTCGGGCTCTTCAAGACCCGGTGGGGCCTGCGCCTCCGCTCCGTCGGCGAGCATCCGCAGGCCGCGGACACGGTCGGTATCAACGTGAACCGCACCAGGTTCTGGAACGTCTCGCTCGCGGGCGCCATCGCCGGTCTCGGCGGTGCGTACTTCACGCTCGACGCGGTCGGCGGTTTCACGAAGGACATGACCGCCGGCGCTGGCTACATCGCGCTCGCCGCCGTGATCTTCGGTCGCTGGGACCCGATCCGTGCGATGCTCGCGGCCCTGCTGTTCGGGTTCGCGTCCAACCTGCAGAACGCGCTCAGCGTCGTCCAGGGTTCGCCCGTCCCGAGCGAGTTCCTGCTCATGCTCCCGTACGTGGTGACGATCCTCGCGGTCGCCGGCCTGGTCGGGCAGGTGCGCGGTCCCGCGGCGGCCGGCAAGCCGTACATCAAGAGCTGACGGCCAGGAGGCACGGCACATGACCGACACGCACGCTTCGGGCGACGACCGGGTCGCGTCCACCGACGCGACCGCCTGGGCGGACCCGGCCACGGCCCTGGACGGGCGCGGCGGCCGGACCGCCGCCGACGGGACGGGGGCCGAGCCGCGCCTCCCGTCCGACGTGGACTGGACCGCCCTGCGGACCGCCGCGACGGCTGCGATGGGGCACGCCTACGCGCCGTACTCGTCGTTCCCCGTGGGAGCCGCGGCGCTCACCGACGACGGCCGGATCGTGTCCGGCTGCAACGTCGAGAACGCGTCCTACGGGGTGACGCTCTGCGCGGAGTGCTCGCTCGTCTCGCAGCTGCACATGACCGGCGGCGGCAAGCTCGTGGCGTTCACGTGCGTCGACGGCGACGGGGCGACCCTGATGCCGTGCGGCCGGTGCCGCCAGCTGCTCTTCGAGCACTCCACCGAGGGCATGCTGCTCGAGACCGTCTCCGGCATCCGCACCATCGACGAGGTCCTGCCGGACGCCTTCGGGCCGCGGACCCTCGCCACCTACCAGCAGGAGCACTGATCCACATGGCCGTCGAGCCGTTCGACACCGTCGACCTCATCCGCACGAAGCGCTCCGGGGGCGCCCTGAGCACCGCCGAGGTCGACTGGCTCGTCGATGCCTACACGCGCGGCTACGTCGAGGACCCGCAGATGGCGGCGATGGCGATGGCGATCTTCCTGAACGGGATGGAGCGGCGCGAGATCAAGGACCTCACGCTCGCGATGATCGCGTCGGGGGAGCGGATGTCGTTCTCGTCGCTCGGCAAGACGACGGTCGACAAGCACTCGACCGGTGGCGTCGGCGACAAGATCACGCTGCCGTTGGCGCCCCTCGTGGCGTCGTTCGGGGTCGCGGTACCCCAGCTGTCGGGCCGCGGGCTCGGGCACACCGGCGGGACGCTCGACAAGCTCGAGTCGATCCCCGGGTGGCAGGCGGCGCTGTCGAACGACCGTCTCCTCGAGGTGCTGACCGACGTGGGCGCGGTCATCTGCGCCGCCGGTACCGGCCTGGCGCCGGCCGACAAGAAGCTCTACGCCCTGCGGGACATCACCGGCACCGTCGAGAGCATCCCGCTCATCGCGTCGAGCATCATGTCGAAGAAGATCGCCGAGGGCACGGGTGCGCTCGTGCTCGACGTGAAGTTCGGGTCAGGGGCGTTCATGCCCTCGTACGAGGCGTCGCGCGAGCTCGCGCAGACCATGGTCGACCTCGGGAACGACGCCGGGGTGAAGACCTCGGCGCTGCTGACCGACATGGAGGTCCCGCTCGGGCTGACGATCGGCAACGCGCTCGAGGTGCGGGAGTCGGTCGACGTGTTGGCGGGCGGGGGTCCAGCCGACGTCGTCGCGCTGACCGTGGCGCTGGCGACCGAGATGCTCACGCTGGCCGGGCTGCCGGACGCCGACCCTGCCGCCGCACTGGCCGACGGCCGAGCGATGGACACCTGGCGGCGGATGATCCAGGCGCAGGGCGGGGACCCCGCAGCCGCGTTGCCGGTCGCCCGCGAGCAGCACGTCGTCACCGCGCCGTCGTCGGGCGTGCTCGCGCAGCAGGACGCCCTGCCGTTCGGCGTCTCGGCCTGGCGCCTGGGTGCCGGCCGTGCGCGCGCGCAGGACCCGGTGCAGGCCGGGGCGGGCATCGAGCTGCACGTCAAGCCCGGTGACACCGTCGCCGCGGGGCAGCCGCTCTGGACGCTGCACACCGACGACGCGTCGAGGATCCCGCGGGCGCTCGAGTCGCTCGAGGGTGCGTGGTCGATCGGCACCGAGGCGCCTCTGCGTGGGCCGATCGTGCGCGAGCGCATCGCGGGCTGAACCCCGGCCGTGGGACCGGCCACCGGCCGGGCTGCGGCTGCCTGCCCGGCTGTGGAGAGCCTCCAGTGGGTCCCGTCGTCTGTTGTGCACAGGTGCCTGCGCGGGGTCGGTGACCACCGATAGCCTGGGTGCATGAGCTCCGACGCCACGACCTACCGCCTGCCCGACGCCGGAGCGGTCATCAACGACCTGCCGAAGGTCTCGCTGCACGACCACCTCGACGGTGGCCTGCGCCCGGCGACGATCGTCGAGCTCGCCGGTGCCGCGGGCGTCACCCTGCCGACCACCGACCCGGCCGAGCTCGGGCAGTGGTTCGCCGACCAGTCGAACTCCGGCTCGCTCGTCGAGTACCTGAAGACCTTCGACGTCACGATCTCGGTGATGCAGACGGCGCCGCAGCTGCACCGCATCGCGAAGGAGTTCGTCGAGGACCTGGTCGCCGACGGCGTCGTCTACGGCGAGGTCCGCTGGGCGCCCGAGCAGCACCTGCAGGGCGGGCTCACGCTCGACCAGGCGGTCGAGGCCGTGCAGGCCGGCATCGAGGAAGCGGTCGACGCCGCCGCCGGCGGCAGCATCCGCGTCGGCCAGCTCGTCACGGCGATGCGCCACGCCGACCGCGCCCTCGAGATCGCCGAGCTCGCCGTCCGGCACCGCGACGCCGGCGTCGTCGGCTTCGACATCGCCGGGGCCGAGGCCGGGTTCCCGCCCTCGAACCACCGTGCTGCGTTCGACTACCTCGCCTCCGAGCTCTTCCCCGTGACGGTGCACGCGGGCGAGGCCGACGGGCTCGCCTCGATCCGCTCCGCGCTCGTCGACGGGCGGGCACTGCGCCTCGGCCACGGCGTCCGCATCTTCGAGGACGTCGTCCTGTCCGACGCCGGTGACGGCTCGACGCTCGCCTCCCTCGGCGAGGTCGCCTCGTGGGTGCGCGACCGTGAGATCCCGCTCGAGGTCTCGCCGTCGTCGAACCTGCAGACCGGGGCCGTCGCGGCGTGGGGCGACGACCTCGCCGACCACCCCTTCGACGTGCTCTACCAGCTCGGCTTCCGGGTCACGGTGAACACCGACAACCGCCTGATGAGCGACACCTCGCTCTCGAAGGAGCTCGCACTGCTCGCGGGCACGTTCGGCTACGACCTCGACGACCTCGCGGCGTTCCAGATCAACGCGGCGCTCGGCTCGTTCCTGCCGCTCGAGGACCGCGAAGAGATCATCGCCACCATCACGGCCGGCCACCAGGAGGCCTGACGCATGCCACTGCCGCCGCTGCCGGACTCCGCCGTCGTGCTCGGGGCGACCGCGTCCTCGTGGCGCGACGCGCTCCGGCTGGCCGGCGGTGCCCTCGTGTCGTCGGGAGCGGCCACCGAGCCGTACACCGACGCCATGATCGGCCTGGTCGAGGAACACGGGCCGTACATCGTCATCTCGCCCGGGCTGGCGTTCGCGCACGCCCGGCCGGGGCCCGCGGTGCTGCGTGACGGGCTGTCCGTCGTGACGCTCGACGCGCCGGTGTCGTTCGGGCACCCGCACAACGATCCGGTCCGCGTGGTCCTCGGGCTCGCGGTCGCCGGGGTCGGCACCCACCTCGAGTCGATCGGGGAGATCGCGAACCTGTTCAACGACGCCTCGGTGACCGGTCGGATCGCCGATGCCGCCACCGCGGACGAGGTCCGCGCGATCATGGGGGTCACCGCATGAAGATCGTCACCATCTGCGGCGCGGGCATCGGTTCCAGCGCGATCCTCAAGGTGAACGCCGAGAAGGCCCTCGCGGCGCTCGGGCTGACCGCGTCCGTCGTGGCGGCCGACGTCGCGTCCGTGCAGAAGGTGTCCGACGACGCGAACGTGATCCTCACCAGCCAGGAGTTCGTCGAGGCGATCGGGTCCACCTACGCCGAGGTCATCGTGATCCGGAACCACTTCGACCAGGCCGAGATCACGGCCGCGGTGGACCGGGCGCTCGGCGAACACTGACGCCGGTTCCGTGGCCTCTAGAGTTGGGGCATGAGCACGGAGAACCCGCTGAACGACCCCGCCGCCGACCCGTTCGAGGTCGCGCGTGACGCCGCCGAGGTCATCGCCTCGAAGTCCGGCATCGAGCGCCACGACATCGCCCTGACCCTCGGGTCCGGGTGGGGGAAGGCCGCGGACCTCATCGGCGAGACCGTGTCCGAGATCCCCGCGTCCGAGGTCCCCGGCTTCAGCGCTTCGGCCGTCCCCGGGCACTCCGGTACGGTCCGCTCGATCCGTCTCGCCGACGGCCGGCACGCGCTGGTCATCGGGGCGCGCACGCACTACTACGAGGGCCACGGGGTCCGTCGGGTCGTGCACAGCGTCCGGACCGCGGCGGCGACCGGCGCCTCGATCATGGTCCTGACGAACGGTGCCGGGGGCATCAAGGAGCACTGGACGCCCGGCACGCCCGTCCTCATCAGCGACCACATCAACCTCACCGCGGACAGCCCGCTCGAGGGTGCGACGTTCGTCGACCTCACCGACCTGTACTCGGCGCGGCTCCGCTCGGTTGCTCGCGGCGTGGACCCCTCGCTCGACGAGGGCGTCTACACCCAGTTCCGCGGTCCGCACTACGAGACGCCGGCCGAGGTCCAGATGGCGAAGACCATCGGCGGGCACATCGTCGGCATGTCCACCGCGCTCGAGGCCATCGCGGCGCGGCAGGCCGGCATGGAGGTCCTCGGCTTCTCGCTCATCACGAACCTCGCCGCCGGCATCCAGAAGACGCCGCTGTCGCACGCCGAGGTGCTCGAGGCCGGGCGCGAGGCCGAGCCGGTGATCGCCGACCTGCTCGCCCGCGTGGTGACCGCGCTGGGCTCCGCGTCGTGAAGCTCGACGTCGACGGCGTGCTCGCTGCTGCTCGTGCCTGGAGCGCGCAGGACCCGGACCCCGAGACCCGTTCCTCGCTCGATGCGGCGATCGACGCGGCGGCGACCGGCGACGATCCCGCGGTGCAGGACCTCGCCGCGCGGTTCGCCGGGCGCCTGGCGTTCGGCACCGCAGGCCTCCGCGCCGAGCTCGGGTACGGACCGCTCCGGATGAACCGGGTCGTCGTGACCCAGGCCGCCGCGGGACTCGCGCGCTTCCTCATCGACACCGGTCGTCGACGCAGCGTCGTCATCGGGTACGACGGTCGGGTGAACTCGGACGTCTTCGCCCGCGACTCCGCCGAGGTCATGCGCGGCCTCGGGCTCGAGGTCACCCTGCTGCCGTCGGCGCTCCCCACGCCCGTGCTGGCGTTCGCCGTGCGGCACCTCGACGTCGGTGCCGGGGTGATGGTGACCGCGAGCCACAACCCGCCGCGGGACAACGGCTACAAGGTCTACCTCGGCGAGGACGACGAGGGGTCGCAGATCGTCCCGCCCGTCGACGCCGACATCGCCGCCGCGATCGACGCCGTCGCCGCGGGCTCGATCGCGGACCTGCCCCGTGCCACCGACTACACCGTCGCCACGTCCGAGCTGCTCGGCGCCTACGTGTCCGCCACCGCGGCGACGGTGGCAGCGCCCGGGCTCGCTCCGGACGCGCAGCCGAAGGTCGTCTACACGGCCATGCACGGCGTCGGGTGGGAGACCGCCCGCGCGGTGTTCGAGGCGGCCGGGTTCGCCGTGCCGGTGACCGTGCCCGAGCAGATCGAGCCGGACGGGGCGTTCCCGACGGTGTCGTTCCCGAACCCCGAGGAACCGGGGGCGATGGACCTGTCGATCGCCCGCGGGGTCGCTGTCGGTGCGGACCTCGTCATCGCGAACGACCCGGACGCCGATCGGCTGGCGCTGGCGATCCCGGACGGCGACGGTTCCTTCCGCAGGCTCTCGGGCAACGAGGTCGGCTGGCTCCTCGGGTGGCGCGCTGCCGCCCGGGCGTCCGACGACGGTGTGCAGGGAACGCTCGCGGCGTCGATCGTGTCCTCGCCGGCGCTCGCACGGGTCGCGTCGCGGCACGGGCTGGAGTACCGCGACACCCTCACCGGCTTCAAGTGGGTCTCCCGCGTCCCCGGGCTGCTGTTCGGGTACGAGGAAGCGCTCGGCTACCTGGTCGACCCGGAGGTCGTCCGCGACAAGGACGGCATCTCGGCGGCGCTGTCCCTGCTGTCCCTCGCCGCGGACCTGGCCGCCTCGGGGTCGTCGATCGCCGGGCAGCTCGACGCCTTCGCGGCCGAGTTCGGGGCGTTCGCGTCCGGGCAGGTGGCGACCCGGGTGGACGACCTGTCCCGCATCGGTTCGATCATGGCGTCCCTGCGGTCGACGCCGCCGACGACGCTCGGCGGGCTGTCGGTGCTGTCGGTGACGGACTACGCCGGGGGTGTCGAGGGCTTCCCGCCGTCGGACATCCTCCGCTACGACCTGACGGGTGACGCCCGCGTGATCGTCCGCCCGAGCGGGACCGAGCCGAAGGTGAAGGTCTACATCGACACCGTCGCGGCGACCCCCGCCGAGGCGCAGTCGCTCGTCGACGCCCTCGCCGCCGACATCCGCCCCCTCGTGTCGTAGGCGCGGCCGCGCCGGCCCGCCGCCCGCGCCGGCGGCGCTGGCGGCTCACCGCGCGTCGAACCACGTTTCCGACATCGAACCAGCTCGTGCCGCTGGTTCGACGTCGGAAACGTGGTTCGACGTTTGCGTGCGTGCGAGTTGTGAGCACGTGACTTCTCCACAGATCGAGCGTCGGGCACGGGGCGCGACCCGAGCCCGGACAGGCTCGGACCATGGTGGTCCCCGTCGTCGTCCCCGTGCACCCCGACCCGGCCGCGGCCCGCGCGCAGCAGCGAGCGTTGCGCGACGGGCAATTGATCCGCGTCGGCCACGGCGCCTTCGTCCACCGCCAGGACTGGGAGCGCGCGACCGCTTGGGAGCAGCACCTCGCACGCGCGGCGGCGGTGCACGCCGTCACGCCTCGTGCCGTCGTGTCGCATGCCTCCGCCGCGATCGCGCACGGACTGCCGTGGATACAGCCCGTACCGGAACGCGTGACCGTGCTCGATCCAGTGCGTCGGACCGCGCAGCGCACGAGGTTCGCGGACAAGGCCGCTGCGGCCGGACGACACGTGGTGCCGGTCGTCGTCGGAGGGCTGCCCGTCACGACCTTGGTGGACACGGTCGTGGACATCGCGCTGCGGTACGACCGTGGCCGAGCACTCGCGGTGGCGGACGCGGCGCTCCGACGTGGCGTGCAGCCCGACGCGATCGAGGACCAGTTGGCGGCACGCGGCCCGGTTCGCGCGGGGCGACGCGCACGTTCGGTGCTGGAGTTGGCGGCGGGCGCCTCGGAGTCGGCGGGGGAGAGCGTCGCTCTGCTCGTGATGCGCGACGTCGGGTGTCCGGCGCCGGTCCAACAGCACGAGTTCCGCGACGACCGCGGTGTCATCGGCAGGGTCGACTTCTGGTTCCCGGACCAGGGCGTGATCGTCGAGTTCGACGGTCTCGTGAAGTACCGGGACGTCGGGATGCGCAACGGCTGCTCCGTCGAGGAAGTCGTCATCGCGGAGAAGGTGCGGGAAGATCGGCTGCGCGCGCTGGACGACGTACGCCGCGTCATCCGGCCGATCTGGCGTGACGTCGTGCCCGGCGGCGCGTTCCCGGCGATGCTGGCGGCGGCAGGTCTCCCGGTCCGGCGGGGCGTCCGAACGACGCCCGCATGGTGAGCGGCCCCCGCGTGGAACCACGAATCCGACATCGAACCGACCAGGCGCGGTGGTTCGATGTCGGATTCGTGGTTCGAAGCGGCGCCGCGCGGCGCCGCCGCCTACGCGAGCTCGAGCAGCACGTGGCCGGACGAGATCGTCTGGCCGACGGGGGCGTTCAGCCCCGTGACGACACCGTCACGCGGGGCAGCGACGGGCTGCTCCATCTTCATCGCCTCGAGCACGACGAGCAGGTCGCCCTTCACCACGGTGTCACCCTCGGCGACCGCGAGCTTCACCACGGTGGCCTGCATCGGGGACGTCACGGAGCCGGACGACGCCAGGCCGCCACGGACCCCGGACGACCGGCGCTTCGGCGGAGCGGACGGCCCGGCCGGACGACGACCGGCAGCACCGGCGGCGCCACCGGCGACGATCGACGGCATGGTGACCTCGATGCGCTTGCCCTGCACCTCGACGACCACGCTCTCGCGGGCTGCCGGTGCGGGGAGCTCCTCGGGGGAGCCGCTCCACGCCGGGATCTCGTTGACGAAGTCGGTCTCGATCCACTGCGTGTAGATGCTGAACGGGGTCTCGTCAGGCGTCGCGAACGCCGGGTCCGACACGACCGCACGGTGGAACGGCAGCACGGTCGGCAGGCCGGTGACCTCGAACTCGGCGAGGGCACGACGAGACCGCTCGAGCGCCTCGGAGCGCGTGGCACCGGTGACGATGAGCTTCGCGAGCATCGAGTCGAACGAGCCGGAGACGACGTCGCCCGAGACGACGCCCGAGTCGACGCGGACGCCGGGGCCGGACGGCGCGTGGAACGCGTGCACGGGGCCCGGCGCCGGGAAGAAGTTGCGACCCGGGTCCTCGCCGTTGATGCGGAACTCGAACGAGTGCCCCCGCGCGACCGGGTCGGAGTAGTCGAGCACGCCGCCCTCGGCGATGCGGAACTGCTCGCGGACGAGGTCGATGCCGGTGACCTCTTCGGAGACGCAGTGTTCGACCTGCAGGCGGGTGTTCACCTCGAGGAACGAGACGGTGCCGTCGGCGCCGATGAGGAACTCGCACGTGCCGGCACCGACGTAGCCGACCTCGCGCAAGATCGCCTTCGACGACTCGTACAGCCGTTCCTCCTGCGACGGCGTCAGGTACGGCGCGGGCGCCTCCTCGACGAGCTTCTGGTGCCGACGCTGCAGCGAGCAGTCGCGCGTCGAGACGATGACGACGTTGCCGTGCTCGTCGGCGAGGCACTGCGTCTCGACGTGGCGCGGCTTGTCGAGGTACTTCTCGACGAAGCACTCGCCGCGGCCGAACGCCGCGATGGCCTCGCGCGTCGCCGACTCGAAGAGCTCTTCCACCTGGTCGCGCGAGCGGACCACCTTGAGACCACGGCCGCCACCACCGAACGCCGCCTTGATCGCGACGGGCAGCCCGACCTGGTCGACGAAGTCGAAGACCTCGGAGACGTCCTGCACGGGCTCGATCGTGCCGGGCGCGAGCGGCGCACCGACCTTCTCGGCCACGTGCCGAGCGGAGACCTTGTCGCCCAGGCGCTCGATCGACTCCGGCGAGGGGCCGATCCAGGTCAGCCCGGCGTCGATGACGGCGCGGGCGAAGTCGGCGTTCTCGGCGAGGAACCCGTAACCCGGGTGCACGGCGTCGGCGCCGGAGCGTCGGGCGACCGAGATGATCTTGTCGATGACGAGGTAGGTGTCGGCGCTCGTGGTGCCGTTCAGCGCGTAGGCCTCGTCGGCGAGGCGTGCGTGGAGGGCGTCACGGTCCTGGTCGGCGTAGACCGCGACCGATGCCTTGCCTGCGTCGCGGGCCGCGCGGATGATGCGGACGGCGATCTCGCCGCGGTTCGCGATGAGGACCTTGCTGATACGGGGCATGGTAAGTCAGCGTATTCGTGCGGCAGGGGCGCGAATTGACTGGCACCCACAAAGAACCGGCGCGAAGAAGTGTGGATGTCTACAGTGCCCAGAGGTCGTGCCACGCGATGCCGAACCCCCGCAGCAGCATCGAGCGCAGCACCGGGAGCGAGAGCCCGACCACGGCGGACGGTGCGCCGTCGATCCGGGTGATGTACGCGGCGGCCCGACCGTCGATGGTGAACGCCCCGGCGACCTCGAGCGGTTCGCCGGTGGCGACGTACGCGTCGATCTCCACGGGCGACATGTCGTCGGCGAAGGTGAGCACGGCGCTGTCGACCGCCACCACCTGGTCGCCGTCGGCGACCATCGCCGACCCGCCGGGCGCGACGCCCGCGACGAAGGCAGCAGCGCCGAGCGGCCCGCCGCCCGACGCGTCCACGGTACGGACGGGAGGCACGGTGCCGGCCCGACCCGCGCCTCCAGGCCCCGGATCGGGTGCGTCCAGGACGTTGGGTGCGTCCAGGGCGTCGGGTGCGTCCGCGGCCTGGCGCCGGTCCACGACGCAGTGCCCGCTCCAGAGCGTGCCGCCGCCGGCGGCGAGCATCTGCCGCCACCGCTCCCGCGCGACCTCCGGGTCGTGGGGCTTGCCGTACAGCACGCCGTCGACCTCGAACGCGGAGTCCCCGCCGAACACGAAGCCGTCGACCGGGTCCCCGTCGACCGGGGCGTCCGCGACGGCCGAGGCCTTGGCGACCGCGAGCATCGCCACCAGCTCCGGTCCGGTCAGGTCGCGGCCGAGCGACGTGGCGGCCGCGGCGACCGCGGCGTCCTCGTCGACCCCCGGCGCGACGAGCACCGGCTCGATCCCGGTCTGGGCGAGCAGGGCGCGGCGGGCGGGGGAGGTACTCGCGAGGTACAGACGCATGGGAACATCGAACCATGGGTGAATCCGTCGGAACGCTGCTCGACCTCGACGTCACCGGGATCGCCCACGGCGGCATCTCGGTGGCACGGCACGAGGGGCGGGTGGTCTTCGTGTCGGACGCGATCCCCGGCGAACGGGTGACCGCCCGCGTGACCGAGGACCGGAAGAAGTCGTTCTGGCGTGCCGACACCGTGTCGGTCGAGACGCCGAGCGAACACCGCGTCGACCACGTCTGGCCCGAGGCCGCCCTCGACCGCGACCCGGCCGTCCGCGCCGGCGGTGCCGAGTTCGGGCACATCGCCCTCGGCCACCAGCGCCCGCTGAAGCACGACGTCCTCGTCGACTCCTTCGCGCGCTTCGCCCGCACGGACCTCGCTGCCGTGCTCGGCCACGACGTCGTGGTCGAGGCAGCCCCCGGCGACGACGAGTCGAACGGCACCGGCTGGCGCACCCGCGTCCGCCTGCACGTCGACGAGGACGGCACCGCCGGCCCCTTCGCGGCCCGGTCGCACACCGTCGTGCCCGTCGCGTCCCTCCCGCTCGCGAGCCGGGTCGTGCAGGAGAGCGCGCCGCTCGGCCGCGGCGCGATGCCCGGCGCGTCCGTCGTCGACGTCCTCGCGCCGAGCGGCTCCGAGGGTGCGCGACTCGTGATCGACGAGCAGAAGCCGACCGTCGTGACCGAGGTCGTGGGGGAGCGTTCGTTCTCGGTCGACGACAACGGCTTCTGGCAGGTCCACCGTGCGGCTCCGGCCGTGCTGACCGCGGCCGTGCAGGACCTCGTCGACCGCGACCGGCTCGACCCCGAGGGGCAGCACCTCGACCTCTACGGCGGTGTCGGCCTGCTCGGCGCCGCGCTCGGCGACCTCGTCGGGCCGCGCGCCAAGCTCACCAGCGTCGAGAGCTCGGAGCGTGCCACCGAGCACGCGCAGGAGAACCTCTCCGAGTGGATCGGCGCCCGCGCCGAGACCGGCCGCGTCGACCGCTGGCTGCAGCGCACCGTCTCGACCCTGTCCGCCGGCGAGCGGCAGCGCCACCGCGCCGGGACGATCGTGCTCGACCCGCCGCGTTCGGGTGCCGGCCGCGAGGTCGTCGTGCAGATCGCGGCACTCCAGCCGGCGCAGGTCGTCTACGTCGCCTGCGACCCGGTCGCGTTGGCGCGCGACGTCGCGACGTTCGCGGACCTCGGGTACCGCCTGGAGGCACTGCGCGCCTTCGACCTCTTCCCTCACACCCACCACCTCGAGGCCGTGGCGCGCCTGGTGCCCGTCGCCTGACGTCGACCGCGGGTCACCTCCAGGGCGGCGGGCGCGCGCTCGACGGCGGTCGCGCGGGCGCCGCGCCGACCTGGCCGATTTGCGCGACGCGTGTCCGAGCGCACGACGACCGGCCGTGTCACGACCGCGTCGCGCCGCTGCCTGAGTCCGACCTGGGTATCCTTGGTCGTTGATGGCGAACCGGTTTCAGGGGCCGGGGAGCGCATCGACCAGAGAGGCCACCGTGGCAACAGACACGACCACCACCGGAACGACCGGACTGGCGACCAAGCCCGTCCGTGTCGCGATCGTCGACGACCACGAGTCCGTGCGGCTCGGGATCCAGGCAGCCTGCCAGAACGAGG
This sequence comes from Curtobacterium sp. NPDC086286, assembly GCF_044746255.1. Classification (NCBI taxonomy): domain Bacteria; kingdom Bacillati; phylum Actinomycetota; class Actinomycetes; order Micrococcales; family Microbacteriaceae; genus Curtobacterium; species Curtobacterium sp. NPDC086286. The sequence goes on from NZ_JBIVBW010000005.1 coordinate 225,507, forward strand.
GGTTCGAGGTGGTGCTGACCGCCGCGAGCGTGCCCGAGTACATCGAGAACCTCGGTGGGCGTGAGGTCGACGTCGTCGTCCTCGACCTGTCCCTCGGCGACGGCTCGACCGTGACCGCGAACGTGAAGGGCGTGCAGGGCACCGGTTCCGCCGTGCTCGTGCACTCGATCGCCGACCGCGTCGCGAACGTCCGCGAGGCACTGGCCGCAGGGGCGGCCGGCGTCATCCCGAAGTCCTCGGCGACGAAGACCGTGATGGCCGCCGTCGCCACCGTCGCCCGCGGGGACGTGCTCAACAACCTCGAGTGGGCCAGCGCGATCGACGCCGACCGGGACTTCGCGAAGGCGCAGCTCGGACGCCGCGAACGCGAGATCCTGCACCTCTACGCCTCGGGCCTGCCGCTCAAGCTCGCCGCGCAGCAGCTCGGCATCGGGTACTCCACCGCCCGCGAGTACCTCGACCGCATCCGTGTGAAGTACGTCGAGGTCGGTCGACCGGCACCGACGAAGGTCGACCTCCTCCGCCGTGCGGTCGAGGACGGCATCCTGCCGGGGCTCGACTCGGGCATCGACCCCGACGGCGACGGCCGCTGAGCAGCATGACGGCGGCTGACGCTGCGCCCGGGGCCGGGGCCGGGGCCGGGGCCGGGGCCGGGGCTGCGGCCGCCCGGACCGCGGCCGGGCGGATCGAACCCGCGCCGTTCGGGGCGGATCCCGCGCGGAGCGTCCGCGCGTCCATCACCCAGGCGTCCGTCGAGCGCGCGTTCGCGATCCTCCTCGCCGTGGCCGCACTCGGCTTCGGCGCGACGACCGTGCCCGCGGTGCTGTCGCAGCTGCCGTACCTCGACCCGGTGTGGGGTCCGGTCGTCGCGTTGGCGCTCGCCGCGTCGTTCCTCTTCGTCGGGGCATCCGTCTTCGCGAGGCGCCTGGCGCAGATCGCGCAGATCGTGTGCGCCCTGGTGTTCCTCGTCGCCCTCGTCACCTGGCCGTTGACCGTGCAGGAGCCGATCCCGTCCGACCAGGCACCGTGGCCCTGGTGGCTCTGCACCGTGGGGTCGACCGCGGCCGCGATGGGCTTCGCCCCGTGGCGGGCGTCCGTCTACACCGCGCTCGTGCCGGCCGTGTACGTGGCCATCCGGTTCACCCCGCTGGGCGGCGACGCGGGTGTCGGGGCGTTGCTCAACGGCTTCTACACGGCGATCCTCAGCGGGGCCGCCCTCATCATCGTGATCGTGCTCCGCCGTGCAGCAGCAGCCGTCGACGCCGCACAGGCCACGGCCGTCCGGCGGTACTCGCACGCGATCCGCGAGCACGCCACCGAGGTCGAGCGGGTCCAGGTTGACGCGATCGTCCACGACAGCGTGCTCACGACGCTCCTCTCCGCCGCCCGGGCCGACACCCGCGACGCCGAGATGCTCGCCGCGCGGATGGCCCGGAACGCCATCGACCACCTCGAGGCCGCGGCGGCGGACGGCCCCGGGGACGCACCCCCGGTCTCCCTCGTGGACCTGCGGACCCGCATCTCCGACGCCGTCGGTGCGCTCGCGTCGCCGGTGCGGGTCGACCACGGGCACGTCGGGTCGATCCGGGTGCCCGCGATCGTCGCGGACGCCGTCGCCTCGGCGGCCGTCCAGGCAGCGGTGAACAGCGTGCAGCACGCCGGTCCGGCCGAGGTCGACCGGTGGATCGTCGTCGAGCAGCGCGGCGCCGGCGTCCACGTCGAGGTCGGGGACGACGGTGCTGGCTTCGACATCGCGGGGATCCCCGCCGAGCGACTCGGCGTCCGTCGTTCCATCGTGGAGCGGGTGGTCGCCGCTGGGGGCACCGCCGAGATCGTCACCGCGCCCGGAGCGGGCACCCGTGTGCTCCTCGACTGGGCGCCGGCAGCGGGGGAGCACCGGTGAAGGCCTCGCTCCCGGCCGGGGTCGCGATCGGGCTCGCGACGCTCTTCTCCGTGTACCACCTCGTCCTCGCGGCGACGACGCTCCCCGGAGCCGCCCAGATCGGGCCGGTCGTCGCGTGCATGGTCCTCTACGCTGCGGCGACCGGCGTCGCGGTGTTCGTGCCCGGTCGGCCACTCCCGGTCTGGGCGACGTGCTTCGCGCTCGCGACGGCCGTGGTGCTGCCCGTCGTCGCCTCGCCCACGGTCGACCTGACCGCCGGCCCGGGGAACGGCACGTGGTGGATCGCCGCGGTCGGCACGCTGATGGTCGTCCTCGTCGTGCGCGCGCGCGTCGCGTTCGCCTGGGTCGGTGTCGGGTTCCTCACGGTGCACGCCGTCGCCTGGGCCGGACTCGGGGCGCTCGGGTCGCTCGGCGTGCTCGGCAGTGTGGTCTGGGTGGTGATCGCCACCGGCCTCACGGCCGCGATGAGCCGGGCCACCCGTGTCACCCGCGACTTCGTCCGCGCCGAGCAGGAGACCGCCGACTGGCAGGCGGCGCAGGACGCCCACGTCTTCGAGCGGCAGTTCCGGCTCAGCCAGACGACGCGCATGGCGCTGCCGATGCTCCAGCGGATCATCGAGACCGGTGGTGACCTGGACGACGCCGAGCGTGCCGAGTGCCTGCACCTCGAACAGGCCATCCGCGACGAGATCCGGGGCCGGTCGCTGCTCTCGGAGGACGTCCGCGACGAGGTCATGCGCCTCCGTCGTCGTGGCGCCACGGTGCAGCTGCACGACGACGGCGGTCTCGACGACCTCGAGATCGACGACCTGCGCCGCGTGCACGCTCGCATCGCCGAGGCCCTGCGCCAGGCGCGGGAGGCCGACAACGTGATCATCCGGACCGTCCCCGAGGGGTCCGAGTCCGCCGTGACCGTCGTGGGGCTGCGGCTCGACCTCGCGGCGAGCGAGTCGGCGGCGCTCGGGGCGGGGATGGACGACGAGGACGGCGACGAGGACGAGTCGGTCGTCGTGTGGCTCGAGATCCCGCGGCACGAGACCGTCTGAGGCGGACCGACACCGAACGTCGTCAGCGCCCGGAAACGGGGAACGGGCCGGTCGGATACCGACCGGCCCGTTCACGACCCGAGTCTGAGCGACAACCCGAATATCGCCCTGACTCGTAGCTGGTAGGTGGCTTCGTACCCTAGTCGGCCACCGACCTGCGATGTTCTTCGTTGAAGGACACCGAACACGAACTACTATGCCCGCAGCCGAACGCTCTGTCAGTCGTCATTATGGGGGACAAAATCGGCCATTTCCGCCGCCCTCGGCCCCTGCTGTCCCCCGTCTGCGGGGAGACCGACCGGGAATCCTGCGGTCGGGGCACCGAGACCGCCCGGTACCCAGGGGTACATGGTCGCCCGCACCGTGCGGCACGCGCAAGCCCCCGGAGCGGCTCAGCGGAGCGATCGGCTCCAGGCGCCGGCACCGTGCTCGAGCGGCCGACGGAGGCCCCGGGCGGACACGTCCCACCCCGAGCGCGGCGACACGGTGACCTCGGGACGACCGAGCGACGCTGCTTCGTCCGCCTGACGCTGCAGGACGGCGATGACGGCGGCGAGCTCCTCCGGCGTGGGCTCGCCGGAGACGACACGGACGTCGGCGGCCGCCGCGACCGCCTGGTCGACGGGGACCGCGGGGACCACGGCTGCGTGGCGGCCCATCAGCGTGCGCCCGTCACAGCGGGATGTTCCCGTGCTTCTTGGGCGGCAGGGTCGCGCGCTTGCCCCGGAGGGCCCGGAGCGCCTTGACGACCGAGACGCGCGTCGCGTGCGGCTGGATGATCCCGTCGAGTTCGCCGCGCTCGGCGGCGAGGTACGGGGACGCGACGTTGTACGTGTACTCGTTCGCGAGCTTCGCACGGACGGCCGCCACGTCCTCGCCGGACTCCTCGGCGCGCTTGATCTCGGCGCGGTACAGGATGTTGACGGCACCCTGGCCACCCATCACGGCGATCTCGGCGGTCGGCCACGCGAGGTTGATGTCGGCACCGAGCTGCTTCGAGCCCATGACGATGTACGCGCCGCCGTACGCCTTGCGGGTGATGACGGTGACGAGCGGCACGGTGGCCTCGGCGTAGGCGTACAGGAGCTTGGCGCCGCGGCGGATGACACCGGTCCACTCCTGGTCGGTGCCGGGCAGGTAGCCGGGCACGTCGACGAGGGTGAGGATCGGGATGCCGAACGCGTCGCAGAACCGGACGAAGCGCGCGGCCTTCTCGCCGGCGTCGATGTTCAGCGTGCCGGCCATCGCCTGCGGCTGGTTCGCGATGATGCCGACCGTGCGGCCCTCGACCCGACCGAAGCCGATGAGGATGTTCGGCGCGAAGAGCGGCTGGACCTCGAGGAACTCGCCGTCGTCGACGATGTGCTCGATGATCGTCGTCACGTCGTACGGCTGGTTCGTGGAGTCCGGGATGACCACGTCGAGCTCGCGGTCCGCGTCGGTCGTCTCGAGCTCGGGCGCGACGTCGTAGGCCGGCGCGTCGGACAGGTTGTTGTCCGGCAGGAAGCCGATGAGCGAGCGGGCGTAGTCGAGCGCGTCGGACTCGTCCTCGGCGAGGTAGTGCGCGACGCCGGAGATCGCGTTGTGCGTCTGCGCGCCGCCGAGCTCCTCGAAGCCGACGTCCTCGCCGGTGACGGTCTTGATGACGTCGGGGCCGGTGACGAACATGTGGCTGGTCTTGTCGACCATGATCACGAAGTCCGTGAGGGCGGGGGAGTACACCGCACCGCCCGCTGCCGGGCCCATCACGATCGAGATCTGCGGGATGACGCCGGAGGCCTGGGTGTTGAGGCGGAAGATCTCGCCGTACTTGCCGAGGGCGACGACGCCTTCCTGGATGCGGGCGCCGCCGGAGTCGAGGATGCCGATGATCGGCACGCCGGTCTTCAGCGCGTGCTCCATCACCTTGATGATCTTCTCGCCGGCGACTTCGCCGAGGGAGCCGCCGAAGACGGTGAAGTCCTGCGCGTACACGGCGACGTTGCGGCCGTGGATGGTGCCGAAGCCGGTGACGACCGCGTCGCCGTAGGGCCGCTTCGACTCCATGCCGAAGGCGTGGGTGCGGTGGCGGACGAACTCGTCGAGCTCCACGAAGGAGTTCTCGTCGAGCAGCTGCTCGATGCGTTCGCGCGCCGTGGTCTTGCCCTTGGCGTGCTGCTTCGCGATGGCGGCCTCGCCCGCGGCGGTCACTGCTTCGTGGTACCGCTCGCGGAGGTCGGCGAGCCGGCCGGCCGTCGTCGAGAGATCGGGGGTGTCTCCTGGGGTCACCCGCTCACCCTACCGGCGGCGACGGCGGGGTCGGTTGGAGGACCCCCACGGTTCCTGCCCGTAGATTTGCTGCATGTCCACACCTGCGTCGTCGACGTTCCCGCTGAGCCGAACCGTCGTCGAGGCCGCGGGCGCGGTGCTCACCGAGCCGGTGACGACCGGGTCGACGAACGCCGACCTGCTCGCCCTCGCGACGACGCAGCCGCACGGCAGCGTCGTGGCGACGCTCGACCAGACCGCGGGTCGCGGCCGCCTCGACCGGACCTGGTCGGCGCCCGCCGGCCAGACGCTCGCGGCGAGCGTGCTCGTCCGCGCGGACCTCGACGACCGCGACCGCGGGTGGCTGCCGCTCGTCGCCGGCGCCGCGATGCGCGACGCGATCGTCGCCGTGCTCCACGGTCCGGAGCGTGTCGCGGTGAAGTGGCCCAACGACGTCCAGATCGACGGCCGCAAGGTCTGCGGCATCCTCTGCCAGGTCGCCGCCGACGGCAGTGTCGTCGTCGGCGCCGGCGTGAACCTGACCATCCCCGCCGACCGGCTCCCGACGCCGACGGCGACCTCGCTCGCGGTCGTGGGCGCGACGGGCTCGGCACCGGACCTCGCCGACCGTGTGCTGTCCGCGTTCCTCCGCGCGGTCCAGGAGGCCGTGGTCGCCCTGGTCGCCGGCGGTGCGGCCGCGGACGGGGTCCGGACCCACGTCCGGTCGGCCTGCGGCACGATCGGGCAGCGGGTCCGCCTCGAGCTGCCGGACGGCACCACCTCGGAGGGGGACGCGACCGGCATCGACGACGACGGCCGGATCACGATCCGGGATCGAGCGGGCGTCTCCAGGGGCGTCGCCGTGGGGGACGTCACCCACCTGCGGTATGCATGACGGCATGACCGACGAGCCGCCGCCCGAACGCGTGGTCGCGCGGCTGCGCCCGCACGCTCGCCGGCTCGTGCGCCCCGCGGTGTTCGTGGTGCTCGTCATGCTCGCCGGCGGGTTCGGCTTCGGGGTGTTCCGGGCGCAGCTCGCCTGGCTGAACGCCGTCGTCGCCGGTCTCGTGGTGCTCCTCGTGTTCCTCGGCGGCGCGATGCCGCTGTTCCGCTGGCTGTCGGAGCGCTACGTGGTGACCACCAGGCGCCTCGTCGTCGTGCACGGACTCGGCACGCGCACCCGGCGGGAGCTCCTGCACTCGCGGGGCTACGACGTGACGGTGCGTCGCCGCGGCTTGCAGGGGGTCTTCCGGTCCGGCGACGTCCTCGTGTTCCCCGGCGACGAGCCGGCCCTGGTGCTCGGCGACGTGCCGCACGCGGACCTCGTCGTGGCGGTCCTGCACGATCTCGTCGAGGCGCACGAGGCCCGGCGACGGCACCGCGAACCTGACTGGGACGAGATCGTCGGCGGGGCGGATCGACCCCGATGGGGCGACGTCAGACCCTGACGATGTCTCGACAGCGGGCGGTGCGGACGAGAACTGCGCCGAGGTTCCGGTACCGTCTTCCCGTGCGTATCTCTGTCATCGGCTGCGGTTACCTCGGTGCCGTGCACGCCGCCTCCATGGCCAAGCTCGGGCACGAAGTCGTCGCAGTCGACGTCGACCCGGTCAAGATCGAGCGGCTCGCCGCGGGTGAGGCTCCCTTCTTCGAGCCCGGTCTCCCCGAGATCCTGCGGTCGGCGCTGGCCTCCGGCCGCATCCGATTCACCACCGACATGGCCGAGGTCGCCGGTGCGCGCGTGCACTTCCTCGCCGTCGGCACGCCGCAGGGGCCGACCGGCGCCGCAGACCTCACGTACGTCGACGCCGCCGTCGCCGCGCTCACGCCGCACCTCGCCGCCGGCGAGTTCGTCGTCGGCAAGTCGACGGTCCCCGTCGGCACGGCCGCGCGCCTCGCTGCCGAGGTGTCCGAGGCGGTCCCCGGTGCGACGCTCGTCTGGAACCCCGAGTTCCTCCGCGAGGGCTTCGCGGTGCAGGACACGATCAGCCCGGACCGCTTCGTCTACGGCGTGCCCGACGGCGACGCCGGACAAGCCGCGGTCGAGGCCCTCGACGAGGTCTACGCCGAGGCCCTGGCGAGCGGCACGCCCCGGCTCGTGGTCAACCTGCCCACGGCCGAGCTCGTGAAGATCAGCGCGAACGCGTTCCTCGCGACGAAGATCTCGTTCATCAACTCGATGGCCGAGATCGCCGAGGTCGCCGGTGCCGACGTCACGGCGCTCGCCGACGCGATCGGCCACGACGCCCGCATCGGCCGCAAGTTCCTCAACGCCGGCCTCGGCTTCGGCGGCGGGTGCCTGCCGAAGGACATCCGGGCGTTCCAGGCGCGGGCGGACGAGCTCGGCGTCGGGGAGTCCCTGGCGTTCCTGGCCGACGTCGACGCCACGAACCTCCGTCGTCGCGCGCACGTCGTCGAGCTCGCGCAGGAGCTCCTCGGCGGAGTCGTCACGGGCAAGCGTGTCGCCGTGCTCGGCCTGGCCTTCAAGCCGAACTCCGACGACGTCCGTGACTCGCCGGCACTCGACATCGCCGCCCGGCTGCTGGGCCTCGGTGCCTCGGTCGCCGCGTACGACCCGGAAGCCGTCGTCACGGCGCGCCGCGTGCACCCCGAGCTCGACTACACCGAGAGCGCGACCGATGCCCTGCGTGACGCCGACCTCGTGCTCGTCCTCACCGAGTGGACCGAGTTCCGCGAGCTCGACCCGGCCGTGGCCGCCTCGCTCGTGGCGACGCCCGTCGTGATCGACGGGCGCAACTGCCTCGACCGCGACGCCTGGACGGCTGCCGGCTTCACCTACCGCGGCATGGGCCGCTGAACACCGCGCGGGGGAGCAGCATGACGATCGACGACGCCGTGACGACCGAGGACCCGGTCGTCGACGCTCCCGTGGAGCACCGACGCCGCTTCGGGGCCTTCCACGAGGGACGGCGCCCGTCGCGGGTGTCCCTGCTCGCGAACGGTGCACTGCTCCTCGTCGCCTCGCTGCTCGTCGCCGTGATCGCGTTCCGCACGCGGCTCGAGATGACGAACATCGACGGCATCTCGTACATGTCGATCGCGAAGCAGTACGCCGAGTGGCACTGGGCGGACGCCGTGAACGGCTACTGGTCGCCGATGGTGTCCTGGCTGATGGCGCCGTTCATCGCCGTCGGCGTCGGGCAGACCACGGCCTTCGCGATCGTGAACACGCTGTCCTGCGTCGCCGTGATGGCGATGGGGGCGTGGCTGCTGCTCCGGACGACCGGCAACGGCTGGACCGCCGCGTGGTCGATCGCCGCGACGGCTCCGCTCCTCATGGCGAACGTCAGCCTGCAGACCCCGGACACCCTCGTGCTCGTGTGGTGCCTCGGGTTCCTCTGGGCACTGCTCGCGGCCGACCGCGCCTGGCACGGCTCGGTGCGACGGATCGTGCTCACCGCGGTGCTGCTCGGCGCCGTGTGCGCGTTCGGGTACTTCACGAAGGCGTTCCTCGTCCCGGTGTTCCTCGTGGTGGTGCCGGTGTGGGCGGTCGTCCGCTGGTTCCAGGACCGCCCCGAGGCCCGTGAGCGCCGGTCCGTCCTGCTGCCCGTCGTCGCCCTCGTCGCCGTGGTCCTCGTCTCCGCGCCGTGGGTCATCGCCCTGTCGGTGAAGTTCGGCGGCATCGAGGTCGGTTCGTCGCTGACCGTGAACGTCTCCGGCAAGTTCAGCGACACGTCGAGCACCGACGGCGACGAGTACCGCATCGCGACGCCGCCGAACGCCCGCGCGGTGTCGCCGAACGAGGACCGGACGCCGTCGATCTACGACGCCGGGATCCTCGAGGCCGAGCGCACGCTGCCAGCGGTGCCGCAGCCGGGCGCCGAGGCCGCTCCGACCGAGAGTCACACCACGACCCTCGTCGGCAAGGTGCGGTACTACGTCGAGCAGCGACTCGAGGCGTTGCCCTACTACTTCAACCGCATCGGGTCGTTCGCACCGTTCGCGCTCGCGATCGGCGTCGTCTTCGTCGGCGCGGTCGTGGCGGGCGTCGTGCACTACCGCCGGTTCGTCTTCGCGAGCATCGTCGGCATCTTCTCCGGGGTGTACCTGCTCGGGTACGCTGGGATCGCGACGGTGGACACGCAGGGCGGCAACGCGCGCTACTACCTCCCGCTCTTCATCGGGTCGGTCCTGATCGCCGGGGCACTCCTGCCCGCGTTCTGGCGGGCGGCTCGTCGGGGACGTCGTGTGCGGCAGGTCGTCGCCGTGGCCGCGTGCGCCGTCCTGGTGGTCGCTGCGTACAGCCAGAACGTCAACGGCGTGAAGGCGCCCTTCTCGACGATGGGCACGCGCCCGTCGGGCATCCCCGTCGGGCAGGTGTTCGGCGGGGTCATCACCCCGGACGAACCGCTCTCGGACCTGCTGCTGGCCAACCACACGCTGCCCGCCGGCAGCACGATCCTCGGGACGAACACCCGGGACGCCACGCTCGTCGCGTTCCGCACCGGCACGCAGATGTACGGCGAACCGGGCCAGGAGTACGACTACCAGGACCCGTCGTTCGTCGCACTGCTCAAGAAGTCGGGCGTGCAGTACTTCCTGAACTACACGAACGCCCTCATCCCGAAGGACCGGGACTACTCGGCGATCGGCACCCTCGAGGACAGCTTCACCGTCCAGCAGACGTGCCAGGACATCCGGTCCGCGCCGGTCCAGGCCTGCCGGGTCGACGTCGTCAAGGTGTCGGGGAACTGACCTCGGTCGGCGTGCTGCGGGTCGGGGTGACCCACACCCGCAGCACGCCGCCGGTCAGCCCGACCGCGACGAGCACCGCGACGACGGCGACCACGGCGAACGGCACCGGGCCCCGCGACTCGTAGCGGGCGATGCTCGCGGCCGAGAGCGGTCCGGTCGCGGCGTTCCAGAACCACCCGGCGGCGACCGCGAGGCCCCAGAGCCCGATGGCCGGGAGCGCCACCGCCAGCACCCGGGGCAGCACAGCCGTCCCACGTCCGGGCAGGGGCAGCCGCCGCCACGCCACGGCGCTCAGCACGACGAGGCAGAGCAGCGCCGGGAACAGGTAGCGGCCCTGTGTGCCCGCGACCTCGGTCGTGTCGAGGTACGCCTTCGCGCTGCTCGCGGTCTGCAGGAGCAGCAGGAGCGCGGGGAACACCGCGAGTGTCCAGGCGGTGCGCCGGGTCCGGCCACGGCGGAACGCCCAGCCGACGAGCACGACGAGCGCGACGAGCGTCAGGACCGCCGTGAGGAGGTCGCCGATGCTCACCTGCGCGCGCTGCCCCGGGGAGCCCCAGAAGGTCCGGGCGAGGGTGCCCCAGCTGACGTCGAGGAAGTGCCACACCGAGGGCCCCTGGCCGTCGGGGAACGGGCGGTCCGGTCGGATCGCGGCGTAGCCGTCCGGCTGCAGGGTGCGGAACAGCCAGAGGTTGCGCAGCCACCACCAGGCGCCGATCACCGTGGCGACGCCGAGGGCGACGGCGGCCCGGAGGACGCGACGGCGGAACGGGACGACACCCGCACCGGCGACGAGGACCACGACCGCGACGAACGGCACCGCCGGCAGCCCCGTGCCCTTCGTCCAGACGAGCAGCCCGAGCGCGACCCCGAGCCCGACGAGCGTCCGGCGCCGCAGGTCCCCGGTGAGGAGCCGCGTCGCGAGCCACACCACGACGCCGCCGAGCAGGAACGTCAGGGCGTCGTTCGTCACGGAGGCCCCGATCGTCGCCAGCTGCGGCGTCGCGAACAGCGCGAGTGCGCCCATCAGGCCCGCCCGCGGCGACCGGGTGACCCGCCGGACCGAAGCCCATGCGAGGAGCGCGAGCGGCGTCACGAGCAGCGCGTCCACCAGTCGGAGCGCGACGAGGGCGTGGTCCCAGCGGAGCGAGCCGTAGTGCAGCACGCGGAGCACGACGGCGTCCACCACGTAGGCCGTCGGCGGGTGCTGCGTCATCTGGTCGACCGTCGTGGAGTCGCCGGGGTGCGCCGCGAGCAGCTCGCTCACGGTCGACCACGTCGAGGAGTCCCCGGCGACCTGTTCCCGTTGCGCGGCCTGCACGGCGTTCGACACGTGCAACGTCCCCGGTGCCGGCCAACCGGAACCGGTGGCGACGTGCACGGCGGCGTCGAGGTGCGCGGGCTCGTCCGGCGCCTGGAACGCCGGCACGACGATCGCCCAGAGCACCAGCCAGAGCCCGAACACCGCCGTCAGGACGGCGACCCACAGCCCCTCGCTCCGCGAGACGACGGGGTGCGGTTCGGACTGCATCGAGCGGACTCCCGGGGTCGGCGACGCCACCCGTGTCGGTGGCGCGTCGAGCCTACTGGCCCACGACCTCGGAACCCGCGGTGGAACCAGTCGTCTCGGCGGCGGGGACGGCCCTGTCGTGTCCGCGCTCGGGGTGGTACACCCACACCTTGTAGAGCCAGAAGCGGAACACCGTGCCGAGCACGAGTCCGATCACGTTGCCCGAGATGTTGTCCGCCAACGCCGAGGTCAGCCCGAGCACGTAGTGCGAGATGCCCAGGCAGCCGAGCGAGATGACCATGCCGCCGAGCGACACGACGACGAACTCGATGCCCTCACGCGTGGCCACCGCCCGCCGCTGCTCGCGGAAGGTCCAGTAGCGGTTGCCCATCCAGTTGACGAAGATGGCCACGATCGTCGAGACGACCTTCGCCCAGAACGGCCCGGAGTGGACCTCGTCCGGGCTGAGCACCGTCGCCCGCAGCACGTTGAAGATGCCGGTGTCGACGACGAACCCCACCGCGCCGACGACGCCGAAGCGTGCCAGTTGGGCCACCAGTCGCCGCACGGTCTCTCCCGGGTCCGTAGAGTTGTCGCTGGTCGTGCTCACGAGGGCCGACCCGCAGGTCGCACAGGACGGCGACCCGAACAGCGATTCTAGACAGCGCGTTCTCGCCGGACGGTGTGAACGACGGAAGGAACACACAGCATGGCGTTGCGCGTCGGGGTCATCGGTGGGGGACAGCTGGCACGGATGATGGTGCCGGCCGCGGTCGAGCTCGGTCTCGACATCCGGGTGCTGGCCGAGGGCCCGGGCATGTCGGCGGCCATCGCGGCCACCGCAGAGGGGGACTACCACGACGCCGCGACCGTGCTCGCCTTCGCGCGGGACGTCGACGTCGTCACCTTCGACCACGAGCACGTGCCGCAGGACGTCCTCCGTGCCCTCGTCGACGCCGGCGTCGCCGTGCACCCCGGCCCGGAGCCGCTCGCCGTCGCGCAGGACAAGATCACCATGCGCACGCGCCTGTCCGAGCTCGGGCTGCCGGTGCCGGACTGGGCCGCCGTGCACGACCCCGACGAGCTGCAGGCGTTCCTCGACGACCACGGTGGACGTGCCGTCGTGAAGACCGCCCGTGGCGGGTACGACGGCAAGGGCGTCCGGGTGGTCAACGACCCGGCCGACGTCGCCGACTGGTTCATCGCCGTCGCCGAGGCCGGCGGCGAGCAGGCGCTGCTCGTCGAGGAACTCGTGCCGTTCACCCGCGAGCTCGCGCAGTCCGTCGCCCGACGCCCCTCCGGCGAGGTCGTCGCCTGGCCGCTCGTCGAGACCGTGCAGCGCGACGGCGTCTGCGCCGAGGTCTTCGCCCCCGCCCCCGACAGCGCCGGACGCATCGCCGACATGGCCGAGGACATCGCCGTGCGGATCGCGACGGAGCTCGGCGTCACGGGTGTCCTCGCGGTGGAGCTGTTCCAGACCGACGACGAGCGCATCCTGATCAACGAACTCGCCATGCGCCCGCACAACACCGGCCACTGGACGATCGACGGCGCCACGACGAGCCAGTTCGAGCAGCACCTGCGTGCCGTGCTCGACCTGCCGCTCGGTGCTACCGGGTCGTTCGCCCCGGCCGCGGTCATGATCAACGTGCTCGGCGGTCCGGCGGACGGCGACCTCGCGGCGCGGTACCCGGGTGCGCTCGAGGCGTTCCCCGAGGCCAAGTACCACTTCTACGGCAAGGCTCCCCGGCCGGGTCGCAAGATCGGGCACGTGACCGTCATCGGCGACGACCTCGACGACGTCACGTACCGCGCCCGGTCCGCAGCGGCCCACTTCGACGACTGAGGCTGCGGTCCGCGCGGACGGTGCGCTCGGACGGTCCGCAGAAGGGCGGACACCCGCTCGGGTGGCACCCGATCTGGCGTGTGTACCCCCGCGCGTCGGCGTGCTCCCATGGACGGGACAGGGTCCACCGTCCACAGGGAGTACGTCATGCGCCGCGCCAGTGTGTTCGCCACCACGGGAGCGGTGAGCGCCTTCGTGGCGCTCGCCGCGGGAGCGCTCACGCCGACCACCGCCGTCGCGGCGACGAGCGCCGCCACGATCCGTGCGGCCGCTGCGTCGTCCCTCTACGCCTCCGGTCCCTACCGTTCCGACACGAGCGAGGCGGCGAAGCAGGCGACCGCCCTCGCGACGAGCGACCCGAGCGGCGCGGCCGCGGCGAAGACGATCGCGCAGTACCCGGTCGCGATCTGGCTCGGGGACTGGACGCAGGGGGCGACCCTGACGCGGACGATCGACGCCGCGATCGCGGGTGCCGAGCGCACCGGCACGACCGCGGTCTTCGTGACCTACGCCATCCCGCAGCGTGACTGCGGCGGGTACTCCGCCGGCGGCTTCGACGAGGCGACGTACGACGCGTGGGTCGACCAGATCGTCGCCCGCGTCGCCGGGCACCGAGCGGCCGTGATCGTCGAGCCGGACTCCCTCGCGATGCTCAGCAACAGCGCGTGCAGCGAGACCCTCGACGCCCAGCGGTACCGCATCCTCGCCCGCGAGGTCGCTGCCTTCACGACGGCCGGCGTGCCGGCCTACCTCGACGCGGGGAACTCGAACTGGGTCCCGCCGGCGGTGATGGCGTCCCGGCTGAACAGCGCCGGGGTCCAGCGCGCGCGGGGCTTCTTCACGAACGTCGCGAACTACTACCCGACCGCGCAGGAGCAGGCCTACGCCGAGAAGGTCTCCGCGGCCACGGGCGGGTCCCACTACGTGATCGACACCTCCCGGAACGGCCAGGGCTGGCGCGGCACCTGGTGCAACGGCCCGGGCTCCGGGCTCGGCACCTCACCGCGGGTGGTGTCGGACGGTTCGGCCCTCGATGCGCTGCTCTGGGTGAAGACCCCCGGTGCGAGCGACGGCACGTGCAACGGCGGGCCGGCGGCGGGGAAGTGGTGGTCGTCCTTCGCGAAGTCCCTCGTGGCGAACGCACGGCTCGGGACGCCGGTCGCCACGGCCGCTCCCGCCCGGAAGGCCCCGTCCGTCGCGCCGACCGCGCACCGGGACTCGGTCGTGTCGGCCGCGAAGCGGCGCGTGACGGTGTCGGGGTGGACGTTCGACCGCGACGACCTCACGAAGCCGGTCACCGTGCGCGTCACGGTCGGCGGGAAGGTGGTGGGGACCGCCACGGCGGACGCCTCGCGGCCGGACGTCGACCGCGTGCACCGGGTCGGGCGGAACCACGGGTTCCGGGCGACCGTGGCGGTGTCGAGCGGGAAGCGGAGCGTGTGCCTGACGGCGGTCGGGATCGGCCGGGGTGGGGACACCTCGATGGGGTGCACGACCGTCACGGTCCGCTGACGCCACCGGATCGCGGGAGGATGGGCGCATGCCGCGTGATCTCGTCCGCCGTGCCGCCCGTCGACTCCGTCGCTCCCTGACCGGGGCGCGGTCGGCCCCGGCCACGGAACCCGTGCGCCTGCCGGTCCTCGGCTACGTCGTGGCCGGGGGCGGTGGGGCGCACCCCGCCTCGGCGCACGTGCGGGTCGTCCGCCGCACCGAGCACCTCGCGCGCACCGGTGCGGCCGAGGTCCGGCAGGTCGACCCCGCCGCGTTCGTCGACGGGACCGACACGACCGACTACCGGGCCGTCCTCGTGCAGCGGGACGCCCTGCCGCGGGACCTCGTGGCACCCTTCCTGGCCGCAGCCGCCGAGCGGGGGACCCGGACCGCCGCCGAGGTCGACGACGACTTCTTCACGGACTCCGGCCGCGACCGTCTGGCCCGGGCCGAGTACGACCCGGACCGGCTGGCCTCGATCGACGCCCTCGTGCGCGGCGCCGACCTCGTGGTCGTCAGCACCGAGGAGCTCGCAGCGCTCGTGCGGCCGCTCGCGCACCGGGTCGTGGTGGTCCGGAACGCCCTGGACCCGACGATCTGGACCCCGGGCGAGCCGGCCGCCGACGACGTTCGCCCCGCCGACGAGCACCGGGTGCTCTACATGGGGACGCTCACGCACGGCGCCGACCTCGAGCTGCTCCGGGACGTCTTCACCGACCTGACCGCACCCGACGGCTCGCCGATCCGCCTCGAGGTGATCGGCGTGACCGAGGACGCCGACGATCCCGGCTGGTACCGCCGCGTCGAGGTGCCGGACGGCCACTACCCGGCGTTCGCCCGCTGGCTCGTCGACCACCGGCAGCGCTGGCGCGCAGGCGTCGCTCCGCTGCGGGACGAGGAGTTCAACCGGGCGAAGAGCGACCTCAAGGCGCTCGAGTACACCGCGCTCGGGCTCCCCGCGGTCGTCTCCGACCGGCCGTCCTACCGGGACGCGCGCGGGCACGGCGTCGTGGCCGTGCCGGACGACGTCGGTGCCTGGCGCGACGCGGTCCGCAGCGCCGTCGCCTCCGGGTCCGCCGACGCCGTGGCCGCCCGCTGGGTCCGCGACGAACGGACGATCGGCGACGACGGGGACGCCTGGCGGTCCGCCCTGCTCGACTAGGCTCGTCGCGTGACCGACACCGCAGCCCCCGTCCAGCCGCTCGTCTCGATCATCATGGGGTCGGACTCCGACTGGCCGACGATGCGCGCCGCGGCGGACATGCTGACCGAGCTCGGCATCCCGTTCGAGGCCGACGTCGTGTCGGCCCACCGCACCCCCGACAAGATGACGCGGTTCGCCCGCGGCGCCGCTGCCCGGGGCATCCGCGTGGTCATCGCCGGCGCCGGTGGGGCGGCGCACCTGCCGGGCATGGTGGCCTCGATGACGACGCTCCCGGTGATCGGCGTGCCCGTGCAGCTCGCGCGCCTCGACGGACTCGACTCGCTGCTGTCCATCGTGCAGATGCCCGCCGGCATCCCGGTGGCGACGATGGCGATCAACGGAGCGGCGAACGCCGGGCTCCTCGCCGCGCGCATCATCGGCTCGGCCGACCCCGCGATCGCGGCGCGCCTCGGCGAGTACGCCGAGGGGCTCGAGCAGCTCGTCGAGGAGAAGGCGCAGCGCCTGCGCGACTCGCTCTAGTCGGCGGCACCCCGGCCGCAGGGACCGACCGCTAGAGGTCGGCGTGCAGCTGCCAGGTCTCGGCCGCCGAGTCCTTCCAGTCGTACATGCGCGCCCGGTCCGGACCCGCAACGGCCAGCTGCCCGGCGAGCAGCGGGTCGTTGACGACCTGGTAGACCGCCTGCGCCAGGCGTTCGGGGTAGGAGTCGCGGGGATCGCGGGCGACCGTCACACCGGCGTCCGAGGCGACCTCGCGCACGGCGTCGTCGTCCGAGTGCACGACCGGCGTGCCGAAGCTCATCGCCTCGATCACCGGGAGCCCGAACCCCTCGGCGAGGCTCGGGAACACGAACACCGTCGCCCGGTCGTACGCCACGGCGAGGTCCTGGTCGTCGATCCGTCCGAGCACCTTCACGCGGTCGCGGGACAGTCCTGCGCGCTCCGCGGTGCCGTACACGTCGACGTCGCCCCAGCCGTCCGGGCCGGCGATCACGAGCGGGACGTCGGCGGGGGCGTCCGGGTGGGCCATCGCCTCGATCAGGTACTGCAGGCCCTTCCGGGGCTCGAGCGTGCCGACCGCGAGCACGTAGCGCTCCGGCAGGCCGAGCCGCTCGGCACGGAGGTCGGCGTCGACGGGGGTCCGCAGTCGCCCGCTCGGCGCGCCGCCGATGACCCGGAGCCGTTCGTCGAAGCGGTGGATGCCGTTCAGCGTCGCCGCGACCGCGTGGGTCGGCACGACGACGGCGTCGGCGTGCTTCCACGCGCGCTTCACCATCGCCCGGTGGAAGTGGACGCCGCGCGGCGTGAGGGTCTCGGGGTGGGTCCACGGCACGGTGTCGTGCACGGTGACCACCGTCTGCCGGCCCGGATCGCTGAACCGGTCGTGCTTGACGAGGGGCGCGAGCACGCTCGGGGAATGGACCATGCCGCGTCCAATGCCGCCGACGAAGCCGCCCTGCCACGCGAGCGAGAGCTCACGGCGGGGGAGCGCCAGGCGGTCGAGGTCGCCGAGACCGGGGAGCAGCGTGCGGATGTGCGCGAGCTCGTCCTTGCCGACCGCCGAGACGATGCCGGCGACGTCCGCACCCTCCGGGGCACCCGCGATGAGGTGCCGTGTCAGTTCTTCGGCGTACCGACCGATGCCGCCGGGGACGGGGGCGACGATCTGGTCCACGACGACGTGGAGTGTTGTCATGCGGTGCGCCTCCTCGTGGTGCTGTGGTGCGCACTGCGCGGCCGGAAGCCGACCATATCAGTCCGCGCGGGGAGGGACCGGGGCGCCGGATCGCGGTGTGGCGGCGGCGGTCACGCGGCGGTGCCGGGCGGCGAGGGCGGCCCCGACACCGGCGAGCACGACGTCGCCGATCGTCATGAACACCCGGCTGATGACGGCGAGCGCGAGCGGGGCGGAACCCCCGGCGACGCTGCCGAGCAGGAGCACGAGGATGCCCTCGCGGGGGCCGATGCCGGCGGGGGCGATCACCACGATGAAGCCGACGAGCCAGGCGACGGCGTACGCACCCACGGCCACCGGGAACAGGGTCGGGGAGTCGGCGCCGAAGACCCGGAGCACGACCGTGGCCTGCACGCCGTACGCGATCCACATGACGAGCGACCAGACGAGCGACATGACCGTGCCGGACCAGGTCAGGGTGGTGTCCTGCGGCGGGCGGCGGAGCACCCGGAAGGCGATCGCGATGAGCCGACCGAGCACGGGCGGGGTGAGGCACACCAGGCCGACGACGATCACCGGGATGAGCCACCAGAAGGTCGCGAACCCGGTCGACGAGGCGAGCAGGACGGCGACGATCCCGACGACCGCGGCCGTGACCATGCTGACGAGCATCGAGGCCAGCGCCGCGACCGCGCTGCCGGTGCGCTGCAGCCCGTGCGCACGCCCGAGCTCGGCCTGGGCGGCGATCGACCACACGCCGCCGGGGATGTACTTGCCGAGCTGCCCGACGAAGAAGATCGAGGACGCCGCGGCCAGGCGCACCCGGTACCCGCTGGCGGCCATCATCGCGCGCCAGGACAGCATGTTCGCGACGAGGGCGACGATGGTGAAGACGATGCCGACGACCACCGTGAGGGCGTCGAGCCGCACGAAGTCACGGGCGATGTCGTCCCACTGCTTCGCGATGCTCCAGACCAGGAACACGACGGCCACGACCGCTGCAGCCCACTTCACGACGGTCAGCACGCGAGCGCGCCGACCGGTCGTCGGCACCGCGCCCGTGGCGACGTCGGAGGAGGTGTCGAGCGGGTCCGGTGACCCTGCGGCCGACCCCGTAGGCTGTTGTGCGTCCATCGACCGACAACTCTAAGGGAGCGCGCTGGATGCGACCCGATCCGGATCCCCGTCCGACCCTCCTCGTCGCCGCGTCGACCTTCCCGGCCGAGGCCGGCGACGGCACGCCCGGCTTCGTCCTCGACCTCGCGACCGCCCTCTCGGACGAGTACCGCGTCGTCGTCGTCGCCCCGATGACGAAGGGCGCCCGCGCGCACCAGCGGATCGGTGACGTCGAGGTCCGTCGGTACGGGTACTTCCCGGCCCGGTGGCGCGACCTGGCGGACGGCGCGATCGTCGACAACCTCAAGGCGAAGAAGTCCCGCTGGCTCCAGGTCCCGTTCTTCTTCGGCTCGATGGCCGCCGCGCTCCGCCGGGAACGCCGGCGCTCGCAGCCCGACGTCGCCCTGCTGCACTGGATCATCCCGCAGGGTGCCGTCGGCCAGCTCGTGCTCGGTGACCTGCCGCGCGTGGTGACCACGCTGGGCGGCGACCTGTACGCCCTGCGCAACCCGGTCCTCCAGCGGGTCAAGCGCTCCGTGATCCGCAGCGCCGCGTCGGTCACCTGCATGAGCACGGACATGGCGCGTGAACTCGGCAAGCTCGGCGCCCGCGACGACCAGGTGCACGTCGTGCCGATGGGCGTCGACCTCGAGCCGATCACCCGCGCGGTGGCGCGCGAGACCCGCGTCCCCGGCCGGGTGCTCTTCGTCGGCCGCCTCGTCGAGAAGAAGGGCGCGATCGTCCTGCTCGATGCCCTCGACCGGATGGCCGAGCAGCCGGCCGAGGTCGCCGTCGTCGGCGACGGTCCGCTCCGCGCGCAGCTCGAGGCCCGGGCCGGGTCCGCCGTCACGTTCCTCGGTGCCCGCGGCAAGGAGGACCTCGCGTCCGAGTACGCCAAGGCCCGCATCGCACTCTACCCGTCCGTCCCCGCCGCGAACGGCGACCGCGACGGCCTGCCCGTCGCCCTGCTCGAGGCGATGTCCGCCGGGTGCGCGATCGTCGCGTCGGCCGTGCCCGGCATCGTCGACGTCATCGAGGACGGCGTGAACGGCCTGCTCGTCGAGCCCGGCGACGCCGCGGCGCTCGCTGCTGCCGTGGACCGCCTGCTCGCCGACCCCGAGCTCGCCGAGCGGCTCGGCCGTGCCGCGGCCGAGACCGCGGCCGCGCACACCGTGGACGCCGTCGGCGACCGGTACCGCGAACTGCTGGCGGCCGCGCGCCGCTGACGCGCGTCCCTGCGGATCAGGAGGCGGGCCCCACCAGCCGGTACCGGCGCACCGCGCCAGCGGGGTGACGGCCGTGTCTGGAGGGACGGTGCGGGCCCGCACCGCGCCTCCTGGACCGCATCAGGTCACCGAGAGAACGACGCGAGCTTCTGCTTGAGCTGCTGGTCGATGTACGGCTCCAGCGACTTCGCCCAGGTACCCGTGATGTGGCTCGTGTCGCGGTAGACGAGCACGCCACCGATCACGGCCGGGCAGGTGGTGTCCGTGCAGTAGTACTTCGTCAGGTCGAGCACGCTGCCCGTGCCTCCGGCGGCGGTGAACGCCGCCATCGCCTCGGCCGACGAGTCGGTCTGGGCGAGGGCCACGGACCGCGGGTTGTCGCAGGACGAGTCGGTCGGGCCGGTCATCCGGCTCACGCACGCGACGACGTCGCGTCGGGGGACCGGGTTGTCGCGGACCGCGATCACGGGGAGGTCGTCGCCCGCAGCCTGCTGCCAGGCGTCGAGGAGACCCGCGCGGGTGGCGTCGTCGCGCTGCTGGCCCTCGGGGGCGTCCACCGGCATCTGGGTCGTCGAGTGCGCGACGATCAGGGCGTCGGCGTCCCGGTGCTGCTCGACGAACGCGATCGCCTGCTGCTTCCAGCGGTCGCAGCCGCGACCCGAGGCCGGGCTCAGGGACTGCTGGTGCGCGGTCGTCAGGTAGCACCCGCCGATGCCGGCGAGGTCGATCCGCCAGCCATTCTTCGCGGCCAGGTCGCGGTAGACGCCGAGCAGGGTGTTGCTGTGCGAGTCGCCGATGACGAGCAGGTGCTTCGAGTAGCCGGTGGTCTTGCCGAGCACGCAGGTCTCGAAGCGCCCGCTCCAGCACTTCTTGATGTTCGGGTCCGGCTCGTCGGGTGACGGGTTCGGGTCGTCCTCCTTGGCGGCGGACGGCGCCGGGACACGGACGTCGGCGAGTTTCGGGTCCACGCACGGCTTCGCTGCGCTGATCTGCGCCGCAGCCCCGAAGCACGAGACCTCGCCGTCCTGCAGGCGCTTCGTGAAGGTCGCGGCCTGGACCTCCTGGACGTGCACGGCGGTCAGCGTCGAGACGCCGAGTGCCGCGACGACCACGGTGCAGACGACGCCGAGGACGGCGACGCGACGCGGGCGCAGCGTGCGCACCCAGCCCGAGAACCGGAGCGGCTCCTCGAACCACACCGTCGTGACCGCCGCGAGGACGAGCGAGACCACCAGGACCGCGAGCTTGCTCTTCCAGCCGAGCGGGTGGTCGAGCCAGATCGGCACGATGACGACGAGCGGCCAGTGCCACAGGTACAGCGAGTACGAGATGCGCCCGACGAACGCGATGGGGCGGACCGCGCCGAGGAGCTCGAACAGCGTGCCGGCACCGAACGTCACCATCAGGGTCGCGCCGACGACCGGGAGCGCGGCGGCGATGCCGGGGAACGGCGTCGTCGGGGTGATCACGACGAGCGAGGCGAGGAGCGCGAGCGCCCCGACGATCGCGGCACCCGAGCGGACGGACCGGGCCACGACCGTGCGCGGTGCGGGGAGCGCGACGGTCGCGGCGAGCCCGCCGAGCGCGAACTCCCACGCGCGGGTGGCCGTCGAGAAGTAGGCGACGCCGGGGTTCGTGTTCGTCTGCACGATGCACCAGACGAGCGAGACCACGACGACGGTGCCGAGCAGGATCCGTGCCGTGGTGACGGGGGAGACCCGCTTCCGCACGACGAGCGTGAGCAGGAGCAGCAGGAGGGGCAGCGCGATGTAGAACTGCTCCTCGACCGAGAGCGACCAGAAGTGCTGGAACGGCGAGGCCTGGTTGTCGGCGTCGAGGTAGTCGACCGAACTGGCCGCCAGCTCCCAGTTCTGCGCGTAGACCGTCGAGGCGATCAGCTCGCGGCCGTACTGCGACCAGAGGGCACTCGGGACGACGAGGAGCACCGCGGCGCCCGTCGCGAGGATCGTCAGGAACGCGCCGGGCAGCAGCCGCTTCGCCCGCCGGGACCAGAACTGCCCGAGTCGGATCCGCCCGGTGGAGAGCTGCTCGCGCAGCAGGTGGCCGGTGATGAGGTAGCCCGAGATGACGAAGAAGACGTCGACGCCGACGAACCCGCCGTGCAGCCGGTTCGGCCACAGGTGGTAGACGACGACGGCGAGGACTGCGAACGCCCGGAGCCCCTGGATGTCCCAGCGGGTGGTGTCCCGGGCGCGGTGTGCGGGTCCGCGGGGGTCCTCGGTTGCAGTGCTCACTGACGGAATCCTACGAGTTGTCGTGCGATCCTCGGAAACGGACGCGGCTTCGGGGACGTTCAGATCCGGGCGGCACGCAGGGCGTCGACGGTGTTGCGGACGCCCTGGCCGAAGTCGGTGAAGTCGCGGGCGTCCACGGTCGGCAGCACCCGGGAGGCGAACCGGAGGTCGAGGCCCTGGTAGGTCGCCGAGGGGTCGGCACCGTGGCGGACGTCGAGGGGTTCCCCGAAGGCGTCCTCGACCGCGGCGACCACCTCGGTGATGGTGGCGCTGCGGCCGGAGGCGAAGATCTTGGTGACGGCGGTGCCGGCGTCGGTCGACCGTTCGGTCGTGTCCAGTGCGTCCAGCACCATCGCCGCCGCGTCGTCGATGTAGAGGTAGTCCCGCGTGGTCTCCGTCGGGACGTAGATCGACGACGGCCGGCCCTCGAGGTGCGCGAGCGCCAGCTGCGACACGAGCCCCTGGGCCTTGCCGAGGTTCGCCCCCGGCCCGTACAGGTTCGAGAACCGTCCGACGAGCAGGCGCGCACCGGTCGACTCGGCCCAGGTGCGGAACCGCGCTTCCGACGCGAGCTTCGACCGGCCGTACGGCGCGAGCGGAGCCGGCTCCGAGTCCTCGTCGAAGGGGGCCGGCGAGGAACCCGCGTAGACGGCACCCGCCGAGGACGCGAAGAAGAGCGTGCCCGGAGCGGCCTCGTCGCCCGCGAGGGTCTCGAGCACCCGCCCGATGAGCTGCTGCTCGGCCTCGAACACCTCCGCACCGGTCGCGACGACCCCCGTCCCAGCGCACCAGACGACCCGCCAGGGGGAGTCCGGCGTGCGGACGCCCCGGATCGCCGTCACGAGCGCCTCGACCGCGGCGTCCTGGTCGTCCCAGGGCACCGAGGCCGCGCGGACGTCGGCCCCCGGTGCCGCCTCGGCCGCCGCACGACGGACCGCGCGCCCGAGGAAGCCTCCGGAGCCGACGACGAGCGTCGCCGGGGTCGACGAGGCCGTCACGCTGCGAAGACCCCGGCGGCCGTCGCCGCGTGCAGCGCCTCGCGCCAGTCGCGCATCGGCGCCAGGCCCGCGCGGGACCAGCCGTCGTGCCCGAGCACGCTGTACGCCGGACGCGGTGCGGGACGCACGAAGGCCGCGCTGTCGGTCGGGAGGACGCGGTCCGGGTCGAGCCCGTTCTCGGCGAAGATCGCCTTGGTGAAGTCGTACCAGGACCCCTGGCCCGAGTTCGTGCCGTGGTAGGTGCCAGCCGGGGCGTCCGCGTCGACGAGCTCGACGATGCGTGCCGCGAGGTCACCCGTCCACGTCGGCTGCCCGACCTGGTCGGTCACGACGGACACCGTGTCGTGCGTCTGCGCGAGCCGGAGCATCGTCGCCGCGAAGTTCGGCCCGTGCGCGCCGTAGATCCACGCGGTCCGCACGACGTACGACGAGTCCGGAGCGATCCGGCGGACGTGTGCCTCGCCCTCGGCCTTGGTCCGGCCGTAGGCGTTCAGCGGGTCCGTCGGGGCGTCCTCGGCGTAGGGCGCGGTGCCGTTGCCGTCGAAGACGTAGTCCGTCGAGATCGTCACGAGCTTCGCGCCGTGCCGGACGGCCGCCTCGGCGAGGAGCCGCGGGCCCGTCGCGTTGACCGCTGCGGCGTCGGACTCGTGCGTCTCGGCGTCGTCGACCTTGGTGTACGCGGCCGAGTTGATCACGACGTCGTGGCCGGCGACGGCGGCGTCGACCGCGTCGGGGTCCGTGATGTCGAGGTCGGCGCGACCGAGCGCGGTGACGTCACGTCCGTGCAGCGCGAGCTGCAGGTCGCGACCGAGCATGCCGGCGGCGCCGGTGATCAGGGTGCGGGTCATCGTGACGTCCGGGCTCAGGCGAGCGCCGCGCGCTCCTTGAGGGGCTCCCACCACGCGCGGTTGTCGCGGTACCACTGGACGACGTCGGCGAGACCCTGCTCGAACGGCACCTGCGGCTCGTAGCCGAGCTCCGCCTGGATCTTCGAGATGTCGACCGAGTAGCGGAGGTCGTGGCCGAGGCGGTCGGCGACGCGGTCGACGTACGACCAGTCCTTGCCGGTCGCGTCGAGCAGCAGCTGGGTGAGCTCCTTGTTGGTGAGCTCGGTGCCGCCGCCGATGTTGTAGATCTCGCCCGCGCGGCCCTTGGTGAGCACCAGCGCGATGCCACGGGTGTGGTCGTCGACGTGCAGCCAGTCGCGGATGTTGTTGCCCTCGCCGTAGAGCGGGACGTGCTTGTCGTCGATGAGGTTCGTGACGAAGAGCGGGATGACCTTCTCGGGGAAGTGGTACGGCCCGTAGTTGTTCGAGCAGCGCGTGATCGAGAGGTTCAGCCCGTGCGTGCGGTGGTAGCTGCGGGCGAGCAGGTCGCTGCCGGCCTTCGACGCCGAGTACGGCGAGTTCGGCTCGAGCGGACGCTCCTCGTCCCACGAGCCCTCGCTGATGGAGCCGTAGACCTCGTCGGTGGAGACGTGCACGAAGCGCTCGGTGCCGTGCCGGAGCGCGGCGTCGAGCAGACGCTGGGTGCCGACGACGTTCGTCTCGACGAAGATGCCGGAGTCGCGGACCGAGCGGTCGACGTGGGACTCGGCGGCGAAGTGCACGATGGCGTCGATGCCGGGGATGACCTCGTCGAGCTTGGCCGCGTCGCGGATGTCGCCCTGCACGAAGGTGTAGCGCGGCGAGTCCGCGACGGGGGCGAGGTTCTCGAGGTTGCCCGAGTAGGTCAGGGCGTCGTAGACGACGACCTCGGCGCCCTCGAGTCCGGGGTACGCGTCCTGCAGGGTGCGACGGACGAAGTTCGAGCCGATGAAGCCGGCTCCGCCGGTGACGAGGATCTTCACGAGGTCAGGTTCCTTTTCGGAGTCGGTGACGTTGGATCGATGGACGAGTGTAGCGGGGCGTCCCGGAGCACCAGGTTCCGGCGGGCCTCGACGAGCGCCCAGACCACCGCGACGGCGGCGAGGAGCAGCACCACGACGAAGCCGTACCGGCCGGCGGGCGTCAGGTTCACGAGTCGACCGAGACCGGCGACGGTGACCTGCAGGTGGGTGTTCTCGTAGAAGCCGCGGTAGGCGACCGTCAGGCCGTAGAGCCCGATCACGGGGAAGCCCCAGAGCGCGAAGGAACCGACACGGCCGCGCTCCGGTGCGCTCGTCACGAGGTTCCGCCACGCGATCGCGCTGACGGCGATGAGCGGGACGAGCCCGATGAACAGGTAGCGGCCCTGTGCGCCGGCGATGAGCTGCGTGTCGTCGTACGAGGAGAAGTTGTTCTGCAGCTGGATGACGAGCGTCAGCGCCGGTAGGACGAGCAGCACGATCGCCGTGGTGCGCTGCGCCGTGCGACGGAACGCCCACCCGACGATCACGGCGAGGGCGATGACGGTCAGGGAGTCCGTGAGGATCTGCGTCATCGGGTAGCGGAGCGCACCGAACTGCCCCCAGAACGACGAGGTGAGGCGATCCCACTCGACGTTCATGAACTCGCCGAAGTTGGCGCTCGTCTCGCGGCCCCACGGCTTGTCCTGGCGGACGGCGCTCACGCCGTCGGGCTGGAGCGTGCCGAAGAGGACCAGGTTGCGGATCCACCACCACGAGCCGGCCGCGGCGACGATCGCGCCGGCGACGGCGGTCCGGCCGATGCGGGCGCCCCACGACAGGGTCCCGTGGCCGGCGACGAGCAGGGCGATCGCGACGAACGGCACCGTCGGCAGCCCGGTGCCCTTCACCGAGCAGACCGCGGCGACGGCCACCCCGAGCCACACGGCGATGCGCCACCGGTGGTCGCCGGTGAGGGCCCGGGCGGCGAGCCACGAGATCACGGCACCGAGCACGATGACGGGCGCGTCGTTCGTGACGGACGAGCCGATCTGCGCCAGCTGCGGCACGGCGAACAGGGCGAGGACGCCCACGATCGCGGTGCGCGGGGAGCGGGTGACCCGCCGGACGGTCGCCCACGTCAGGAACGGCAGCGGGAGCAGCACCACGACGTCCATCAGGCGCAGGGCCATGACGCCGATGTCCCAGCGCAGGTGGAAGAACCCGATCGCCTTGAGCACGACCGCACCGACGCCGTAGTACGTCGGCGGGTGCTGCGACATCTGGTTGACGAAGTCGTGGTTGCCCGGGTTCTCCGCCGTGAGCTGCGCGACGGTCTCACGGTTCGCCGCGGCGACGTTCGTGGACTGCCCCTGCTCGACGTACGTCGTCTTGAGCAGGTCCATGTCACCCGGCGCCGGCCACCCCTTGCCGAGCGCGAGCTGTTCGGCGGCGTCGAAGTGCGCTGCCTCGTCCGGGGCCGCGAACATCGGCGTCAGGAAGGCCCACAGCGTGAGCAGCAGCGCGAACGCAGCCGTCAGTGCGATGACGGCGCGTCGTTCCCCCCGGGTCACCGGCAGTGCGGCGGTGACCTCAGTCGCCATAGCGCTGGAGTTTCTGCAGGTCGAGCTGTTCCTCGGCCAGCGTGCGGTTGAGCCGCGTGAGGTCGGCGACGACGCCGATCACGATGCTGAGCACCGCGGTGATGAGCAGGACCACCCCGAGGATGATCGACTGCAGGTGGTTGCCGCCGGTGTGCATCGCGAGGAGCACCAGGTACCGGACGAGCGGCCACGCCCCGAGCACGCCGAGGATCGCCGCGACCCAGAGGAAGAGCGCCATCGGGCGGTACATCAGGTACACGCGGGCGATCGCCGACCCGGACTGGAACATGTGCTGCCAGATGTTCTTGAACAGGCGGGACTCGCGCGTCTTCGGGTTCGTCGTGATCGGGATCGACGCGATCGCCAGGCGCTTGTACCCGGCCTGCACGATCGTCTCCATGCAGTAGCTGAAGCGCGTCACGATGTTCAGGCGGATGAGCGAGTACTTCGAGTACGCGCGGAACCCGCTCGCGGCGTCCGGCAGGTCGAGGCCCGCCGCGCGCGAGGCGACCCACGAGCCGAAGCGCTGCATGAGCTTCTTGAACCCGGAGAAGTGCTCGATCGTCCGGGTCTGCCGGTCGCCGATGACGATCTCGGCTTCCTTGCGGAGGATCGGCTGGACCAGCTCGGCGATGTGCGCCTGCGGGTACTGGTTGTCACCGTCGGTGTTCACGACGATGTCGGCACCGTGGAGCAGCGCATAGTCGACGCCGTCCCGGAACGACCGGGCGAGGCCCATGTTCGTGGTGTGGTGCACGAAGTGCCGGACACCGTGCTCCTTGGCGACCTCGACCGTGCGGTCGGTGCTGCCGTCGTTGATGACCAGGATCTCGATCTCGTCGATGCCGTCGATCTGCTTCGGGATCGAGTCGATGACGCTGGCGAGGGTGTTCTCCTCGTTGAGGCAGGGGATCTGGACGAATAGCTTCACGGGCTCGCTTGGTCTCGTTTCGGGAGTCGGCAGTGCGCAGAACCATGACAGCCTATGCGAACTCGCGCCTTGCTAGGCTTCCCCGGTGCAGATCCGCGAACTGAAGATCCCCGGCGCGTGGGAGTTCACGCCCGTCCAGCACGGCGACGCACGAGGAGCATTCCTCGAGGCGTACCGGGCCGACGTCCTCGAGGAGACGGTCGGCCACCCGCTCGACCTGCGGCAGGTGAACATGTCGATCTCGGCAGCCGGTGTCGCACGGGGCATCCACTACGCCCTCGTCGCGCCGAGCCAGGCGAAGTACGTCACCGCCGTCCGCGGGGCGTTCATCGACTACATCGTCGACATCCGCGTGGGCTCCCCGACGTTCGGGCAGTGGGACTCGGTCCGCATCGACGACGTCGACCGCAAGGCGGTGTACCTGTCCGAGGGGCTCGGCCACGCGATCGTCGCGCTCGAGGACCAGTCGACGGTGAACTACCTGGTCAGCGCGCACTACAACCCCGAGCGCGAGAAGGGGATCACGATCCTCGACCCGACCGTGGGGCTCACCCTGCCGGACGGGCTCGGCGAGCCGGTCCTCTCCGAGAAGGACACCAGCGCACCGACCCTCGAGCAGGCTGCCGCCGCAGGGCTGCTCCCCACCTACGAGGAGTGCTTGGCCTACACCGAGTCCCTCCGTACGACGAAGTAACGAAGCAAAGGACGCACCCGTGAAGGGCATCATCCTCGCCGGGGGTTCCGGCACCCGTCTCTGGCCGATCACCAAGGGCATCAGCAAGCAGCTCATGCCGATCTACGACAAGCCGATGGTCTACTACCCGCTGTCGACGCTGATGATGGCCGGCATCCGCGAGGTGCTGGTCATCACGACGCCCGAGTACAACGACCAGTTCCGCGCGCTCCTCGGCGACGGCTCGGCCCTCGGCATGGACATCCAGTACGCCGTGCAGCCGAGCCCGGACGGCCTCGCGCAGGCCTTCGTCATCGGCGAGGACTTCATCGGCGACGACAGCGTCGCGCTGGTCCTCGGCGACAACATCTTCCACGGCACGGGCCTCGGCACGAACCTCCGCAAGAACACCGAGGTCGAGGGTGCGACGATCTTCGCGTACCACGTGGCCGACCCGAAGGCGTACGGCGTCGTCGAGTTCGACGACAGCTTCACCGCGGTCTCCATCGAGGAGAAGCCGACCGAGCCGAAGTCGAACTACGCCGTCCCCGGCCTGTACTTCTACGACAACAAGGTCATCGAGATCGCGAAGACGATCGAGCCGAGCGCCCGCGGGGAGCTCGAGATCTCGACCGTGAACGAGCGCTACCTCGACGCCGGCGAGCTCGGCGTGCAGGTCCTCGACCGCGGCACGGCCTGGCTCGACACCGGCACGTTCGAGTCGATGATGCAGGCGTCCGAGTACGTCAAGGTGATCGAGGACCGTCAGGGCTTCAAGATCGGCTGCATCGAGGAGATCGCCTGGCGCAACGGCTGGATCGACGACGCACAGCTCGCCGACCTCGCCGCCCCGCTCGTCAAGGGCGGCTACGGCGTCTACCTCCAGCGGCTCCTCTCCGCCTAGTCACCCCCGTGGCGCCCGGCTCTGGTTGGTTCGGTCGACGCCGCCGTCGCGACGCGACGCCCTCCGGGCCCGATGCGGTCCAGGAGGCGCGACACCCGTCCGCGACGGCGGCGTCGCCCGTGCGGGTGGTCGGGTTCGACGGCCCGGCGCAGGTCCGGCAGACCGGCGTCACCGTGCTCCTCGTCAGCCGGTCCGACCGGCACGACCGGTTGCCCGCGATGGTCACCGCTGCCCGGACCGCCTTCGGTCCCGAGGTGGACGTCCGTGCCGTGGCCTACGTCGCGGATGCTTCCCCAGTCCTGCCGTCGCCCCGGGGTGTGCCGTGGGTGCGGCCGGACGCCGTCGACTGCATCGGATCGGCCGTGAACGCCGGGGTCGCCGGCGGGGTGCGCGGCGTGCTCGTCGTGGTGGACTCGACGGTGGGTGTCACCGACCAGGACCTCCAGGTGCTCGCCGAGGCCGGTGCGCGCGGTGTGGCGCAGGCCCGGGTATGGCTCGCCGACGGCTCCGCACGCCACGGGGCCCGGCTCCTCCGGCCCGGGGCGCTGCCCTGGAGCGACGACACCGCGTCGGTCGTGCCCGGCGACGACGGACTCCGGTCGACGATCCTCACCGCACGCGACACCGCAGCCGCTGCGACCGTCTTCGCCGCGGACCAACCCGCACTGGCGATGCCCGGACGTGCGCTGGTACCGGCACCGTGCCTCCCGGACGAACGCACCACGCTGTCGGCCTGGAGCCGCGCGGTCGCGGACCGCACCGATCGTGACGTCGCGCTCGTCTGGGCGCTCGAGCGCTCGGACGAGGCGGGGCGCACCGTCGACGCGGCGACCGTCGACGCCGTCTCGGGGTGGCGCGACCGCGCCGTCGACGGGACCGGCTCGGTGGTGGCCGGGCCGCCGGTGCCGCCGTGGGGCGCTCGGCCGGTGACACCCGTGGCCCCGACGGTGTCGGCCACCGAGCAGCTCGCGTGGTCGCTGAAGATCGCCGCGCCCGCCGGACCCGAGGGCGACGGCTGGGGCGACGTGCACTTCGCGGCCGAACTCGCCGCCGCGCTCGAGCGGCTCGGACAGCGGGTCCGCGTCGACCGCCGCGACGCCCACGTGCGGGACGACGACGGCGCGGACGACGTCACGCTCGTCGTGCGGGGGCTCGACCGGGTGCCGCCGAACCCGGCGTCCGTGAACCTGCTCTGGGTGATCAGCCACCCGGACGACGTCGCGGACACCGAACTGCGGTCGTTCGACCGGGCGTTCGCCGCGGGTCCGGCGTGGGCCGCCGCGGCGAGTGCGCGGTCGGGCGTGCCGGTCGGGACGCTGCTGCAGGCGACCGACCCGGCGGTGTTCCACCCGGGCGTGTCGTCGGGGCCGGACGCCGGCCGCGTCGTCTTCGTCGGCTCCACCCGCGGCGCCGCTCGCCCCGTCGTCGCGG
Source organism: Curtobacterium sp. NPDC086286 (assembly GCF_044746255.1). Taxonomy (NCBI): domain Bacteria; kingdom Bacillati; phylum Actinomycetota; class Actinomycetes; order Micrococcales; family Microbacteriaceae; genus Curtobacterium; species Curtobacterium sp. NPDC086286. The sequence continues at coordinate 256,063 of NZ_JBIVBW010000005.1, forward strand.
ACGCGGTCGCACTCGGTGCCGACCTGCGCGTGCACGGGCCCGGGTGGGAGGACGTCGTGCCGGAATCCTCCCTCGGGGCGCCGTCGTTGTCCCGCGCCGAGGTCGCGCGTGCCTACGCGTCCGCCCGTGTCGTGCTGAACGACCACTGGCCGGACATGGCCGCCGGGGGGTTCGTGTCGAACCGGGTGTTCGACGTCCTGGCCGCCGGGGGAGTCGTCGTGACCGACCCCGTCGTCGGGCTCGGCGAGGTGCTCGACGTGCCGACGCTGGCGGTGGCGGGGTCGCGGGAGGACCTCGCGGCGCTGCTCGACCCGGCGTACCCGTGGCCCGACGAAGCCTCGCGTGCCGAGGTGGCCGCGCGCATCGCCGCCGAGCACTCCTTCGATGCCCGTGCCCGCGTGCTGCTCGACGCCGCGCGCGCCGAGCGCGCGCGCCTGCGGCGCTGAGCGCGCCGCGGGCCGCGGCCGCCTGCGGCGCCGCGCCGCGGCTGCCGCCGCCGCGGCGTCGAACCACGTTCGCGACGTCGAACCAGGCCGCGCTCCTGGTTCGACGTCGGATTCGTGGTTCGACGCGGGCGCGGCTGCGCCGCCGCACAACCAAAGCCGCTCCGAACCGCGGGAAGGCGCGGCGCGCAGTGGTTTTGGTTTTGCGCTGCGCAGCGGCGCCGCGCGCTACTTGCGCGTCACCCAGCGCGCCCGGACGGCGAGCCCCACACGCAGCATCGCCCGCAGCGGCCACAGCCACCACGCCCGGTACTTCCGCGACAGGAACCGGTAGGCGCTCCGGTGGTGCTCGATCTCCATGCGGCGCCGGTTCGACGAGGTCGAGTGCGCCCCGGTGTGCGTGACCACGGCGGTCGGCACGTACACGTTCGCCCGCCCGGCGAGCCCCACGCGCTGCCCGAGGTCGACGTCCTCGAAGTACATGAAGTACGACTCGTCGAAGCCCCCGAGCTCGCGGAACAGCGACGTCCGGATGAGGAAGCACGCGCCGGACAGCCAGCCGGCCTCGCGCTCGACGACCTGGGTGGTGGACCAGTACCGCTGGCTCCAGGGGTTCGCCGGCCAGAAGCGCGAGAACGCCGCGTGGCCGAGGCCGGTCCGGAGCGACGGCAGCTGGCGCGCCGAGGGGTAGGTGTCGCCCTGCTCGTCGAGGATCCGCGGACCGAACGACCCGCCGGACGGCAGACGGTCCGCAGCCGCGACGAGCTCGTCGATCGAGCCCGGCGCGAGGACCACGTCGGGGTTCGTGACGAGCAGGAACTCCGGCCGGACGTCGGGGAGCACGTCGTCGAGCGCGCTGAGGGCCGCGTCGATCCCGCCGCCGTAGCCGCGGTTGCCCCCGGAGGACACCACGACGGCGCCGTACGACTCGCCGATCGCCCGCAGTGCGTCGAGGTCGGCCGAGCCGTTGTCCGCGATCACCACGGCCACGGGATCACTGGACGCCGCCTCGATGCTCGCGAGGAACGGCCGGATCGTCTCACCGGTGTTGTACGTGACGGTGAGTACCGCGACCCGGGTCATCGGACACCCCCGGAGCCGCCACGAGCGACGGCCGCGTACGCGTCGACGTGCACGGCGGCTGTGGCCACCCACGTGAACGAGGAGGCCCGGCGGAGTGCGGCGGCGCGGTGCGACGCGACGCGAGCGGGGTCGTCGAGCAGCGAGGCCATCGCCGCCCCCAGCGCGGAGGCTGACGGCTCGGTGTACACGGCGGCGTCACCCCCGACCTCCGGCAGCGACAGGCGCCTGGTGGTGAGCACGCAGGCGCCGGTCGCCATCGCCTCGACCACCGGCAGGCCGAAGCCCTCGCCGAGGGACGGGTACACGACGAACTCCGCGCCGCCGAGGAAGCCGGAGAGGTCCTCGAGCGGGAGGTACCCGGCCTCGATGACGTGGTCGGCGTCCTGGAGCGCGTCGAGCCGTGCGATCGCGGTCTCGTCCCAGCCGCGGGCACCGGAGAGCACCAGCCAGGGGGTATCCGACCCCGTGACCGCGCGGGCGTCGCGGACCGCGGCATAGGCGTCGAGCAGTGCGGTGACGTTCTTGCGCGGTTCGATCGTGCCGAGGAACGCGATCCAGGACGCGTCGTCGGGGAGGGTCGCGGCGATGCGGGCGTCCTCGACCTCGGCGGTGGACGGCTCGTGGAACACGGTCCGGTCGACCCCGAGCGGGGCGACCCGGACGTCCGCACGGATGCCGGACACCACGCGTGCGGCCTCGGTCGCGGTGGCGGCGCTCGGCACGATGACGACCGGACGGGTCCGGAGCGATCGGCGGCTCCACCAGGTGAAGAACGTGCGCTTCAGGCGGGAGTGCCACTCGGGGTTCGAGAAGAACGTGGCGTCGTGCAGCGTCACCACGGACCCACGGCGCCACGAGAACGGGAACGTGTAGTGCGGGGAGTGCAGCACCGCCGCGCCGATCCGCCGACCGAGTGCCGGCAGCCCGGTCTGCTCCCAGAGGAAGCGCAGCGGCACGGAGTCGGTCCACGCCGGTGCCGTGTGCAGCGTCACGTGCGGTGCGACGTCGCGGAAGTGCGCGGCGTGCTCGGGCCGGACGACGAGGTGCACGTCGAGCGACGGGTCGGTGAGGTGCGACGCGACCCCCTCGACGTAGCGTCCGACACCGCCGAGGTTGCGCGGTACCGCGGTCCCGTCGATGAGGACGGTGAGCTGCGGCACGCGAGGTTCCTTCCGGCCGGGGACGCCGCGGCCGGGACCGTCGACGGGGGAGTCCCCAGGATAGCCCGCTCCGCTCATGCGTCCGGGTCCACGGCGCTCCGCGGGACGGACGCGACCCGCGTCTCACGGAGCCGCCGCGCGAGGTGCGCGGGGAGGTGCCCCGTCACGTCGGCCAGCGCTGCCAGGACGAGCCGCGCCTCCCGTCGGGTGCGACCGGAACGCAGTCCGACCAGGCCGCGCGCGGTCGTCCGGACCGCAGCCCGCAGGACCGTCGGCCACGGCGCGTGCCACAGGGCGACGACCAGCCGGTTGCGGGCGTTGCGGAAGACGAACAGGTCGCTCTGCACGCCCGACGACGCCGAGTGGTCGTGCTCGACGACCGCGTCGGCCGCGTACTCGACGCGCCATCCGCGGCGACGGAGCCGCCAGGCGAGCTCGGTGTCCTCGTAGTACATGAACAGCGACTCGTCGAGGAGTCCGACGTCGTCGAGCGCGGCCTTCCGGAGCGCGGAGGCGCCGCCCGAGAACCCGAACACGTCGCGGTCCGCCGGCTGGTCTGCCGCGCCGAACCAGTCGCGGTCCATGCCGTTGCCGTCGCGGTCGACCCGCACGCCGGTCGAGTTGAGGCGGACCTCGCCGTCGGCGTCGGGCACCCACAGGTGGCCGGTGTGGTCGCGCAACGCCCGTCCGGCGGGGACCGGGGCACCGGCCTGGAGGCGCGACCAGCGCCCGGCGAGCACGATGCGGCCCGTCACGGCCGCCACGGCCGCAGGGGCGGCGTCGAGGTGGTCGCGGAGGGCCGCGACGAAGCCCGGAGCCGGCTCGGCGTCGTTGTTGAGGAGGACGACGACGTCGGCGTCCGCGTGCCGGATGCCCGTGTTCGCGCCCGCGGCGAACCCGCCGTTGGTGTCGCGGACCAGCACCGTCGCCTCGGGCAGCTCGCGGCGGAGCACGGCGACGGAGTCGTCCGACGACCCGTTGTCGACCACGATGACCTGGTCGGCCGCGCCGTCGTCGAGCACGGCGCGGGCGGCCCGGGTCGTGAGGTCCGCACGGTTCCAGTTGACGACGACGACCGCGGTGCGGGAGGCGCCGTCGGTGGGCGTCAGCCGAGCTCCTCGATGGAGGGCTTCGCGTAGACGCTGCCGACGGCGTCGCCGAACGACGGGACCTCGAACGAGTCGCACTCCGGCAGGTCGTGCAGGTGCCGCCCGGCGGAGTCCATCATCGACACGTTGATGAAGTACTTGCCGGTGCCGAAGTTCGTGTCCGTGATCCGGAGGCGGAGCTTCCGGCGCCCGTGCAGCGGCTGGAGCGTGACGCCCATGATGCCGGTGGTGGTGCCGTAGACGACCTGACCGGCGGTGTTGTTGATCTGGACGGCGGCCTCCCAGTCGGCGACGCCGTCGAGGTGCTCGAACTCCATGTCCACGACGAGGTCGTCACCGGGCGTGACGGGTGCGCGGTGCTCCTTGCCGTCGGCGTGCACGGTCGCCCCGAGGACCGTGCCGCGGCCCACGGCGACGTCGGCGCTGAGCTCGCCGGACCGGCGCTCCTCGAGCACGTCACGGAACTTGCTGACCGCCTGGACGGCGTCCCCGTCGTGCAGGACCTTGCCCTTGTTGAGCAGCACGACCCGGTCGCACATCTCCTGCACCTGGCTGAGCGAGTGCGTGACGATGATGATCGTCTTGCCCTGCTCCTGGAACGAGCGGATGCGGTCGAGGCACTTGCGCTGGAACGCCTCGTCGCCGACGGCGAGGACCTCGTCGACGAGCAGCACGTCGGGGTCGGTGTGCACGGCCACGGCGAACGCGAGTCGCACGTACATGCCGGAGCTGTAGAACTTCACCTGGGTGTCGATGAAGTCGCCGATGCCGGAGAACGCGAGGATGTCGTCGAACCGCGCCTCGGTCTCCTTGCGGCTCAGACCGAGCAGCGCCGCGTTGAGGTAGACGTTCTCGCGGCCGGACAGGTCCGGGTGGAAGCCGGCGCCGAGCTCGAGCAGCGCGGCCAGCCGCCCCCGGCGCGAGACGGTGCCGGACGTCGGCTGGATGATGCCGCCGATGGCCTTGAGCAGCGTCGACTTGCCGGAGCCGTTCTGGCCGATGAGGCCGACGGTGGTCCCGGCCTGGATCGACACGGTGACGTCGTCGAGCGCCCAGAAGTCCTGGCGGTGCTTGCGACCGGCGCGGCCGAGCGTGACGATCCGCTCGCGGATGGTGTTGTCCTTGCGGACGGTGAAGCGCTTCCGGACGTGGTCGATGACGATGACGTCGGGGCGCTCGTCGCCGCGCTGCTGGGCGGTGGGTGCGACGGGGGTGCTGATGGCCATGGGTCTAGAGCTCCTGCGCGAAGTTGCCCTGCAGGCGCGAGAACACGCGCTGGGCGCCGATGAGGCAGAACAGGCCGATGACGAACGCGATGCCGAGTCGGAGCATGAGGTGGTCGGGGTAGACGACCTTCGCCGGGTCGTGCAGCCAGATGGCGTTCTGCATGCCGAGGACGGACAGCGTGAGGGGGTTGTTCGTGTACACCGCGAGGATCCAGTCGACCTTCAGCCGCTGGACGACCATCGAGTACGAGTAGACGATGGGGGACGCCCAGAGCAGGACCATGAGGCCCACGTCGATGAGGAACTGCACGTCGCGCAGGTAGACGTTGAGGGCCGCGAGCACGAGCCCGATCGCGGCGCCGTACACGAGGATGACGAGCAGCGAGGGGATCAGGTAGACGAGTCCCTCGTGCCAGGGGAACACCCCGATGACGAGGGTCGCGGCGATGAGGATGGCGAACTGGATGACGTAGTTCACGAGCGCGGCACCGACGCTCGCGAGCGGGAAGACCTCGCGCGGGACGTAGACCTTCTTGATGAGCCCGCTGTTGCCCACGATCGAGCTGGTGGAACCCGCGACGATCTCGCTGAAGAGCGTGTAGGCGCTCAGGCCGGTGAAGACGTAGATCGCGAAGTTGTCGATGCCCTTGGCCGCGCCGAGGATCTGCCCCATCACGAAGTAGTAGATGAGGAGCTGGGTCAGCGGGCGCACCAGCGTCCACACGAACCCGAGCGCCGAGTCCTTGTACCGCGCCTTGAGGTCGCGGCGCACGAGCATGCCGAGCATCTCGCGCTGCCGGAAGACGTCGCGCAGTTCTCGCCAGGTTCCTCGGATGGCACTCGTCGGAGCGCCGACCACGACCAGGGGCTCCTTCGCGAGCGCGGCCATGCGGGCTTGATCGACCATGTGTCTCTTCGTTCGTGGGGGCAGGACCGGAACAGCATACTCACCGCATCACCCAGGACGCCGGTGCGCGCTGCGGACCGGGCGACACCTGTCGTCCGCCCCCGTGCGGGGGTGAATGTGCGCGGATTGAACCCTCAACCTTCACTTTGGGGTTACCGTTGACGCAACCCGGACCCTTGTCAACATCCACAGGACGGCCCGTCAGCATGCACTTCGCGTCACGGCCGATCGCTGCGTTCGCGGTGGTCGGTGTTCTCAGTCTCCTCGCGGCGGGTTGTTCCGCCACGAGTGACGACGACCCCACCGCGTCGCCCACGCGGTCCGCCTCACCGACTCCGACCGCGTCGGCGACCGCGACGTCCGCCCCCTCGTCGACCCCGTCGCCGAGCAGCTCCGACGACGCGGACGACAGTCCCTCGGCGTTCCCGGGCTCCGGCCAGACGACCGAGCCCGACGACGACCCGTCGGACTTCCCGGCCACCGCCGTCGTCACGTACGCCGGGTGGGACACGGGCAGCCGGACGCTCCAGGCCGGTGGACTCGTCTCCGGCACGACGAACACGTCGGGCACGTGCACGTTCACCGCGACGAAGAGCGGTGTCACCCGGACCCTGACCAGCACGGCTGAGGCGAGCGCGTCCTCCGTGAACTGCGCGCAGGTGTCCTTCCCGGCGGCCCAGGTGTCCAGCGGCACCTGGTCCATCACCCTCGACTACCGGGTCGGCGCGCAGTCGACCACGTCCGACCCGATGACGGCGGAGGTGCCGTGATGCGATCCATCCGAACCGACGGGCGACGACGCCCGCTGCGGTCGTCCCTCGCCCTGGTGGCCGCCCTCGCGGTCGCCGTGAGCGGCCTGACCTTCGGCACGGTGCTGTCCGAGCAGACGACGACGGAGTCCGCCTCGGCCGCGACCGCCGCGTCGTTCGACCCGGGCAACATCATCAGCGACGTGAACTTCTACAACGGGTCGGCGATGAGCTCGTCGTCCGTGCAGTCGTTCCTCAACAGCGTCGCGCCGAACTGCAAGCAGGCATCGGGCGGCCCGGCGTGCCTCAAGAACTTCTCGCAGAACATGAGCGGCATCGCCGCCGTGTCCGGTCGGTGCTCCGCGATCAACGGCGGCGTGAAGTCGGCGGCCACGGTCATCGCGCAGGTCGGCGCCGCGTGCGGCATCAGCCAGAAGGTCCTGCTCGTCCTCCTGCAGAAGGAGCAGGGCATCGTCACGACGAACAGCCCGACGAGCTACATGTACCTGCACGCCACCGGCTTCGCGTGCCCGGACACCGCGCCGTGCGACCCGAAGTACTACGGCTTCGGCCAGCAGGTGTACGCCGCCGCGCTGCAGTTCAAGCGCTACCAGGCCTCGCCGACGTCCTGGGCCTACCAGGCCGGCCGCAACAACTCGATCCTCTACAACCCGAACGCCGCGTGCGGTCGGAAGACGGTCTACATCAAGAACCAGGCGACCGCCGGGCTGTACATCTACACGCCGTACACGCCGAACGCCGCCGCGATGTCGAACCTCTACGGCACGGGTGACGGCTGCTCGGCGTACGGCAACCGGAACTTCTGGCGCATGTACACCGACTGGTTCGGCTCGCCCACCGGTGGCAGCTCGCCCGCCGGGCACGTCGACTCCGCGACCGCCGGGTTCCGCCAGGTCACGGTGGGCGGCTGGGCGTACGACCCCGACGTCGCGACGAGCCCGATCCGGGTGGCGTTCTACGTGGACGGCGTCGGCAAGAAGACCATCACGGCCGACGGGGCGCGTTCCGACCTGGGCAGCCAGCTCGGCGCCGGCAACACCAGCCACGGGTTCTCGACGACCCTCACCGGGATCTCCGGCGGCAGCCACAACGTCTGCGTGTTCGGCATCAACCAGGGCGCCGGTGCCAACGCACTGCTCGGCTGCCAGCAGGTGACCGTCCGGACCGGGGCACCGTTCGGCAAGCTGGACCAGGCCACCCTCGCGGCGGACAAGCTCAGCGTCCGCGGCTGGGCGATCGACCCGGACACGAAGTCCTCGATCCCCGTGCAGCTCCGCGTGGACGGCGTGGCGAAGAAGGCCTGGACCGCCAGCGCCTCGCGCACCGACGTCGGGAAGATCTACCCGGGCTGGGGCGACGCGCACGGTTACTCAGCGACGATCAGCGGCATCGGCGCCGGGAAGCACACGATCAGCACGTGGGCGAAGGACACCTCCACGGGCAAGTGGACGCAGCTCGGGGCGAAGACCGTGACGAAGGCGAGCGGTTCGCCGTGGATCGTCATCGACGAGGCATCGTCGACCGCTCCCGGCAAGCTCAAGATCCGCGGCTGGACGGCCGACCCGGACACGATCGCCCCGCTGCGCGTGCACCTGTACCTGGACGGCAAGGCCCTGACCTCGTTCACGGCCGACCAGACCAAGGCGGGTCTCGACAAGGCACTGCCCGGCTACGGTGACGACCACGCGATCCTGTTCACCCGCAGCAGCGTCCCGGCCGGGAAGCACCAGCTCTGCATCATCGCGATCAACGTGGGCCCCGGCGGCAACAGCAACGTCTGCACGACGTTCCAGACGCCGACCGGCCCGCCCAAGGTGAAGATCGAGTCCGGTTCGTCGCCGACGCTCGGCTCGCTGCAGGTCAGCGGCTACGCGGTCGACCCCGACACGGTGCAGCCGATCGGCGTGACGTACACGGTCGACGGCAAGAAGGTCACCACCGGCACGGCCGACCAGGCCAGCGCCACCGCGGCGAAAGCGTACCCCGGGTACTACTCGAAGCACGGCTTCCAGGCCACGCTCACCGGCATCGGTCCGGGCAAGCACACCGTGTGCGTCGTCGGGACGAACGTCGGGGGTGGGAAGGACGCCAGCGCCTGCAGCACGGTCGCGATGACCTCCGGCAACCCGGTCCTGCTGCTCGACGAGGTGTCGTCGCCCGCGGCCGGCCAGGTCAAGGTGCGCGGCTGGACCATCGACCCGGACACCGCGTCCCCGATCCAGGTGCACGTGTACGTGAACGGCGCCGGCGCGAAGTCGCTCACCGCGAACGAGGCGAAGGCGTCGCTCGCCACCACCTACGGCGGGTACGGCGCGAACCACTCGTTCTCGACGACCGTGTCCGGCTACAGGGCGGGCAGCACGCAGGTCTGCGTCTACGCGATGAACACCGGCGCGGGAGCGAACACCACGCTGTGCCGGACGATCACGGTGAAGTAGTGCGCTGACGGTCCGACGGACCACGATGCGAGACGGGAGGCGCCCCACCAGCCGGTGGGGCGCCTCCCGTCTCGTCCGTGGTCGGCTCAGCCGCGTCCGGTACCGCGGCGCACGGCGCGCGCCAGACCGCCGAAGCGGTGCAGCAGGCGGTACTCGGCCGACCGGGTGAGCTCGTCGTACCGCAGGGCGATCGTGTCGCGCTCCTCCTCCGCACGCCGACGCGCGGCGTCGAACGACGCCACCGCCTGCTCGGCCACGACGAGCCGCTCGTTGATGTCGCGGACGCCCTGCAGGTGCACGTCGCGCTCGAGCTCGGCGACCCGCAGGACCTCGCGCTCGTTCGTCGCCCAGCGGAGGAACGGGGACCGGCTGCCGGTCCGGGACCGCGCGTGCTCGATCGCCGCCTCGAGGACCGGGCGCACCTGCTCCGCACGCGCCGCGAAGGAGTGTCGCTCGACCACGACGGCGCGCAGCCGTTCGACCAGCGCCGTCCGCTCGTCGGCGGGCATCGCGAGCGCCCGCTCGAGGGACGCGGCGTCCTCGAACACGGGGACCTCGCCGAGGCCGAGCTCGTCGAGTCCGAGCGCGCAGTCCGTCACGGGGAGTGCCCCGGATGCGAGCGACTCGTAGAGGCGGGAGTTCAACGTGCCGTACTCGGCGGCGGGCGCGATGACGTCGTCGACGACGAAGGCCGCCGACCGGTAGACCTCGGGGAGCGCGAAGTAGGGGACCATCGGCCGCAGCTCGACGCCGGGGGACGGGTCGACGTGCTCGGCGTTCGCGGCGAACCAGACGATCGGCTCGGCCGGACGGACGTCGTCGAGGACGTCCTGCACGTGGCGGCGGACGCCCCAGAAGTTCACGGTCGCCACCGCACGGTCGCTCCGCGGGGTACCGGGGTCGGTCGTGAAGAGCTCGAGGTCGACGCCGATCGGCACGACCTCGACCGGGCCGTCGTAGTGCGCGGCGACGGCGTCGCGCGCGGCGCTCGACGACGTCCAGATCGCCTCGAACTCGTCGAGGTAGGGCAGGGCCGCCCACTTCGCCGTCCAGTTGCGCACCCACGCCACGAGGGCGGTGGACGGCGGCACCCGGCCCGGCACGAAGGACTCGATCATCACGACCACGACGGCCGTGTCGTCCGAGACCGGGTCGGCCCAGCGGGTGATCGGCCACATCGCGACCCCCCACCCGGCGTCCCGCAGCGCCCGGGCGAGCCCGAGCGCGACGTAGAGGTCGCCCTTGCCCTCGGCCGGGTCGTCCGTCGACACTGCGAACCGGACGGTCCCGCGCGGCCCCTCGGCGTGGTCGCCCGCGGCGATCGCGGCGTAGTCCGCGGCGAGGGGGGAAGACGTGGGAGCGGTCGGGATGCTGGTCGCGGTCACCGAGCCATTCTGCACGAATCGGCGCTGATCTCAGGGGAGCGCGGGCGCGCGCCTTGTAGGGTGTCATCGGCCGTCGGCACCCCGCGGCCGACCCGTCGACCCGCGCCAGGTGCGCGGCAGCTGCTGGAGGAACCGCGTGACAGAGCGCAAGCCGGGAGTCGTGTCCGTCATCCTCGTGAACTACAAGGGCACGGACGACACCCTGACGAGCATCGCGGAGCTCCGCAAGCAGGACTGGCCGCAGGACCGGCTCGAGGTCATCGTCGTCGAGAACGGTTCCGGCCCCGAGCACCTCGGTCGGCTGAAGGCGTCGGAGCTCGACTTCACGCTCGTCGACGCCGGTGCGAACCTCGGCTTCACCGGCGGCTGCAACCTCGGCGTCGAGAAGTCCTCCGGCGAGATCGTGGCGTTCCTCAACAACGACGCCCGACCCGACACCGGCTGGGTGCGCGAGGCCATGGCGACGTTCGCCTCCGGCGCGGACATCGGCGCCGTGGCGTCGAAGGTCCTCGACTGGGAAGGCGTCAACGTCGACTTCACCGAGGCCGCGATGACCTGGTACGGCATGGGCTACAAGCCGTTCGCGGGCTCGCCGGACACCGGGCGCTGGGAGTCCGAGACCGACGTGCTGTTCGGCACCGGCGCGGCGATGTTCATCCGTGCGGAGCTCTTCGAGCAGCTCGACGGCTTCGACGACCGCTACTTCATGTTCTACGAGGACGTCGACCTCGGCTGGCGGCTCAACCTGCTCGGCTGGCGCTTCCGGTACCAGCCGAAGTCCGTCGCGTTCCACAAGCACCACGCGTCGATGAACAAGTTCGGCGACTTCCGCGAGACCTACCTCCTCGAGCGCAACGCCCTCTTCACGCTCTACAAGAACCTGGGTGACGAGCAGCTCGCAGCGGCCCTGCCCGGGTCGCTCGCGCTCGTCGTCCGTCGCGCCGTCGGTCGTGGCGAACTCGACTCGACCGAGCTCGACCTCCGCAACCCCGGCGACGACAGCGTCCCGACGATCCCCGTGCCGAAGACGGCGATGGCGGGCATCTACGGCGTCGACCAGTTCGTCGAGCAGCTGCCGTCGATGACCGAGTCGCGTCGGCAGATCCAGGCGACCCGCGTGCGCAGCGACCGCGAGCTCCTGCGCCTCTTCGGCAACCGCGACGAGCCCGCGTACCCGATCGAGAACTACCTGGCCGGCTACGACAAGATCGTGCACTCCCTCGGCGTGCTCGAGGTCGGCACCCGGCGTCGGATCCTCATCATCACGGGCGACTCCATCGGCGAGAAGATGGCCGGTCCGGCGATCCGTGCGACCCAGATGGCGAAGCAGCTCGCCGGCGAGCACGACGTCCGGGTCATCAGCCTCACGCGCTCGTCGCAGATCGACCCCTCGTACGAGGTCGTCACCGTGCCGCACCGCCACCCGCGCCAGATGGTCGAACACGAGGCCTGGGCCGACGTCATCATCGTGCAGGGCCACGCCCTCCGCCTGTTCCCGGTGCTCGAGTCGACGAGCAAGATCCTCGTCGTCGACGTCTACGACCCGCTGCACCTCGAGCAGCTCGAGCAGGGCCGCAGCGACGACGTCGACCAGTGGAACCGGCAGATCCTCGACGCGTCGGACACCCTGAACCACCAGCTCGAACTCGGCGACTACTTCATCTGCGCCTCCGAGCGGCAGCGCATGTTCTGGCTCGGCCAGCTCGCCGGCTCGGGTCGTGTGAACGCCCGGACGTACTCGCGCGACCCCGACCTCCGCTCGCTGATCGGCGTCGTGCCGTTCGGCCTGTCGTCGACGCCGCCGGTGCACGACCAGCAGCGGGTCAAGGGCGTCGTCCCCGGCATCGGGAAGAACGACAAGCTCGTCGTCTGGGGCGGCGGCATCTACGACTGGTTCGACCCGATCACGCTCGTCCGCGCCATCGGCCGGCTCGCCGCGAAGAAGCCGAGCGTCAAGCTCTTCTTCATGGGTGTGCAGCACCCGAACCCGGACGTGCCCGAGATGGACATCGTCGCCAAGGTGCGCGCCGAGGCCGATGCACTCGGGCTGACCGGCAAGAACGTGTTCTTCAACGACGCGTGGATCCCGTACGAGGAACGCGGCGCCTACCTGCTCGAGGCCGACGCCGGCGTCTCGACGCACTACGAGCACCTCGAGACCACGTTCTCGTTCCGCACCCGCATCCTCGACTACCTGTGGGCGCGCCTGCCGATCGTCACGACCGCCGGTGACTCCTTCGGTGACCTCGTCGCCGAGGAGAAGCTCGGCATCGCCGTGCACGAGCAGGACATCGACGGCCTGGCCGCAGCGCTCGAGACGGCGCTCTTCGACAAGAAGGCCCGTGCCGAGTTCATCGGCAACGTCGACCGCGTGCGCGAGCAGTTCACGTGGGAGAACGTCCTCGCCCCGCTCGTCGAGTTCTGCCGGAACCCGATCCGCGCGGCCGACAAGAGCGTCCGCGACACCTCGTCGACGATCCAGCCGCACGCCATGCGCGTGCGCGTCCCGGACCGCAAGAAGCTCTACGGCGTCCGTCACGACCTCGGTCGCGCCGTGCACTACTTCCGGACCGAGGGCCCGCGGAGCGTCGCGGGCAAGATCAAGCGTCGGCTGCAGAACCGGTGACCGCGGGCGCCACGGCGCTCGTCATCGTCCCGACCTACAACGAAGCCGAGAACGTCCGCACGATCGCCGCAGCCGTCCTGGGCGCGCTGCCGGACGCACACCTGCTCGTCGTCGACGATGCCAGCCCCGACGGCACGGGTGACCTCGTGCGGCAGCTCGCCGCCGCGGACGACCGGGTGCACCTGCTCGAACGCTCCGGCAAGCTCGGCCTCGGGACGGCCTACGTCGCCGGCTTCCGGTGGGGGCTCGAGCGCGGGTACCCGCTGCTCGTCGAGATGGACGCGGACGGCTCGCACCCGGCCGACCGGCTCCCGGCACTCGTGGCCGCGGTCGACGGCGTGGACGACGTCCTGCTCGCGATCGGGTCGCGGTGGGTCCCCGGTGGGTCGGTGGTCGACTGGCCGCTCCACCGCGAGGTCCTCAGCCGCGGCGCGAACACCTACGCCCGGTTCGTGCTCGGCATCGGCGTGCGGGACGTCACCGCGGGCTTCCGGGTCTACCGCGCCGACGCGATCGCCCGGATGGACCTCGACTCGATCGACTCGAAGGGGTACTGCTTCCAGGTCGACATGACGTTGCGGGTGGACGACCTCGGCGGCCGCATCGTCGAGGTCCCGATCCGGTTCCGCGACCGGGTGCACGGCGTCTCGAAGATGAGTCGTTCCATCGTGCTCGAGGCCATGCTCCGCACCACCCAGTGGGGCCTGCAGCGGCGCTTCGGTCGCCGACGCGGCGCACGTCGCTGACGCGACCCCTGGACGGTCGGGAGGCGCGGTGCCAGCTGGCACCGCGCCTCCAGTCCGTGAAGGGGATGCGGCTCAGACGCAGCTCACGTTGTAGTCCTGGTTCCCCACGACGTACTGGGCCATCCGCACCTGGCTGCCCGCGGTGAGGCCGCCGGCCGAGCACGCCTTCTGCGCCGCCGCGACGCCGTCGTTGCCCACCGCGATCCAGCTCGGCAGCCCGCGGAGCGTCGAGGTCGACGGGACGGTCCCCACGATCTGCCCGAACTGGTACCCCGTCGAGTAGATGCCGATCGTCGAGACGCCCGCGGCCTTGAGCGCGGCGACCATGCCCTCGATGTCGGCGCGGTTCTGCGTCTGGTAGTCCTTCGCGTCGGAGGCCCCGAGCCACGAGAGGCCCGTCTCGACGTCGATCCACCAGCGGTACGACGAGGGATTCGGGACGCCGCGGGTGTTCGCGGCCTCGTACGCACGGGTGTAGCCGTACATGTACGAGCAGGCGCTGGTGTACGCCTTCGCCGTGCACGTGCCGTACGGGTTGGACACGGTCGTGCCCGACGGGTCCCGGTTGGACGACGGCCAGACCGAGGCGGCCTTGCCGGGGTTCGCGGCGAGGGCGTAGAGCTGCGCCTTCGGCTGCGACGTGCCCCCGGCCGACCCCGCGGCCCACGCGAGCTGCGGGGTCAGGTACTGGTTGTCCTGGTTCGGCAGCGAGCCGTTCACGCCGACGACGCCGAACGCCTGGTTCGACGGGTAGTTCGACGAGGACCCGCCCTGCGGCCACGAGACGTCGGCCCCGAAGCCGGAACCGCTCGACCCGTCGAGGAAGTACCCCGCGACGTCGAGGTGCAGCTGTGCGGAGCCCTTCGACACCTTCGCCTGCACCCGGCGGTCGACGCTCGACCCGGTGACCTTCGCGACGACGAGGTTCGCGACCGAGGTGCCAGCGTCGAACACCTGCGTCGCGACCTGGGGGTCCTGGCCCGCGGGCGTGACGCGGAGGTACGCGGCCGTGGTGGGCTTCGTCGTCTCGGCGTTCGCGACGACGGCCGTGGCGGTCCCGGGGACGCCCGCGACACCGGACAGTCGGATGGTCCCCGCGGTGGCGGACACCGAGCCGGCGAACGCACGGGTGGTGTCGATCGGGACGAACACCGAACCGGTGGACGAGTTCGAGTAGTAGCCGGCGACGTCCATGTAGACCGTGCCCGAGCCCTTCGAGAGCTTCACCTGGGCGGCACCGTCGTCGGAGAGCTTCACGATCGCGAGGTTCGACAGCGCCTGACCGGCCGAGTAGAGCTGCGTCACGACGGAGGGGTCCTGCCCGGCCGTGGTGACGCGGACGTACCCGGCGACCGTCGGGTTGCTGACCTGCACGTTCACGGCGACGGCGGTCGCGTCGGCCGGGATCCCGGCGCGGCCGGCGAGGGGCACCTGCGTCGGCGTGGTGCCCACCGTGGCGCCGAACACCCGCGCGGCGTCGAGCGGGGTGTAGGTGGCACCGGAGCCGTCGGCGTAGTACCCGGCGACGTCGAAGTACCCGCTCGCCGTGCCCTTCGAGAGCTTCGCCTGGATCGAGCCGTTCACGAGCCGCACGGTGACGAGGTTCGCGATCGTCTGCCCGGCGGCGAAGTCCTGCGTCGCGACGGTGGCGTCCTTGCCCGCCGGGGTGACGCGGACGTAGCCGGCCGCGGTGGGCTTGGCGACCTCGACGTTGACGACGACGGCCGTGGCGTTCGCGGGGACCCCTGCGTTCCCGGCGATCTTCACCACCTTCGGCGACGTCGTCAGGGCGCCGGACCAGACGCGGGTCGTGTCGATCGGCGTGTACCGGCCGGTCGTCGGGGCCGCGGCCTGCGCGGTCGAGACCGGTGCGACGACGGCGACGGCGGTGGCGACGAGCGCGGTGGTCAGGGCGAGTGCGAGGCGTCGGTGCAGGCGCATGTGGTTCTTCCCCAGGTTCGTGGACCGCCCCCTGACGGTCTCCGGCAGTCTAGGTGCACGATGCAACGGATCGGGAGTCAGCGGCAGGCGACGACCGTGTGTGCCTCGTCGGACGCCGAGACGATCGGCCCGCCGAACAGCGAGGTGTTCCGGCAGTCCTGGTGGAGCCCCGTGAGGTCGTGCGGGTTGATCAGCGACGTCTCCATGCCGTGCAGGGGACTGGTCGCGGGCACGGTCCCGAACAGCAGCCGTGCGACCGACGGTGCGGTGCGGACGCCCACCGGCACGCCGAGCGACCCGAGGTACGCGGCGGCTCCCTCGACGAAGGCCGTGTCGTCGGCGACCGAGAAGTCTGCGAAGTCGCTCTCCACGGACAACCACCAGCGGTGGCCGGCGGGGTCCGGGAGCCCGTGGTTCTGGGCGGCGTCCCATGCCTGCCAGTAGCCGAGGACGTACGAGCACGCCGGGTCCTGGGCTCCGGTGCACGTGCCGTAGGGATTTCCGGCGACGACCGGACCGCCGTTCGGGGTCTGGTCGGACAGCGGCCACGGGCGGGCGCGGGCGCCGGCGGGGGACGCCGCAGCGGTCGACGCGCCCCAGTTGAAGAGGGTGACGGCGTACTGCACGGCCTCCTGGTTCGTCGTGCCGGTGCCGGACGTCGCGACGGCGAGCGCTGCGGGACACAGGGCGTACGTGTTCGTCCGCGGGGCCATCCGGAGGATCGTGAACTGCGGACGCGCGTACGACGACGGGTCGGAGGTCGGCCCGCCGGTGCAGTCCTCCCCGTTGACGACGACGCCCGTCCCGACACCGGTCCGACGGTCGACGAAGTAGCCGGTGACGTCGACGTGCACCACGGCGGTTCCGCGCGACACCGAGACCTGCGCGGTGCTCGCCAGGTCCCCGATCGTGGCGGCCGTGAGCACCGCACCGGCGATCGACTGCCCGGCGCCGAACTCCTGCGTGGCGACCTGGGCATCGGTGCCGGCCGGCGTGACACGGACGTACCCGGGTGCCGACGGTCGGGTGACCTCGACGGACCCGGTGACGGCCCGCACGGCCGTCGGGAGGGCGGCGCGTCCGCTCACCGGTGTGGCCACGGGGGTCTGTCCGACGGTGGTGGCGAGCACTCGGGTCGGTGCGACGGGGACGAAGACCGCGTCGTCGTCGCCGTTGCGGTAGTAGCCGGAGACGTCGAGGAAGACGTGCGCCCGGCCGGCGGAGAGCCGCACCTGTGCGGAACCGGAGCGGAGCTTCACGACCTGCAGGTTCGACACGGTGCGTCCGGGAGTGAACTCCTGGGCGGCGACCTGGGCGTCGCGGCCGTACGGGGTCACCCGGACGTAGCCCGTCGCGGTCGGGGCGGACACCTCGGCCGTGAGGACGACCGCTGCCGCGTCGGCCGGGATCCCGTGCGTGCCTGCGAGCGGCACCCGGACGGGTGCGGTGCCGACGGCCGCCGAGAACGCGCGGGTGGGCGGTGTGGGCGTGAACGTCGTCGTGCCGTCCGCGTCGTACGTGCCCGCGAGGTCGACGTACACGCGGGCCGACCCGGCCGAGGTCTTCAGCGTGATCGTCGAGCCGGAGCCGCCGACGGTGACGAGTGAGGAGATGGTCTGGTGTGCGGCGAAGTCCTGGGTCACGACCGACGTGCCGCTCCCGTACCGCGGCGTCACGCGGAGGTACCCGGCGTGCGACGGGTCGGCGACCTCGACGTTCAGGACCAGGCCACCGATGCCGGTGCCGACGGGGAGACCAGGATCGAGCTCGATGTTCCGGGCCGTGGTGCCGATCGTCCCCGACCAGATCCGACGGGTGTCGGCGGGCGAGTACCGCCACCCGTGCGGCTGCACGTCGCCGGGGTCCGCGGTGGTGGCCGACGCGGTCGGTGCAGGGGTCGCCGAGGCTGCTGCGGGGACCGCGACCGCTCCCGCGAGGAAGACCGCCGCGGCGGCCAGGACGGTGATCAGACGGCGCGACGGCACGGTTCCCCCTCGGAGCTCGCCGACGGGACCGCCGGGCGGCGCCCGCTCGGGCGCCTTGGAATCGTATTGGCGCCCGCAGCGTCCCAGCCTGTGGTTCCGCTCAGGGATGCGGCCCGTGTTCGGGGGAGGCGACCGCCTGGAGGCGCGGCTGGCGCTGTCAGGGCGGGTCGCGCCTCCTGGACCCGCCGGCCGCGCCGGATCCGTCAGCCGCGCGGCAGGTGCCGCCGCCACGACCGCCGCCGCGCGGCGATCACGAGCACGGCGACGAACACCATCAGCCCGGCCCCGTGCAGCAGGTAGCTCTCCGCCGCACTCGTGACGCCCAGCAGCACCAGCACCGCCGCCGGCCACACGTAGGCGACCCCCGGGAACGTCGTCGCCGTGACCCACGCCCGCGCGAACGCGAGCAGCGCCGTCACGGCGAGGATGATCGTGCCCGCGAGCCCGATCTGCAGCCACGCGTCGACGAACGCGTTGAGGCCCGACGTGAACCGCTGCCCGGCCGGGTCGATGAACGTCACGTAGGGCACCACGGCCTCGTGCGGCCACGTGCCGACCCAGCCCCAGCCCTGGATGGGGAACTGGCTCACGAACACGCGGATCTGCGCCCAGAGGTCCACCCGGGTCGCCGTGCCCCCGGCCGCCCCGATCTCGGCGAGGACCCGGTGCCGGGCGACGATGCCGAGGCCGATCATGAGCAGGACCGCCCCGCCGAGCACGCCGTTCACCACCGGCCGGGTCGTCGGTCGGGCGTGCCGGAGCGACCACAGCGCGAGGGCGGTCACGGCCAGGGCGATCATCGCGAGCCCGGTGATGGGGGACTGCACGAGCATCAGGGCGATGACGGCGAGGGTGGTCGAGCCGATCGCACGCCACATCGTGACCGAGCGGGTGAGGAACTCCACCACGAACGTCACCAGCGCCATCGCGGCGATGAACCCCATGAAGTTCCGGGTCCCGCCGATGCCCTGGATCGGGCCGCCGTACGCGATGTTGCCCTGGATGCCGAACGCCGGGATCGGGGTGTCGAGGACGAGGCCGGACAGGACCTCGAGGCCGAGCGCGACCACCAGCAGGATCCGGAAGGCGTCGCCGGACGCCCGGATGACCTGCACCAGGTCGCGGCCGAGCGCGAGGTAGAGCCCGAGCCCGATGAAGCAGACCGTGCCGACCAGCCCCCGGAGCGCCACCCACGAGTACTCGCTCCAGAGGACGCTCAACGCGCAGTACCCGACGAACGCCAGGAGCGAGAGGGGGAGCACCCCGTGCCACTCGATCCGGTACCGCTGCCCGAGCAGGCTCAGGCCGGCGAGGACGAACAGCGTGACGAGCACGGCCCACACACCGGCACGACCGACGAGCGCGGTCACCGTGGGCTGCGCGAACGCGAAGAGCACGATCACGGTCGCGAGTGCCTGGCTGAACCGGCCGCCCGCGGAGAACCCGATCCACGCCGACAGGTACCGTCGCGCGAGCACGCGTCTGGTCACCCGGCCGTCCGTCACCTCACCATCTTGGCCCATCCGGCCTCGTCGGCAGGTGGACGCCCCGGCGTCGCGCCCTGCACCGAGCCGGCGGCGGCCTCGATCGGCGTGCCCCGGACGTCCGCGACACGACGGCTGCACCCCCGCGCGGATATCCACGATCCGCGATGTCGGCGGTACGATCGCCGCACCATGGCGCGCGGGTGGCGGCTGTACGGCGCACCGACGGTCGCTGCGGTCTTCGGTGGGTCCGTCACGGCCGTGGCCTGGTGGCGGCTCGGCCCGGTGACCCGCGGGACGGCGTGGGCCGAGGACGGCGGGGTGTTCCTCCGCGAGCGGCTCGCACTCGGCCCCGGCGCCGTCCTGGAGCCGTACGCCGGGTACCGCCACCTCGTCCCGCGCATCGTCGTCGACCTCGCCTGGCTCCTGCCCGTCGAGCGGTACGCGGTCGCGGTGTCGGGCCTGTCCTGCCTGGTCGTCGGGGTCGTCTGCGCGCTCGTGTTCCTGCTCTCCGGTGACGTCGTCCGGCCGTGGCCGCTCCGGGTCCTGCTCGCCGCGGTCCCCGTCGTCCTGCCGCTCGCCCCCGTCGAGATCAGCGGCACCGCGGCGAACCTGCACTGGTACGTGCTCGTCCTGGTGCCGTGGCTGTACACGCACCGTGCCCGGACCTGGTGGGGAGCGGTGGCGCTCGCCGTGGTCACGGCCCTCGGCGTGCTCAGCGAGGTCCAGGCGACGCTGTTCCTCCCGCTCCTGCTGGTCGCCTGGCTCCCGCTGCGACGCACGGCCACCGGACGGGTGGACCTCCGCCCGCTGCCGGTCACCCTGGCGGCGGTCGTCGGCAGCGCGGTGCAGGTCGCGACGGCGCTCACGGACCCGCGAACGTCCCGCCCGGGCGAGCCGCGCGCCTCCGATGTGCTCGCCGGGTACCTGCTGCAGCCGCTCGGGGGCGCGTGGGACCGTCGGGTCGGTGTCGTGGCGGAGACGGTGCACGCGCACGGGTGGGGCGTGGTCGTCCTGCCGACCGCCCTGCTGGTGGTCGTGCTCGTGACGGCCGTGGTGCTCGGCCGGGGGCGTGCGCGGTGGGTCGTGGTCGCCCTCGCCGGGGGCTCCCTGGTGGTGTGGTGGGCAGCGCTGGTGGCGAACGGGTCGGCGGTGCAGGACTGGGTGGCACTCGGGCCGGCCGCGCTGGCGGTGGGACCGCAGCGGTACGCGGCAGCGTCCGGGCTGCTGCTCGTGTCGGGAGCGGTGGTGGCGGCGTCCGTGGTCATCGGGTCGGT
The DNA here is from genome assembly GCF_044746255.1 of Curtobacterium sp. NPDC086286. Lineage (NCBI taxonomy): Bacteria > Bacillati > Actinomycetota > Actinomycetes > Micrococcales > Microbacteriaceae > Curtobacterium > Curtobacterium sp. NPDC086286. The sequence goes on from NZ_JBIVBW010000005.1 coordinate 276,643, forward strand.
GGGAGTGCCGGGAGGCGCGGGTCGGCCCGGTGCGGGTCGGTCCGGTCCGACAGTCGGCCGGTCGGCGACCGCGGGCCGGCTGGTCGCGGTCGTGCTCGCGTGGTGCGTGGTCGCCGCGGTGGTCGTCGCCGCCGCCTGGAACGCCGCTCCGGGGACGACCCGGCGGAGCGCCGGCCCGGTCTGGTCCGCGCAGGTCCCCGCGGCCGCCGAGGCCTGTCGCGCCGACCCGACGCTGCCGTCCGTCGTGCTCCGGACCGCGCCGTGGCGGGCCGCGGTGCCGTGCGACCGCCTGGTCGAGCGGCCGTGACGACGGGACCGGTGTCGGGGGCCGGGGCGGGCTCGGGTCAGCGGCGCGCGGGCGTCCGGAACTCGCGGCGGGCCGGGGGCGTGCGGGGACCGTCACCGGCGGACACGGGCTCCTCGCCGACGAGCACGATCCGGGTCTTGATCGCGATGAGGGCGAACAGGACCCAGTTGCCCTGGTAGAGCAGTCGTGACTCGGCGACCGACTGCACGAGCAGCGCCACGACGACGAGCAGCGGCAGGAGCGACACCGGGTCGAACGGACGGGGGGAGAGCGATGCGTCGTAGCCGATCCGGGTGGCCGAGGCCCACGACCGGCTGAGGGTCGTGACCACGTAGACCACGAAGATCGCCAGTCCGATGACACCGGTCTGCATCCACACGTCGAGGTAGGCGTCGTGCGCCTGCAGGTAGGTCACGCCCTTGCGGTGCGCGAGGTCCGCGAGGGTCGGGATGCCCGGCCACCAGTAGCCGATCCAGCCCCAGCCGACGACGGTGTGCTCCTGGATGAGCCCGATGACCCGCTCCCAGATCACGCCGCGGCCGGTCGCGTCCGAACCCTTGCCGAGCAGCTCGGACACCTGGCCGCGGGCGAGGAACCCGAGCACGGCGACGACCACGGCCCCGACGGCGACGGCGAGGTAGCGAGGTGTCCGTCGTTCGGTCGGGACCCGGCGGATCCAGAGTGCGACGGCGAGCGCGACGAGGACGACGAGCCCGGCGGCCAGCACGGTCGAGGAGCGGGTGAGTGCGAGGACGACGAGGGCCACGACGGTCCAGCCGATCGCGCGGTTGCGTCGGAGTCGCCCCTCGGCGTACTGGACGGCGACGGCGATCACGGCGAGGAGCGCGACCATCGCGAGCAGGTTCGCGTTGCCGGGGAGACCCTGGATGCGCCCGCCGGTGAAGAGCTCGGCGCGTGAGAAGTAGAAGGCGTCCGGGATCTTCCGGTCGCCGTAGTCCGTCCACGCCGGTGCGATCGGGTGCCGGAGGACGACCGCGACGAAGGCCTCGAAGAGCAGCGACCCCATCAGGACCCAGCGCAGCGCGAGGCTCAGCGCGTCGGTGATCCGCCGCCACGTCAGGGTCGAGGCGATCGCGAAGGCCGCGCCCGCGCAGATCACCTGGACCGCGAGGCTCGAGATCGTCGCGAACCGCCAGTGCGACCACACCACGGACACCAGGCACCAGGCGAGGAAGAGCCAGAGCGCACGCGGTGTCCGGGTGAGCGGCGGGCGGGCCCGGACGATGATCGTCGTGGCCCAGACCCCGGCGGCCGCCCAGAGCAGTCCGGCGCCGACCCACGTGAGCGTGTTCGGCACGGCGTCGCCGGCGAAGAGCACGAACAGGATCGTCGCGCCGAATGCGAACGCCTCGCGCTCGGGCACGGATCCGCGCGCCAACGGCCAGGTGTTCGTCACGACGCCAGGGTACCCGGGGAGCGCACGTCGACCGCCGATAGGCTCGTGCGCATGTTCCTCGGCATCACGAACACGCCCCGCGACTACGCCTGGGGATCCGTCACGGCCATCCCCGAGCTCCTCGGCCGGACCGTCACCGGCGCACCGCAGGCCGAACTCTGGCTCGGCGCGCACCCGGGCAGCCCGAGCGTCGTCGTGAACCCGGCGATGGTCGGCGGCGCGGACACGCTGCTCGACTGGATCACCGCGGAGCCCCGGGACGCCCTCGGACCGGACCGCACGGGGCTCCCGTTCCTGCTGAAGGTCCTCGCGGCCGCCGCCCCGCTCTCGCTGCAGGCGCACCCGACACCCGAGCAGGCGCGCGAGGGGTTCGAGCGCGAGGAAGCGGCGGGTGTCCCGATCGACGACCCGGCCCGCAACTACAAGGACCCGTTCCCGAAGCCCGAGCTCGTCGTGGCGCTCAGCGAACGCTTCGAGGCGCTGAGCGGCTTCCGCCCGGTGGCCGAGACGCTCGCCGACGTCGAGGCGCTCGACGCCGGGTCCGGTCGGCTCGGCCCGCTGGTCGTGCACCTGCAGCACGGGCTCGAGGACACGGTGCGGTGGCTCGAGACCGGCGACTCCTCGGCGCAGGCCGTCGTGCAGGCCGTGAGCGACCTCGCTGCTGCGCTCCCCGACGACGCCGTCACCCCGAACACCGCGACCGTGCGCGACCTCGGCACGAGCTACCCGGGCGACCCCGGCATCGTGGTCTCCCTGCTCATGCACCGCGTGACGCTCGCCGCGGGTGAGGCGATGTACCTGCCCGCCGGCAACATCCACGCCTACCTCGACGGGCTCGGCATCGAGCTCATGGCCCCCTCCGACAACGTCCTGCGCGGCGGGCTCACGCCGAAGCACGTCGACGTCCCGGAGCTGCTGCACGTCCTCGACTTCACCGCGTACCCGGCACCCGTCCTGACCCCCGAGCCGATCGCCGCCGGCGTCGAGCGCTTCGCGCCGGACGGCGTCGGGTTCGCGCTGCTCCGCGTCACGGGGGACGGACGCCCGGTCGGCCTGGCCTCCGGCGGGGTCGCGCCGCTGCACGGCCCCTCGATCGCGATCTGCACGGCGGGCGCGGTGACGCTCGTCGGGGCGCAGTCCGCGACGCTGCTGCGCCAGGGGGAGTCCTGCTACATCACCCCCGACGAGGGCGACGTCACGGTCGAGGCCGACAACGGCAGCGGTCTGGCGTCCACGGTCTTCATCGCGACGGGTGCGTGAACCCGCAGCGCGTGGCGGTCTGACGCCGCGCCGGTTCCGCTAGCGTGGCCAGCATGAGTTGGCTGGTCACCGGCGGCGCCGGGTACATCGGGTCCCACGTCGTCCGAGCACTGCGTGCGGCGGGCATCGACACCGTCGCGTTCGACGACCTCTCGAGCGGCTTCCGGGCGTTCGTGCCCGAGGACGTGCCGTTCGTCGAGGGCACGATCCTCGACGGCGAGCTGGTGGCCCGGACGCTGCGTGAGCACGCCGTCACCGGTGTGGTGCACGTCGCGGGGTTCAAGTACGCGGGGGTGTCGGTCGAGCGACCGCTGCACACCTACGAGCAGAACGTCACCGGCATGGCGACGCTCCTCCGGGCGATGGCGGAGAACGGCGTCACCAAGGCGGTGTTCTCGTCGAGCGCCGCCGTCTACGGCACGCCGGACGTCGACACCGTGGTCGAGGACACCCCGAAGGCGCCGGAGTCGCCCTACGGCGAGTCGAAGCTCATCGGCGAGTGGCTGCTGCGCGACATGGAGGTCGCCGCGGGCTTCACCACGACGTCGCTGCGCTACTTCAACGTCGTCGGGTCGGGGGAGCCGGACCTGTACGACGCCAGCCCGCACAACCTCTTCCCGCTCGTCTTCGACGCCCTGCTGGCCGGTCGCACGCCGCGGATCAACGGCGACGACTACGCCACGCCCGACGGCACCTGCGTGCGGGACTACATCCACGTCGCCGACCTCGCGCACTCGCACGCGGTCGCCGCGCAGAAGCTCGAGGCGGGCCAGACCCTCGAGCGCGCGTACAACCTCGGCAGCGGCGACGGGGTCAGCGTCCGGCAGATCATGGACGCCATGGCGAAGGGCACCGGCATCGCGTTCGAGCCCGAGATCGCGCCGCGACGCGCCGGTGACCCCGCGCGGATCGTCGCGACGGGCGAAGCGGCTGCGCGTGACCTCGACTGGGCGATGCGCCACACGCTCGACGAGATGGTCACGAGCGCCTGGGAAGCCCGGCGCCGCATCGGCTGACGGGCCGTCGCGGCCGGCTGAGGGGGCGTCAGTTGTCCCCCGAAACCCCGACAGACCGGCCGCGACACGCCCGTACGGGGGACATGACACGCCGGAACCGTCAGTGCCTTCTATGATCCGCGACTTGACTCTCGCGAATGACACCGCTGTAATTACAGGCAACGACAGCGATCGTTGTGGTCCCGTTATCGAGACGTCAGGGGTGATCAGGGTGAACGGTTCCGACTTCCACGCCGGAGTACCGGAGGACTGGCACGTCGACCCCGTGTCGCTCGGCGTCCCGGGTGTCCGGCGTCCGGAGACCGACGACGAGGAGAACCCGCTCGCCTGGCAGGTGGACTCGCTCTGCGCGCAGACCGACCCCGAGGCGTTCTTCCCCGAGAAGGGCGGCTCGACGCGCGAGGCCAAGAAGATCTGCACCTCGTGCGAGGTCCGGGCGCAGTGCCTCGACTACGCGCTCGAGAACGACGAGCGCTTCGGCATCTGGGGCGGCCTGTCCGAGCGCGAGCGCCGCAAGCTGCGAAAGCGCGCCTGAGCGCGCACCTGGCCAGTCCAGGAGGCACGGTGCGCGTCCGACGCGCACCGGTCGTTGATGGCTCCCACAGGTTCACGGCGCGCCGCCGTCCGCAGGCCGAGCCGCGCCTCCAGACCGTAGAGTGACGCCCGTCATGCAGCCCAGAGTCACCGCGATCCTCGTCGCCGCCAACGGGGCGGACCACCTCGACCGGACCCTGGACGCGCTCGCCGCCCAGACCCGTCACCCCGAGAACCTCGTCGTCGTCGACCTCGGGTCGACCGACGGTTCGACCACCGACCTCTCGTTCGGCGGCTCCGCCGAACTCCTGCGCCTGCCCGCCGGTCGCCCCTTCGGCGAGGCGGTCGCCCGCGGCGAACGCGAGGCCCCGCCCGCGGTCGCGGACGAACCCGTCGACGAGTGGCTCTGGCTGCTCGGCCACGACAACGCGCCGGCGCCCACCGCCCTCGCCGACCTCCTGTCCGCGGTCGAGATCGCGCCGAGCGTGGTCGTCGCGGGGCCGAAGCTCGTCGACGTCGACGACCCGTCGCGGCTCCGGGCGTTCGGCGAGAGCATGACCCGCTTCGGCCGGTCGATCGTCCTCGTGCAGGACGAGCTCGACCAGGGCCAGCACGACCGGAACACCGACGTGATGGCGGTCGCCGCCGGCGGGATGCTCGTCCGACGCTCGGTGTGGAACGAACTCGGCGGCTTCGACCCCGCCCTGCCGAACGTGGACGCCGCGCTCGACTTCTGCGTGCGCGTGCGCCTCGCCGGACACCGGGTCGCCGTCGTGCCCGAGGCCCGCGTGACGAGCGCCGGACCCATCGAGGAGTTCGGGCGCAAGCGGGTCTCCGAGGGGCGGCGCGTCCGGATGCACCGGCAGGCGCAGCTGCACCGCCGGATGACCTACGCGTCCGCCGGGGTCCTCTGGATCCACTGGCTCACGCTCGTGCCGTTCGCGATCGGCCGCGCGGTCGGGCACCTCGTCGCCAAGCACCCGGCCGCGGTCGGGGCCGAGCTCGCCGCGGCGTTCTCGGTCGCCTTCGGCGGCGGCACCGGACGCTCGCGCCGGGTCCTCGCACGCGGCAAGAAGCTCGGGTGGGCGGCGGTCGAGCCGCTCCGCGTCAGCTGGCGCCGGGTGCACGAACGGCGGACCACGTCGCGCGACGTCGAGCTCGCCCGGGTCGAGGACGCACCGATCGCCCGGGCGTCGTTCCTCGGCGACGGCGGCATCTGGGTCGTCCTCGCCGCGGCGGTCCTGAGCGTCGTGACCCTGTACCCGTTGCTCGGCTCGCCGGCGCTGACCGGCGGCGGGCTCCTGCCGCTGAGCACCGACGTCGCCCGGCTGTGGCAGAACGTCGGCTACGGCTGGCACTCGATCGGCACCGGGTTCACGGGGCCGAGCGACCCGTTCGCCGCGGTCGTCGCCGTGCTCGGCTCGATCACGTTCTGGTCGCCGTCGACCTCGGTCGTGCTCGTGATGCTCGTCGCTTTCCCGCTCGCCGCGCTCGGCGCCTGGTTCGCGGTGCGGAAGCTGACGACCCGCACCTGGGTCCCGGTGATCGGCGCGGCGCTGTACACGATCGCCCCGACGCTCGTCGGTGCCGTCACGAGCGGGCACCTCGGCGCCGTGATCGCGCACGTCCTCCTGCCCTGGCTGTTCCTCGCCGTGCTCGAGGCGCACCGCTCGTGGGCCTGGGCCTCGGGCGCGTCCCTGCTCTTCGCCGTCATCGCAGCCTCGGCGCCGTCGCTGGTGCCGGTGCTGCTGCTCGGCTGGCTCGTGTCGCTCGCCGTCGGGTGGCGTCGTGCGCACCGTCGGGTGTTCATCCCGGTGCCGGCAGCCGTGCTCTTCCTGCCGCTCGTGCTCGCGCAGGTCGCCCGCGGCAACGTGCTCGCCGTCTTCGCGGACCCGGGCGTGCCCTCGGCCACCCGCGCACCCTCGGCCTTCCAGCTCGCCATCGGCCAGCCGGTGCCGGACTGGAGCGGCTGGCTGCCCACCACGTCCGGGCTCGCGCTCGCCGCCTGGATCCTGCCGGTCCTCATGGCGGTGCTCGCGCTCCCGGTGGCCGTCGCCGCCATCGGTGCGATGCTGGGCCACCGCTGGGCCGTCGCGGGAGCCACGCTCCTCATCGCGTTGGCCGGCTTCGCCACCGCGTTCGCCGCCACCCACGTCACCGTCACCGGGGTCGGGTCCACGACCACGATCATCTGGCCGGGCAGCGGGCTGAGCGTGTACTGGTTCGGCATCGTCGCCGCCGCCTGCATCGGGATCGACGTGCTGCCGCGGACCGCCCCGGTCGCGGGACTCGTGACGACCGTGGTCGCCGCCGTCACCGTGGCACCGGCGTTCGGGGCGTTCTACCTCGGCAACGCGGTGATCCAGCCGACCTCCGGCCGGGTGCTCAGCGCCTACGTGAACGCCGAGGCGCAGGCCAACCCCGACGTCGGCACGCTCGTCGTCGACCCGCAGGACGACGGCTCGCTCGCGGTGTCGCTCGAACGCGGTCAGGGTTCGACGCTCGACGACCAGACCACCCTCGACTCGACGGCACTCACGCTCAGCCGGTCCGGTGCGCAGCTCGCGACCCTCGCCGGCAACCTGGCGAGCCGGAGCGGGTACGACCCCGAGCCCGCACTGCGGCAGCTCGGCGTGAGCTTCGTCCTGCTCGACGACGCCCCCGACGGTTCCTCCGCGCAGGCGGTCCACGACCGTGCAGCCGGGGCGATCGGTCAGAACGCGCTGTTCACGAGCATCGGTGAGACGACGAGCGGCCAGCTGTTCCACTACGAGGGCGACGTCGACCGCCCGTCCACCGGGTCGGCCGGGGCACAGGCGACGCACGTGCTCTACCTCGTGGTCCTCGGGGTCGTGTTCGGCGCCGCGGCCCTGCTGGCGGTGCCCACCGCGCCCCGTCGACGCCGTGCCACCTCGAACGTCATCGAGGCCGAGGAACCCGCCACCACCTTCGACGAGGAGCGCGACGAATGAGCCGTACCCCCGCCTCCGTCCGCCGCTGGGTCGTCCGCGGCACGGCGACCGCGATCGCCGTCGTGGTCGCCGCCGGAGCCGTCACCGCGGCGCACGCCCTCGGCACCGACACCGACCCGGGTCGTCCCGCGGGCAAGACGGTGACACCCGTCCCGGCCGACGCCGAGCGCGTCTGCGCGGGCAACGCGCTCCGGCTCTCGGACGACGCCGGCAACGACGCGACGAAGGCGAGCACCGTCGGCTCGGCCACCGTCGCCACCGCGACCACCGGGTCGAGCGTCGAGCGCTCCGGCCTCGACGACTCCGCGACCGGCGGGAGCAAGCCGCGCCTCCTGACCGCTCCGGCGGGGGACACCACCCCGCAGGTCGCCGGCAGCAGCTACCAGAGCGTCGCGAGCGGGGACGTCGTCGGCGTCGGTGCCGCGTCGTGCGACGACCCGAGCCAGTCCACCTGGCTGGTCGGCGGGTCCACCGAGACCGGCCGTACGAGCCTCGTCACGCTGTCGAACCCGACCGACGTGAACGCGACCGTCGACCTGTCGATCTACGACGGTTCCGGCACGGTCAGCGCTCCCGGCACGACCGGCATCGTCGTCGCGCCGAACACCCAGAAGGTCGTCCCGCTGTCCGGGTTCGTCTCCGACCAGGGCTCGACCGTCGTGCACGTCGAGTCCTCCGGCGGCCAGATCGTCGCCCACATGCAGGAGTCCATCGTCCGCACCCTCACCCCCGGTGGGTTCGACATCATCTCCGGCGGTGCGGCGCCCTCGACGTCGCAGATCATCCCGGGCGTGGTCCTCGACGGTGCCCAAGAGGCCCAGCGCGGCGACGACACGGCCGACGCCGCGCCGATCGTCCGGCTGTTCGTGCCCGGCACGAAGGCGGCCCGCGTGACCCTCGGCATCACCACCGCCGACGGGGGCGGGTCCACCGTGAACGCCACCGCCGAGCCCGGTGTCGTCACCGACGTCACGCTCGACGACTTCCCGGACGGTCGCTACGCCTTCACCGTCACGTCGACCGAGCCGCTCGTCGCCGGCGCCCGCACGACCACGCCCACCTACGACGGACGCACGGACGTCGGGTGGTTCGCCTCCGCCGACCCGCTCGGCGAGTCCACCATCACGGCGGTCGCGCCCGGTGAGAACCAGCGCCTCACGCTCGTCAACCCGACGCGCTCCGACGCCGACGTCACGATCCGCTCCGGCGACGAGACGCAGGACGTGCAGGTCGTCGCCGGTGGTGTGCGCACCGTGGTCGTCCCGGTCGCGAAGCAGCTCGAGCTGCAGGGGACCGAGGGGCTCGTCGCCGGGGTGACCTACATGGGCGACGACGGCATCGCCGGCTTCCCGGTGCGGGCGGCGACCGAGGTCTCGACGCCGGTCCGGGTCTACCCCTGAGCCGTGGCGCGCTGCGTCACCAGTGGCGGTAGCGGTCCGGCGCCAGGTCCCAGGGGTCCTTGTCGATCAGCTCGCCCACGGCGCGGAACACCGCGGTCTCGATGATGATGCGCTTGTCGGTGTCGTCCTTCTCGGGACTGCGGGTGACCCGCTCCACCGGGACGCGGAACACGGTCACGCGGCGCTGCTCGCGGTCCACACGCCACCGGGGCATGTGGTCCGGCAGGGTCGAGTCCGTCGGCATGTCCGCGACCTGGAACACGACGCCCTCGAGCTCGGCCGGCCAGAGCCCGAGCAGGTAGTGCGCGGTGTCGCCGACGATGCGGTCGAACGTCTCGGCGCGGGTGATGATCGGCGCGAGGTCCGGACCGGTCACGCTGGACCGTCCGCCGCGTCCGTGCCGGGACCGACCGCGGCCCCGGTCGACGGGTGTGACGAGACGAGTCCTGCGACGCATCCCCACATCGTACGCGGCGCGGGCGGTGCCGCCCTGCTCCGATAGGGTCGGTGGCGGTATGGACGTGAGGATCTGCAGCAAGGTCGCCTGTGGCGCGAGCGCCTCGGCGACCCTGACGTACGACTACGGGGACTCCATGGTCGTCGTCGGCCCCCTCTCCACCCGCGTCGAGCCCCACGGCTACGACCTCTGCGCCCGCCACGCGGCGCAGCTGCGCGTCCCGCGCGGGTGGCAGGTGGTGCGGCGCGAGCCGCTCCGTCGCGACGCGGACTGACGCGGTCGGGTCCGGTCCTCCACAGGGGGATCCCAGGAGGCGCGGCTCACGGCACCGACGTCGGCTGACGACCCGCGCCTCCCGGCGTGGAAGACTGGGCCGCATGCCCACCGAAGCCCGTACCGCAGCACCGTTCCGCGTCGCCGACCTCGCCCTCGCCGAGGCGGGGCGCCACCAGATCCGCCTCGCCGAGAACGAGATGCCGGGGCTCATGTCCCTGCGCGAGGAGTTCGGCGCGTCGCAGCCGCTCGCCGGCGCGCGCATCGCGGGTTCGCTGCACATGACGGTGCAGACGGCCGTCCTCATCGAGACGCTCGTCGCGCTCGGTGCGCAGGTCCGGTGGGCGAGCTGCAACATCTTCTCCACGCAGGACGAAGCCGCCGCTGCCATCGCCGTCGGCCCGACCGGCACGCCTGAGTCGCCGGCCGGCGTCCCCGTGTTCGCGTGGAAGGGCGAGACGCTCGAGGAGTACTGGTGGTGCACCAGCCGGATCTTCGACTGGTCGGCCGAGGCCGCAGCCGCCTCCGCCGACTGGATCGGCCCGAACCTCATCCTCGACGACGGCGGCGACGCCACGATGCTCGTGCACACCGGCGCCGATGCCGAAGCCGCCGGCCGTGTGCCCGATGCCGGGGCGGACGCGAGCACCGAGTGGAAGATCGTCCTCGACACCGTCGCCGCCTCACTGCAGGAGTCGTCGGACCGCTGGACCCGCATCGCGGCCGAGATCGAGGGCGTGACCGAGGAGACCACCACCGGCGTGCACCGCCTCTACGAGCTGTCACGCACCGGCGAGCTGAAGTTCCCGGCGATCAACGTCAACGACTCCGTCACGAAGTCGAAGTTCGACAACAAGTACGGCATCCGGCACTCGCTGCCCGACGGGCTCAACCGGGCGACCGACGTGCTGATCGGCGGCAAGGTCGCGTTCGTCGTGGGCTACGGCGACGTCGGCAAGGGGGCGGCCGAGGCGCTCCGCGGGCAGGGCGCCCGCGTGATCGTGTCCGAGGTCGACCCGATCTGCGCGCTCCAGGCCGCGATGGACGGGTACCAGGTGGCGCGCCTCGCGGACGTCGCCGACCAGGTCGACATGGTCGTCACGTGCACGGGCAACCTCGGTGTCGTCGGTGTCGACGAGATGCTCGCGCTGAAGCACCTCGCGATCGTCGCGAACGTGGGGCACTTCGACAACGAGATCGACATGGCCGGCCTCGAGTCCCTGCCGGGTGTCGAGAAGGTCGAGATCAAGCCGCAGGTGCACGAGTGGCGTCTGCCGACGGGCCGGTCGATCCTCGTGCTCTCCGAGGGGCGGCTCATGAACCTCGGCAACGCCACGGGGCACCCGTCCTTCGTGATGAGCAACTCCTTCACGAACCAGGTGCTCGCCCAGATCGAGCTGCACACCCGCCGCGCCGAGTACCCGACGGGGGTGTACGTGCTGCCGAAGCACCTCGACGAGAAGGTGGCGCGGCTGCACCTCGACGCGCTCGGGGTCGCGCTGACCGAGCTCCGGCCGGAGCAGGCGGCGTACATCGGTGTCCCGGTCGAGGGCCCCTACAAGCCCGAGCACTACCGGTACTGACGCGGCGCGCGGGCGCGCGCTGCCGTCGCGCGCTGCCGCGCCGCGGCGGGCGCGCTGCCGCACCGCACAACCAAAGTCGCCCGGAACCACGCATCCGCGCGGCTCCGCGTGCTTTTGGTTGTGCGCCGGCAGCCGCCGGCTGCCGCCCGCCGGCTGCCGGCTGCGCCGGTCGGCGCCGGCACCCGGCGCGACCGAGCGCGGCTCGCGGCCCGCGGCCCGCGGCCCGCGGCTCGCGCGCCGGTCGCCCGCGGCGCGGGCCCGGCGGCGACGAACTACGTTTCCGACGTCGAACCAGCCTCCCGCGCTGGTTCGACGTCGGAAACCTGGTTCGAAAGCCGGACGCGAGCCGCGCCGCCGCGACGCCCGCCGCCGCGCGGCGCAGCCCGTCAGCGCGGGAACCCCGGCGGCCGCGCCGTCGCCACCGCCGACGCCCGGTCGAGCACCGCCGCCCGACCCCGCAACGCGCGCAGGTCCCGCTCCCGCCGCAGCACGACCACCCCGGCGAGGAACACCTCGGGGTGGACCGCCGGCACCGGGTGCGCGTACTCGGCGACCGCTGCCGCGAGGGACCGTGCCGCCGCCTCCCGGAGCTCGGGACGGAGGTCGGCAGCACCGCGGAAGAACGCCCCGAGCCGGTTCTCGAGCCGCTGCGGCAGCGCCGACACGTCCGCGACCCCGGCCCAGGCGACGAGCTCCGCGGGCATGAGGACCTCGGGGGACCGCTGCTTCGCCGCCCGCTCGTGCTGCACGAACGTCCCGGCGAGCAGGTCCCCGAGCCGCCGCGGACGGGACCCGAACAGCGCCACGAGCAGCGCCACGGAGCCGAACGTCATCCACAGCTCGAACAGCCCGACGAGGGCACGGGTGAACGCGTGCCGGAACCCGATCGCCCCGCCGTCGAGCCGGACGACCCGGGTGCCGGTGGCGTACCGGCCGACGCTCTTGCCCCGGGTGACGGTCTCGAGCGCCGCCGGGACGAGCACGAGCACGACGACGAGCACGCCGATGCTGAGCGCCGCTGCCCAGGCCTCGTCGAGGTCGCTCGGCCAGACCCGCGACAGGCCGATCATGAGCATGACGTACAGCGCGAGCAGGCAGACACCGTCGAGGAGCGCCGCCGCGAGCCGCAACGCGATGCCGGCGGGCTGCACGTCGAGTGCGACGGCCTCACCGACGACGAGCTCGTCGTGGGTGTCGTCGAGCGCGACGACGAACCGACCGTCGGCGAGGTCACGCGGCACGCGGGTCTTCGGCATGGGATCATTCTGTCGGAGACGCACGCCCGCCGCCCGGACGGCACGGACGCGCGAACACCGGAACGAGCGGGGGAGACGCTGTGGACCTGGACGCCTACACCGAGGTGCACCGCGACCGGTGGCAGGAACTCGATCGGCTCGCCCGCACCCGCCACGCCTCCGGTGCCGACGTCGACCGCCTCGTCTCCGGCTACCAGGCGGCAGCGACCGACCTCGCGCGCATCCGCGGCGCCGCCCCGCGCACCGCGGTCGGCGACCGGCTCTCGCTGACACTGTTCCGCGCCCGACTCCGGTTCACCGGCACGCCCGTCGACCCGCTCGCGGCGCTGACGTCCTTCTTCGTCCTGCAGCTCCCCGCCGCCCTGTACCGGATCCGCTGGGTCGCGATCTGGGTGGCGGCCGCCACGGCGGCGATCGCCGCGATCACCGCGGTCTGGATCACGACCACCCCGGGAGCCGTCGACACGTTCGGCACCCCCGAGGCGCTCCGGCAGTACGCGACCCGGGACTTCCAGGCGTACTACTCCGACCACGGTCTCGGTGCCTTCACGGCACAGGTGTGGACGAACAACGCGTACATCGCCGCCACCATGGTGGCCTTCGGGATCACCGGCCTCTTCGTGCCGTTCTCGATCGGCCAGAACGCGATCAGCCTCGGCGTCTCGGCGGCCATCCTGCACGACCAGGGCCGCCTCGGCGACTTCTTCCTCTACATCGCCCCGCACGGGCAGCTCGAGCTGTACTCGATCTTCCTCGCGGCGGCCGCCGGCCTGATGATCTTCTGGTCGTGGGTCGCCCCCGGGGCCCGCACCCGCGGACAGGCCCTCGCCGAGGACGGCCGAGCACTCATCACGATCGCCGTCGGCCTCGCCCTGACGCTCCTGCTGTCCGGTCTCGTCGAGGGCACGGTGACCCGGCAGGACTGGCCGTGGCCCGTCAAGATCGGGATCGGCACCGTCGCCCTCGCGGCCGTGCTCTGGTACCAGTGGGTCCTCGGCGGTCGCGCGTACCGCGCTGGGCAGCGCGGCGACCTCGAGGAGTTCGAGCGCGGCACGTCCGCCCTCGTCGCCGACTGACCGACGCCTAGAGCCGTCCGGTCGCCTTCGCGCGGATGTACGCGTCCGCGACGAGGGGCGGCACCTGCTCGGGTGCGGCCCGGACGACCTCGGCCCCGGCGCGGCGCGCCACGTCCGCCACGCCGTCGGCATCGAGGAGCGTGCGTTCGGCGGCAGCGCGTCGGTACACGTCGCGCTCGGCACGGCCCTGGAGGGACGGCGCACGTCCGCCCCGCCGCCCCGGTCCCGAGACCGCCGGGTCCACCGCCCCGCTCGCCATCCGCTCGACGGCCGGGTCCGTCACGCTGGTGACGACGACCGCGTGCCGTCGCGTCAGGCGGGGGAGCACGGTGAGGAGGTCACCCGACGCGCCGACCGAGTCGAGGCTCGACACGAGCACCACGAGGGCCCTGGAGGTGGTGATCGAGTCGACGAGCCCGGGCACCGCCGACCAGTCGGTGGCCGCGATCCCGGGTTCCGCGAGCGCGAGCGTCTCCCCGAACCGCTGCACGACGTCGGTGCGCGTGGCACCGTGGACGCGACCCCGGACGGCGTCGTCCAGCACGGCGAGGTCCACCCGGTCGCCCGCGGCCGCCGCGAGTGCGCCGAGGAGCAGCGCGGACTCGATGAACGTGTCGAGCCGCGGTTCGTCGTCGACCCGTCCGGCACCGGCACGCCCGGCGTCGACGACGACGATCACCCGACGGTCCCGCTCCGGACGCCAGGTGCGCACCACGAGGTCCTGGCGGCGGGCGGTCGCGCGCCAGTCGATCGACCGGACGTCGTCGCCGCGCACGTAGTCCCGCAGCGAGTCGAACTCGGTGCCGTGGCCCCGCAGTTGGAGGGTGGTCTCGCCGTCGAGCTCCCGCAGCCGCGCGAGCCGCGAGGGCAGGTGCCGACGCGACCGGAACGGCGGCGTGACGACCAGCTCGGCGGGCGCCACGAGGACGCGTTGGCGTGCGGCGAGCCCGAGCGGCCCGAACGCACGCACGGCGACGCCGGCGGAGGCCCGGCGGCCGCGACGGAACGGGGCGAACCGCATGCGCGCGGTCCGTCGTTCCCCGGCGGGCACCTGCAGGTCGATGCGGCGCGGGGCCCGCCCGGCGGACGGCTCCCACATGTCGCGCACCACACCGCGGAGCGTCCGGCGGCCGTCGTTGGCGAGCACGAGTGTCCCGTCGGCGGTGGTGTCCCGGCGGGCGAGCCGGGGCATCCGCCGCTCGACGCGCACGGCGGTGAGGTCGGCGGCGAGCAGCACGTCGAGCAGGGCCGCCAGCACGACCACGCCCGCCCAGGCTGCACCCGCCCATCCCGTGCCGAGCAGTACGGTGGGCACGATCGCGACGGCGAGGAGCGCGACGAACCGGCCGGAGATCGCCACTAGATCGGCACCCGGACCTGCTCGAGCACCTGCTGCAGCACCCCGTCGGCACCGACGCCCTCGAGCTCGGCGTCGGCGGCCACCCGCAGCCGGTGCCGCCACACCGGCAGGAGCATGGCCTGGACGTGGTCCGGCGTGATCGCGTCGTAGCCGGTGAGCCAGGCCCAGGCCTTCGCGGCGGCGAGCAGGGCGGTCGCACCGCGCGGGCTGACCCCGACCCGGACGGACGGCGCCTGCCGGGTGGCGCGGGCGAGGTCGACGATGTACGCGAGGACGTCGTCCCGCGCCCTGACCCCGCGGACCGCGCGCTGTGCGGCGAGGACCTCGTCGACGCCGAGGACCGGCGCGATCCCGGCCGACCGGACGTCCCGCGGCACGAAGCCGTCCGCGTGCCGACGGAGCACCTGCCACTCGACGTCCCGCGGCGGGACGTCGAGCGTGAGCTTCATGAGGAAGCGGTCCAGCTGGGCCTCCGGGAGCGTGTACGTGCCCTCGAACTCGATCGGGTTCATCGTCGCCGCGACGAAGAAGGGGTCGGGCAGCACCCGGGCGTCGCCGTCGACGCTGACCTGGCGTTCCTCCATGGCCTCGAGGAGTGCGGACTGGGTCTTCGGCGGCGTCCGGTTCACCTCGTCGGCGACGAGCACGTTCGTGAACACCGGTCCCTCGCGGAACGGGAAGGTGCCCGTCGAGGCGTCGTACACGAGCGAGCCGGTGACGTCGCCGGGCATCAGGTCCGGCGTGAACTGGATCCGCTTCGTGTCGAGCGACATCGCGGCGGCGAGGCTCCGGACCAGCAGGGTCTTCGCGACGCCGGGGACGCCCTCGAGCAGGACGTGCCCCTGCGCGAGGATGCCGACGATCATCCCGGAGACGGCGCCCTCCTGCCCGACGACGGCCTTGCCGACCTCGGCGCGCAGCCGTCCGAACACGTCGCGCAACGGATCACCAGCGGGGGTCGCCTGCGGGGTCTGGGTGGTGGACGGATCGGTCACGGTCGTGCTCCTCGGTGGTCTCGGTCGGTCTGCTGGGCGCCGGTGGTCGCGGCGAGGACGGCACGCTCGAGGTCGTCGAGCGCCGCTGCCCCGGCGGTGAGGGCCCGGTCGTCGGTGGCCGGGCCGCCAATGAGGACCGCCCCGACGCGCCGGTCGGGGATCCCCGTGGCGCGTGCCGCGGCCCGGACGACCTCGTCGACGTGGGCCGACCGGGGGAGGCCGAGCCGGCGTGCCGTGCGGCGGAGGGCCGCGATCCGGAGCGTGTCGAGCGCGTGGGTCCGGTCGCCGGTGCGTGCGGCGAGCCGGGCACGGCCATCGGTGGTCTCGGCGGCACGGACGACGACCGGCATCCGCTCGACCACGAGCGGGCCCAGCCGGCGGCCTCGCCAGACCGCGGCGGCGACGGCGACGAGTCCGAGCAGCACGAGTGCGCTCGGCACCCACGGCGGTGCGAGCGACCCGAGGGTCGGTGCCGCGTCCGACGTGCCGGGGGTCGGCGTGTACCAGCTGAGCGTCGCGTCGTCGCCGAGCAGACCGAGGGCGAGGGCGGCGTTGCCGGCGGTGGTGATCGTGTCGTTCCGGAACGCCGCCGTGGTCCCGACGAGCGTGACGTCACCGGCCGGGGTCGCCGTCCGGACGAGGCCGTAGGCCCGGTCGCCGCCCGAGCCGGACGGTGCGCAGAGGTCGGTGCCGGTGGGGGCCCGGCCGCCGTCCGGCACGGCGTACCCGGTGCCGCCGAGGGTGACACGCTCGGCCCCGGCAGCGGCCGGGATCGCGCACGAGGCGGTGGACACGGTGTCGTCCCCGCCGACCTGCGTGACCGGCTCGACGTCGAGCCCGAACGCCTCGAGCGTCGCGGGGGTCGACGACACGAGGACGACGTGGTCCGCCTGCCGAGCGATCCGCCGCGCGACGCCTCGGTCGAGGACGCCCTGCTCGTCGTCGACGAACACAGTGCCGTCCCCGATCCGGTCGGCGCGGTCGACGATCCGGACGTCGGTGCCCTGCTGCTCGAGGACCCGCACGAGTGCCTTCGCGCCGCTCGCCGTCGCGGAGGTCGGGTCGAGCGGCGCCTGCCCGGGACCGGTCCGCCCGACGACGGCCGTGAGCACGGCGAGCACGGTGCCGACCAGGACGATGGCGACCCAGAAGCCGACGCGGAGCCCACGGCCCGCACGGCGCGGCGAGGTCGAGGCCTCGCCCGACGGTGCGGACGGGGTGGCGGTCGCGGTCACGCGGGGACCGCCGGGGTCGTCGTCCGCGCGGGGCGTGCCGTCCGGACCGCGTGCTCGGTGTCCAGGACGTCGCGGGCGGTCCGCTCGGTCGCGTCGGCGCCGAGGTACCGCACCTCGTCGAAGGTGGCCGCGGCGCGCTCGAGCCGCGCGGCCTCGGCCGGGAAGACCACGGCCGCCCGGCCGGCGATGGCACGCGCGGTGGCGCCGGGGACGTCGGGGACGAGGTCGCGCTCCCCGAGCCCACGGGCGAGGGCACGGTACCCGTCGAGCACGGCGCGGGACCAGTCACCCGCGCGCAGGGCTGCTCGGGCGTCCTCGGCGATCGCACCGGCGGGACGCAGGTCGTCGTCGTCGAACACCCCGCCGACCTGCCCGTCCGCGAGCCGAGCGCGACGCCGGGGGAGTCCGCGGGCGACGACCACGAGGACGACCACCGCGACGAGCACGACGACGGCCGTCCAGAGCAGCGTGTGCGCGACCGCGGGGGAGCCGAGGCCGTCCGCGCGGAGGGAGCCGAGCCAGTCGAGGACCGCACGCGAGGCGCGGTCCCACCACGTCACGTGGGCACCGTCGTACTCCGACCGCTCGAGCTCGCGTTCGAGGAGCCGTCGTGCGTCGTCGGGGTCGATCGTCATGCGCGGCCGTCCGGCGGGTACCGTCCGGGTTCGCCGCCCCACTGCGGCGGCGTCGGGCCGCCCGGCTGCTGGCCGCCCGCGCCCGGCTGCCCCGGCCACGGCTGCCCCTGCCACGGCTGCTGCGGACCCGGACCGGCCCCGGGCCAGGGCTGGCCAGGCCACGGCTGCTGCGGACCCGGACCGGCACCCGGCCACCCGTGCCCCTGCCCCTGCCCCTGCCCCGGCCACGCCGGCCGGTCCACCCGCGGCGACGGCGCGAACGGGTCACCCGGCTGCCCGGTCTCGAGGTGCGACGCGATCCGCTGGTCGAGCGCCTCGGTCCGGATGCGGCGGTCGATCGCCAGGAAGGTCACGACGGACGCGGACAGCACGTCGGTGATGCACTGCACCGCGATCCCGAGCAGGCTCCCCACGACGATCGCCACGAGCCCGCCGACCCCGGCTCCCGACCCCGCATCGGTCTGCCCGAGGGGGTCGAACGTGCCGCCGACGAGCGTCGCACCGATCGTGAGCGGGACCGAGGCGATCGACACCGCGAAGCCGAACATCACCTGCACGAGCAGGATGATGCCGAAGGTGCGCCAGAAGGCTCCGCGGGTGAGCCGCCACGACTGCGCCGCGGCCTGGAAGACGGGGCGTCCCTCGAGCGCGATGGTCGGGACGGTGAACGCGAACTTCGTCCCGAGCCAGACGAGCACGACCGTGAAACCGAGGCCGAGCACGAAGAAGGTGAGCAGGAAGCCGCCGATGCCCGACCCGTTGCCGGAGAGCCCGGCGGCGGCGCCGACCAGCACGAGCACGAAGACGATCCCGATGACGGCACCGGCTGCGAGCTGCAGGAGGATCCAGGCGACCACGGACCAGCGTCGTCCGGCGAGGAGCGCCCAGAGCCCGCGGAAGGTGGCGCGCCGTCCGAGGATGCGTTGTCCGGTGTCCGCGGCGACCGGGGCGACGAGGAAGCCGCGCCCGAGGTAGGCCAGGAACGGGAGCGCGATCGACAGCACCAGCCAGAGCGTCACCGATCCGGCGAGGATCGACGTCTGGCCGTCCACGTCGCCGTCGACCGCCGAGAGCATGCGGGACTGGATCGCACGCTGGCCGAACGCACTCGCGATGGTGGAGAGCAGCCCGAGGACCCCGCTGAGGAGCACGCTCCAGAGCAGCAGCACCCGCGCGTTGCGGCGGAACACGGTGAAAGCGCCGCTCAGGACGTCACCGAGCCCGAGCGGTCGCAGCGGGATGACCGGCCGCGACCCGGCCGGAGGCCGACCCGGACCACCGGACTGGCCCGGCCACGGGGCGGACGGCTGCTGCCCCGGGGGCCGCGCCGCGCCTCCTTGGCCGTTCCCCCGACCGTCCTGCGGACCGCCGGGCGCCCCCGGTACCTGCCAATCGGACATCGCCGCCCCCTCGTGGTCCCGACCGAGCACGCGGAAGGCGCGGTCGACACCCATCCTGTCGGAAAACGCCGTCGCACGGGGCCTCGGCTATCGTGAGTGGTCAGGTGCCGACCGGGTACCGCTGCACGTCACACGGAGTCCCCATCACATGACACCGCGCATCCTCGTCGTCGACGACGACCAGGCCCTCGCCGAGATGATCGGCATCGTCCTCCGCTCCGAGGGCTACGAACCCGAGTTCAGCGCCGACGGCAACGACGCCATCGACGCGTTCCACGGGACGAAGCCCGACCTGGTGCTGCTCGACGTGATGCTCCCGGGCATCGACGGCATCGAGGTCTGCAAGCGCATCCGCGCCGAGAGCGGCACGCCGATCATCATGCTCACGGCCAAGGGCGACACGTCCGACGTCGTCGCCGGGCTCGAGAACGGCGCAGACGACTACGTCGTGAAGCCCTTCAACCCGAAGGAGCTCGTCGCCCGCATCCGCACCCGGCTCCGCCCGACGGCCGCCGACGCGACGGTGCTGCACGTCGGCGACCTCACCGTCGACGTCGCCGGGCACGAGGTCCGTCGGGGCGACGCCGTCATCGCGCTGACCCCGCTCGAGTTCGACCTGCTGCGGGCGCTGTCCGAGAAGCCGAACCAGGTGTTCACCCGCGAGATGCTGCTCGAACAGGTCTGGGGCTACCACTACAAGGCGGACACCCGCCTGGTGAACGTCCACGTGCAGCGCCTCCGCGCGAAGATCGAGCACGACCCCGACAACCCGAAGATCGTCACCACGGTGCGCGGCGTCGGGTACCGGGCCGGAGGAGCCTGAGCACCGTGCCGTCCGCAGCGTCGACCGGCGGCGTCGCCGTGCAGGGCAGGCTCGCCCGCGCCGGCCGTCGCCTTCGACGGTGGGTCCGGCGTGGCTGGCGGGCCGCGGCGTACGTGTGGCGCCGATCCCTGATGTTCCGGTCGGTGGCGATCACGGTGATGACCACCGGCCTCGCGGTCGCGATCATCGGCACGGCCGTCATGATCAGCATCTCGAACAACGTCTACTCGCAGCGCCGCGACCAGATCGAGGCCGAGTCGGCACGCGCGACGATCGTGGCGCAGGGCATCTTCGACGCGGCCACCGCGGGCGAGGACAACAACCAGAGCGAGCTCGAGACCCTGCAGAGCGAGGCGCAGCAGGCGATCCTGTCGAACACCACGAGCCCCGGCGGCACGAGCATCGCCATCGAGCGGAGTCCCGACCAGCCCGGGCCGCAGACGGTGCAGAACGTCGCGAGCCAGGGCTTCCCGGACGCCGTGATCACCGACGCCCTCCGGAAGCAGGTCGGCAAGAACACCGGCACGCTCAGCCTGCAGCCCGTGCGCCTCGACGACGACGGCCGCCACCAGCCCGGCCTCGCCGTCGGGTCGACCCTGCAGATCCCGAGTGCCGGTCAGTACGAGCTGTACCTCGTCTACGACCTGTCGGACGCCCAGCAGACCCTCGACTTCGTCTCGCAGACGCTCTCGATCGGCGGTGTCGCGCTCATGGTGCTCATCGCCCTCGTGACCTCGCTCGTCGTCCGTCTCGTGGTCGTGCCGATCCGGGGTGCGGCCGAGACGAGCCGGAAGATCGCCGCCGGCCGACTCGACGAACGCATCCCGGTGCGGGGCAACGACGACATCGCCACCCTCGCCCGCAGCTTCAACGGCATGGCCGACGCGGTGAGCCGGCAGATCACACAGCTCGCCGAGCTCTCCCGCGTGCAGCAGCGGTTCGTCTCCGACGTCTCCCACGAGCTCCGGACCCCGCTGACGACCATCCGGCTCGCCGGAGACATGCTGTTCGACTCCCGGCACGCCTTCGAGCCGTCGGTCGGTCGGTCCGCCGAGCTCCTGCACGCCCAGGTGGAGCGGTTCGAGCTCCTGCTCGCCGACCTCCTCGAGATCTCACGGTTCGACGCGCAGGCAGTGCACCTCGATCCCGAGCCCGTCATCCCCGCGGCCCTGGCGACCGACATCGTCGACGAGTTCCGGCCGCTCGCCGAACGGGCCGGCATCGACCTGCAGCTCGCCACACCCGGCGGGCACACCACCATGCAGCTCGACGCGAAGCGCATCCGCCGCGTGCTCCGCAACCTCGTCGGCAACGCGATCGAGCACGGCGACGCGAAGCCCGTGCAGGTCGTCGTCGACAGTGACGCCCGCTCGGTCGCGATCGCCGTCCGCGACCAGGGCGTCGGCATGCCGCCGGAGGACGCCGCCCGCGTGTTCGACCGGTTCTGGCGCGCCGACCCGAGCCGCAAGCGGACGATCGGCGGGACCGGCCTCGGACTCGCGATCTCGCTCGGCGACGCGAACCTGCACGGCGGCCGCATCGACGTGTGGTCCCGCCCCGGCGAGGGCTCCACCTTCGTGCTCACGCTGCCGCGCAACGACCGCGTCACCGTGACGACCTCGGCGATCCCACTGCCGGACCTCGACGAGTCGTACGACGGCCCCCGCGCCGTCAGGGAGGACGACTGATGCGCACCCGCTTCCGCACCCTGGTCGCCACGGCGCTCGCCGCGCTGACGATCGTCGCCGTGTCCGCCTGCGCCGCGATCCCCACCGACGGCGCGGTGCGCTCCGGCGGCGTGATCAAGGACCAGTCGGTGTCCGGCGTCGACTACCGGCCCGGCAAGCCCGTGCCCGGCGCCGACCAGACGACGATCCTCCGCGGATTCATCGCGGCCGGCACCGGTGCGGCGGACGACTACGCCGTGGCCCGGGAGTTCCTCGCCTCGAACTTCTCGACGAAGTGGAACCCCCGGCGCTCGGTGACGATCCAGCCCGGCAACCCGGCGATCGAGCGGGTCGGCGAACGCGAGCTGACCTACACCCTCACCGCGAGCGCCTCGGTGGACGCCGACGGCGAGTACACGCAGGCGGTCCGACCGACCTCGTCCACGCTGACGTTCCAGTTCACCCGCGAGGACGGCGAGTGGCGCATCGCCTACGCCCCCGACGGCATCATCCTGTCGCCGGTGAACTTCGAGTCGGTGTTCCAGCAGCACGCGCTCTACTTCTACGACCCGACGTACAAGTTCCTCGTGCCCGACGAGCGCTGGTTCCTCGCCCGGTCGTCGACGAGCACCCGCATCGCGAGCGCGCTGCTCGCCGGACCCGCGAGCTGGCTCAAGGGGGCCGTGGTCACCGCCTTCCCCGAGGGCACGCAGCTCTCCCTGAACGCGGTCACGATCCAGAGCGGGACCGCCCTCGTCGACCTGTCCAGCGACGCCCTGCGCGCCAGCAGTCAGGACCGGATCCGGATGCGCGAGCAGCTGAGCAAGTCGCTCGCCTCGGTCGCCACGGTGTCCTCCGTCGACATCACGGCCGAGGGCACGACCTTCGCCGTCCCCGACGGCAGCGGGTCCGACGCGCAGCAGAACCCCGACGTCGATGCCCGCCCGCTCGTCGACCAGGACGGCACCGTGGGCTACTCGGCTCTCGGCGGCGGGAAGATCGCACCGCTCGGCAACGGCATGGGCGCGGAGATCGGCGACCTCGGGCCGTCCTCGTTCGCGTTGTCCGCGTCCGGGACCGCTGCGGTGGTCGGGAACGGCGACGGCGTGACGGTCGTGCGCGGACGCTCCCACCTGCGCATCGACGCGACCGACGGCCTGGTCCCGCCGTCCGTCGACGACCTCGGGTTCGTCTGGGTCGCGTCCGAGAAGAACACCCGCCGGGTCACGGCCTACGGTCTCGGCGGCGATCCGCACGCGGTGAACACGACGCTCCCGGCCGGCGACCTCGTGTCGTTCCAGGTCTCGCGCGACTCGACCAGGGCCCTCGCGCTGATCCAGACGAACGACGGACCGAGCCTGTACGTGATGGCCATCGTGCGCGGCGCCGACCGCACACCGACCGCGCTCGGCCCCCCGGTGCGCGTGCAGGCCGCCACGGGCAACGCCGTCGGGGCCGCCTGGATCAGCGACTCCGACGTCGCCTCGGTCGGGCAGACGTCCTCCGGTCCGGACGTCGTCCGCTCCACGATCGGTGGGCAGTCGAGCACCCTGCCGAAGCCCGACGGCCGGGCGACCGAGATCGTCGGCGGGAGCGGCGGCTCGATGCTCCTGCGGATGTCCGACGGGTCGGTCCTGCAGTCGACCGGCGGTGGCTGGGTCACGACCGGGATCAGCGCGGACGTGCTCGGCGTCCAGCGCTGAGGTCGCTCCTCCACAGGGCGGCGGTCCAGGAGGCGCGTCCCCAGCCCCACGGATCGGCGCGCGCCCGGTGGTGGGTGGCGGTCAGGATCGTCGGCATGACGACACGGGACAGGCTGCGGCCGTGGCTCGACGCGGCCGTCGCGGTGCTCGGGCTCTTCCTGCCGGTGGACTGCGTCGGGTGCGGCCGGCCCGACCGGGCACTCTGCGCCGCGTGCCGACACGCGCTCGACGCGATGCCCCGCCGGGTGCGTCTCGTCGCCGGGGTCCGGCTGGACGCGGCGTTCGGGTACACGGGACTCGTGCGGACGATGCTCCTCGAGCTCAAGCTGCGCGGACGCGTGGACCTCGCTCGGCCCCTCGGCGCCCGGTTCGGTGGGCTCGTGCGGGCGGCGCTCGCCGACGCCGGTCCCGGGGCCGTGCTGCTGCGGGTGCCGCCCTCGCGGCAGGGTGCTCGGCGGCGGGGGTTCGACCCGGTCGTTCTGCTGGCGGCGCGCGGGGGAGTGCGGCGGTCGCGGGCGATGTCGCGGGTGCGGGCAGGAGGGCTGGCGCGGCGTCGCGCCGGCGTCGGTGCCGGTGCAGGTGCCGGCGTCGGTGCCGGTGCAGGTGCCGGTGTCGGCGTCGGTGCCGGTGCCGGTGCAGGTGTCGGCGTCGGTGCCGGCGCAGTGCGCGGCGGGCAGAAGGAACGCAGCGCGGTGGAACGGGTGGCCGCGACGGTCGGCACCCTCTCGGTCACGGGCGTAACCGGTCGAGCCGTCGTCGTGGTGGACGACGTCGTCACCACCGGCGTCACGATGGCAGAGGCCGTGCGCGCCGTGCGTGCCGCCGGTGGTCGGGTCGTGCGGTGCGTCGCCGTCGCGAGCGTCGACGACTGAGGTGCGCCCGTCCGGAGCCCTCGGCGCATCGGTGAACGCTCGGTGGCCACTGTGTGTCCGGTGGGTGTCCTGGCGACTCACCGACATCACGTGACGCCGGAGCGCCACCGGGTCTAGCCTCGCGGCAAGGCGTTCAGGATCGCCGGATGGAGGCGACGCGCTGAGTCTGGATGGGAGCCGCCACATGGACGTGACGATCACGGGCCGGAACATCGGGGTCACCGACCGATTCCGCACCTACGTCGAACAGAAGTCCGAGAAGATCGACGTGCTCGCCGACCGCGCCCTCGCATTCGAGGTGCGCATCAGCCGCCACAACGAGAAATCGGGCGGTTCCCAGGGCGAGGACCGCGTCGAGCTGACATTGATCGGCCCCGGCCCCCTCGTACGGGCGGAGTCCGCCGCGTCGGACAAGTACGCCGCCTTCGATCTGGCCTTCGCCCGGATCATGGAACGACTCCGCCGAGCACGCGACCGCCGCAAGGTGCACCGCGGCCGCCACCGTCCGACCTCCGTGTCCGAGGCGTCCGGCACCGCGTTCGAGCGCATGGGTGTCGTCCCGGCCGACGGCAAGCTCATCGAGGACGTCGCGACGGGTGCCGTCCCGGTGGTCGACGCGAACGCCGAGGACGACGAGAACGAGGTCTACAGCCCCGTCGTGATCCGGCACAAGGTCTTCGAAGCCGGTCCCATGACGGTCGACGACGCCCTGTACTTCATGGAGCTCGTCGGGCACGACTTCTACCTGTTCGTCGACGCGGAGACGCACCGGCCGAGCGTGGTCTACCGCCGCAAGGGCTGGGACTACGGCGTGATCAGCATCGACGACCCGTCCACCGAGCACGCTCCGGCAGCGGCGTCGGAGTCCGAGCCGGCGGTCGCGATCGCCTGACGATCGCTCAGTACGGCAGACCGAACCCGGGTGTGCGCGGACCGTTCGCGGGCCGCGCACACCCGCGCTGTTCACAGCGGCCGGAGTCGACGGGTTGCTAGCATGACTGGCTGTTCGCATCGCGCAGGTCGCGCGTGACGATCTCGTAAGGAGCTCACGTGGCAAACGTGCTGGAGAAGGTCCTCCGCATCGGCGAAGGACGCACCCTCCGACGGCTGAAGGCGTACGCCTCGGCCATCAACGACCTCGAGGACGACTTCGCGAGCCTCACCGACGAGGAACTCCAGGACGAGACCAAGGAGCTCCGCGAGCGCTACGCGAACGGCGAGACCCTCGACGACCTGCTGCCCGAGGCGTTCGCCGCCGTGCGGGAAGCAGCGAAGCGCACCCTCGGCATGCGGCACTTCGACGTGCAGCTCATGGGCGGTGCCGCGCTGCACCTCGGCAACATCGCCGAGATGAAGACCGGTGAAGGCAAGACCCTCGTCGCCACGACGGCCGCGTACCTCAACGCCATCCCGTCGCGCGGCGTGCACGTCATCACCGTCAACGACTTCCTCGCGTCGTACCAGTCCGAGCTCATGGGCCGCGTGTTCCGTGCGCTCGGCATGACGACCGGCTGCATCATCGCGAACCAGTCCCCGGCCGAGCGTCGCGAGCAGTACGCCGCCGACATCACCTACGGCACGAACAACGAGTTCGGCTTCGACTACCTCCGCGACAACATGGCGTGGCAGGCATCCGACATGGTGCAGCGCGGCCACTTCTTCGCGATCGTGGACGAGGTCGACTCGATCCTCATCGACGAGGCCCGCACGCCGCTCATCATCTCCGGTCCGTCCTCGGGCGAGGCCAACCGCTGGTTCACCGAGTTCGCGTCGATCGCGACCCGCCTCACCCCGGGCGAGGACTACGAGGTCGACGAGAAGAAGCGCACCGTCGGCGTGCTCGAGCCCGGCATCGAGAAGGTCGAGGACTACCTCGGCATCGACAACCTGTACGAGTCGGCGAACACCCCGCTCATCTCGTTCCTGAACAACTCGATCAAGGCCGTCGCCCTCTTCAAGCGGGACAAGGACTACGTCGTGATGAACGGCGAGGTGCTCATCGTCGACGAGCACACCGGCCGCATCCTGATGGGCCGCCGCTACAACGAGGGCATCCACCAGGCGATCGAGGCGAAGGAGAAGGTCGAGGTCAAGGCCGAGAACCAGACCCTCGCCACGGTCACGCTGCAGAACTACTTCCGCCTCTACCAGAAGCTGTCCGGCATGACGGGTACGGCCGAGACCGAGGCCGCCGAGTTCATGTCGACGTACAAGCTCGGCGTGGTCCCGATCCCGACGAACAAGCCGATGCAGCGCATCGACCAGACCGACCTCGTCTACAAGAACGAGAAGGCGAAGTTCGAGCAGGTCGCCGAGGACATCGCCGAGCGCCACGAGAAGGGCCAGCCGGTCCTCGTCGGCACCACGAGCGTCGAGAAGTCCGAGTACCTGTCGAAGCTCCTCGCGAAGAAGGGCGTCAAGCACGAGGTCCTCAACGCGAAGAACCACGCGCGTGAGGCCGCGATCGTCGCCCAGGCCGGTCGACTCGGCGCCGTGACGGTCGCGACGAACATGGCCGGTCGCGGTACCGACATCATGCTCGGCGGCAACTCGGAGTTCCTCGCCGTGCAGGAGATGCACGCCAAGGGCTTGTCCCCGACGGAGACGCCGGAAGAGTACGAGGCCGCGTGGGACGACGTGTTCGACCGCGTCAAGGCTGAGATCAAGGACGAGGCCGACAAGGTGCGCGAGGTCGGCGGTCTCTACGTCCTCGGCACCGAGCGCCACGAGTCCCGTCGCATCGACAACCAGCTGCGCGGTCGTTCCGGCCGTCAGGGTGACCCCGGCGAGAGCCGCTTCTACCTGTCGCTCACCGACGACCTCATGCGCCTGTTCAACTCCGGTGCCGCCGAGAGCCTGATGGGCCGCTCGAACGTCCCGGACGACCTCGCGATCGAGAACAAGCTCGTCGGCCGTGCGATCCGGTCGGCCCAGGCGCAGGTCGAGGGCCGCAACGCCGAGGTCCGCAAGAACGTCCTGAAGTACGACGACGTCCTCAACCGCCAGCGCGAAGCGATCTACAGCGACCGCCGCCACATCCTCGAGGGCGACGACATCCACGACCGTGCGCAGTCGTTCCTCAAGAGCGTCGTCGACGACGTGATCGACTCCCACACCGCCGAGGGCAACGCGGACGACTGGGACCTCGACGCCATGTGGACCGAGCTCGGGACCCTGTACCCGATCTCGATCTCCATCGACGAGGTCATCACCGAGGCGGGCTCGAAGGGCAAGGCCTCGCGCGAGTTCCTCGGCCGCGAGATCCTCTCCGACGCCAAGCTCGCCTACCAGCAGCGCGAGGAACTCCTCGGCGACGAGGCCATGCGTGAGCTCGAGCGCCGCGTCGTCCTCTCGGTGATCGACCGCCGCTGGCGCGACCACCTCTACGAGATGGACTACCTCAAGGACGGCATCGGCCTCCGTGCGATGGCACAGCGCGACCCGCTGGTCGAGTACCAGCGCGAGGGCTACGCGCTCTTCCAGAGCATGATGGGCCAGATCCGCGAAGAGTCGGTCGGCTACCTCTTCAACCTCGAGGTGCAGGTCCAGTCCGACGGCGAGAACGCCGTGATCGAGGCCAAGGGCCTCGGTGAGGACGAGGTCTCCGGTCTCGAGTACTCCGCTCCGTCGATCGATGGCGAGGTCGAGGTCCGCGACGAGCGCGGTCGCCTCGAGCAGGCCGCGACCGCGCGAGCGCAGAAGGCGCAGGCCGAGGCCGAGGCGGCCGCCGGGCCGGAGCAGGGCTCCGCGTTCGGCAACGCCGCGACCGCGTCCGGCCAGGCTGCCGCGGGCAACCGTGCCGAGCGTCGTCAGGCCGCCAAGAAGGGCTGACGCGACCACGTCCAGACAGGAGGCGCGGTGCCGGCTGGCACCGCTCCTCCTGTCCGTCTTCCGGTCACGTCACGGGCGTCACAAGACCCCGACGGCCGTCGCGCGCCAGCGACCCTGCCGTTCTTCCAGGCGCATCGCGACCGCACGGGCGTGACTGCGCGTGTGCACGACGACCGTCGCCTCGGCGACCCCGTCGGCCGGGCGGCACACGATCACGCTTCCGACCCGGAGCAGCGCCCGTCCGCGCGACCGGCTGCCGAGCTGCCGGGCCCGCGCCGCCACCGCCGCCCGCTGCTGCAGGTGCCGGTGCACCTCGTCCGTGATCCACCGGGCGATGCTGTCGACCTCGCGTGACCCCGTCAGGATCTCGGCGACGCAGAGGCCGAGCGCGCGAGCGGTGTCCTCGACGTCGGTCGGTGGCGGTACCGCGCTGAGTCGCGGGACGTCCCCCATCGGCTCTGCGTCATCGATCCGGCGTGCTTCCTCGGCCACCCCTGCCCCTTTCGTCGGGGCCGAGCGTAGAGCGAGTACAACATGAGAAATATGACTGCCTCCGAGCCTGTGGAGAGAGCGGAGTTGTCCACAGTGGTGCGCACCTAGACTGGGCGGGTGTCGACCCTCAGTGACCTCGTCCTCGCACAAGGCCGTTCCTCCGAAGCCGACGTGGAGTGGCTCCACCTGCTCGTCGGGGACTGGCAGCTGCTCGCCGACCTGTCCTTCGCGGACATGGTCCTCTGGGTCCCGACCGCCGAGGACGGCTCGTTCGTGGCGGTGGCGCACGCTCGCCCGAGTTCCGCGGCGACGCTCTTCTACCGCGACATCGTCGGGCAGGAGATCCGCGAGGAGTGGCGCGAACAGGTCACCGAGAGCTTCGTCGGCGCGAAGGTCGTCGACTCCGCCGAGCCGGACTGGTACGAGGACACCCCGACGCGCGTCCGGGCGATCCCGGTGCTCCGGCGGCTGAGCGCGAACAGCGCCGAGACGACCGAGCGCCCGATCGCGGTCGTGACGCGGCACTCGAACCAGGACGAGATGCGCACCCCGAGCCGCCAGGAGCTCAACTTCACCGCGAGCGCGAACGACCTGTTCGGCATGATCGCCACGGGTGACTTCCCCGACATCGGTGCGCCGGCCGGACCCCGACGCGGTGCACCGCGCGCCAGCGACGGCCTGCTCCGCCTCGACACGAACGGGATCGTCACGTTCGCCAGCCCGAACGGCCTCAGCGCCTTCAACCGGATGGGCTTCGAGGGCGAGCTCGAGCGGAAGTCCCTCGCCGAGGTCACGACCGAGCTCATCGGTGCGCAGCTCGACGTCGACGAGTCGCTGCCCCTGGTCGTCACCGGCCGTGCCCCGTGGCGTGCCGACGTCGAGTCGAAGGGCGTCACGGTCTCGCTGCGGTCGATCCCGCTCCGCGACCACGGCGAGCGGATCGGTGCGATCGTCCTCTGCCGCGACGTCACCGAGCTGCGGCACCAGGAGCGCGAGCTCATCACCAAGGACGCGACGATCCGCGAGATCCACCACCGCGTGAAGAACAACCTGCAGACCGTGGCGTCGCTCCTGCGCATCCAGGCGCGCCGCACTCACTCGGACGAGGCCCGGACGTCGCTGCAGAACGCGATGCGCCGCGTGGCCGCGATCGCCGTCGTGCACGACACCCTGTCGACCGGCCTCAGCCAGAACGTCGACTTCGACGAGGTCTTCGACTCCGTGCTGAAGCTCGTGACCGAGGTCGCGGCGTCGCACAACACGACCGTCCGCCCGAAGAAGACCGGGGAGTTCGGGGTGTTGCCCTCCGAGGCCGCGACCCCGCTCGCGCTCGGGCTCACCGAGCTCGTCACGAACGCCGTCGAGCACGGGCTGGACGGCCGCGACGGCGAGGTCGAGATCGTGGCGGAGCGCTTCGACGACCACCTCGACATCCAGGTCCGCGACAACGGGCGGGGCCTGCCCGAGGGCAAGGTCGGGTCGGGCCTCGGGACACAGATCGTCCGGACGCTGATCCAGGGCGAGCTCGGCGGCACCATCGACTGGCACACCCTGACCGGCAGCGGCACCGAGGTGACCATCACGATCCCGTTCCGCTGGCTGACGGCGAACCCGGGCGCCGCGTAGCGCGCTCCGCGCCCGCGCCGCGCGCCCGCCGCGGCGTCCCGCGCAACCGCCTGAAGGCGCCGCGCGCCAGCCAGGGCCGCATCGAACCACGTTCCCGACGTCGAACCACCGTCCGGCCCTGGTTCGACGTCGGTCTCGTGGTTCGTCGCGCGGCGCGCGCCGGCGCGCATGCCGCGGCGGCAGCCGTAGCATGCAGCCGCGCAACGGAAGTGCGTCCGAACCGCGCGATGCCGCGGTGTCGCCTGCTTTCCGTTGTGCGCAGGCACACGCAACCGCCTGGAGGCGCGGCGTGCGCCCGCCAGGGCCGCATCGAACCACGTTCCCGACGTCGAACCACCGTCCGGCCCTGGTTCGACGTCGATTCCGTGGTTCGCCGCGCGGCGCGCGCGCCGGCGCGCCCGCCGCAACCGCAGCCGCAGCGGGCGGCCGCACAACGAAAGTGCGTCCGAACCGCGCGATGCCGCGGCGTCGCGTGCTTTCCGTTGTGCGCAGGCACACGCAACTGCCTGGAGGCGCGGCGTCGCGTGCTTTCCGTTGTGCGGAGGCACGCGCAACTGCCTGGAGGCGCGGCGTCGCGTGCTTTCCGTTGTGCGGAGGCACGCGCAACCGCCTGGAGGCGCGGCGTGCGCCCGCCAGGCCCGCGTCGAACCACGTTCCCGACGTCGAACCGCCGTCGGGCCCTGGTTCGACGTCGGTTCCGTGGTTCGCCGCGGCGGCATGCGCAGAGGGCGGCCGCACAACGGAAGTGCGTCCGAACCGCGCGATCGCGCGGCGCCGCGTGCTTTCCGTTGTGCGCAGGCGTGCGCTACCGCGGCGCGGCGCGGCGCAGCCGCCGCGCGCGCGGCGCAGCCGCGCCCCGCGCACGACGACGCCCGCCGGCCCCGAAGGGGGCGGCGGGCGTCAGGCGCGCAGCAGGCGCCGGGTCAGGAAGCGCGGCGAGCGCGGGCGGCGCGACGCTTCAGCGCGCGGCGCTCGTCCTCGCTCAGGCCACCCCAGACACCGGAGTCCTGGTTGTTCTCGAGGGCGTACTGCAGGCACATCTCGGTGACCGTGCAGCGAGCGCAGACCGACTTGGCCTTCTCGATCTGATCGACGGCCGGTCCGGTGTTCCCGACGGGGAAGAAGAGCTCGGGGTCCGCGGTGAGGCAGGCTGCCTGGTCACGCCAGTCCATGTGTGGTGCTCCTTGAAATCGATGCTCGAACGGCAGGCCGGGGCCGTGGTTCGGGGATCGGAACGCTGAGCATGCGCGAGGCACGAGGGGACACCCGTGGGGGAGGAGTCCGCTGGAAGCGAGTCTGACGCCCGCAGAACGCTCGGGGGAGGAGCGTCGAACCACGGGAGACGCACACCACATCGTGCCGTCCAAACGACCTCGAATATCGTTCCATACTGGTAGGGCCAAATCAAGGGTTCCGACGCTGGAGGAATGCTGTGCCCGACACCACCCCGACCGAGCCCGACCACATCGAGCGGCGGTCGCCTGCCCTCCTGGCGCTCCTCGTCGTCGTCGGACTCGAGTTCGCCGCCCTCGTCGTCGTGACGATCGTCCTCATCGTCGAACTCATCGTCGCGCCGGCCACGAGCATCGCGTCCGGGATCGCGCTGACGGTCCTCGCGGCCATCGCGGCGCTCTGGCTCGGCTCCCTGTTCATCGGCCTCCGCAACCGTCGTCCGTGGGTGCGGTCCGGGATCATCGTCTGGCAGGTGCTGCAGGGGGCGCTCGCGATCGGGGCGTTCCAGGGCGTCTTCCGCGTGCCCGCCGTCGGCTGGTTCCTGCTCATCCCCGCGCTGCTGGGCATCACGCTGGTGCTGTCGCGGCCGGTGACGGACGCGCTCGCCCGACCGGTCGAGTAGACGGTCCCGATCCACGGACTGGAGGCGCGGGGGCCCCGGGCCCCCCCCCCCCCCCCCCAGGCCAAGCCCGGGCTCCCACCCCGCCGCGCCTCGTGCGCAGGCGCGCCACGTGGCCCCTCGGCGGGACGGTGTTGAGCGGGAGGGGCCC
>NZ_JBIVBW010000005.1:308845-345972 GCF_044746255.1 Curtobacterium sp. NPDC086286
GCCGCGCGCCCGGTTTGTGGGGGGCGCCCGGCGCGCCGCCCCCCCCGGGTGTGGGGGGGGGGGGGTGCGGGCGGGGGGGGGGGGGGCGCCCCCCCCCGGGCGGGGGGGGGGGGGGCCCGGGGCCCCCGCGCCTCCCGTCCGTCGATCAGCCGGGTCTCAGACCAGGCCGAGCTTCTTCCGCAGGCTCGCCACGTGCCCCGTCGCCTTGACGTTGTAGAGCGGCAGCTGCACGGTGCCGTCCTCGTCGACCACGATCGTGGAGCGGATCGTGCCGGTGACGATCTTCCCGTAGTTGTTCTTCTCGCCCCAGGCGCCGTACGCCTTGTGCACGGCGAGGTCCGGGTCGCTCAGCAGCGGGAAGGTCAGGGCCTGCTCGTGCTGGAAGGTCTTGAGCGCCGGCAGGTCGTCCTTCGAGACGCCGAGCACCTCGTACCCGGCGGCCTGCAGCGAGGACATGTTGTCGCGGAAGTCGCATGCCTCGGTGGTGCACCCCGGCGTCGACGCTGCCGGGTAGAAGTACACGATGACCTTCTTCCCACGCAGGGCCGAGAGGGAGTGCTCGGTGCCGTCCTGGTCCGGCAGGGTGAAGTCGGGGGCGGTGTCGCCGGCGGCGAGACGGTCGGTCATGGGGCTCCTGTTCGTGGTCCGTGCCCCGAGTGGTCAAGAGCACGCGAAACCCATGCTATTGTTGTTTCCCGTTGCAGCACGGAAGCGCAACATGCACCTCTAGCTCAATTGGCAGAGCAACTGACTCTTAATCAGTGGGTTCTCGGTTCAAGTCCGAGGGGGTGCACCAGCAAGGCCCCGACTCGTCGAGTCGGGGCCTTCGTCGTTCCCGGCGTGCGGTGCCGCACGGGGAGACACGCCCGGAGTGCGATTCGGCCGCGACTCCGCGTGCGGATCAGTCGGCGGAGACGTCGACCACGCGCTCCTCGCCGACCACCGGGTCGAGCGCTCCCGCCGAGGTCGCGGCGAGGTCGGCACGCAGCGGTTCGATGCCGTCGCCCGGCACCCAGAGCTCGAACGTCGCGGCGGCGCCGTACGCGGGGTCGCCGAGCGTGGCTCCGTGGTGCCGGACCCAGTCGCGCAGCACGTTGTCGATCCGGCCGGCGTCGGCGTGCGGGACGTCCACCGTCACCCGGGTCAGTGCGCGCCGGTGCACGAGCGTCGCGCGGTCGAGCGCCTCGGACACCGAGGTCGAGTAGGCCCGGACGAGGCCGCCGGCACCGAGCTTCACGCCCCCGAAGTACCGCGTGACGACCGCGACGACGTCGGTCAGACCGCGGCGCCGGAGCACCTCGAGCATCGGGACGCCGGCGGTCCCGGAGGGTTCACCGTCGTCGCTCGACCGCGCCTGGTCCCCGAGCACGCCGGTGACCATCGCGGTGCAGTTGTGCCGGGCGTCCCACCGCCGACGGCGGACCTCGGCGATCACCCGGTCCGCGTCCGCGACCCCGGACACCGGCGCCACGGTCGTGATGAAGCGCGACTTCGTGATGACGATCTCGTGCTCGACCGGGGCGGCGACCGTGGACGGGTACGGGGTGCTCACACCGTCGAGGCTAGCGAGGTCCTCGTCGGCGGCTCGCGCTACCATGTCCTGCACGACGTGCGGCTGGGGAGGAGTCCGATCGACATGGCGACAGCAGATCCGAGGGGTGGCGTGCTCGACGCCGCGGAACTCGCGCGCCGGCTGAACCTCCTCCTCGACTTCGAGGAAGCGCAGCGCGGCGCCCCCGTCCCGTTCGCGGCGATCGAGGAGTACGTGGCGGCCCAGGGTGGCTCGCTGTCCCGGGCGAAGTGGACGTACATGCTCTCCGGCGACGGCCGTCGCAACCGCGACACCGGTCTGCTCCGCCTGCTCGCGGGCTTCTTCGAGGTCGACGAGCGCTTCCTGCTCGAGGACAGCGACGTCCCCGAGCGCATCGGCGCCCAGCTCGCCCTCGTCCGCTCCCTCCGATCGGCACGTGTCAGCGGGTTCGCCGCCCGGACCTTCCCCGGTGAGCTCTCGCCCGAGGCGCTCCGTCGCATCGCCGAGGTGCTCGAGGAGGAGTCCGCCCGGGGGAGCGTCGCATGAGCGCGCCGACCGACCTCGTCGAGGCGTTCTGGGCGCGTGGTGCGGCCGAGGGGTGGTCCGACGTCGACCAGGCCGTCGCCGCCGCGGCCGAGGTGGTCGGCAAGCCGATCGTCGTCCGTGAAGAGGCGTTCCTCGCCGCCGAGCCCGTGTGCGGCTTCGTGGCGACGCTCGAGCGGCAGCACCTGGTGATGATCTCCCCGACGGCCTCGCGGACGTTCCGCTCGTTCGTCATCGGCCACGAACTCGGCCACATCCTGCACCGCCACCAGGACCACGCACCGCAGGCGGCCTACATCCGCGACGTCATCCCGGACCTGCCGGAGTACAAGGTCGAGCGGGCACTCGCCCGCGGGCTGTTCTCGAACGAGTACGAGCACGAGGCCGAGGTCTTCGCCGACCGGCTCGCTGGGCTCATCCGCGGCCACCGCGACCGTCCGAGCGCGTTCCGCGGGGTGTTCGGGTGATCGTCTCCCTCGTCCAGGCGCTGCTCCTGATCGCGGGCACGGTCACGCTGTTCGTCCTGCAGCGCGGGCAGGACCGCACGCTCGCGGTCACCTTCCTGTTGTTCGCCGCGACGATCGTCACGAACGTCGACCCGCTGTACCGGTGGCTCGATCCGCTGTTCGGCGGGTTCAACGTGGTCACGGTCGTCAGCGACTGCCTGATGGTCGCGGGGACGAGCACCCTGCTCTGGGGTGTGTCGAAGGCCGTCGGTGCCGCGCGGCCGTGGCTCCGGAACGCGATCGTCGTGACGTGCGCGGTCGTCGTCGTGGTGGTCATCGTGGCGTTCACCGTGCTCGACAAGCCCGCGACGACGACGACCTTCATGCTCGACGCCGGATCGCACCCGGCAGCGACGGTCTACTCGATCGCGCAGACGGTCTACCTCGGGGTAGCGCTCGGCGCGACCGGACTCATCTGCGTCCTGCACCTGCGCGAGGCCCGCACCACCACCGACCTCGTCGGCCTGTGGGTCCTCGTGCTCGGTGGGGTCCTCGGTGTCGTGCGGATGGTCGTCGTCGTGGCGATGGACCTCGCGCACGTCCTGGGCGACCTCGGCCTCACCCGGGCCCTCGCGCTGCCCTACGACGTCACGACCCCGGGCGCGGTGATCTGCGTGTCGTCCGGGATGCTCCTGCTCGTCATCGGCCACCAGGTCTCCCGTCGTCGGCGCTCCCGCCGGGTGGAGACCGCCCTGCGCGCCCTCACGCCGTTGCACGCGCGGATCGGCACCGACAACGCCTACCCCGACTCCGGCGATCCGGCGACGCGGCTCAGTCGGCTCATCGTCGAGATCAACGACGGCGCCCGTCGCGCCCGGCAGTCGCTGAGCGAGTCGGAGCAGCGGGCCCTGGCCGACGCCGAAGCGGCCCTCGACGCGGCGTAGCGCCAGTCGTTACCAGAACGGGACATCGATCCCACTGGATGGGTCGACGTCGTCCGGGCCGCCGTGTAGGGTCTGTAGCAGGTGCTACACGCGATGTGGCAGCACGGGGTGGGACTCGGCCGCGTTGGGGGCGGCCGAGCACCACCGGCCCCGTGCCCGCGGTGTCTAGGATCGTCGGGTGACCGTCTTCGCAGCCCTCGTCCTGTTCATCGGTGCCGTCTTCAACGTCGTCACCTGGCCCCGCTTCTTCCAGCGGGTCGCGAAGGACTCCCGGGCGCGTGACGCCGCCGGCAAGCCGACGACGTTCTACACGGTGCACCTCGTGCTGCTGCTCATCGCGCTGGCGATCGCCGTCGCCGCCGTCGTCGCGGGGATCCTGCTGCTCGTCTGAGCCGGTCCGGACCGGCCTCGCCGGCCCGGCCGGCTGCGAGCGTGTCCGTCGCCGAGGGAGCAGGATCGGCGCTGGTACCGTCGCCGCCGGAGGCCGGGCCAGAACCCGAATCCGTCCCGGGACCCGGCGACGACGGGGCTTTGGACGCGACCCGGTGCCGGCCAGGAGGCGCGGTGCCGGCCCGCAACGCGCCTCCTGGCCCGCGACCGGTCGCGTCCAGGGCGCTTCAGGCCTGCTTCAGCGGCGCACGGCAGGATCGGGGCATGCGTGTCCTGGTGGTCGACGACGAGGTGCGGCTCGCCGACGGCGTCCGTCGCGGGCTGGAAGCCGAGGGGTGGGCGGTCGACGTCGCCCACGACGGCGTCGACGGACTGTGGCACGCCCGCGAGTTCGGGTACGACGCGATCGTGCTCGACCTGATGATGCCCGGGCTCAGCGGCTGGGCCGTGTGCGCGCAGCTCCGTGCCGACGGCGACTGGACGCCCGTCCTCATGCTGACGGCGAAGGACGGCGAGTGGGACCAGGTCGAGGCGCTCGACGCCGGGGCCGACGACTACGTGACGAAGCCGTTCTCGCACCCGGTCCTCGTGGCGAGGCTGCGTGCCCTGGTGCGCCGCGGTGCGCGCGAGCGCCCGGCGGTCCTGACGCTCGGCGACCTCGTCGTCGACCCGGCCGCCCGGACGGTGTCCCGGGCGTCGACGCCCGTCGAGCTGACGAGTCGCGAGTTCGCCGTCCTCGAGTTCCTGGCGCGCCGCGCCGGCGAGGTCTGCTCGAAGCGCGACGTCATCGAGAACGTGTGGGACGTCGACTTCGACGGCGACCCGAACATCGTCGAGGTGTACGTCGGACACCTGCGTCGCAAGGTCGACCGGCCGTTCGGTCGCACCGCGATCGAGACGGTGCGCGGCGCCGGTTACCGGTTGGCGGCGGACGGTGGCTGACGGCGGCCGCCGGCGCTTCCGGTCCGTCCGGGCGCGGACCACCCTCGGGGCGGTCGTCGTCGTGCTCGCGGCGCTGCTCGTCGGCGCGGCGGCGTTCGTCGTCGTGCTCCGCCTCGTCCTCCTCGACGGGGTGCAGACCACGGCGGAGTCGGGGCTCGAGCAGGCCTCGGCGCGGGTCGAGGCCGACGGCGCCGGGGTCGTGAGCGGCTACGAGGACGTCCTCGTGCAGGTCGTGGGTGACGACGGGTCCGTCCTCGCCCACGGGGACGACGCCGATCCACCGGCGCTCCCGACGGCCGACGAGTCCCGCTGGACCCACGACGGCGAGCGGTGGCTGCTCGTCGCCGACGATGTCGACCTGCCCGGCGGCGGGGACGCGACGCTCGTCTACGGGGTCTCCCTCGACCAGACCGACGCCGCCGTCGGTGCCGCGGTCGCGCTGCTGGCCGTGGGCGTCCCGGTGCTCGTGCTCGTGATGGGTGCCGTCACGTGGGTGGTCACCGGCCGGTCGCTCCGCCCGGTCGAACGCATGCGCACCGAGGTCGAGACGATCCGCGCGGCACGACCGGACGCCCGGGTCGCCGTCCCGGACACCGGCGACGAGATCGCCCGGCTCGCCACGACCATGAACACCATGCTCGACCGGCTCGACCGTTCCGCCGCGGGGCAGCGGCGGTTCGTGTCCGACGCCTCCCACGAGCTGCGGTCGCCGATCGCGACCATCCGCCAGCACGCCGAGGTCGCCGCGGCGCACCCCGACCGCGCCGACGTCGTCGAGCTGTCCGAGGTGGTGCGCTCGGAGGTGCTCCGGCTGCAGGACCTCGTGACGGGCCTCCTCGAGCTCTCGCGGCTCGACGAGGGCGACGTGGGCGTCCGGCGTCCGGTGGACCTGGACGACCTGGCGCTCGACGCCGTGGCCCGGGCGCGTGGACGGCTCGGCGGGAGCACCGCCGGGTCGATCCGGGTCGAGGGGTCCGGGATCGGGCCGGCCCGTGTCCTCGGGGACGAACGGCTCCTCGCCGCCGTGGTCCGCAACCTCGTCGACAACGCCGTCCGGCACGCCGAGGGTCGGGTCGTCGTCGCGCTCGCCGAGCAGGACGGACGCGCTGTCCTGACGGTGGACGACGACGGCGCGGGCATCGCTCCGGCAGACCGCGAGCGCG
This sequence comes from Curtobacterium sp. NPDC086286, assembly GCF_044746255.1. Taxonomy (NCBI): domain Bacteria; kingdom Bacillati; phylum Actinomycetota; class Actinomycetes; order Micrococcales; family Microbacteriaceae; genus Curtobacterium; species Curtobacterium sp. NPDC086286. The sequence goes on from NZ_JBIVBW010000005.1 coordinate 314,805, forward strand.
TGTTCGAACGCCTCGTCCGGCTCGACGAGGCGCGCAGCCGGGACGCGGGCGGCGCGGGGCTCGGCCTCGCGATCGTCCAGGACGCCGTCCGGGCACACGGCGGGGACGTCGTCGTGGCGGACTCGCCCCTCGGCGGCGCCCGGTTCGCGGTCCGCATCGCACTCGGCGGCTGACCAGGGGGCTTCAGCCGTGCTTCAGCACCCGCCCGGCACCCTGGTCGCATGAACGCACTCCGCACCACTACCGCCCGCTCCACCCGTCGTGTCGCCGGCATCGCCGCCCTGCCGCTCGTGGCGTCCCTCGCCCTCGTCGGGTGCTCCACCGCGCAGTCCGACGGGGGATCGTCCACGACGTCGTCGTCGTCCTCGTCCGGATCGGCGTCCGGCGGCGCGACCGCTGCGTCCGCCACGTCGAACGACGCCCTGCGTGCCGCCGTCGCCACCGCCCGCGACGCCGTGGGGTCTGGCACCGTGATCTCGGTCGAGCAGGAGCAGAACGGCACCGCGTACGAAGTGCTGGTCGTCACCGACGACGGCACCGAGCACGAGGTGCACACGAACGAGGCCGGCACGGCGGTGTCCGGATCGCCGCGCACCGAGACCTCGGACGCCGACGACCGGGCCGAGAACGAGCGCTTCACGGCCGCGGCCGACCTGACCGTGGACGACGCGGTCGGCCGGTTCGAGGACCTGCACGCCGGCACGATCACCGAGCTCGGGCTCGACGACCACCTCGGGAAGGTCGTCTGGGAGGGCGACGTCCGCGACGCCTCGGGCACGAAGCACAGCGTCCGCCTCGACGCGGGCACCGGCAAGGTCGTCACGGACGAGGTCGACACCGACGACTGAGCCGCGGGCGCCGGCGCGAGCGCGAGCGCGAGGGCGTCGGTGGTCCGCGGTAGACCTGGGGCATCCGGCCACGCGCCGGCGGACCCGGGAGCGACGATGACCGACCAGACCCCGCGCACGTACCCCCAGGGCGTCCCCAGCTGGATCGACGCCCGACAGCCGGACCCGGACGCAGCCCAGGCCTTCTACGGCGGGCTGTTCGGCTGGGACTTCGAGGAGCGACTCCCGCCGGGGGCGCCGGGCTCCTACCGCATCGTGTTGATCGACGGGCACGAGGTCGGTGCCGTCGCGTCGAGTGACGAGCCGGCCACGTGGCGCACGTACATCGCGGTCGACGACGCTGACGCCGTGGCCCGTCGCGTCACGGAGCTCGGCGGCACCGCTGGTCCCGCCGAGGACGCCGGACCCGGGGGAGCGGCCGGCCGCAGTGTCGACTGCGTCGATCCCCGTGGTGCCGCGTTCGGGCTCTGGCAGGCGCGTGCCCGACTCGGCGCGCAGCACATCAACGCCCCCGGTGGGTGGGTGTTCAGCGACCTCCGCTCGACCGATCCGGAGCAGGCGATCGGGTTCTACGAGCAGCTCTTCGGCTGGCAGGTCTCCGGCATCGAGGAAGGCCCGAGCGCGATGGTCCGCCTGCCCGGGTACGGCGACCACCTCGCGGCGACCTCGGACCCGGACATCCGCGAACGCCAGGTCGGCGCGCCCGAGGGGTTCGCCGACGTCATCGGCGCGCTCGACAAGCTCGACGCCGGGGCCGACGACTGGCACGTGTCGTTCAGCGTGGCGGACCGCGACGGTGCCGCGGCGCTCGCCGAACAGCTCGGTGGTCGGGTGCTGGGCTCGTGGGACGGCTTCTGGACCCGGGCTGCGGAGCTGCAGGACCCGCAGGGTGCGACGTTCCGCGTCACGCAGTTCGCGCCGCAGGACGGCTGAGTCCCGCCACGAGGATGTCGAGCAGCCGGCCCGTCTGCGCGGCGTCGACCGCGTCGCGGGTGGAGAGCAGGATGCCCACCAGTGCGGCCGTGACGTCGTCGGCGAGCAGTTCGGCCCGGAGCGAGCCGTCGGCGGCCCCGGCGTCCAGGAACCGCTGCACCGCCGCGTTCACCCGCTCTCGGGTCCCCGCGGCCTCGGCTGTCCCGCGCAACGCCCCCGCCCGCACGGTCTCGGCGAGCCCCCGCTTCGTGACGACGAACTCGGCGTACCGGCCGGCGAAGGCCCGGAAGGCGTCCGCGGCGCTCCCGGAGCCGGTACCGGGGGCGAGGAGCTCGTCGACGGTGGCGAGCGCCGCATCGAGCTCGGCGCGGTAGACCGCGGCGATGAGGTCCTCGCGCGTCGGGAAGTTCCGGTACAGCGTCCCGATCCCGACGCCTGCGGCCCGTGCCACGGCCTCGAGCGACGTGTCCTCGCCCTGCGCGGTGAAGGCCGCACGCGCGGCGTCCACCACCCGCTGGCGGTTACGCGCGGCGTCCGCGCGAGGTCGCCGAGCGTTCGTCACGGGATCGCTGGACAAAGCGGAGGCTCCTCCGGTTATGCTGATCGAAGCGGAGGTTCCTCCGTTTCGATCGACACTACCGGAGATGACATGCACGAGGAACAGTCACGGCGCCCGGGTGGCGCCTCCACGCTCGGCGGTCGGACCGTCGGACGGATCGGCTACGGGGCGATGGCACTCGAACGGTTCACCGACGACCGGCAGGCGGGCGTGGCCCTGCTGCACCGCGCCCGGGAGCTCGGCGTCGACCACGTGGACACCGCGGACTTCTACGGAGACGGCGTCGCGAACGACGTGATCCGGCGAGCGTTCGGGGCCGATGACAACGTGGTCGTCGTGAGCAAGGTCGGTGCCGTCCGGGTCGCCGCACCGGTGCCACTCGCCCTCGCGCAGCGTCCGGAGCAGTTGCGCGCTCAGGTGCACGCCAACCTGCGCAGCCTCGGCCGTGAGCGCATCGACGTCGTGAACCTCCGCCGAGCGGACACCGGCCCCGGTCTGCTGGCCGAGGGGGACCAGCTCGTGGACGTCGAGGACCAGCTGGCGGAGATGACCGCGATGCGCGACGAGGGGTTGATCGGGGGGATCGGTCTGAGCGCCGTGTCCGGCGAGGTGCTCGAGCGGGGGCTCGCGGCCGGGATCGTCTGCGTGCAGAACGCCTACTCGCTCGTGGCCCGTGAGCACGAGGCGCTGCTCGACCAGTGCATCCGGGAAGGGATCGCGTGGGTGCCGTACTTCCCCCTCGGCGGGGCGTTCCCGGGCCTCCCGAAGGTCGTGGACGAACCGGTGGCCGTGCGGATCGCGGACGAGCTCGGCGTCACTCCGGCGCAGCTCGGACTCGCGTGGCTGCTGCAGCACGCGCCGGACGTCCTGCTCATCCCCGGGACGTCGGACGCCGGGCACCTGGCCGAGAACCTCGCCGCGGGTGCGGTCCGGTTGGACGAGTCACAGGTCGCCGACCTCGACGCGGTGTGGGGACGTCGGCTCGCGGACGGTACAGCCCACCCGTCCTGGCCGTGAGCGCCCGCCGGTCGGCGGTGGGCGTCAGGACGCGGACGGCAACGGCGCGCCCAGGGCTCGACGCAACGCCAGCCCGGCGACCTGCTCGTCCGTGGTGTCGAGCAGCACCCGGTAGGTCTCCCCGGGCGTGACGAACTCGACGCACACCGCGTCGAAGTCGCACGGTTCGATCCGCCACCCGCGCACGGACTCCATCGGCACCGGCGTCAGGGCGTCCCGCTCGTAGCTGGTCTCGGCAGCGACGCGGTCGTCGAACACCCGGACGCGGCCGAAGGTGCCGCGCCAGGTGAGCTGGAGGTCGAGCGTGGGGGAGACAGATGGGTCCGGCACCCGCCGATCGTACCGACGGGTGCCGGACCCTCCTGCACGCCCAGGGCGCGCTGTTTCGCTATCCGGACACTCCGCCCGTCGTCGGTCGAGCCGACGGACGGGAGAGCTGCCGGTGATCAGGCCCGGTGGTCGTCCGATCCGGCGTCCGACCCGGCGTCCGGACCAGCGGACGCATCCGTGGACCCGGTCGACGAACCGTCCGTGGCAGCGGTCGAGGAACCGTCCGTGCCGGAGCCGCTCCGACGCACCTGGTTCGCCGGGTCCCGACCGGTCACCGGGTACGGACCCGTGATGCCCGAGCGGAGCGAGGCGATCCGGAGGATGCGGTCGCGCTGCAGGAACCAGCCGAGGATGAGCAGCGGGATCACGATGATGAGCGACGCGATCGTGTACGTGCCGATCGGGTAGTCGATCGCCATGAGCACGATGACGGTCGCGAGGAACACCAGCGTCAGCCAGGACGTGTACGGCGCGCCCGGCAGCTTGAACGACGGCTCCTTCGCGAGTCCCTGCTTCGCCCACGACCGCAGCTTCATCTGGCAGAGGATGATCGTGCCCCAGGCGGTGATGATCCCGAGGCTCGCGATGTTCAGGGCGATCTCGAACGCCTGCCCGGGGACGAACAGGTTGAGGATGACGCCGACCAGCGTGAACGCCGAGGTGAGCAGGATGCCGGCGAACGGCACGCCGCCCTTCGTCATCTTCGTGGTCCACTTCGGCGCGGAGCCGTTCATGCCCATCGAGTGGAGTGCACGTCCGGTCGAGTAGAGCCCGGCGTTCAGCGACGACAGCGCCGCGGTGAGGACGACGAAGTTCATGATCGAGCCGACGACCTGGCCGACCTGCGGGTTGCCGATCGACGAGAAGAAGGTCACGAAGGGGCTGACGCCGTCCTTGTACGAGGTGTACGGCAGGAGCAGCGAGAGCAGGACGACCGACCCGACGTAGAACACCGCGATGCGGAAGACGACCGAGTTGATCGCGCGGGGGATGACCTTCTCGGTGTCCTGCGTCTCGCCGGACGCGGTGCCGACGAGCTCGATCGCGGCGTAGGCGAACACGACGCCCTGCACGACGAGGACCGCCGGGAGCAGGCCGGTCGGGAAGAGGCCGCCGTTGTCCGCCCAGATGCCGAAGCCGGTGCGGACCGCTTCGCCGCCCGCCTCCACCGGGAACGCGAACACGAGCCACACGAGCGCGACGATGAGGAAGGCCACCAGGGCGGCGACCTTGATGATCGCGAACCAGAACTCCAGCTCGCCGAACACCTTCACGGCGACGAGGTTCGCGGCCAGCACGACGACGAGCGCCGCGAGGGCCAGCGCCCACTGCGGGATCGCGCGCGGTCCGGCCCAGTAGTGCAGGTAGAGCGCGACCGCGGTGGTGTCCACGATCGAGGTCATCGCCCAGTTGAGGAAGTACATCCACCCGGCGGCGTACGCGAACTTCTCGCCGAAGAACTCGCGGGCGTACGAGATGAACGACCCGGACGACGGGCGGTGCAGCACGAGCTCACCGAGGGCCCGGAGGATGAAGAACGCGAAGATGCCCGCGATGAGGTACACGACCGCCAGGGCCGGCCCCGCGGTGTGCAGGCGACCGCCCGCGCCGAGGAAGAGCCCCGTGCCGATCGCGCCGCCGATGGCGATCATCTGCAGTTGCCGGGGCTTCAGCCCGTGCTGGTAGCCCTCCTGCTCGTGCGAGAAGTCGTTCGCGGGCGCGCGGTCCACCCCGGTGTCGTTCTGCGCTGTCATGCGCGACACGCTACAGGTGCGTCGAACCGGGGTGGCACACAACCATGCGAGTCTCCTGAAAAGTAACGAGCCGGTCACGATCGCGATCCCCGCACCGGTGGGCGACACGCCGTGAACGGGGTACACCGGTGCCGGGATTCCGGCGGACCCGGATTCGCGACGGGGGACAAGCGCCGATAGCCTTGAACGTCCCTTCAGGGGACACCGACGATCAGGACGCGTCCACCGCAGCAGCACAGCGGGGGCCGTACGGTCGGCTGGACCGGGGTCGTCCCGAGTACGACCCCCGCGTGCGTGATCGCTCGCCCTGCGCCGTTGCGCGGGCTCGATGCGATGCCGCCGAACACGGTGCCGGGCGACCCGTCCGCAACCACCGGTACCGCCGTGCGCCGTTCCGCGCCGCGGTCCCGCGAGGAGCACCGTTGACCATCGCACCACCCCAGGACCGGCGTGCCGTCACGCCGGACCACCCCACCGACGTCCCGGCCGTGCGCGTGCACGGCGCCTACAAGGTCTTCGGCCGCCGACCCGGTGAAGCGGTCCGCCGCCTGGCCGACGGCGCCACCCGTGACGAGGTCCGTGACCTCGGCTCGGCAGCCGTCATCGACGCGTCCTTCGACGTGCGTCCCGGCGAGATCTTCGTCGTCATGGGCCTGTCCGGCTCGGGCAAGTCGACGCTCATCCGCATGCTGAACGGCCTGCTGGAGCCGACCGCGGGCAGCGTCGAGATCGGCGGCCGGACGGTCACCAAGGCGACGCCGAAGGAGATCCGCGAGATCCGACGCACCAGCGTGTCGATGGTCTTCCAGCACTTCGCGCTGCTGCCGCACCGCACGGTGCTCGAGAACGTCGCGTACGGCCTCGAGGTCAACGGCGTCGACAAGGCCACCCGGCTGGCCAAGGCCCGCGAGGTCATCGGCCTGGTCGGACTCGACGTCTGGGCGGACGCCAAGCCCGACGAGCTCTCCGGCGGCATGCAGCAGCGCGTCGGCATCGCCCGCGCCCTCGCCGCCGAGACCGACGTCCTGCTGATGGACGAGGCCTTCAGCGCCCTCGACCCGCTCATCCGCCGCGAGATGCAGGAGCAGCTCGTCGACCTGCAGCAGCGCCTCGGCAAGACGATCGTCTTCATCACGCACGACCTCAACGAGGCCATGTTCCTCGGCGACCGGATCGCCGTGATGCGCGACGGCCGGATCGTGCAGATCGGTTCGCCGGAGGACATCCTCACCGACCCCGCGAACGACTACGTCGCCCAGTTCGTGCAGGACGTCGACCGTGCCCGCGTGCTCACCGCATCGAGCGTCATGGAGCCCGCACGTGCAGCGGTCCCGCTGACCGTCGGCCCGCGTGGCGCGCTCCGGACCATGCGCGACCTGCAGACGGCCGCGGTCTTCGTGACCGGACGCGGCCGGAAGCTCGAGGGCTGGGTCCGCGACCGGCACGTCATGCGCCAGGTCAAGGCCGGCGACACGAACCTCGACGCCATCGTCAACACCGAGTACGCCCGGGTCGCGCCGGAGACCGCGCTGACCGATCTGTTCGAGCTCGCGGTGGAGTCGCCGCTGCCCATCGCGGTCGTCGACGACGAGGGGCGCCTGCTCGGAGTCGTCCCGCGCGTCACCCTGCTCGCCGCCCTCGGCAACGTGCCGACGGCGACGATGCCCATCCCGGTGCTCGAGCCGGTCACCCGCATCTCCGACTCCGACATGGACTCGACCCTCGCCGAAGGAGACCACGCATGATCACCCCCGGAACCAACTCCTTCGGCGACTTCCACCTGCCCCTCGGCACCTGGGTCGCAGCGATCGTCGACTGGATCACCACCTACCTCTCCGGCTTCTTCGACGTCGTCCGCTACGTGTTCACGTGGATGGACGCGTGGATGGAGTACTTCCTCTCCACGCCGCCGTTCTGGGTGGTCGTCGCGATCCTCGTGGTCCTGGCGTTCGTCGCGAAGGGTTGGAAGCTCGCACTCGGCGCCGCCGTCGGTCTGCTCTTCATCGTGAGCGTCGGCCAGTGGACGAACGCGATGGACACCCTCGCCCTCGTGATCGTCGCCGCGGGGCTCGCTGTCGTGTTCAGCATCCCGCTCGGCATCTGGGCCGCCCGCTCGGACACCGCCAGCCGGATCATCCGCCCGGTGCTCGACTTCATGCAGACCACCCCGGCCTTCGTCTACCTGATCCCGGCGCTGCTGCTCTTCCGCGTCGGCGTCGTCCCCGGCATCGTCGCGACGATCGTGTTCGCGATGGCTCCGGGCGTCCGGCTCACCGAGCTCGGCATCCGTGGGGTCCCGAGCGAGGTCGTCGAGGCCGGCGCCGCGTTCGGGTCGAGCCCCTGGCGCATCCTCCGCCAGATCCAGCTGCCGCTCGCGAAGGCCAGCATCATGGCGGGCGTCAACCAGGTCATCATGCTGTCGCTCTCGATGGTCGTCATCGCCGGCATGGTCGGCGCCGGGGGACTCGGCGAGCAGATCGTCGCCTCGCTGAACCGCATCGACGTCGGTCTCGGTGCGGAGGCCGGCCTGTCAGTGGTGGTGCTGGCGATCCTGCTGGACCGCCTGACCGCAGCGCTCGGCGGTGACTCGGGCCGCGCCTCCAGGCTCTTCGGACGCGCGAAGCGGAAGCCCACCGCGACCGCGACGCCGAACGCGGCGACCGCCCAGACCGCCGCCACCACCGAAGCGGTCACCGACCGCCAGACCGTCGACGCGTGAGGAAGGAACAGATCATGAAGCGAACCAAGCGCACCCTCGCGGCCGCCGCACTCGCCGCCGCCACCGCCCTCGGCCTGTCCGCGTGCATGCCGCCCGGGTACTACGGCGCCTCCGGCACGCTCGACAACGGCGACCAGAAGTCCATGCTCGTCGTCGTCTTCAACGGCTGGGACGAGGACACCGCCGCGAGCTACCTCTGGAAGCACGTCCTCGAGGAGAAGGGCTACGACGTCCAGCTCACGAACTCCGACGTCGCACCCGCCTACACGGGCCTCGCATCCGGCGACTACGACGTCGTGTTCGACACTTGGCTGCCGAACACGCACAAGGAGTACATGGACACGTACGGAAAGGACCTCACGGACCTCGGCGCGTGGAACGAGCAGGCGTCGCTCGAGCTCGCCGTGCCGGAGTACTCGGACATCGACTCGATCGAAGAACTGAAGGCGAAGGCCTCGGACTTCGGCAACAAGATCGTCGGCATCGAGCCCGCAGCCGGCGAGACGAAGGTCGTGCAGGACCAGGTGATCCCGCAGTACGGCCTCGACGGGATGGACTTCATCACGAGCTCGACGCCGGCGATGCTCGCCGACCTCAAGGCCGCGATCGCGAAGAAGGAGGACGTCGTCGTGACGCTGTGGCGTCCGCACTGGGCGTACGACGCCTTCCCGATCAAGGACCTGGAGGACCCGAAGGGCGCCCTCGGCAAGAACGAGGAGATCCACACCATCGCCAAGAAGGACTTCGCCGACGAGTTCCCGCAGGCGTCGAAGTGGATGGAGGACTTCGCGATGGACTCCGACACGCTCTACTCGCTCGAGAACGCGCTCGTGAACAGCGGCGCGAAGACGAGCGAGTACCCGGCGATCACCGCGAAGTGGGCGTCCGAGCACCAGGACTACGTGGACTCGCTCACCTCGACGAAGTAGCAGCAGCCCCTGCCAGGAGGCGCGGTGCCGGTCCGGCGCCGCGCCTCCTGTCATGTGGGTGGTCGCGTTCCTGAACGACGTCCGTCGTCCACCGCTTCGATGGAGGGATGGACATCCTCCTCCGGCTCCTCGTCGCGATCGGCGTCGCGCTGCTCGTCACCGCCGCCGCCGCGCTCGTCCTGCACCTCGTCTTCCGTGCACTCGCGCGGCGGGAACGCTGGGCGGCCGTGCTCTCCCGACGCATGAAGCACCCGTTCCGCACCGAACTGCTCGTCGTGCTCCTCTGGGTCGCGTTCGTCACGAGCGTCCCGAACCGGCCGGACGCCTTCCCGTGGCGCGCGCCGGTGTCGCACGGCTTCCTCATCGCCACGATCGCTGCGGGCACCTGGCTGGCGTGCCAGATCGCGATCTTCCTCGAGGACCTCGGCCTGCACCGCTTCCGCATCGACGTCCCGGACAACCGGCAGGCCCGCCGCATCCGCACGCAGGTCCTCGTGATCCGCCGGCTGACCGTCGCGGTCCTCGTGATCATCGGCATCGGCGCGATCCTGCTGACCTTCCCGGGGGTCGAGGCAGCCGGGGCGAGCGTGCTCGCGTCGGCGGGGCTCATCTCCGTCATCGCCGGCCTCGCAGCGCAGTCGACGCTGGGCAACGTCTTCGCCGGCATGCAGCTCGCGTTCTCCGGGTCGATCCGTGTCGACGACGTCGTCGTGGTCGAGCAGCAGTGGGGGCGGATCGAGGAGATCACCCTCACCTACGTCGTCGTGCACCTGTGGGACGACCGGCGGTTCGTGCTGCCGTCGACGTACTTCACGAGCACGCCGTTCGAGAACTGGACCCGGACCAACAGCGAGCTGCTCGGTGCCGTCGAGCTCGACCTCGACTGGCGGGTCCGGCCGGGGGAGATGCGGGCCGAGCTCGACCGGATCCTCGACCGCACCGAGCTCTGGGACCGCCGGGTGAAGGTCCTGCAGGTCACCGACGCCGTGCAGGGGTCCGTGCGTGTCCGGGTCCTCGCGACCTCGCACGACGCGCCGTCCCTGTTCGACCTGCGCTGCTACATCCGCGAGGAGCTCGTCGACTGGATCCAGCGGACCCATCCCGACGCGCTGCCGGTCCAGCGGGTGCTCATGGTGGACGAGGTCGCGGCGCCGCGACGGCGCGCGGCGTCGACCGCGTCGGAGTCCGCGCTGTTCACGCCGGACCAGGACGACCGTGCGGCGCTCTTCACGGGACCGATCCAGACCTCGGACATCCCGCGGTCGGAGCGCTGACCGGCCGGCCCGGAACCGACGGACGGACGGGAGGGACGGTGCCAGCTGGCACCGTCCCTCCCGTCCGTCACCGGGTCGCGTCCCGTCACCGGGTCGCGTCGCGGTCTACGGCTGCTTGGCCTTGACGGCGCGGTCGTCCTCGACGACCGTGCCGATCGCCACGAGCGTCGTCGCGATCCACGCCACCCACGTCAGCGCGAGGCGCCAGTCACGCGGGCCCTGCCGCGTGGTCTGCACCACGCTGTAGCCGCTGATGATCGAACTCCACACCGCACCGCTGAACATGAACTTCCGCACGGGTTCCTCCTGTCGTCGTCCCGTCAACGCTACCGGCCAGTACATTGGAGCGCCGCCGGACGCCCTGCCCGGCGCGCTCGTGGAGGAGTCGTCGTGCGCCAGGCCGTCATCGGGGGAGTCCTGCTCGTGGTGGGCGCGGTGTGCGTCGCCCTCGGGCTGCTCCCACTGTCCGACCTCGCCGAGCTCGCCGACCGGGTCGTCCCGGTGCTGGCCTTCGTGCTCGGACTCACCGTCGTCGCCGAGCTCGCGGCGGACGCCGGGGTCTTCGACCGGCTCGCCGACGTCGCCGCACGGGTGGGGGGCGGTCGGACGATCGGGCTCTGGGGCGCCGTGGTCGTGCTCGCGGTCCTCTGCACCGTGTTCCTGTCGATCGACACCACGGCCGTGCTCCTCACCCCGATCGTCATCACGCTCGCCCGGCGGGTCGGACTCCCGCCGATGCCGTTCGCGCTGACGACCGTGTGGCTCGCGAACACCGCGTCGCTGCTGCTGCCGGTGTCGAACCTGACGAACCTGCTCGCCGTCGACCGCATCGGGCTCGACGGGCCGATCCCGTTCGCCGGGCTCATGGTGTGGGCGGCGCTCGCCGGTGTCGTGATCCCGTGCGCCGTGCTCCTCGTGGTGTTCCGCGGCAAGCTCTTCGGTCGGTACACGCCGGTCTCGGTCCGGGCGGCGACCGACCCGGTGTTCTTCTGGTCGGCGTCGGCGGTGCTCGTCGCGCTGGTGATCGCCCTGACCGCCGGCGTCACGGTGTGGATCGCCGCGATCGCCGCGGCGGTCGTGCTCGTGGTCGTCGCGGCCTTCCGGGCGCCGTCGGAACTCAAGCCGTCGCGCGTGCCGTGGTCGACGCTCGTCTTCGCGGCCGGGTTGTTCGTGGTCGTCGAGACGCTGCACACGACCGGCATCACCGACCCGATCGTGGCTGCGCTCTCCGGTGGCACCGGGACGGGGTCGCTCCTGGTGCTCGGCGGTGCCGGCGCGCTGGCGGCGAACGCGATCGACAACCTGCCCGCCTACCTGGTGCTCGAGCCGGCCGCCGGGCACGAGGCCCTGCGCTACGCGGCGCTCCTCGTCGGGGTGAACGCCGGCTGCCTCATCACGCCGTGGGCCTCGCTCGCGACGCTGCTGTGGCACGCACGACTGTCGTCCGAGGGCGTCCACCTGTCGTGGGGGCGGTACATGGCGCTCGGGTGCATCGTGGCACCGCTCACCGTCGTCGCCGGGGTCCTCGCGCTTCGGCTCTAGAGCCAGTCCTTCGCCTTGAAGACCCGGTACAGCGTCAGCGATGAGGCGATGATGAGCCCGAGGGAGAAGTAGAGCCCGCTCCACTCGCCCATTCCCGGGAACTTCAGGTTCTGGCCGAAGAACCCCGTGATCGCCGTCGGGATCGCGATGATCGCCGCCCAGCTCGTCACCTTCTTCATGACCGTGTTCTGCCGGTTCGACGCCAGGTTGAGGTTCGTGTCGAGGACGCTCGACACCGCGTCGCGGAGCTGGTCGACGGAGTCGGTGATCGACACGAGGTGGTCCTCGACGTCGCGGAAGTAGGGGCGGATGCCGTCCGAGATCGTCTCGGCGTCCCCGTGCAGCAACGAGGCGACGCTGTCCCGCGTGGGGACCACCTGACGGCGCAGGACGCCCAGGGCCTTGCGGAGGCGGAACGATCGCCGCTGGATCTGCTTCTCACGCGGGGTGCCGTGTTCGAAGAGGTCCTCCTCGAGCGCGTCGATCCGGCGCTCGATGTCCTCGACCGTGTTCGTGGCGTGGTCCGTGACCGCGTCGAGCAGGCCCCACATCAACCACGGGACGCCGTGGTCGGCGATGTCCGTGGTCGCGTCGAGCCGGCGCTCCATGGCCCCGGTGTCGACGTCGCTGCCGTGGATCGTGACGAGGGCGTGCTCGGTCACGAAGGCCTTCACCTCGTGCGTGGTGAGGCCCCCGGCGTGGTCGAGGCCGCCCACGTCGTAGACGACCAGGAAGAGGCTGTCGCGGTACCGATCGAGCTTCGGGCGCTGGCCGCGCTCGACGGCGTCCTCGACCGCGAGCGCGTGGATGCCGAGCTCGGCCTCGACGTGCTCGAGGTCGGACGGATCGGGGTCGGTGTAGTCCACCCACACGAAGGTGCCGTCCTCGGCGATGAGCTCGGAGATCCGGTCGACCGGGAAGTCCCGTTCCGCCGCGGTGCCGTTCCGCCACGCCCGTGTCATGACCATGGGGTCGAGCCTAGTGAGACGGCCGACCCCGGGACTCCAGGGTCGGCCGTGCACGCGGTACGGGCTCTCAGTACGCCGAGACGAGCTTCCCGTCCTCGACCTTCAGGTAGACGTCCACGTCGAACGTGTCCTCGCTCTTCTGCGCGTCGCCGAAGTAGTCCGTGTACGAGTACCCGATCCTGCCGTCCGCGGTGCTCGTCACCTCGACGAGTCCGCCCCCGGAGGACTGCACCTCGAGATCCGGCTTCGACCGGACGTCGTACTGCACGGCGCCGTCCGCGTCGTACGGGCCGTACCAGGGGCAGCCGTCCGCGTAGCTGATGTCGGTCTTCGCCGCGCAGTCGTCGATGAGGTCCGACACGTACTGCTCGGCATCGGTCTCGAGCTGCTTCGTGGGCTTCGCCTCGAAGTCGGCGTACGGCGAGCTCGACGACCCCACGCGGAGCGTCTCGGTGCCGCCGGTGAAGTACTCCGTGCCGCCGACCTCGACCTGGTAGCTGCCGGGGTAGGCGAGCGACGTGAAGGCGCCGTTCTCGATCTCGCCCACCTTCTTGCCGCCGACCGTCACGTCGGCGCCCTCGAGGACCTGCGCGGCCGAGACCGTCACGCGGTCCGTGAGCGGCTCCGTGACGCGCCACTCGTCCTTCACGAGGAACGACGTGCCGGTCCGCTCGAGGACGATCTGACCCGAGCGCTGCGCGTCGCCCTGCCGGAAGGTGACGTTCGCGTACGCGGTGTCCCCGCTGGTCGACACCCGGCCGACGCGGACGTCGGTGGGACGGTCCTTCGCGCTCTGCAGCACGGCGGAGTCGAGCATCGAGGCGTCGCCGGTCACCTCGCTCAGGCTCGCCGCGGTGTCCGCGTCGCCCTGGGCGATCGCGTCGACGTACGACCGGGCCGTGGGTCCGGGGCCCCAGACGGTGGTGCGGAGCACGCCCGTGGTGATCGCTCCCGCCACGACGACCACGACGACCGCGCCGCCCGCGACGAGGGAGCGCACGAGGACCTTCTTCGCGTGCGGGGACATCGGCGCGGGGGCGGGGGCGCCCTGGCCGACGAAGGGCTGGCTCGGGTGCGGCTGGCCGACCGGCGCACCGGGCTGGACGGACTGGACGGGCTGGTCCGGCTGCGACGGGTCTGCCGTGGCCGCCGGGGCCGCCGCATCGTCGGGCACCGCCCACACCGGAGCCGCACCGTCGGCCGCCGAGCCGGTCGCCCCCGTGGCGGGAGCGACGGGTGCCCTGGGCACGCTAGCGCCGGCGGACCCGTCGAGCGGAACGGTCGGCCGAGCCGGCACCGGGTCGGTCCCGACCACGCGCGCCGTCCGCAGCAGCACGCCGCCGCCGAGGCGGGGGAGCAGCACGGGCGCTACGTACCGGGCGACGACCTCGATGGCCGCACCCCAGAGCGCGAAGACGACGGGCGTCCACGGGGCCACACCGACCGAGCCGGACCCGCCGACCGCACTCGAACCGGTCACCTGGTAGGACACCACGCCGGTGCCGAGCACGAACAGCACGAGTCCGGCGACGAACCAGACCACGGGCGTCGCGACCCAGTCGAGCGTCGTGCGGACCCGGTCGTTCCGGCGCACCGCGAGCGCCAGACCGGCCGCGAACGAGCTCACGACGACGAGCAGGACGACGAGCCAGGTCCAGCCGCCGGCGCCCGCGAACACCGAGGCGTCGCTCCCGGCGGCACCGAGTCCGGAGGTGCCGACCCCGCCGAGGAAGCCGAGCGCGGTCAGGGCGACGGCCGCGTTGCCGAGCAGCAGCGGCAGGGCGGCGCCCCACGACGGCTGCGCGACGAGCGCCACGACGACGAGCACGAGGGCGAGCAGGACGAGGAGCCCGCCGAGCTGCCACGCGGCGACCCGCAGGGCACCGAGTGCCCGGGCGACGGAGGTGCTCCGGCCGACGAGCAGCGACGGACGGGCGAGCAGCACCGCGAGGGTGCCGATCACGAACGACCCGAGCACGCTACCGATCCCCACGGCGTGCACGGGGTCGATCTGCACCCCGGAGACGGCGGGGAACCGGATGGCGAGCACGAGGCCGGCGAGCGTGGTGACCGCGGTGGTCACGAGCCCGGCGACGACCGCCGTGACGACGAGCTGCGGGAGCGCGAGGACCCGGCTCCGGATGCGGCGCGTGAGCACGACCGCGAGCACGACCTGCGCCGCGAGCACCAGCACGGGCACGACGCCGACCGACCCCGACCCGGAACCGAGCAGCAGGATCGAACCGGAGCCGTGCAGCCGCCCGAGGTCCGCGAGGGCGACGAGCTGTGCCGGGGACCCCAGCAGCACGCTCACACCCGACAGCAGCGACTGGACGTCGGGCGCCCCGGCCGACCCGAGGTCGGAGCCGCCGGTGCCGAGGCCCGAGGACGAGCCCGTGGACACCGGACCGGAACCGGCGGCGGCCACGGCGACCGTCAGGAGCAGCGAGATCGCCGCGACGACGTACGCCGCGACCCACCCGCCGACGGCCGCGACGACGGCGGCGACCCAGTCGCGACCGGGGACGGCGCGGAGCAGGCGACCGAGCGGGTCCGACGCTGCCGGCGCGGCTGACGGGGGCCCGGGCGGAACGGGCGGGACGGGCGACTGATCGCTCACGACGGTTGGGTCCTCTCTCGTCGAGAGGGCGGTGACGACCCCGTGCGTCACCTGCGTGTCCCCCCGACACGATGGACGCAGCGTACCGGAAGCCGTCGATCCGCCGTGAATCCGCTGTCGGCACGCTGGTAACTTCGGCACCGAACCCGGCGTTCGTGCCGGGCGGAACGGAGACCCCAGCACCCCATGGCAGCACCCCGCACCGAACAGACCCGCTACGCCTTCGTCGTCGCCTCGAACCGCCTGCCGGTCGACCGCATCGTCGACGAGGACGGCAACGAGGGCTGGCGGCACTCGCCCGGCGGCCTCGTCACCGCACTCGAACCGGTGATGCGCGCGAACGACGGTGCCTGGGTCGGCTGGGTCGGCCAGCCCGACGTCGAGGTCGCCCCGTTCGACAACGAGGGCATCCACATCGTGCCCGTCCCGCTGAGCAACGACGACGTCGAGGAGTACTACGAGGGGTTCAGCAACGACACCCTCTGGCCGCTCTACCACGACGTCATCGAGCACCCGAGCTACCACCGCGACTGGTGGAACGCGTACAAGCGCGTGAACCAGCGCTTCGCCGAGCAGATCGCCGAGATCGTCGAGCAGGACGGCATCGTCTGGGTGCAGGACTACCAGCTGCAGCTCGTCCCCGCCCTCCTCCGCGAGCTCCGCCCGGACCTGACGATCGGCTTCTTCAACCACATCCCGTTCCCGCCCGTCGGCATCTACGCCCAGCTCCCGTGGCGCGCGCAGATCCTCGACGGCCTGCTCGGGGCGGACGTGATCGGCTTCCAGCGGCACGACGACGCGAGCGACTTCCTCCGGGCGGTCCGGCACATCAAGGGCTACACGACCAAGGGGCAGACGATCGACGTCCCCGTCGACGACCCGGACGCACCGCGCAGCCGCAAGGGCATCACGGTGCGGCACGTCGAGGCCCGGCACTTCCCGATCTCCATCGACGCCGCCGGCTTCGAGGAGATCGCGCACCGGCCCGAGGTGCAGGAGCGCGCCCGTGAGATCCGTGCGAGCCTCGGCAACCCGAAGACCGTGCTGCTCGGCGTCGACCGCCTCGACTACACGAAGGGCATCCGCCACCGGATCAAGGCCTTCGGCGAACTCGTCGAGGACGGTCGCATCGCGGTCGAGGACGCCACCCTCGTGCAGGTCGCCAGCCCGAGCCGCGAGCGCGTCGACACGTACGCCACGCTCCGCGACGAGATCGAGCTCACGGTCGGCCGCATCAACGGCGACCTCGGCGTGATCGGACACCAGCCGATCGCCTACCTGCACCACGGCTACCCGCGCGAGGAGATGGTGGCGCTCTACCTCGCCGCCGACATCATGCTCGTCACGGCCCTCCGCGACGGCATGAACCTCGTCGCGAAGGAGTACGTCGCGGCCCGGTTCGACAACGACGGCGTCCTCATCCTGTCCGAGTTCGCCGGTGCCGCCGACGAACTGAAGCAGGCCGTCATCGTCAACCCGCACGACATCGGCGCGCTGAAGGACTCGATCCAGCGCGCGATCGAGATGCCCCGACGCGAACGCTCGACCCGCATGCGGGCCCTCCGCAAGCGCGTCCGCGACAACGACGTGGCGCGCTGGTCGCGCTCGTTCCTCGAGGCGCTCGACCGCCACGCCCCGAAGAACGCGCAGATCGACCCCTCCGCGGCGGACCCAAAGGACCAGCACCGCGAGGCGCAGACGGACAACATGTCGATCTTCGACCAGGACGCCCAGACGGCGCGTGCTGCCGAGGACACCCGGGAGGCGCGTGATGCCTGAGACGACCACCGACCAGACCGCCGTCGACCGGGCCCTCGAGACGCTCGCGGCTGCGCCGCGACTCATCGTCGCCCTCGACTTCGACGGCACGCTCGCGCCGTTCGCCGACGACCCGTCGCAGGTCGGCGCGCTGCCCGGCTCGTGGGCGGCCGTCCTCACCCTGCACCGGGCGAAGGACACCGAGGTCGTCCTGGTCTCCGGGCGCCCGCTGGACAGCCTCGCCGCGGTGACGCACGCCCCCGCCGAGATGGCCCTCGTCGGGTCGCACGGCGTCGAGTGGCGCGTCGACGGGCACGACGAAGCGGCCCTCACCGACGACGAGCAGACCCGCGTGGCCCGGATCGGCACCGCGCTCGACGCGGTCGGGGAGCGGTTCCCGGGTGTCGTCATCGAGCACAAGCCGGCCGGCCACGGCGTGCACACCCGCCGGGTGAGCGCCGAGGTCGCGGCCGAGGCGAACGCCGCCGCGAGTGCCGCCGCGCACGAGGCCGACCCGGACGTCCTCGAACGCGGGGGCAAGGACATCCTCGAGTTCGCCGTCCGGCACGTCACCAAGGGCGACGCGATCGCCCGGCTGCGCGACCTGCACGGCGCCGACGCGGTGTTCTTCGCCGGCGACGACGTCACCGACGAGGACGCCTTCCGGGTGCTCCGCGACGGCGACGTCGGCGTGAAGGTGGGGGAGGGCGACACGCTCGCCGGCTACCGCGTCGCCGACCCGGCGGCGCTCACCGACGTGCTGAAGCAGCTCGCGCGGATCCGCGCCACGCGCTGACCCGCAGCGACCCGACGGACCCGCGCCGCGCCTCCTGGACCGCCCGTCACCCATGCGGATGCATGGAGTTGTCGGCTTGGTATCCCAACTGCGCCTAGACTCACCCCATGCCTGATATCGACGTCAAGCCGCGCAGCCGGGTCGTCACCGACGGGATCGAAGCAACCACCTCGCGTGGCATGCTGCGTGCCGTCGGGATGGGGGACGAGGACTGGGAGAAGCCGCAGATCGGCATCGCCTCCTCGTGGAACGAGATCACCCCGTGCAACCTCTCCCTCGACCGCCTCGCGCAGGGGGCGAAGGAGGGCGTCCACTCCGGCGGCGGGTACCCGCTCCAGTTCGGCACCATCTCCGTCTCCGACGGCATCTCGATGGGCCACGAGGGCATGCACTTCTCCCTCGTCTCGCGTGAGGTCATCGCCGACAGCGTCGAGACCGTCGTGAACGCCGAGCGGCTGGACGGCACCGTCCTGCTCGCCGGCTGCGACAAGTCCCTTCCAGGCATGCTCATGGCGGCCGCGCGCCTCGACCTCGCGAGCGTCTTCCTCTACGCGGGCTCGGTCATGCCGGGCTACGTGAAGCAGGCCGACGGCTCCTTCAAGGAGGTCACGATCATCGACTCCTTCGAGGGCGTCGGCGCGTGCAAGGCCGGCACCATGTCGGAAGAGGAACTCAAGAAGATCGAGTGTGCGATCGTTCCGGGCGAGGGCGCCTGCGGCGGCATGTACACCGCGAACACCATGGCGTCGGTCGCCGAGGCCCTCGGCATGTCGCTCCCCGGCTCGGCAGCGCCGCCCAGCGCCGACCGTCGGCGTGACTACTACGCGCACCGCTCCGGCGAGGCCGTGGTGAACATGCTCCGCCTGGGCCTCACCGCGCGCCAGATCCTCACGAAGGAGGCGTTCGAGAACGCCATCGCCGTCGCCATGGCACTCGGAGGCTCCACGAACGTCGTCCTCCACCTCCTCGCGATCGCGCACGAGGCCGAGGTCGAGCTCTCCCTCGACGACTTCAACCGCATCGGCTCGAAGGTCCCGCACCTCGCCGACATGAAGCCGTTCGGCAAGTACGTCATGGTCGACGTGGACCGCAACGGCGGCATCCCGGTGATCATGAAGGCGCTGCTCGACGCCGGCCTGCTGCACGGCGACGTCATGACCGTCACCGGCAAGACCCTTGCCGAGAACCTGGCCGAGATCGACCCGCCGGAGCTCGACGGCGAGGTGTTCCGGACGCTCGACAACCCGATCCACGCCACCGGCGGCCTGACGATCCTGCAGGGCTCCTTCGCGCCGGAGGGTGCCGTGGTGAAGACGGCCGGCTTCGACGCCGAGGTCTTCGAGGGTCCCGCACGGGTGTTCGACCGCGAGCGCGCCGCCATGGACGCCCTCACCGAGGGGAAGATCCAGAAGGGCGACGTCGTCGTCATCCGGTACGAGGGTCCCAAGGGCGGCCCGGGCATGCGTGAGATGCTCGCCATCACGGCGGCCATCAAGGGCGCTGGACTCGGCAAGGATGTACTACTGTTGACGGACGGACGATTCTCAGGCGGCACAACCGGCCTGTGCATCGGCCACATCGCACCGGAAGCGGTGGACGCAGGTCCAGTCGCATTCGTGCGCGATGGCGACCGCATCCGTGTCGACATCGCGGCTCGCTCGCTCGACCTACTGGTCGACGAAGCCGAGCTGGAAGCCCGCCGAGAAGGCTGGGCCCCGCTGCCCCCGCGCTACACCCGCGGAGTCCTCGCGAAGTTCGCGAAGCTCGTCCAGTCCGCCGCCAAGGGCGCGGTCACGGGCTAGCGTCGACACACGCACCATCGCCATCACTCCAGGCAAGGAACACCTCATGCCCACGGAAGCCACTCCGCTGTCCGCGGCCGCCGGTGCACGCCGGACGCCGGAGATCCTGACCGGCTCGGGAGCCGTCCTCCGGACGCTCGAGCACCTCGGGATCACCGACGTCTTCGGCCTGCCGGGCGGTGCGATCATCCCGTTCTACGACGAGCTCATGGCGTCGCAGACGATCCGCCACGTCCTCGTCCGGCACGAGCAGGGCGCCGGCCACGCCGCCGAGGGCTACGCCTCGGCGTCCGGCAAGGTCGGCGTCGCCATCGCGACCTCGGGCCCCGGTGCGACGAACCTCGTCACCGCGATCGCCGACGCCTACATGGACTCGGTGCCGTTCATCGCCATCACCGGCCAGGTCTTCTCGACCCTGATGGGGACGGACGCCTTCCAAGAAGCCGACATCGTCGGCATCACGATGCCGATCACGAAGCACTCGTTCCTCGTGACCGACCCGGCCGACGTGCCGGCGACCCTCGCCGCGGCGCACCTCATCGCGACGACCGGACGCCCCGGCCCCGTGCTGGTCGACATCACGAAGGACGCCCAGCAGAAGTCGGCGCCGTACGTCTGGCCGCCCAAGATCGACCTGCCCGGCTACCGGCCGGTCACCAAGGCGCACGGCAAGCAGATCACCGCGGCCGCGCAGCTCCTCGCCGAGTCCGAGCGCCCGGTGCTCTACGTCGGCGGCGGCGTCATCCGCTCCCGGGCGACCGCCGAGCTGCTCCGCTTCGCCGAGGCCACCGGTGCGCCGGTCGTCACGACGCTGATGGCACGGGGCGCCTTCCCCGACTCGCACCCGCAGCACCTCGGCATGCCCGGCATGCACGGCACCGTCCCGGCGGTGCTCGGTCTGCAGGACAGCGACCTCATCATCGCGCTCGGTGCCCGCTTCGACGACCGCGTGACCGGCAAGGCCGACGAGTTCGCGCCGAACGCCAAGGTCGTGCACGTGGACATCGACCCGGCCGAGATCTCGAAGATCCGCTTCGCCGACGTCCCGATCGTGGGCGACGCGAAAGAGGTCCTGGTCGACCTGCTCGACGCGTGGGGCGGCATCCCGACCGACCAGCGTGCGAGCACCGCCGAGTGGTGGGCGAAGCTCGAGCAGCTCAAGGTCGACTTCCCGCTCGGCTACGCGGAGCCGACGGACGGACTGCTGGCGCCGCAGGCCATCATCAAGCGCATCGGCGAGCTGAGCGGCCCCGAGGCGATCTACGCCTCCGGCGTCGGGCAGCACCAGATGTGGTCGGCGCAGTTCATCAAGTACGAGCGTCCGAACGCCTGGCTGAACTCCGGCGGCGCGGGCACGATGGGCTACTCCGTCCCCGCCGCGATGGGCGCGAAGGTCGCCGAGCCGGACCGCGTGGTCTGGGCGATCGACGGCGACGGCTGCTTCCAGATGACCAACCAGGAGCTCGCGACCTGCGTCATCAACGACATCCCGATCAAGGTCGCGATCATCAACAACTCGTCGCTCGGCATGGTGCGGCAGTGGCAGACGCTGTTCTACGACGGCCGCCACTCGTTCACCGACCTCGAGACCGGCCACGACTCGCGCCGCGTGCCCGACTTCGTGAAGCTGGCGGACGCGTACGGTGCCCTCGGCATCCGCGTCGAGAAGGCGGACGAGGTCGACGCCGCCATCCAGCTCGCCCTCGAGACGAACGACCGCCCCGTGGTGATCGACTTCGTCGTGAGCCGCGACTCGATGGTCTGGCCGATGGTCCCGCAGGGAGTCAGCAACTCGTCCATCGAGTACGCCCAGGCCCTCGCCCCCACCTGGGACGACGAGGACGCCGACATGACGGGGGAAACCGCATGAGCCACGTCCTCTCCCTCCTCGTCGAGGACAAGCCGGGTCTGCTGACCCGCGTCGCCGGGCTGTTCGCGCGCCGCGGGTTCAACATCGAGTCCCTCGCGGTCGGCAACACCGAGGTCGACGGCCTCAGCCGGATCACGGTCGTCGTCGACGTCGAGGACCTCCCGCTCGAGCAGGTGACGAAGCAGCTCAACAAGCTGGTCAACGTCATCAAGATCGTCGAGCTGGACTTCTCCCAGTCCGTCCAGCGCGAGCACATGCTCGTGAAGGTGCGGGTGGACAACCAGACGCGCTCGGCCGTGCTCGAGGCAGTGAACCTGTTCCGTGCGCAGGTCGTCGACGTCGCGAATGACTCGCTCATCGTCGAGGTGACCGGCGACCCCGGCAAGATCCAGGCGATCCTCCGCGTGCTCGAGCCCTACGGCATCAAGGAGCTCGCCCGTGCGGGCCTCCTCGGCATGGGCCGTGGGCCCAAGAGCATCACCGACCGGGTGCGCTGACCGCGACCCGTGACGGACTGGAGGCGCGGGTCGCCACCCGCACCGCGCCTCCAGTCCGTCTCCTCCCGACTCACCGCAACCAACGCTTCCCGAACCGACCACAGGAGAACCACCACCGTGACTGACATCGTGTACGACGCCGACGCCGACCTGACGCTCATCCAGGGCAAGAAGGTCGCCGTCATCGGGTACGGCTCGCAGGGCCACGCCCACGCCCTCAACCTCCGCGACAGCGGCGTCGAGGTCAAGATCGGCCTGCAGGAGGGCTCGAAGAGCCGCCAGAAGGCGGAAGAGGCCGGCTTCGAGGTCCTCACCCCGGCCGACGCCACGGCCTGGGCGGACGTCGTCGTCATCCTCGCGCCGGACCAGGTCCAGCGCATCGTCTACAAGGACGACATCGAGCCCAACCTCAAGCCGGGCGCCACGCTCGTCTTCGGCCACGGCTTCAACATCCGCTTCGGCTACATCCAGGCGCCGGAGGGCGTCGACGTGTCGCTCGTCGCCCCCAAGGGCCCGGGGCACACCGTGCGCCGCGAGTACGAGGCCGGCCGCGGCGTCCCCGTGATCGTCGCCGTCGAGGTCGACGCGTCCGGCTCCGCCTGGGACCTCGCGTGGTCGTACTCGAAGGCCATCGGCGGCCTCCGCTCCGGCGGCATCAAGACGACCTTCACCGAGGAGACCGAGACCGACCTGTTCGGCGAGCAGGCCGTCCTGTGCGGTGGCACCTCGCAGCTCATCCAGTACGGCTTCGAGACCCTGGTCGAGGCCGGCTACCAGCCGCAGATCGCCTACTTCGAGGTCTTGCACGAGCTCAAGCTCATCGTCGACCTCATCTGGGAGGGCGGCCTCACGAAGCAGCGCTGGTCGATCTCCGACACGGCCGAGTTCGGTGACTACGTCTCCGGCCCGCGCGTGATCTCGCCCGAGGTCAAGGAGAACATGAAGGCCGTCCTCGCGGACATCCAGAACGGTGCCTTCGCGAAGCGCTTCATCGACGACCAGGACGCCGGCGCGCCGGAGTTCAAGGCACTCCGCGCCAAGGGCGAGGGCCACCCGATCGAGGCGACCGGTCGCGAGCTGCGCGCCCTCTTCGCGTGGAAGTCGAACGACGCCGACTACGTGGACGGTTCCGCCGCGCGGTAGTCTTCGCAACACCACTCGACGACGAGGCGGCGGTGCACCCGCACCGCCGCCTCGCGATGTGACCCGAACGTTATGCAGCACTTCACCACCAGCCCCGACGCCGCCCACCGGCGTCCCCTCGGCGTTCCCGGGGACGTTTCGCGACGACCGTCGTCCGGCCCGGACATGGGCGGTCCTCAGGTCGTCGTCCAGCATGGGAGGATCGTCGGATGGCGGTGACGAAGCGAGCGGTCCACATCGGCGCCGGCAAGATCGGACGCGGGTTCGTGGGGCAGTTCCTGGTCGCGAGCGGCTACGAGCTCACCTTCGTGGACGTCGACGACCGCGTCGTCTCGGCACTGAACGAAGCCGGCCGGTTCGTCGTGCACGAGGTCGGCGAGATGCCGGTCGAGCACCTCGTCTACGGGTTCACGGCCCTCAGCAGCAAGACCGACCGCGAGCAGGTCGTCCGGGCCATCGCCGAAGCCGACGTCGTCACGACCGCGGTCGGCGCCCGGACCCTCCCGCTCGTCGCCCCCGTCATCGCCGAGGGGCTGGCGGCCCGGCCGCTCGACCGTGGCGACGTCACGATCGTGGCGTGCGAGAACGCCTTCAACGCGACGGACTCCCTGCACGCCAGCATCCGTCGTGCCCCCATCCTCGAGGACCGCGACATCGCCGCCGTCTTCGCGAACTGCGCCATCGACCGCATCGTCCCCGACCAGTCCGGGGTGCTCGGCCAGTCCGGCGGCCTCGACGTCGTGCTCGAGCCGTTCTACGAGTGGGTCATCGAGCGCACGCCCTTCGCCGACTCCGACGCCGAGCCGCCGGCGATCGACGGCGTGACCTGGGTCGACGACCTGCAGCCGTTCGTCGAGCGCAAGCTCTACACGGTGAACACCGCGCACGCGACGGCCGCCTACCACGGCTACGTCCGGGGCATCCGCCTCATCCGCGAGGCACTCGAGGACGAGGCCGTCCGCGCCGAGGTCGACGGCGTCCTCGCCGAGACCACCGCGCTCCTCGTCGCCAAGCACGGCTTCGACCCGGAGGAGCACGCGCGCTACGTCGCCGCGAACCTCTCCCGCATCGCGAACCCGCACCTCCCGGACACGACCGTCCGCGTCGGACGCAACCCGCTCCGGAAGCTCGGCCGCCGCGAGCGCTTCGTCGGCCCGGCCGCGCAGCTCGCCGAACGCGGGCTCCCCGTCGACCACCTGCTCGGCGCCGTGCGCGTCGCGCTCGACTTCGACGACGAGAACGACCCCGAGTCGATCGAGCTGCACGCGCTGCTCCGCTCGGGTGCGACGGCACACGCCCTCACCGAGATCCTCACCGGCCTGATGGAGAGCCACCCGCTGTTCCCCGCGGTGCGCGAGGTCGTCGCCGAGGTCCTCGAGACCCAGCCCGCCGACGTCTGACCGGCGGCCGCACCGGTCGTCCGTGGTCGAGCCGGAGCGGCACGCCTCGTAGAATCGAGGCATGACCACGGCAGCATCCCCGCCCGACGGCTCGGTCGACCACGACGACGACGCCCTCAGCTGGGGCGACGCCGACGACGCGACCCACGTCGACGCGGCGCACAACCCGGTCACCGTCAAGGAACGCTCCGGCCGTGACCCCGAGGCCCCCGAGACCTCCGGCGCGCTCATCGGGTTCGGCGTCTTCGGTGGCCTGTACCTGCTCTACACGGTGGCGTGGCTGCTCACGGCCTCGACCTCGTACGTCTCGGACGTCGACACCGTGCTGACCGTCTTCGTCGAGGTCCTGCGGTTCCTGTCGATCGTCGCACCCGCGCTGTGGTTCACCGTCGTGCTCTGGGCCGGCCGTGGACAGCGCACGCGGAGCCGTCTGCTGTGGATGCTGCTCGGCGCCCTCGTCCTCTTCCCGTGGCCGTTCCTCATGACGCGGAGCTTCGGGTGACCGCGGCGACGCCGACCGTCCGTCGGTCGTCCCGGGCGTTCGTCGGCAAGGTCGTCGTCTGGCTCGTGTTCGCCCTGCTGTTCGCGTACATGACCGTGCAGAGCGTCGGCAACCTCGTGACCGTCTCGCAGTCCGTCCGCGCGTTCAACGCGTTCCTCGGCACGACGTCCGGCGGCGACTCGCTGGCCCGCAGCACCCCGTGGGTGTGGCTCGTGCTGGACATCGCGATCGCGCCGGTCGCGTTCGTCGTCGCGCTGTGGGTCAGCCGTCGCGCGCGGCTCGCGGTGACGATCGGTGTCTTCGTCCTCGCGTTCGCCGCCGCCGGCGCGCTGTGGCTCGATCTGCAGCTCTTCGTGCCGCGGCTGCTGGATTTCTGACGGTCCGTCCGACGGCCAGGAGGCGCGGTGCCGGCTGGCACCGCGCCTCCCGTCCGTCGTGGGGTCGCCCACCGGACCGACCCGGCGGTCGTAACCACGTGCGCACGTCGATACGATGGTGGGATACCGCCCGTCTCGTGTGAGGAAACTGCAGCTGTGCCGAAGCCGGTCGTCCTGATCGCCGAAGAACTCTCGCCCGCCACAGTCGACGCCCTCGGGCCCGACTTCGAGATCCGGAACGTGGACGGTACCGACCGCCCCGCCCTCCTGGCCTCCCTCGCCGATGCGCACGCCATCCTGGTGCGCTCCGCCACCAAGGTCGACGCCGAGGCGATCGCCGCGGCCCCGAACCTCAAGGTCGTCGCCCGTGCCGGTGTCGGCCTCGACAACGTCGACATCAAGGCGGCCACCACCGCAGGGGTGATGGTCGTCAACGCGCCGACGTCGAACATCATCTCCGCCGCCGAGCTCACGGTCGGCCACATCCTGTCGCTCGCGCGCCACATCCCGGCCGCACACGCGTCGCTCGCCGCCGGCACCTGGAAGCGCTCCGCGTACACCGGTGTCGAGCTGTACGAGAAGACCGTCGGCATCATCGGTCTCGGCCGCATCGGTGCGCTCATCACCCAGCGCCTGCAGGCGTTCGGCGTCCAGGTCATCGCGTACGACCCGTACGTCACCACGGCCCGTGCCCAGCAGCTCGGGGTCGAGCTCGTCTCGCTCGAGGACCTGCTCAAGCGCGCCGACTTCACCACGATCCACATGCCGAAGACGCCGGAGACGGTCGGCATGATCTCGGACGACCAGTTCGCGCTCATGAAGCCGACCGCGTTCGTCGTGAACGTCGCCCGTGGCGGGCTGATCGACGAGGACGCGCTGCACCGTGCGCTCACCTCGAACACGATCGCCGGCGCCGGTCTCGACGTCTTCGTGTCCGAGCCCCCGAAGGACTCGCCGCTCGTCGCGCTCCCGAACGTCGTCGTCACGCCGCACCTCGGTGCCTCGACGGACGAAGCGCAGGAGAAGGCGGGCGTCTCGGTCGCCAAGTCCGTGCGGCTCGCCCTCGGCGGAGAACTCGTCCCCGACGCGGTCAACGTCGCCGGTGGCGTCATCGACCCGTACGTGCGCCCGGGCATCCCGCTCGTCGAGAAGCTCGGTCAGGTGTTCACCGGCCTCGCGACGTCGCCCGTCACCAGCATCGACGTCGAGGTGCACGGCGAGCTCGCCGAGTTCGACGTCAGCGTGCTGAAGCTCGCGGCGCTCAAGGGCGTCTTCACCGACGTCGTCAGCGACCAGGTGTCCTACGTGAACGCACCGTTGATCGCCGAGCAGCGCGGGGTCACCGTGCGGCTCATCACCGACTCGGACAGCCCCGAGTACCGGAACGTGCTCACGATCCGCGGGGCCCAGTCAGACGGCCCGGCGATCAGCGTGTCCGGCACGCTCACCGGCCCGAAGCAGGTCGCGAAGCTCGTCGAGATCAACGGTCACGACGTCGAGGTCGCCCTCGCCGAGCACCACGTGGTGATGGAGTACACCGACCGGCCCGGCATCGTCGCGGTCTACGGCAAGGAGTTCGGCGACGCCGGCATCAACATCGCGGCGATGCAGATCTCGCGGGAAGCCGCCGGCGGCCAGGCGCTCAGCGTCCTCACCGTCGACTCGCCGGTCCCGGCCGAGATCCTCGAGCACGTCCGGTCCACGATCGACGCGGCCTCGCTCCGCGAGATCGACATCACGCTGTAGGGGAGTGGCGGACATGACGCAGACGGTGAAGCTCGCGGTGATCCGCGGGGACGGCATCGGACCCGAGGTGGTCGACGAGGCGCTGAAGGTCCTGCACGCGGTGCTGCCGGACGACCTCGTGGTGGAGGAGACCCCGTTCTCCCTCGGTGCCGACCGGTTCCTCGAGACCGGTGACATCCTCACCGAGGACGACATGTCCGCCATCGCCACCCACGACGCGATCCTGCTCGGCGCGGTCGGCGGCGACCCCCGCGACCCCCGGCTCGCCGGCGGGATCATCGAGCGCGGGCTGCTGCTGAAGCTGCGGTTCGCCTTCGACCACTACGTGAACCTGCGCCCGACCGTCGTCTACCCGTCGGTCACGACGCCGCTGACGTCCCCCGGTGACGTCGACTTCGTGGTCGTGCGCGAGGGCACCGAGGGACCGTACGTCGGCAACGGCGGCGCCATCCGCGTCGGTACCCCGCAGGAGATCGCGACCGAGGTCTCGTTGAACACCGCGTACGGCGTCGAGCGCGTCGTCCGGTACGCGTTCGAGCTGGCGGACCGGCGGCCGCGCAAGCACCTCACGCTCGTGCACAAGAGCAACGTCCTGGTGCACGCCGGAGCCCTCTGGCAGCGCACCGTCGCGGCCGTCGGGCAGGAGTACCCGGACGTCACGGTGGACTACCAGCACGTCGACGCCGTCACCATCCACATGGTGCGGGAACCTGCTAGGTTCGACGTCATCGTCACCGACAACCTCTTCGGGGACATCATCACCGACCTGGCCGGCGCGATCAGCGGCGGCATCGGTCTGGCGGCCTCGGGCAACATCAACCCGGACGGCACCTTCCCCAGCATGTTCGAGCCGGTCCACGGCTCCGCGCCGGACATCGCGGGTCAGCAGAAGGCCGATCCCACGGCCGCCATCCTGTCCGTCGCACTGCTGCTCGACCACATCGGTCACAGCGACCTCGCGGCGGCGGTCACGCGGGCGGTCGAGGCCGACCTCGCCGACCGGGGCACCTCGCAGCGTCGCACGGCCGAGATCGGCGACGCCATCGCCGCCGCGGCCACGGCACGCACCACCACCGCCTGACAGGAGTCTCCCCGTATGAGCACCGACACCGACTTCGGACTCGCGTTCGCCACCACCGCCTCGCCCGAGCGCCGTGCCGCCGCCGAGCGCGAGGAGATCCTCGCCGACCCGGGCTTCGGCAAGCACTTCACGGACCACATGGCCACCGTGCAGTGGACGCTGGACGCCGGGTGGCACGATGCCTCGGTCCACCCGTACGGGCCGATCAGCCTCGACCCCAGCGCGAGCGTCCTGCACTACGCGCAGGAGATCTTCGAGGGGCTGAAGGCCTACCGGCACGCCGACGGCTCGGTCTGGACGTTCCGCCCGGACGCCAACGCCAAGCGCTTCCAGCGGTCCGCGCGGCGGCTCGCGCTGCCGGAGCTGCCGGTGGAGACCTTCGTGGACTCCATCCGCGAGCTGGTCCGGACCGACGTCGACTGGGTGCCCTCGGCGGCCGAGACGAGCCTGTACCTGCGGCCGTTCATGATCGCGACCGAGTCGTTCCTGGGGGTGCGTGCGGCACAGGCGGTGGCGTACCACTGCATCGCGAGCCCGGCGGGGGCGTACTTCACCTCCGGACCGAAGCCGGTGTCGATCTGGCTGTCCACGAACTACGCGCGGGCCGGCAAGGGCGGCACGGGTGCGGCGAAGACCGGCGGCAACTACGCCTCGTCGCTCCTGCCCCAGCAAGAGGCCTACGAGCACGGCTGCCAGCAGGTCATGTTCCTCGACTCGGTCGAGGGCAAGTACCTCGAGGAACTCGGGGGCATGAACGTCGTGCTGGTGAAGGCGGACGGCACGCTCGTCACGCCGGACTCCGACTCCATCCTCGAGGGCATCACGCGCGACTCGAT
The DNA here is from genome assembly GCF_044746255.1 of Curtobacterium sp. NPDC086286. Lineage (NCBI taxonomy): Bacteria > Bacillati > Actinomycetota > Actinomycetes > Micrococcales > Microbacteriaceae > Curtobacterium > Curtobacterium sp. NPDC086286. The sequence goes on from NZ_JBIVBW010000005.1 coordinate 344,106, forward strand.
CCTGCAGCTGGCGGAGGACCGCGGGCTGCGCGTCGAACGCCGTCGGGTGACCCTCGACGAGTGGCGTGACGGCGTCGAGGACGGCTCCATCACCGAGGCCTTCGCGTGCGGGACCGCCGCCGTCGTGACCCCGATCGCGGAACTCCGCGGCGAGGGCTTCACGATCGGGTCGCCGACCGTCGGGGCCGGCGAGCTGACGATGTCCCTGCGCGACGAACTCACCGACATCCAGTACGGCCGCCGTCCCGACCCGCACGGGTGGATGACGCGCCTGACCGACCCGGCCTGAACGCACACCACACGTCGATAGGCTCCAACGGTGAAGATCGCACGGTTCAGCAGCAAGGGCGAAGACCCCCGGTACGGCATCCTCGACGAGCGCGACCTGGTCGTGCTGGCGGGTGACCCGATGTACCAGGGGTTCGAGACCACGGGGGAGCGGGTGCCCCTGGCGGACGCCAAGCTCCTCGCCCCCGTCATCCCGCGGTCGAAGGTGATCGGCGTGGGGCTCAACTACGCCGAGCACGCGTCCGAGATGGACGAGCGCTCCGGGGACGACCCGGTGGTGTTCCTCAAGCCCAACACGTCGGTGATCGGCCCCGAGGACCCGATCCGTCTCCCCGCCGGGGTCGGACGCGTCGACCACGAGGGCGAGCTCGCCATCGTGATCGGGTCGCTCGCGAAGAACGTCACGCGCGAGGACTTCGCGAGCGTGATCCTCGGCTACACGATCGCCAACGACGTGACCGCCCGTGACCTGCAGGCGCGCGACGGCCAGTGGACTCGGTCCAAGGGCTTCGACACCTTCTGCCCGCTCGGGCCGGCGATCGAGACCGAGATCGACCCGTCGGACATCCGCATCGAGACCCGCGTGGACGGCGACCTGCGCCAGGTGGGCTCGACGAGTGAGATGGTGCACGACATCCCGTCCCTCATCGAGTTCGTCTCGTCGATCTGGACGCTCCTCCCTGGCGACGTCATCCTGACCGGCACCCCTGCCGGCGTCGGCGAGATCCGCGACGGCGAGGTCGTCGAGGTGACGATCGAGGGGATCGGCACACTCAAGAACCCGGTCATCGCCAAGCACTGACATGCGTCACCGAACGGCCCGCTCCCACCGTGGGGGCGGGCCGTTCCGCGTCTCCGCGCGGATCAGCCCCTGCGACACGCCCGGGGTGCGGGACGGTTGGCGGGGCCCCCGGGGCGTGTGTAGAGTAATCACTCGTTGCCGCTGAGGCGGAGAACGGAACGGCCGAGACGGTCACCGGAGCGAACGCCCCGGAGATGCAGTCCGGACGGGGTCCCGCTCAGGCAACGAATCCCGATGACGATCCACTCTCGAAGTGGTCTGTTCGGGGTGAGACGAAATGCCTCTCTGACGACGCTCGTGTTTTACGGGACGAGTGGGGAGTGCGTCTGGTCCTTGAGAACTCAACAGCGTGCACATTGTCAATGCCAATTTATTGACCCCGTGACTCATCAGCTTGCTGGTGGGTTCGGAGACAATTCCTTTTGGATTGAAGATTGTCAGTAGACAGTCAACAGTCAGAATCAACTCGCTGACATCTTCGGGTGTTGGTTGTAATTTTTTACGGAGAGTTTGATCCTGGCTCAGGACGAACGCTGGCGGCGTGCTTAACACATGCAAGTCGAACGATGATGCCCAGCTTGCTGGGTGGATTAGTGGCGAACGGGTGAGTAACACGTGAGTAACCTGCCCCTGACTCTGGGATAAGCGTTGGAAACGACGTCTAATACTGGATATGACTGCCGGCCGCATGGTCTGGTGGTGGAAAGATTTTTTGGTTGGGGATGGACTCGCGGCCTATCAGCTTGTTGGTGAGGTAATGGCTCACCAAGGCGACGA
>NZ_JBIVBW010000006.1:0-90582 GCF_044746255.1 Curtobacterium sp. NPDC086286
CGCCGGACGTCGCTGTCATGCGTGTGGTCCGATCAGACGTCGGCGACCTTGCGGCCCTTGTACTCCATGTACAGGGGCGTGCCGGCGGAGTCCTCAACGACCTTCGCGCGGTGCGGGAGGCTGTAGGTGACCTTGCCGTTCTCGATCGTCTTCACGAGCTGGACCGGCGCGGCCTTCCACTGCGAACGACGGGCGTGCGTGTTGGCACGGGACTGCTTGCGCTTGGGAACGGCCATGGTGGTTCTCTTTCGGTTGGTCGGTGGTCAGTGGCGAGGGGCGGCGGTCAGTCGGCCTGGTCGGCGTCGGACCGCTCCTGACCCTCGGTGGTCTGGGGCGTGGTCGTGCTGGCTGCGACGGTGTCCTCGCCGCCGCTCGTCGCGTCGCCGAGGGCGATGCCGCTCAGCGCAGCCCACCGCGGGTCCAGGACCTCGTGAGCACGCTGCTCGCCGATGTCGGCCAGTCGCTCGCCCGTCACCGGGTCGAGGCCTGGGCAGTCCGGTCGACAGACCGGCTGGAACGGCAGCGCCAGCACCACCGCATCTCGAACGACCTGTTCACAATCCACGTGGTCATCGTGAACGAAGAAGTCGAAATCCTCCGAGGCATCATACGCGAACAGCTCGGCGAAATCGACCTCGACGGGCTCGCTGATGTCGATGAGGCACCGGGAGCACTCGGTGCTCCCGAGTGAAGCCGCAACATTGACTGTACTTGCGCCCTGCGAGCGTATTTGCGACTTGGAGATTATTAGTTATACGTGCTCCCTGCGTCTAACAACGGGTTAGCGATGTACTTGCGGAGAAGGCCGAGTGCGGCTGGAGCTTCGACAGGTGCATTGCCGGCATCGACTGCTCAATGCGGCAACGAGTGATCGCTGGTCAGGAATTCAGATAGCGGCCGCCGCTTTGCAGTTGGGGTTTCGTTCGTGGTCCTCGCCGGGGATCCGGCCCGCGTCATGCCTGGACGAGGCCGATGACCGCTCGAGAGGCGATGCCGCGGTCGAGTGCGAAAGCGGCGCAGCCGGAGCGACAGGGTCGCCAGGCGAATGAGCCGACTGCGCTTCCAGATCAGCCCGCACCGACTCTGACACCCCGAACACCATCGTCGCCACGAACCCCACGACGTACGCCACCACGAGCCCCGACCCGTACCCGAGCAACGCCCAGCCGTAGCCGGAGGATCCGTTCAACAGCGGGATGAGCGACAGGTCCGACGCCCCGATGGCGATCGCCCCCACGGAGTGCCCGAGCTGGTCGAACAGCCCGACGACCCCGCCACCGAACGCCCCACCGATGCACGCCGTGATGAACGGCCGCCCGAGGGGGAGCGTCACCCCGTAGATCAGCGGCTCGCCCACGCCGAGGAACCCAGCCGGCAGCGCCCCGCGGATGGTCCGCACGAGTGAGGCGTTCGACCGGAACCGCACCCACAGCGCGATGCACGCACCGATCTGCCCGGCACCACCCATCGCCAGCACGGGCAGCAGCACGGTCCACCCGGTCTGCTCGATGAGCGTGGCGTGAATCGGGATGAGCCCCTGGTGCATCCCGGTCATGACGAGCGGCAGGAAGAGCCCGCCGAGGATGAAGCCGGCGAAGGCCCCGCCGTTCGCGAGCAGCCACGTGGCAGCCGTACCGATGGCGACGGAGACGACGCCGGCGACGGACATCAGGATGCCGAGCGTCACGGACCCGGCGACGAGCACGGTCACGGTCGGCACGACGATGAGCGCGATGACGTCGGGCGTGACCCTCCGCATGAAGCGCTCGACGTAGGCCGCGAGGATGCCGCCCGCCAGCGCTCCGAGCACACCGCCCTGCCCGGGCGCCAGGGTCTCGCCGAACACGGTGACGTTCGCGACCCCGGCAGCGACGATGATGCCGCCGACGGCACCACCGAGGATGGGCGTCCCGCCGAACTCCTTCGCGGCGTTCATCCCGACGAATACGGCGAGCAGGGACAGGAACCCGGAGGACAGCACGCCGAGGAACGTCGTCACCCCGGGCAACCATCCGAGGTTCGTCAGGATGCCGTTGATCCCGGCGATGAGCCCGCAGGCGATCAGCGCGGGGATGAGTGGGATGAAGATGGCCGAGATGCGACGGATGGCACGCATGGTGCGGCCGTCGGAACGGGCACGGGCGGATGCCTTGATCGACGCGCCCCGCGCCGCCAGCTCCTCGGGCGACACCGAAGCCGGGGACGCACCCGGAACAGGAGCAGCACGCAACGACTCGAGCGAATCAGCCACCCGGTCCACCAACCCCGGCCCGAGCACGATCTGCAGGTTCGAGCCGGCCGCGATGGCGGCCATGACGCCCTCGGTGGCCTGGAGAGCGGGCAGATCAACAGAGGAAGGAGAAGCCACCTCGACCCGCAGCCGGGTCATGCAGTTCTCGACGTCGGCGATGTTCGAGGACCCACCGACGGTGTCGAGGATCTGTTGTGCGAGTTGCTGTGCATCGGTCATTGATGGTGCTCCTCGGGGGAAGGAAGGACGAACGGGAAAGATCAGGAAATGACGGCGCGCAAGGAGCCGTCGGCAGCAGCGAGCCGAGAGCGGACAACGGACGCCGACGACCCGGTGAGGATCATCGCGATGGCCGTCTTGACCTCGCCGTCCGCAGCATCGAGCGCTGCGGCGACATCGGCCGGAACAGCCCCGGTCACGTCCTGGACGAGCGAGAACGACCGCGCGACGAGCTTCTCGTTCGTCGCCCGCACGTCGACCATCCGGTTGCCGAACGTCTTGTTGCTGCGCACCATCGCCAGCGTGGTGAGCATGTTGAGGACGAGTTTCTGCGCGGTCCCCGCCTTCAGGCGGGTGGACCCGGCGATGAACTCGGGCCCGACGACCACGTCGATGGCGATGTCGGCTTCCCGCCCCGCGGCCGAGTCGGGGTTGCACGCGACGGAGACGGACAGGGCGGACCTGCGCCGCGCCTCCAGGATGGCCGCGATGACGTAGGGCGTCCTGCCGGACGCGCTGATCCCGACGACCACGTCGTCGGCCGTCAGGCCGAGCGCGTCGAGGTCGCGGACGGCGGCTGCCTCGTCGTCCTCGGCACCCTCGACGGCGGTGGTGACGGCGACGGAACCGCCGGCGATGACGCCGACGACCTGCGAGGGGTCGGTGCCGAAGGTGGGCGGGCACTCGCTGGCGTCGAGGACGCCGAGCCGGCCCGGCGTGCCGGCACCGACGTAGATCAGGCGGCCGCCGCGCGAGAACGCTGCGGCGATCGAGTCGGCGGCGAGGGCGATGGCCGGGAGGCACGGCTCGAGTGCCGCGGGCACGCTGCGGTCGAGCGCGTTCATGCGCTGGGCAGCCTCGAGGGTGGAGACGAGGTCGATGTCGTCGAGGGACGAATCGGTGGCCTCGGTCGCGAGGTGCTGCAGCTCCTCGCGGAGGTCGTCGTGGTGGTGCATGGTGCTCGATTCAGGAACGGTGGTGCGTGCGGACCGCGTGGCGGCTGCGTGCGAGGAGCGGGCGGGAGCGTTCGTCGGTGCGCTGGGCGACGACGACGAACAGGGCGTCGACGATGGCGAGCTGGCTCATCCGGCTGCCCATCGCGGCGGGGCGGAGGTCGCTCTCGGCACCGGCGACGCCCAGCAGGACGTGGTCGGTGTGGTGGGTCAGCGGCGAGGTGGCGTGGCCGGTGATCGCGACGACGGTGGCGCCGCTCCCGCGCGCGACGGCGGCGACCTCGAGCGCCTCGACCGTGGTGCCGGAGTGGCTCGTGATGACGAGGACGTCCTTCGGGCCGAGGACGCTCGCGAGCGTCAGGGCGTTGTGCGGGTCGTCCGCGATCGAGCTCGCGATGCCGATGCGTTCGAGCTTGAGGTGGAGGTCGCGGGCGACGATCCCGCTCGCGCCGACGCCGTACAGGACGACCCGTCGGGCCTCGCTGATGCGGACCGCTGCGGCTTCGAGGGTGAACGGGTCGAGCGTGGCGCGGGTGTCGCTCATCACGGCGCGGACGTCCTCGGCGACCTTCGCGATCACGGTGGTGACGTCGTCGTCGACGCTGACGCCGGCGTGGATCTCGGTCTCGCGGCGCTCGTGGATGCCCCGCTCGACGGCGCGGGTCATGCTGCGCTGGAGTGCGGCGAAGTTCGCGAACCCGAGGTGTTGGGCGAAGCGGGAGACGGTCGCGGGGGACACCCCGGCGCGGTCGGCGAGTTCGGCGGCGCTCGTGGTGGCCGCGGTGCCGGGGTCGTCGAGGACGGCGTCGGCGATCGCGCGCATGCTCGTCGGCATTGAACCGGACTGGGTCCGGACGAGGGCGAACGCGTCGGCGCGGTCGGTACGGTCAGCGATCGTCATGCGCTCCATGAAAGCGCATTGCACCAACACTCGCCAGTGCTGCAAGTTACTTTCGTGTTTCGTCGGCGCGTTCCGTGGGCAGAAAGTGTCGGGTCGGCGCCCCGGACCCGACCGTTTCTGCTCACCAAGCAGGCGGCCTCAGGCGCGCCGGTAGCGGGTCGCCGGCTTGCCCGGGCCCGCGGCAGCGCGCGACCCCGTGTCGACGAGCAGCGGCAGCATCGCGCGGCGGAACGAGTCGGGCAGGAGCCGCTCGCCACGGACGGCCTCGTGCACGTGCCGCAGTTCCGACATCGTGAACGGCTCGGGCAGGAGGCCTCGCGGATCGGGTGCCGCAGCGTACGACGCCCGCAAGGAGGCCACCGCGAACGCCACGATGTCGTCGTGCCCGTGCACCATCCCCGTCGCGGTGTCGACCGGGACCAGCCGCGCCTGTGACGGGTTCAGCGACGACGACAGCGCCGAGAAGGGCACCACGTCGAGGTGCGCCACCGACAGCACCCATCCCCGGTCGTCCCGCGCAGGGTCGTCGAACACGTGCAGCTGCGTCGGCGCCAGCCCCGTCACGCCGGCCTTGTCGGAGAGTGACCGCAGGACCGCCGCCGCCAACCGCTCGCCCTCGTGCACGAACGTCCCCGGCAGCCGCCAGTCGCCGTCGGTCGCGTCGCACACCTGCAGGACGGAGAGATCGCCCCCCGTCGGCACCGTCAATACCGCGGTGTCGACGGCGACGGACGGCCGCGGGTAGTCGGTCAGCCGCTTGCCGCTCGCGTCGCGGTACTCGTTCGCCATGGCAGCGAGTTTACGCACACTTGCGCAAACTGCGACGATCGTGCAGACTCAGGTTTACGCAATTCCGCGCAAACCTGAGGAGGCGGCCATGCTGACCACCGAACAGACCGACCGGGCGATCGGCGCCGTCATCGGCTCCGCCGCGGGCGACGCGCTCGGCGCGGGCTACGAGTTCCGCCCCGCCGTCCCCGAACCCACCCCGATCCGGATGACAGGCGGCGGCTCGTTCGGCTGGGCTCCGGGGGAGTGGACGGACGACACGAGCATGGCCGTCCCGATCCTCCGCACGCTCGCGCGCGGCGGCGACCCGGCCTCCGAGGAAACGCTCGACGGCCTCGTCGCGGCCTGGGCAGCGTGGGCCGTCACCGCGCCCGACGTCGGCATCCAGACGCGCAACGTCCTCACGGGTCTGGAGGCACGGGTCGCCTCCGACGCACGCGCTGCGGCCCGGCAGGAACACGAGTACAAGGGGCAGTCGGCCGGCAACGGATCGCTCATGCGGACGGCACCGCTCGTGCTCGGGTACCTGACCGGTGCGGCCGACGAGGAACTCCGGCTCGCCGAGGCCGCCCGGGCGATCAGCGACCTCACCCACCACGAGTCGGACGCCGGGGACGCGTGCGTGCTCTGGTGCGTGGCGATCCGGCACGCGGTGCTCACCGGCGAGCTCGACGTGCTGCGGGGCCTCGACCTGCTCGACCTCGAGAAGCGTCGGCTGTGGGTGGACCGGCTCGTCACGGCAGAGCACTCCGAGCCGGTCGACTTCACGGACTCGAACGGGTGGGTGGTGTCCGCGATGCAGGCCGCGTACTCGGCGGTCAAGCGGAGTTCGTCGCTCGAGGACGCGCTCGTCCGCGCGGTCCGGACCGGGAACGACACCGACACGGTGGCCGCGATCGCCGGTGGGCTCGCGGGTGCGCTGTACGGCGCGGCCGCGCTGCCGGCCGAGTGGCGCGAGCTCCTGCACGGGTGGCCGAGCCTGCGCGCGGACGACCTGGTCGCGCTGAGCGAGCAGGCGCTCGCAACGCACTGAGCCGTCGCGCGCTCGAGTCGTGGCGGCGGAGGATGTCGTGGGGGGATCCTCCGCCGCCACCTGTGGGGCGGAGGCGAGCCGCGCCTCCAGTCTGTCCGTTCAGAGCGCGCTGCGCGCCCGCTCCACCGCCTCGATGAACCGGGGGATGCCCCACATCAGGAAGGTCGGCTCGATCCCGCTCCGAAGGGTGATCCGGACCTTCTTCCGCAGGCCGCTCGACACGTCGTCGAGTCGGGCGATCTCCTCGACGGGGATCCCGAAGTCGGAGCGGGCGAAGTTGAGCGGGTGGGCGTGGAACCAGAGGACCCCGGGCGTGAGGGTGAGGCGTCCGCCGACCTCGATCCGGCGGCTCGGGCGGGAGCTGGTCGGGGGCGCGTAGCCGGGGATGATGTCGGCCGCGCCGGAGTTCTCGTGGTCGGCGAGGTAGGTCGCGACCTTCTTGAGCAGTGGTGTGGTGTGGTCCCCCATGCGGTCAGCCTACGAGACGGGGCACGGGTGCCAGGAGGCGCGGATCACCTCGACGACGCGACCTGCGTCGCGGAGGTGGGTCGCGCCTCCAGGCCCGTGATCAGACCGCGGACCGCTGGCGGAAGACGCCTGCGCGGACCAGCCACACGTAGAGGAGGCAGCCGATGCAGACGTCGAAGACGGCGCTGAGGAACGCGGCGACGAGCGCGATCGCCGCACCGACGGGAGCCGCGTACGGGACGCCGACGAGCGCGAGCACGAGGGCGAGGGCCGTGATGACGAGGCCGACCTGCTGGGCGAAGGTCGGTGGTTCCGGGGCCTCGAGCTCGGCGGGCGGGCCGAGCCTCGGGCGGACGAGCCGGCGGAACAGCGCGCCGTAGGGGTGGCGGCGGATGCCGGCGATGCCGCCGATGGCGAAGAGCACGACGATGACGGCGAGCAGTGCGATGCCGATCGGCCACGTCGCGGGGATCAGGGTGAGGACGATCGTCGCCGCGAGGAGGACGGTCGTGATGGCGGCGCCGAACCTCGGGGAACGGGGGTCGATGCCGCGGGCGGGGTCGTTCGTGGCGGTCATGGGGACTGGTCTCCGGGGGTCGTTGCTGGTGCTGTCGGTGCTGTTGCTGCTCTTGCTGCTGCTGCCAGGGCGGTGTCGAGGGCTGCGGTGAGTTCGGCGGGTCGTGGCGGGCCGCCGAACCGGGTGTGCACCGCGCGGCCTCGGTCGAGGAGCAGGACCGTGGGGGTCTGCATGACCGCGAAGCGTCGGGCGAGCTCGGGGCGTTCCGCGAGGTCGATCTCGAGACGGGTGACGCCGGGGTGCTCGGCGGCGAGGGCGTCGAGCTGGCGACGGGTGGCCGGGCAGCGGGCGCAGGTGGGGGTGGAGAACTGGACGAGGGTGGCCTCGGTGCCGAAGGCCTCGGCGGGGGCGAGGTCGGCGGTCGTCGGATCGGTGGTGGTGCGGGTGTCGTTCGTCCGCGTGGGGCGGGCTCGGCCGGTCCGGGCGCGCAGGACCAGGCCGAGGGCCGTGGCGAGTGCGAGGACTCCCACGAGGACGGCGACTGCTGCGGCGACGGTCATGTCGAGACGGTACGTCCTCAGGTGCTCGGGAGCATCGACATGACCGCGTGTGACGAGCTGCGGCGTCCGGGCGGCGGCGTCCGGTCCGGTCGGGTCAGGTGCGGGGCTTCGGCAGCAGTCGGCCGAGTGTGCCCTGGAGGACCAGGAGGAGCACCCAGTACAGGCCGATCGACGGGAAGATCATCGAGAGGACGAGCGCGAGGGCGAGCAGCACGGCGGCGATCGGGCCCTTCCGCCAGTCGCCGAGCGGCGAGGACAGCAGCTCCGGGGAGCGGCGGAGCTCCCACTCGATCGCGGTCAGCGTGAGGCTCGTCACGACCATGCTGCCCAGGTAGAGGGCGTGTGCCACCCGGTCGCCCTCGACCTCGGTGTTGAGCAGGTTCGCGGCGAAGGGCAGGAACGCGATGCTCACGAGCCACACGAAGTTGAGCTGCATCACGCGGATGTTGTACGAGCGGACGTGCTCGAACACCTGGTGGTGCAGCGTCCAGAAGCGGGCGATGACCCAGAACGTGATGAAGAACTCGAGGAGCGCCGGCCAGTGCTCCTGCAGCAGGTCTCCGGCGCCCCTGCCACCGCTGAGTTCGCCGGCCAGGTCGACGAGCGGGAGGATCAGGATCGTGATCGCGATGGCGACGGTCGCGTCGGAGAAGTTCACGAGACGGTCGAGACCACGTTCGGTGCGTGCCGGCTCGGTCATGGAGCCGAGTCTAAAGACGGGGAGCGCGTCAGATCCGCGCGAGCAGCTCCGCCTTCTTCGCCGCGAACTCCGCTTCGGTCAGGACGCCGGCGTCGCGCAGCTGTGCGAGCTGCATGAGCTGTTCCGTGAGATCACTCGTCGACGGGGAGGCGGCCTCGACCTCGTTCACAGCAGGGGTCGCACTCGCTGTCGGCTTCGCGCGGTCCCTGAAGAGACCGGAGACCATCGAGAAGGCCTGCTCGGTGAGCGTCTGCGGAGCGGCAGGTGCTGCCGCGGCCGTGGTCGTCACGACGGCGACGTCCACTTCGACATCACCGACCTCCACCTCGGCACGGCGCTCGTCGAGCAGCAGTTCGAAGTGCGTGAACAGGTCCTCCGGCAGCTTCAGGAGCGAGGGCTGCTTGCCGTCGGTCCACTCGATCCGGACACCGCGCGGCGGCCGGCTCGAGGACTCGATGGACGCGCCGATCGCCGCCGATGCTCCTCGGCTGAGGAAGCGTGGCAGGACGGCCTCGACCACGGCTTGCCCGACGGCGCTCGCGGTCTTCGCGCCACGCGCGTCGAGGGTGACTTCCTCCCATCGTGCGACGGTCTCGAGGTCGACCTTCCGCCCGCGGAAGCCGGATTGGATGACGATGCCGCTGCCGAAGGTCGCAGTGGACACCATGGAGTCGACGTAGGTGCCGCCGATGACCTTGCCGCTGGATGCCATGGCTCGACCCTAGTTGTCCGCTCAGGATCGCAGGCGTCCGGACTCGTGAATCCGGAAGGGCTGCGGATTCCCGCACCTCCGCGTCGGGATCACGCCGCCGTGTCGCGCTCGCGCGGGATTCGAGGCGCTGGGTCGTGTGGTGCAGGCTGGTCGCATGAACGACGTCCCCACGATCCTGTTCGTCTGCGTCCACAACGCCGGACGCTCCCAGATGGCAGCCGGGTACGCACGCACGCTCGGCGGGGACCGTGTGCGCGTGTTGTCCGGCGGGAGCGAGGCGGGGTCGCAGATCAACCCGATCGCCGTCGCGGCCATGGCGGAGGACGGCATCGACATCTCCGGGGCCGTCCCGCAGCTGCTCAAGACGTCGGACGTGCAAGCGTCCGATGCGATCATCACGATGGGGTGTGGCGACGCGTGTCCGGTGTTCCCCGGCAAGCGGTACGAGGACTGGGAGCTGACCGACCCGGCCGGCAAGGGGATCGAGGAAGTCCGGCCCATCCGCGACGAGACCAAGCGGCGGGTCGCACAGCTGCTCGCCGAGTTGCTGCCGGCAGCCGTGATGCCGGGACGGTACCGGCACTTCAAGGGCGGCGAGTACGAGGTGGTGCTCGTGGCGCGGGACGTCGAGACCGAGGAGCCGGTGGTCGTCTACCAGGCGCTGTACGGGGAGCGCGGGCACTGGGTGCGGTCGCTCGCGGACTTCACGGCGTGGGTGTCCCGGGACGGGTACGAGGGGCCGCGCTTCGTCCGCGCCGCAGTGGCCTGACGATCTGACCGTCAGCCGTCGCCCGCGCCGGCGTCGGTGCGGGCGACGGGCTGTGCGTGCCGTCGCTCAGGGCCGACGGTTCCTCCGGCGGCGGATCGCGCTGCCGGTCGAGACCATCGCGAGGAACAACGCGATCGCAGCCAGTGCTGGTCCGTACCAATGGTCGGCGGTCGCGGGCCACGTCGCCGACACCGAACCGAGAACGACCAGGATCACACTGGTGATCAGCGCGAACGGCACGCTGGTGACGAACCGGCGCACGGCGCTCGCACGCCTCAGGCGCATCGCGGCTTGACCTTGCCACCAGCGAACGGGTAGACCCGCAGCTGCTTCGTCCCGCAGCGGATCGCGCCGCTGCCCGTGATCGCGACCGTGGCAGCCGTCAGGATCGCCCCGACGACGACGCAGAACGTCCCGCCGCTCACGGCGCAGACCGCCGCGCCGAGGGCGAACGCGGAGCCGCTGATGATCATGTTCTGGTCGGTGGCGTTGAAGCTCACGAAGGTTCCCTTGGAGTCCCTGCCGGCACCGATCCGCTGCGTCGTCGGCGCCGTCACGAGGTCGAAGACGAACCCGTCCCCGAGGTCGATCGTCGTCACCGAGCCGTCCGGTGTCGCCACCGTGCTCGTGACTGCGCCCACCGCGCGCGCTTCGGTGATGGCCTGCTCGATCTGCGTGGGAGTGAGGCTCGTCGCTTCGCGCATCACGTCCGTCTCGACGCGTGATGCTTCCGCTGCGTTGGCTGCTGGGGTGACGAACACCCCTCCGGCGACCAGCGCGCCGGTCGCAGCGAGCCCGATCATCGTGTGTCGCAGACGTGTCATGTGGTTCCCCTTCTTCGACGGAGCCGCGACGGTCGCGGATCCATCAGAACTATGGACTGCAGTACCAGAATGTTACAATGCATATTTCACTCCTACATGGTGGTGTCGGCGGGCGGGCCTAGGCTCGCAGGGCACCGAGGAGACGGGGGAGACGCATGCAGATCGGCGGCGACGGGCAGGTCCTGCTCAGTCCGAGCGACCTCTCGACGTGGGCGGCCTGCGAGTGGGCGTTCCTCCGGCGCATGGACGTGAAGCTCGGCCGGGGCGAGCCGCTGCCCGAGTCGCACGACGACATGCTCGAGCGCACCGCACGCCTGGGGGACCAGCACGAGCTCGACTACCTCGCCATCCTGAAGGACACGCGGGACGTCGTCGAGTTCGACCGACCGGCGCCGGCCGAGTACCCGTCGGCAGCGGCGGCCGCGCTGGACGCGATGCGCACCGGCGCGGACGTCCTCTACCAACCGACCTTCTTCGCGCCGCCGACGGCAGAGGCCCCGGGCTTCATCGGCTTCGCGGACTTCATCGTGCGGAACGATTGCGGCCAGTACGAGGTGTACGACACCAAGCTCGCCCGCCACGCCAAGATCAGCGCCCTGCTGCAGCTCGCCGCGTACGCCGAGCAGATGCAGGCGCACGGCATCCCCACCGGCGAGCAGGTCCACCTCGTGCTCGGCGACCGGACGACCACCACGCACGACCTCGCCGACATCGCACCGGTGTACCGGACGCAGCGCGCCGAGCTGCAGCGGGTGATCGCTGAGCGCCTGGCCGAGACCGAGCCGCTGCAGTGGGCCGACCCGCGGTACTCGTCGTGCGGCCGGTGCGACGTGTGCACGACACAGGTCGCCGAGCACCGCGACCTGGTCCTCGTCGCGGGCATGCGACTCGACCAGCGGACGAAGCTCATCCGGCAGGGGGTGCGGACGATCGACGAGCTGGCGGACCGGACCACGGCCGTGCCCGGTCTCCCGCGCGGGACGCAAGCGCGGCTGGTGCGTCAGGCGCGCCTCCAGGTCGACACCGAGCACGCGCGGACCGCAGCCGACGGCGCCCAGGCGACCGGGACGACCAAGCCGCTCTTCGAGGTGCTCGACGCCCGAGCGCTCGACGCGATCCCGACGCCGGACCCGGGCGACGTGTTCTTCGACTTCGAGGGGGACCCGCTCCACACCGAGGACGGCGTCCACTGGGGACTCGACTACCTGTTCGGGCTCGTCGACCCCGAGGCGCGCTTCACGGCGTTCTGGGCGCACACGATCCGCGACGAGCGGCAGGCGCTGCTGGACTTCCTCGCCTTCATCGAGGCTCGGCGGCAGCAGTACCCGGGGATGCACATCTACCACTACGCGGCGTACGAGCGGACGCACCTGCTGTCCCTCGCGGCCCGGCACGGCGTCGGGGAGGAAGCCGTCGACGACCTGCTCCGCGCGGGGGTCCTCGTCGACCTGTACCCGATCGTGCGCAAGGCGCTCGTGGTCGGCAGCCGCAGCTACTCCATCAAGAAGCTCGAGCCGCTCTACATGGGTTCGGACCTGCGGCTCAGCGATGTGACGAACGCGGCGGACAGCATCACGGCGTACGTCGACGCGATCGAGGAGCTCCGGAACGGCGACGCCACCGCCGGGCAGCACATGCTCGACGAGGTCGCTGACTACAACGCCTACGACTGCCGGTCCACGCTCCGGCTGCGCGACTGGCTCCTGTCGCTCCGAGCGACAGCGCGCGCGTCCTCGTCCGCGCCCGTCGCTGCCGAGCCGGACGAACTGCTCCCGCCGATCCCGGTCGACCGCGAACCGAACCCCGTGTACACGGCGCTCGCCGCGCAGCTCGACGGGGTCGACGCCCTCGACCGGACGCCCGACCAGACGGCGTTGGCGCTCGCCGCAGCCGCGATCGACTACCACCGGCGCGAGGCGAAGACCTTCTGGCAGGACCACTTCGACCGCCTGCGGAACCCGGTGGACGAGTGGGCGGACACCCGCGACGTGCTGGTCGTCGAGCGGGCATCGGTCGAGCGTGACTGGGACACGCTGCCGCGCGCCCGGTCGCAGTCCCGAGAGATCCGGTTGTCGGGGACGCTCGCGCCCGGTTCGCGGCTCCGTCCAGGAGGCACGCCCCACCTCGTCTACGACGACCCGCTCCCGCCGTCGATCGCCGCTCCGGCGCCGGGTTCGAAGGGCGCGTCGGCTCGCGCCGTCGTGCTCGACGCGTTCGAGGACGGTGACGGCTTCGAGGTGCTCGTGAAGGAGAGCCTGCCGGTCGGCGGCTCGCCGCACGAGGACTTCCCGGTCGCCCTCGCACCGGCGGCACCACCGCGGGCGAAGCCCCAGCCCGAGGCGATCGCGGAGTGGGGACAGGCGGTCCTCGACGCCCAGCCCGCCATGCTGCCCGATCCTGCGCTCGACCTGCTCCGCCGGATCCCGCCGCGGGGGCCGATCGTGCCCGTGCAGGGGGACGACACGGTGTCGGCCGTGGTCGCGACGCTGCTCGGCCTCGACCGGTCGTACCTGGCGATCCAGGGCCCTCCGGGGACGGGCAAGACGTACGTCGGGTCGAACGTCGTCGCGCGGCTCGTGCGCGAGTACGGCTGGCGCGTCGGGGTCGTCGGACAGTCGCACGCGACCTCGGAGAACTTCCTGGCGTCGGTGGTGCAGGCCGGGGTGCCCGCCGACCGCGTCGTGAAGGTGCCCCGGGCGGGAGCGGACCCGGACGACGTCGAGTCGGCACCGTGGACGCCCGTGAAGAACAACGCCGCCGTGGCTGCGTTCCTGTCGTCCTGCGCCGAGACCGGCAGGGGCGGGGTCGTCGGCGGGACCGCGTGGACCTTCGCGAACGAGGGCACGATCCCGCGCCGCTCCCTCGACCTGCTCGTGGTGGACGAGGCCGGGCAGTTCTCCCTCGCGCCGACGATCGCGTCCTCGATCGCGGCGACGCGTCTGCTCCTCCTCGGGGATCCGCAGCAGCTGCCGCAGGTGTCGCAGGGGTCCCACCCGGAGCCCGTCGACGAGTCGGCCCTCGGCTGGCTCGCCGACGGCCAGCACGTGCTGCCGGACGCGTTCGGGTACTTCCTGGCGCGGACCCGGCGGATGGAGCCGGCACTCACGGCGTCGGTGTCGGCGCTGTCGTACGACGGGCAGCTCGCGTCGATGGTGTCCGGGCGACACCTCGACGGCATCGACGCGGGCGTCCACCCGGAGCCGATCGTGCACGCCGGGAACACCACGTCCTCGGTGGAGGAAGCGGCTCGGGTCGTCGCCCTCGCGCAGGACGTCGTCGGTCGGCGGTGGGTGGACGGTGACACCGAACGCGTGCTGACGGACGAGGACGTGATCGTCGTCGCGCCGTACAACGCCCAGGGTGCGGTGATCCGTGACGCCCTCGACCGTGCAGGACTGCGGGGGACGCAGGTCGGCACCGTGGACCTGTTCCAGGGGCGCGAGGCCGTCGTGTCGATCGTGTCGCTCGCGGCGTCGAGCGCCGCCGACATCCCGCGCGGGCTCGACTTCCTGCTCATGCCGAACCGGTTGAACGTGGCGCTGTCGCGGGCGAAGTGGGCGGCGTACCTCGTGTACTCGCCGGCGCTGGCGACGGGCTTGCCGCCCTCGATCGCCGGGCTGTCGCTGCTGTCCCGGTTCATCGAGCTCGTCGAGCCCGGTCCGAGCAGCCGCTAGGCGACGGGGTCAGCCCTGGTCGGGGTCCTCGTCGAGCTGGACACCGCTCTGCATCTGCGCGCGCATGCCCGCGAGGACGTCGGCGTGCAGGAAGTTCGCCTCGGCGGCACTCGTGGGGTCGACGACGATGCCGAACTCCTCCGGCAGTGCCGTCACGAGCTCGGACATCGACACCGGACGGCCCTCGGTGTCGGGCAGGCCGGCGGCGAGTTCGGCGGGGTCGGTGAACACGGGGACGAACGGCTTCTCCCGGATGACCACGTGCGCGACGCTTCCGCCGTCGGGAGCGTCCGCGGGTCGCCACGGCACCCACGCGGCGCTGCGGAGGAAGCCGGCGGGCGAGGTCGCCATGCGCCTCCGGAGTTCGGCGGCGGCGGTCGGCGGGGTCTTGTCGACGCCGCGGCCGAAGGCGGATCCCGTCTGGTCGTTGGTGCTCATGCGGTTCCCTCCCGGGGGTCGTCGACCATGCTGTCACGGCCGACGGGGTCGTCACGACGTCGCAGGACGGACGCCGGCGATCGGGCTCAGCTTGAGGAGATCGTCGCCGTCGTCGCGGCGGTGCTCGCCGCCACCGTCGCCATGATCGCCGCCGTCTGGATGTCCTCGAGCACGGCCTTGACCGCGGGGCTGGCCCAGCCGCCCGAGGTGACCTCCTTCACGAGCGCCCGGTCGACCTTGCCGAACTGCTTGCGGAGCGTGCTGGTCGCGTCGAGCAGGCCGATGACGGCGGCGGCGAACGGCGTGGGTTCGGCGCGCCCGGCGAGGACGTCGCCGATGCCGGCGCGGAGGAGCGCCTCGGGGCCACCGTCGCGCTCCGGGTACTTCGTCGTGGGGAAGATCCCGAGCGTCTTGCCCTGTTCGAGCGTGATGTGGCCGCGTGCGATGAGGCCGGCGAACACGTCGTCGCGCAGCGGTCGCTTGCCGATGCGGGTGATCCACCACTTCGCCTTGCGGGGCTTGTCGGCGGCCGCGATGGTGCCGACGACGCCGTCGAGGACCGGGTCGCCGATGGCCGCACCGTTCACGACGGTGACGAAGCCGTCCTGCAGTGAGACGACGCCGCGCAGGGCGAGGTCCGCGAGGACGGCACCGGCGAGCCCGGCGTCGAGGGTCTGCACGTCCGTGGACTTCCGCCCGTCGGACTCGATCTGGAGGAGCGCGAACGCCTGCGGGACCGTGAGTTGCTCAGCCATGTCCGCAGCCTGCCACGCGGGGCGGGGGTGCGCCGCGCCTCCAGGCCGATGCCCAGCGCACGTCGAGGTGGCCGCGCGCCGGGCTGTGTGACTCAGTACGCGGCGGACTGTCCGCCGTCGATCGGGACGACCGTGGCGTTGACGTACGAGGCGTCGTCGGACAGCAGGAAGGCGACGACCGCGGCGATCTCGGGCGCCTCGCCGTAGCGCTTGGAGGGGTTGACCTGGATGAACTCCTCGGCGGCCTTGCGGGGGTTCTCCGGGTCGAGCTGCTTCATCGAGTTCTCGACCATCGGCGTCCAGATGGCGCCGGGGGCGATGGCGTTGATGCGGATGCCGTAGCGGCCGTACTCGACGGCCGAGTTGCGGGTGAGACCGACGACACCGTGCTTGGCGGCGGCGTAGCCGGACTGGTTGCCGATGCCGCGGATGCCGCCGACGCTCGCCGTGTTGACGACCATGCCAGAGCCCTGCTCGCGCATGATCTTCAGGACCTTCTCGAGGCCGAGGAACACACCGCGCAGGTTGATCGAGACGACCTTGTCGAACTCGGCGGCGGTGAACGACTCGGTCGGGTTCTGCTTGCCCTCGATGCCGGCGTTGTTGAAGAAGCCGTCGATGCGGCCGAAGCGCTCGGTGGTGGCCGTGACGTAGGCCTCGACCTGTGCCTCGTCCGAGACGTCGGCGACGGTGGTGAGGACCTCGGCGTCGGGGGCGGTCTCGAGCACGGCGGCCTTCGAGGCCTCGAGTCCCTCGGAGGAGACGTCGACGAGGGAGAGCTTCGCGCCCTCGGCGGCGAGACGGACGGCGGTCGCACGGCCGAGGCCGGAGCCGCCGCCGGTGATGAGGACGACGCGGTCGGTGAAGCGGGCGGTGGGGGAGCTGGTTGCGGTCATGGGGAGGCCTCCTGAGGTCTTCGACGGTGAAGGGCTCGGGGTCCGCGGTGGAGCAGCGAGTCCGAACGATGCATTCGCATCGACGGGAGTTAGGCTACACCTGTTGTCTTGCGGCCGTGCTCAGCAGGTCCGCAGGATCCGCGCCATCGCGTCGTGCTCGGCGGGGGCCACCCACAGGCGGTACTTCGTCTTCACCGCCACCTGGTGCTCGATGTACGTGCACCGGAACGACTTGTCCGCCGGCAGCCAGGTCGCGGCGTCGCCGGAACGCTTCTGCGCGTTCGAGTGCTGGTCCACCGCGAACAGGTTCGCCGGATCGTTGGCGAGTGACTCCCGCTCACGCTGCGAGAGCTGCTGGGCCCCGGTCCGCCAGGCGTTCTCGAGCGCGACGACGTGGTCGATCTGCACGAGCGTGGAGGTCGTCTCGCCGCGCACGAAGCCGATCGTCGCCCCGGTGTACGGCGACACGAGCGTCCCGGTGAGCACCCGGCAGGGGCCCTGGCGGGTGATCGCCGAGAGGTCCCGCGCCAGCACGTCGTTCCGCGTGTCGCAGCCGTTCCGGTCGACGTCGAGCCACGCGGTGCCGAAGTCGCCGACCCGGTCGTACCCGGTGGCGGGGGCCTTGCCCTTGACCGGCAGGGCGGCGAGTTCGGCCCGCGCGGTGGCTGCTGTTGCGGCGTCGGTCGCGCTCGTCGCGCTCGTCGCGGTCGGCGCGCTCGGCGCGCTCGGCGCGCTCGTCGCGTCGGTTCGGGAGGCGCCGGTCGTCCCCGGCGCGCCCGGTTCCGTCTCGATGGTGGGGGCGTCGGTCCCCGTGCGCGCGCTGGTCGTCGCCGGTGCGGCTTCGGCGTCGGGCGCGATGATGCCCGCGGTGTGCAGGGCGTACCCGCCGACGGCGAGTGCGAGGACGACGAGGACGGACGTGAGGCTGGTACGGGTGCGGCGTCGGCGGGACGTCATGCGTGGGTGGAGCTCCTGGTGGTGCGGTGGTGCGGTGCACCGACGATGATGCCGGACACGTCGGACATCGCCCCGGACCCCGGCGGAGGGTCGGCCGCCCGGCCCGCCGGAGTAGCGTCCACGAGGTGGGCACCGCACTCCTCGTCATGGACTACCAGAACAGCATCGTCGAACGACTCGGTACGGACGAGGCCCTGGCTGCCGCGACGGCAGCGGTCTCGGCCGCCCGGGAGCGCGGCATCCCCGTGGTCTTCGTCCGCGTGGCGTTCCGGCCGGGCGCCCCCGAGGCCGCGCGCACGAACAAGATGTTCGGCGGGATGCGGGAGCGCATCGGGGCCCAGACCCCGGGGTCGACCGACGTGCACAGCGCGTTCGGGGTCGGGGACGACGACCTCGTCGTGACGAAGCTCCGCGTCAGTGCCTTCGCCGGGTCCGACCTCGAGGTGCTGCTCCGCGGCCTCGAGGTCCGCGACCTCGTGCTCGCCGGGATCGCCACGAGCGGCGTCGTCCTCTCGACGCTGCGCCAGGCGGCGGACCTCGACTTCGGGCTGACGGTCCTCTCGGACGCGTGTGCCGACGGCGACGCGGAGGTCCACCGCGTCCTCACCGAGAAGGTCTTCCCGCGGCAGGCCGAGGTCGTCACCGTCGCCGAGTGGACCGCCTCGCTCTGAACCGTTCCGCGGGCACGGCGTAGACACGGGTACATGACCGATTACGCGAACCCGTCCGTGTCCGTCACCGGTGGGTCGATGCCGCTCCTCGGCTTCGGCACCTGGCAGATCCCCGACGCCGAGGCGCCCGCCGCCGTCGGCGAAGCACTGGCGGCCGGGTACCGCCACATCGACACCGCCACCGGGTACCGCAACCAGCGCGGCGTCGGGAAGGCCGTCGCCGAGTCCGGACTCGCCCGCGACGAGGTCTTCGTGACGACCAAGTTGCCGCCGGACAACGCCGACCGCGTGCGGGAGACCATCGAGGAGAGCCTCGACCAGCTCGGCCTCGACCACCTCGACCTCTGGCTCGTGCACTGGCCGCCGAACGGCGAGGCACGCCCGGACGTGTGGGAGCAGGTCGTCCAGGCGCAGTCGGACGGCCTCACGAAGGCGGTCGGGGTGAGCAACTACTCCCTCGCGCAGATCGACGAGCTCGTCAGCGCCACCGGGGTCACCCCGGCCGTGAACCAGATCAAGTGGAGCCCCGTCGAGTTCGACCGCGCCGTGGCGGACGGGCTCGCGTCCCGTGGGGTCGTCCTCGAGGGCTACAGCCCCTTCAAGGCGAGCAACCTGCAGGACCCGACGCTCGTCGACATCGCGACCGCCCACGACGCGGACAGCGCACAGGTCATCGTCGCCTGGCACGTCGCGCACGGGTTCGTCGTCATCCCGAAGTCGTCGAACCCCGAGCGCATCCGGTCGAACGCCGCCGGCGCCCGCATCGAGCTGTCCTCCGACGAGGTCGCTGCGATCGACGCCCTCGCCCGCTGACCCTCGGCCGCGTCAGGCCAACAGGGAGCGGATGTCGTCGGCCGTGAGGTCCTCGGCGAAGAGGGCGTCGTCGTCGATCATCGTCGCGAACAGCTCGGCCTTCTTCGCCGCGAGCGCGAGGACCTTCTCCTCGATGGTGTCCTCGGCGATGAACCGCTGCACGTTCACCGACCGGGTCTGGCCGATGCGGTGCGTCCGGTCGACCGCCTGGTTCTCGGCGGCGGGGTTCCACCACGGGTCGAGCACGAACACGGTGTCCGCCTCGGTCAGGGTCAGCCCGAAGCCACCGGCCTTGAGCGAGATGAGGAACGCCGGGGCGGTGCCGTTCCGGAAGCGGTCGATGACCTCGGGGCGGCGCCTCGTCGAGCCGTCGAGGTACTCGTAGCCGACGCCCCGGTCGTCGAGGGCGGTGGCCACCATGCGGAGGAACGACGTGAACTGGCTGAACACCAGGGCGCGGCGACCCTCGGCGGCGAGCTGTTCGAGTTCGTCGAGCAGGAGGTCGAGCTTCGCGGAGGACAGGTCCTCTCGCGAACCGTCGACCAGCGCCGGCGACAGCGCGAGCATCCGTAGCAGGGTCAGGGACCTGAACACGATCATCCGGTTCTTCGCGAGGTCGTCGATGAGGTCGAGGACCTTCAGCCGCTCCCGGTTCAACGTCGTCTCGTACAGGGTCCGGTGCGCGGGGTCGAGCGTCACCCGGACGACCTGCTCCTGCTTCGGCGGGAGGTCGGCGGCGACGCTCTCCTTCGTCCGCCGGAGCATGAGCGGCCGGATCCGCCGTCGGAGCCGCGCGGTGAGCTCCTGACGGGCGGCGCCGCGGAGGTCCGGCGAACCGAGCGGCTTCACGTAGTCGTCCCCGAACCGCGACCACGACGACAGCAGCCCGGGCGCGACGATGTGGAACAGCGCCCAGAGGTCCGTCAGCCCGTTCTCGAGCGGCGTGCCCGTGATCGCGAACTTCACCGGCGCGCGGAGGTCGACCGCCACCCGGTGCGTCTGCGACTGCGGGTTCTTCACGAACTGCGCCTCGTCGAGCACGAGGGCCGCCCACGGCAGGTCCGTGTACGCCTGCGCGTCGAGCCGGAGCAGCGCGTACGAGGTCACCACGATGTCCGACGCGGCAGCAGCGCGTGCGACGAGCCCGGGGTCCTTCAGCGTCGTCGCGCCGATCGTGGTGACGCGCAGCGACGGCGTGAACCGGGTTGCCTCGGCCGCCCAGTTGCCGACGACCGAGGTCGGCGCGACGACGAGGAACGGCGGCGCATCCGGCGAGGACGCGCGCGCGGCGGCGATCGTCGTGAGGACCTGCAGCGTCTTGCCGAGACCCATGTCGTCCGCGAGCACCCCGCCGACCCCGTGCGACAGCAGGAACGACAACCAGGCGTACCCGGTGTGCTGGTACGGCCGGAGCTCGGCGTGCACCGAGTCCGGCACGGACACCGACTCCGGCGGCGTCGCCCCGAGCAGCCCCGCCGCGATCGCCTCCCACCGCTCGTCGTGCGAGGTCTCGTCGGCCAGCTGGTCGAACTCGGACCACAGCCCGGCCTGCAGCGGCGTCACGGTCATCGGCTGCTCGGGCTCCCACTCGTCGAGGTCGCGCGCCTCGTCGATGAGCTCCTTCAGCCGGTCGAACGCGGGGTCGGACAACGACAGGTACGAGTTGTCGATGAGCTTCATCCGCCGGTCCCGCTTCGCGAGCGCCCGGAGCAGCGGCGTGAACGGCACCTGCTTGCCGTTCACGGACACGAAGATGCCGAGGTCGAACCAGTCGTGCTTGTCCGACGGCATGGTCGTCACGCGGATGTGCGGCCGACCGGTCAGCCGTTCGTAGTCGACGCGTTCGCCCTGCACGACGGTGCGGACGCCGAGCGCCGGCAGCTCCGGCAACAGCTCGTTCGCGAACACCGCGACGTCGGCACCGTCGATCGTGCCGTCCTCGAACCACGCGAGTCCGCCGCCGGGTCCGGTCGGGCCGGCCGTGTCGTCGGCCGCGCGCAGCCCGGCGAGGTCCGGGAGGGGTCCGTGCAGCGCGACGGGGTCCTTCCGCGCGTCGACGTGCCAGCGCCACTGCAGGTGCACGCGGTCGTCCGTCCGGGGCGCCCGGGCCGGTTCGAACGTCGCCGTCAGCACGAGTTCGGGCGGCGTGCGCTCGGGCAGCTCGACGGAGCCGTCGGCGCTGACGAGGCCGAGCGCGCCACGGAGCCGTGGGGACCAGTCGGCGAGGAACTCCGCGACCTCGGGCTCCGGAACGGTGATCCGGGCGCCGTCGACGAGCATGCGCCGCTGGTCCTCCGGCACGGGGGTGACCGTCGGGGCGAACGCGACGTGGAACTCGGGGCTCTCGCGGAAGACGTAGACACCGTGGTCGCCGATCGTCCGGGCCGTGCCGGGAGCCGCCGGTCGGCCGTCGAGGACCGCGCTCGCACCGATCACGAGCCCGCCGTCCTGCCGGGCGACGTCGAGGAGCACACGTGCCTCGGCTCCGAGCACGGCACCGCCCTCGCGCTTGCCGGTGACGAACGCGATGCCGAGGGCCGGTGCCTGCGTGAGGAGCGGCCAGAGCAGCGGACTGCCGAAGTCGTCGAGGTGGATCCAGTCGGCCTCGCCCGGGAGCCCGGCGAGCTGTCCGGCGCGGTGGAGCGCGGCGAACTGGACGAACCAGGCGTGCTGCTCGGGGGAGAGGCCGAGCCGGTTCATCGAGTAGGGGAGGGCGCCCCACGTCAGCTGCCCCCGAACCCAGTTGCCGGCATCGCTGCGGGTCACCGGGCGGACGCCGAGTCGCACCGACCGCGAGGCCGTCGGCAGCGCGCGACCGGCGGCTCGCGCACGCGAGGCGAGCCGGGCGGAGACCGCGTCACGCAACTCGAACTGCAGTCCCATGGGGGTGCCCTGCGGCTCGGCCACCTGCGCGTCGTCGCCGGCGAGGCGGGCGAGGTCGTGCCTCCAGTCCGAGGGCGGCGGAGCCGGCTGTTCCGGCTTCGGGCCGGCGGCCGCGGCGAGTGCGCGGGCGTTGACGGTGAGCAGGGCGGCGGCGACGTGCTTGCAGTCGCCGCCGAGCGGGCAGGTGCAGGTGCTGCGGACCGGACGGACGAACTCGCCGCGGGCCGGGGTGGTCTCGATGCGGAGTTCGTACGGGTCGTCGGCGGAGCCGGACACCGTGGCGGTGACGGTGCCGTCGTCGTCGTGCCAGACGACGTCGTCGACCAGGCCCGCCCGGACGAGGTCCCGCGCGCGGCCGAACGCCTGCGGCCCGACGAAACGGATGACGTCGACGGCGTCGATCATCGGGGCGGCTGGCACGGGTCAATCGTGCCAGGTGCCACCGACCTCCGGCGCTCGCCGGGTCAGCGGATCGACCAGGTGCTGCCGGCGTTCAGCTGCAGGACGGACGGGCCCTTCGACAGGGTGATCCGCTTCGAGAGGTCCTTGCCGGAGCCGTTGTCGCTGGCAGGGATGGTCTCGTAGTCGTTGCGGAGCAGGGTTTCGCGGAGCATGCACGTCGCGACACGAGTCGTCGTGCACCGCAACTGGCGGGTGGCCGTCGCGCCCCAGTAGAGCATCACGTTGTCGCCGTGGCCCGAGGCGGTCAGTGCCGGGGCGCTCGAGACCTGGCTGAACCGCAGGGTCCACTGCCCCCTGGCCTCGACCTTGAGCGCGGCGGGCTTCCGCCACGAGTCGGTGCCGTAGGCGACGCGGCCCGTGTACTTGCCGCCCTGGCCGATGGGGTTCGAACCGGTCGGGCCGCCCTTGCTGTTGCGCTCGTGCACCTCGAACTCGGTGTGCTCGGCATCCGCCGGGGTGAACGTCGCGACGATGATCCCGCTGCGGGCGTTCTGCGGGAGCACGATCGTGGCGTTCCGGCTGCCCGACTTCGTGAACGGGGTGAACGTGCCGTACTGGTGATCGTACTGCGCCTTCATCGCTGCGGGCATCCCGGCGGCCTGCGCCGGCGCGACACCGACGAGGGACGACACCACGGCGGCGACGCTGACGACGAGTGCTGCGGTGAGGGTGGTGCGGCGCATGGGACTCCTCCGGATCGGCGTTCCCGATGATGGCGTGCGGCACCCGCGTGCGACAGACCCTGTCCGGGGGCCGCGATACTGGGTGGGTGACGACACTGCGAGGAGAACTGCGCTCGACCGCGACGACGGAGGCCGAGGGCAGCGGCGAGAACATCGAGGCGGCGCGCACGGCGGCGGTCGAGGCCCTGGACCTGCACGGGTTCGAGCTGCAGCAGGTGAACGCGGTCACGAGCAAGGCGACCGGCGAGACCACCGTGCGTGCGATCGCCCGTTCCAAGGAGACCAGGCCGCACGAGGCGACCGGGCAGACCTACGAGGAGGCGCTGCAGGCCTTCCGCGCGTCGATCCCCGAGGGGTGGCAGGCCCAGAACATGCGCGAGATCCGGTCGTAGGGCGTCCGGCGTCCCGTTCTGGGGGAGTCGCGTGCGCGCGGGAGCGGGCAGGATCGACGGCATGCTGCAGTCACTCGTCTACATGAGCGCGGCCACGGAGCCGTTCGACGACGACGCCCTCGACGAGGTGCTCGCCCACGCCCGTGCCCGGAACACCGCCGACGGTCTGACCGGGCTGCTCGTGCACCGCAACGGGCGGTTCATGCAGCTGCTCGAGGGACCGTACGAGCAGGTGTTGTCGACGTACCAGCGGATCCTCGCGGACGAGCGCCACGACGAGGTGCGGCTCCTCGCCGAGGAGTCCATCCACACCCGGCGCTTCCCGGAGTGGTCGATGGCGTACGACCGCGACGTCGAGGGAGCTGCGACGCCGGAGGGCTTCAGCGACTTCCTGACCTCGGGGGACCAGAGCGCCGACTCCGGCCGGTCCCGGGAGCTGCTGCGGTGGTTCCGCAACCACCCGATGGCCGACCCGACGGCGGCGAAGGGGAAGCACCGCCGGGACGCGTAGGCCGTCCGGTCAGACGATCGGCTTGCCCGTCGCCTCACCGGTCGCCAGCTTGCTGTGCCGACGGGAGTAGCCGAAGTACACGCCGAGGCCGATCGCGAACCAGACCGCGAAGCGCACCCACGTCTCCCACTGCAGGAACGTCACGAGCCACAGCGACGCGATGACGCCGATGATCGGGATCACCGGCATGAACGGCAGCCGGAACTGCCGGTCGAGGTCGGGCTGGCGGTAGCGCAGCACGATCACGGCGGAGCACACGACGACGAAGGCGAGCAGGATGCCGATGTTCGTCAGCTCGGCCACGACCCCGATCGGGAGCACACCGGCCAGGATCGCCGACGCGATGCCGAGGATCCACGTGACGCGGGTCGGCACGTGGCGCTTCGGGTCGGTCTTCGCGAACCACTTCGGCATGAGGCCGTCGCGGCTCATCGAGAACCAGACGCGGCTCGCACCGAGCATGAAGGTCACGAGCACGGTGATGATGCCGACGATGGCGCCGATCGCGATGATGTTCGCCACGCCGCCGAGCCCGACCGAGGCGAACGCCGACGAGAAGCCTGACGCGGGGTCGATGTCGGTGTACTTCTGCATCCCGGTGAGCACCAGGGTCGCGAGGACGTAGAGGACCATCGAGATGCCGAGCGACAGCAGGATCGCCTTCGGCATGTGCTTGCGGGCGTCGGTGGACTCCTCGGCGGCGGTGGACATCGCGTCGTAGCCGAACACCGCGAAGAACACCGTCGCGGCACCGGTCATCACGCCGCCGAAGCCGAACGGGAAGTACGGCGAGTAGTTCGCGCTGTTGATGTGGAACACGCCGAGCACGACGATGAGCACGACGAGGGCGACCTTGATGCCGACGGCGACGAACTCGAACCGTGCGGCGCTGCGGATGCCGCGGGTGAGGACGAATGCGGTGAGCAGGCACAGGATGATCGCGAACACGTCGATCACGTGGCCGTCGCCCGTGCCCGGTGCGCCGAGCATCCAGGCGGGCAGGTCGATGCCGAACTGGCCGACGAGGAACCCGACGTAGCCGGAGATCCCGATCGCGACCACCGCCACGATCGCGGTGTACTCGAGCAGCAGGTCCCAGCCGATGAACCAGCCGACGATCTCGCCGAGGACCGCGTAGCCGTACGTGTACGCGCTGCCGGCCTTCGGGATGAGGCCGGCGAACTCGGCGTACGACAGGGCAGCGGCGGCGCTCGCGACACCGGCGACGAGGAAGCTGATGAGGACCGCGGGGCCGGCGACGCCGTTCGCGACCGTGCCGGCGAGGGTGAAGATGCCCGCGCCGATGATGCCGCCGATGCCGATCGCGGTGAGCTGCCAGAGGCCGAGGTGCCGTTTCAGGCCGCCGTCGCCACCGGTCTCGTCGTCGATCGTCTCGATCGGCTTCCGTCGGAAGAGGGTGCGTGTCGTCGTCGTCGTCACGCGCCCACTCTGCACCCTGCGGGCGCCGCGCGTCCGCCGCGCCCCGCGCCCCGCGCCCCGCGCCCCGCGCCCCGCGCCCCGCGCGACCACGGGCGGGCCGGGCCGGTGGGGCGGGCGCGAGCCGCGCCTCCAGGCCCGCGGGCAGGGAGGCGGCGTAGACGTGACCCATGCGCCGACCGAACCGTACCGAGCCCGCCCCCGGCCAGGAGTCCGTGTGGGACTACCCGAGGCCCCCCGCCGTGGAGCCGGTGCCCGAACGCGTGGTCGTGCGGCTCGGCGGCGAGGTGGTCGTGGACACGACCGACGCGGTGCGGGTGCTCGAGACCTCGCACCCGCCGGTGTACTACGTGCCGATGGCCGACCTCGAGCTCCGGCCGGCCGAGGGGTCGAGCATGTGCGAGTTCAAGGGGCGCGCGCGGTACTTCGACGTGGTGGGCGGGGACGTGGTCGCTCCGCGGGCCGCGTGGAACTACCCGACGCCCGAGCCGGGCTACGAGCAGCTGCGCGACCGGGTGGCGATCTACCCCTCGGCGATGGACTCGTGCGAGGTCGGCGGCGAGGTGGTCCAGGCGCAGGAGGGGGACTTCTACGGAGGGTGGATCACCTCGCGGGTCGTCGGACCGTTCAAGGGGGCGCCGGGCACGCTCGGGTGGTGAGGGGCCGCGTCAGCGGTGGGCGTACGGCGTCCAGAACGGGGAGGGGAAGGCGCCCCCGGTCACGATGACGAGCAACTGCCACACGAGCATCACGAGCCCGAGCACGCCGAGGACGATCCCGATCCACGACCAGACCCGCACGCCTCGTTGCCTCCGTCGTGCGATCGACAGTGCGCGCCAGCCGCTGGCGATGCACACGATGCCGAACACCGCACCGAGCACGACGTGCCGCCCCATCGAGGCCGCGGGGACGATGAACCCCATGTAGAGCGCCATCGGACCGAGCAGCGCGGCCACGACGGCGGGTGCTGCGGGTGGCTCGTGGTCGCGGGAGGCTGTTCCCATGCGTCCGAACCTAGCGGGGCGGTGGCGGTCCGGCACGCCGTGCGGCGCGTGCGGTGGACGTCCGGCACGGGCACGATGGAGGCATGCGATCCTTCCTCCGCGTCCTGCTCGGCCTCGCGCTCGTCTTCGCCGGCACGAGCCACCTCACCTTCGCCCGGCAGGACTTCCGCGCCCAGGTGCCCGACTTCGTCCCGCTCGACGAGGACACCACGGTCCTGGCCTCCGGCATCGCGGAGATCGGCCTCGGCAGCGCCCTCGTGCTCGCACCCCGTCGCTCGCGTCGCTTCGTCGGCACGGTGGCGGCGCTCTTCTTCACCGCGATCTTCCCCGGCAACATCTCGCAGTGGCTGAACCGCCGCGACGCCTTCGGGCTCGACTCGGACGTCAAGCGCATCGGCCGCCTGTTCGGCCAGCCGGTCCTCATCGCCTGGGCCCTCTGGTCCACGCGCGGGCGGCGAGGGTGATGGAAGCCCCCGTGGTCGCGGATCCGCTCGGGTCCGGTCCGGCGGCCTTCGGACGGGAGGCGCGACACCCCCTGGCAGGCGGCCGTCGCGTCGCGGACGTGGTCGCCACGGTCGTGCTGCTGGTGCTGTTGGCAGCGGAGTCGGTGGTCGCCGGTGGCGGGATCGTGTTCCTGTCGCTGGCGTTCAGCTCGTGCGGCGCTCCCGGCAACTCCTGCGACGAGACCCTCGGCGGTGCGGTCGTCTACGTCGGGCCGGTGCTCGTCGCCCTCGTGCTCGTCGCGGCGCTCGTGGTGTGCGTGCTGCGACTGGTTCGGCGGCGGCTCTCGTGGCCGTTCGCCCTCGTTGGCATCGCGGCCGTCGTGGCGGTGTTCTTCGGCGCGATCCTGCTCGTCGACAGCGCGATCACCCACGGCATCTGAGGGTCGTTCCTCCACAGGGCGGCCCCGCGCGGCGGTCGTCCACAGATGTGCGTCTGGTCGCGGTGCGGTGCAGTGGTCTCGGCGACGCTGAGGGCATGCCAGACACCGACATGCTCGACCGCCTCATCCGCACCCCTGCCCGCACCGACGACGACGTGGTGGACCTCGTGACCGCGCTCGTCGAACGCCCGATCACCCGGCAGTGCTGGGTGCTCTTCCTCGACGAACGGGCCGTGCCGGTGTCGTTCGTCATGCCGATCTCCGACCTGCCGTGGCAACCCGACGAACACGTCGAGGACTTCGCCGCGCTGGTCGGGGACGTCCTCGTGCAGGTCGGCGCGGCCGAGGTCGTGCTGGTCTGGGAGCGCCCGGGGGAGTCCCGGCTGTTCCCGGTCGACTGGGAGTGGGTCGACGCGTGCGCCTGCGCGTTCGAGGAGCACCACGTCCGGCTCCGTGCGCAGGTGGCAGTGCACACCGGCGGGGTCGCGATCGTGTCGCTCGACGACGTCGAGCCGGTGGACGACGGTCCGCTCCCGCTCGCCTCGTGACGTGCTGGTCAGCCCTGGGGTGCGGTGTCGGGGACGGTCTCCCCGGTGAGGCCCTCGACGACGGACTTCGCCTCGGGCCAGAACTTCGCGTAGTGGTCGGGGTCCGAGTTGATCTGGACGGCGTGCGCCATCTGGGTCGGGGTCATGGTCTTCCACCCGGGGATCTTCACGAGCTTCGTGTAGAACATCGACGCCGCGGTGTACGGGTCCATCCGCTGCTCGTACGTGCCCCAGGCGCCGTTGTCCCGCTGCTGGAAGAGCCCGCGGCTGTCGGGTCCGGCGGCGTCCCCGTGGTCGAGGTTCACCAGGCTCGACTCCCCGATGGCGGTCATCACGCCGACCGCCTGGGTGTGCGGTCCGATGCCCATGGCCTGTGCGGCGCTGATGACGTACGCGGCGTTGACCAGGCGGTCCTGGCAGAACCCGCCGACGGGGCCCGCGGGGACGACGATGCCGCCGATCGTCCTCGTCGCGACGTCCGGGCAGGTCGGGGTCGGGTCCGCGACGACCCCCTTGGCGGCACCCGTCAGCGAGTTCACCGCGATGACGATGACCACCACGACGCCGATGCCGATCGCGACGACGCCCGCGCCGAACACCGACGCGAGGGTGATGCCGACGCGGCGCATGGCGGGTCCTCTCGAGCGGGGCGGGTCAGGCGGAGCACGAAGAGGCTACGTGCGCCGCCTGGGAACCGCACCCGCCCGATCGGGGGTGTCCGAGGACCGGCTCGGTCGTTCGCGGGTCAGACGTCGCGGTGGTCGTGGTCGTGCGTCTGCGCCGGCTCGTTCGGGCGCTGCACCGTCGTCGGTTCGGTGACGAGACCGGTGGGCGCCTTCTCGGTCTGCTTCCGCCCGTGGGTGAACCACGTCACGATCCACAGCAGGATCCCGAGCGCGAGCAGCGCGCCCGCGATCTGGTACTGCTGCGGGTCGCGGCCGGACGAGAACGGCAGCACGAGCCACAGGCAGGTGACGACACCGATGATCGGCACGATGACACCCGCCCGGAAGTGCTTGTGGTCGACCTTGTCGCGGCGTAGCACCAGCACCGACGCGTTCACGACGGCGAACACCGACAGCAGCAGGAGCGAGGTGGTGCCGCCGAGCACGACGACGATGGGGGAGTCGGGGTCGAGCGAGACCCACCCGATCAGCAGCAGCGAGACGAGCGTCGTGAAGACGATCGCGGTGGACGGGGTGCGGCGGGCCGGCGAGACCTTCCCGAGGAAGCCGGGCAGGACGCCCTGCTTGCTCATGCCGTACAGCAGCCGCGACGCCATCATCATGTTGATCAGCGCGGTGTTGGCCACGGCGAACATCGAGATGAACGGCAGCAGGTCAGCGATCGGGAAGTCCGGGGCAGCGGTCTGCACGACGGTGACGAGCGGCGTCTCGTTGCCGGCGAGCTCACCGATCGGCACGACCGCCACGGCGCAGATGGACACGAGGACGTAGATCACGGCGGTGATGCCGAGACCCGTGAGCATGACCTTCGGGAAGATGCGGGAGGGGTCCTTGGTCTCCTCGGCCATGTTCACCGAGTCCTCGAACCCGACCATGGCGAAGAAGGCCAGTGACGTGGCGGTCGACACCGAGAGCAGGAGCGACTTGTCCTCCGGCGTGTCGAACATGACCACGCGGGAGAAGTCGGCGTTGCCGCCGGCGATCGCCCAGAAGCCGATGAGGATCACCATCACGAGACCGGACAGCTCGACCAGGGTGAGGACGACGTTCGTCTTCACGCTCTCGCTGACGCCCCGGAAGTTGATCGCCATGACCGCGAGCATGAAGCCCATCGCGATGAGCATCACGACCGCGTTCGGCAGCTCCAAGCCGAAGCCGGCACCGAGGTTCGCCGCGAACGCCCGCGACGCCGTCGACGCCGAGGTGATGCCCGAGCACATCACGATGAAGGTCACGATGAAGGTGACGAAGTGGATGCCGAACGCCTTGTGGACGTACAACGCCGCACCGGCCGTCTGCGGGTACTTCGTGACGAGCTCGAGGTACGAGAACGCCGTCAGCAGCGCCACGGCGAACGCGATGAGGAAGGGGAGCCACGCTGCTCCGCCGACCTCTGCCGCGACCTGACCCGTGAGCGCGTAGATGCCCGTGCCGAGGATGTCCCCGACGATGAAGAGCAGGAGGAGTTTGGGACCGATGACCCGCCGGAGCTCTGGCTGCTCCTGTTGCGGGCGCTCTGTGTTGGTGGTGGCCATGCGTCAGCCTGTTCCGCTTCGGGTCATCCTGTCCAGTCTCACAGGCAAATCGCCGCAGATCGCAACATGCTCGTGCTCCGTCGGACACGTGCCACCGCCCCTGTGCGCTCTCGGGTGGCGACGGCTACGCTCCGAGCCATGCACGACGAGACGAACACGACCGAGGAACCCGTGGAGTTCGCCGACTTCAACGCGAAGCTCCTCGTGCTCGACGTGCTCTGCTACGACCTCGACGTCCTCCAGCCCTACGCCGGGGACGACGACGAGAGCGACGAGGACCTCGACGTCGAAGGGCAGGACGACCGTGCGCGCGAGTACTACGACGACCTCGACCTCCTGCCGTCGCAGCTGTCGCTCGTGACGGAGCTGACCGTCGACTCCGACCTCGAGGTCCTGCAGGACGTGCACCCGGGGTGGGACGGCTCCGACGACCGGTACGACCCGCAGAACTGGGACGACGTCCTCGACCTGCCGGCCCTCGGCACCGTGTACGCCGCGGCACCGCTGCCCGCGCACGTGGTCGAGCGGCTCGCCGCGAAGGGCGTCGAGGTCCGCTCCGCCTGAGCCTGCGGCGCCCCGCTGCGCTGCCGGTTCCGTTCGTCGTCGCACAACGCAAGCGCGTCCGAACCACGCCGATCCCCGGTTCCGATGCACTTGCGTTGTGCGAACGCGCCGGGCGCCCGCGCGCTCAGCGGCGGAGCGCCAGCACCTGCTCCGTGAACTGTGCGGCCCCGCCCTGCGCCGGGTGCCGCACCGCCACGGCGTCGATCCCCGCCAGCGCCAACGCGCCCTGCGCCTTCCGCCCCACCGCGACGACCCGGACGTCGTCCCCGCCCGGACCCGCCCGCATCGCATCGAGCAGCGCGAACGCGACGGGCGCGCCCTCCCGGACCTCGGCCGGCCGTGGCGTCCGGTTCGTCAGCCGGTCCGGAGCGGCGAACGGGTGGTGCGGGAAGATCGCCCACGTCATCGGGAGCGCACCGTGCCACGACGCCAGGGCAGCCTGCACGACACGGGACGACGCCTCCCACGGGGCGGTCGGCTCCGGCGGGACGAGGTAGTCCGGCCCGAGCTCCCGCATGCTCGTGAACGGCACGCCGGTGTTCGTCATGCCGCGCCACCCCGGGGCCTCGGCGACGAGCACCGTGTTCGCCTGCGCGCCGACGGTCGTGAGGTACCGCTCGAGGTTCGCCCGACGCAGCCGCCCGGCAGTGGTCGACACGTCGTACAGCGCCTCGGCGTCGTCCGCGACCGGCACGGCGTCGAGCGCTGCCCAGAACGCGTCGAACCGCCCGCCCCCGCTCACGCGCGTCCCAGCACCCGGCGGTACACGTCCTCGAGCCCGGCGGCCGAGCGCTCCCAGCTGAGGCGCTCCGCGTGCTCCCGGCCGGCCGCGGCCAGTGACGCCGCGTACGACGCGTCCGTCAGGATCCGCTCCGTCTCCGCAGCCCAGACTGCCGGATCGCGGGACTCGAGCACGACCCCGGTCTCGCCGTCGACCACGGCCTCACGCAGTCCTCCGGCAGCGGCGGCCACGACGGGCACCCCGGACGCGGAGCCCTCGAGCGCGACGAGGCCGTAGGTCTCCGAGTGCGACGGGACCAGCACGGCTGCCGCGCCGCGGAACAGGAACGCCAGGTCGGCCCGCGACTGCGGACCGACGAACGTCACGCGGTCGGCGATCCCGAGGCGGGCCGCCAGCCGACGCAGTTCGTCCACGTAGTCACCCGCCTCGCTCGAGGCGTCCCCGGCGATGACGAGGGTGGGTCGCGCCTCCTGGCTGATGCCGGCGATCGCCTCGATCGCGAGGTCCAGCCCCTTCAACGGCTGCACCCGCGCCGCGGCGACCACGTACGGGACGTCCGCGCGGCGGGCACCGGCTGCGGACGGACGGAACACCGACCCGTCGACGCCCGGCGGCACGATCCAGATGCGCCCGGTCTCGCCGCCGAGCCGCGTGCGGACGGTGTCGGCTTCGGCCGAGGACACGACGACGACCGCGTCGGACTCGTGCGCGAGCATGCGCTCGCCGGCCATCCGCCCGTCGGACTCCGGACGCTCGCCCTCGGACAGCGGCGTGTCGCTGTCGGCGGCGATCGAGTGGAAGGACTGCACGTGGGGGATGTCCCGCTCGCGGGCCACGGGGAGTGCGGCCGCGCCGGAGAACCAGTGGTGCGAGTGGAGCACGTCGAACGGGCCGAGGTGCTCGAGCTCGCGGCGGAACGGCTCGATGAACGCGTCGTGCTCGCCCTTGGGCACCGGCTCGGCGGGCCCTGCCGACAGGAACCGCAGGCAGACGCCCGGCACGAGCGACACCGAGTCCGGCTGCGTCGGCGACGAGCGGCGCGTGATGATGTCGACGTGGTGGCCGCGGTCCGCGAGGGCCTCGGCCTGGTGGCGGACGACGACGTTCATGCCGCCGACCTCGCCGGAGCCGGGTTCGTCGCCGGGGGAGGTGTGCAGCGACACCAGCCCGATGCGCAGGGGTTCGGTGGTGGTGCTCACCGCGCAAGCCTATCCGCGCGTCGGCCGCTGCGACGGGCGCGCGGGCGCCACCACGACGGGCTGGCGGCCCGCCTCGTCCACGGCGTCGGACGGGAGGCACGGATCGCCTCCCAGGATCTGCACGCGGTCGTCGCCGTGCCGCTCCCAGAACGCGGCCGTCCAGGCGCAGAGGGCCCCGTCGAGCAGGTCCTCCCGGTGCTTGTGCGTCGGCCCGTGGATCCCGGAGGGCTCGGCGAGCGCCCGGGTGAGCGGATGCGTGTCGAGCCGGAGCGGAGGGTCCAGCGGCGTCTCGCGCAGCCGACGCACGAGCTCGTCGAACGCCTCCGCCCGTCGTGCCCGGGCCGTCGCCGGCGGGACGTGCAGGTCGAGACGCTTGTACCGCGGCCGCTCGACGTCGTAGCCGAGCTCCTCGACCCCGACGAGGGTCGTGTACGGGTAGCACTCGAACACCGCCGGACCGGTGCGCTCCCGCATCGCCGCGGTCGACGACACGTACCCGACGCCCAGGGCCGTCAGCCGCTCGAGTAGTCGGGCCCCGGCGCTCGCCGCCGACGCGAGGTTCGTCGGGTTCGCCGCGACCTTCCACCGGCCGTAGCGCTGTCCCACCTGCCGTTCGGCCTCGCGGATGCCGGTCGGGTTCGTCACGACGAGCGAGGCGTCCACGGCGATGAGGGAGCGCTCGCCCAGGTGTCCGGCGATCCAGTCGGTGACGGCGTCGACGCCCCGGGCCCAGCCGGCGTCGGTGACCGCTCCGTCGGTGTCCATCGCGACGAGTCCGGTCTCGTTCGGTGCGCGGGTCGCGGTGCCGAGTCCCCATGCCAGGTCCACCCCGAGGTACGCGTTCACCCTTCCATCGTGCACCCCGGGTGGGCGGGACATGCCGCGCGCGGTTCGCCGAACGGGCGGAACCGGCCGGTCCGGAGCGCCGAGCGTGACGTACTTCGCCCGCTCGACTCCGACCGCCCCGGACCCCGACCCCGACCGCCCCCGACCCCGACCGATCGGGGCTGCGGCCGGGCCCGGGCCCGCCCGTGTACGGTCCGCTGCATGGCGAGCGAAGCAACGACGCTGACGGTCCCGGGGCCGGACGGCGACCGGGAGGTCCGGATCAGCAGCCCCTCCCGCGTGCTCTGGCCCGAGCCCGGCATCACGAAGCTCGACCTGGCGGAGTACCTCGTCGCCGTCGGTGACGCGTTCGTCCGGGCGAACGGCGACCGCCCGATCTCGCTGCAGCGGTTCCCGGGCGGCGTCGACGGCGAGCAGTTCTTCTCGAAGAACCCGCCGAAGGGCGCGCCCGAGTACGTCCGCGCGGTCACCGTCACCTACCCGAGCGGCCGACAGCACCCGCAGCTCGTGGTGGACGAGCCGGCCGTCGCGGTGTGGGCCGCGCAGATGAACACCGTCGTGTTCCACCCGTGGGCCTCGCGCGCCGGGGACCCCGACCACCCGGACCAGCTCCGCATCGACCTCGACCCGCAGCCCGGTACCGACTTCAACGAC
Organism: Curtobacterium sp. NPDC086286; assembly: GCF_044746255.1. Lineage (NCBI taxonomy): Bacteria > Bacillati > Actinomycetota > Actinomycetes > Micrococcales > Microbacteriaceae > Curtobacterium > Curtobacterium sp. NPDC086286. The sequence goes on from NZ_JBIVBW010000006.1 coordinate 33,930, forward strand.
ACCGTCCCCGTGGCGCACGAGCTCCGGAAGGTGCTCGACGAGGTCGGACTGACGGCGTGGATCAAGACGAGCGGGAACCGCGGGCTGCACGTCTTCGCGCCGATCCTGCCCGAGTACGAGTTCCTCGACGTCCGGCACGCGGTCATCGCCGCCGCACGCGAACTCGAGCGACGGATGCCGGACCGGGTGACGACGGCGTGGTGGAAGGAGGAGCGCGGGGAGCGCGTCTTCGTCGACTTCAACCAGGCGAACCGCGACCGGACGATGGCCGGTGCCTACAGTCCCCGTGCCCTCGCGCACGCGGCCGTGTCGACACCGATCGCGTGGGACGAACTCGACGACGCCGATCCGACGGCGTTCACGATCCGGTCGGTGCCGGAGCGGCTGCGGACCACGGGCGACCCGTGGCAGGCGATGCACGACGAGCCCGCGAGCATCACGCCGCTGCTGACGTGGTGGGAGCGCGACCTGGAGAACGGCGAGGGCGAACTGCCCTTCCCGCCGGACTTCCCGAAGATGCCGGGGGAGCCGCCGCGCGTGCAGCCGTCACGCGCGAAGAAGGCCTGAACGGGTCAGACCGCGGCGCAGTCCTCAGCCCGGCCCTCGGGCTCGGCGACGCGCGTGGTGTGTGTCGGGAGCGAGACGCTCGCCGTGTGCAGACGCGTCAACCGGGACCACGTCCCGCGGTGGGCGTCGCTGATGCCGTCGATGATCATGTCCCGCTCCCGTCTGCTCGATGCGGATGCATCCGCATGGAAGAAGTTACCTAGTTAGCCTAACTACATCAATCGTCGAGCGTCAATCGGACAGCAGCACGTCGTCGAGGTCGTACGCCGCCGGGACCTCGAGCTGGTCGAAGCCGCACGAGGCGGCCTCGCGGTCGGGACGCCACCGCTCGAACTGGACCGTGTGCCGGAAGCGGTCGCCCTCCATCTGGTCGTACCGCACCTCCAGGACCAGCGACGGCGCCAGCCGGACGAACGACGTGTCGCGACCCGACGAGAACCGCGAGCGTTCCCCGTCACCGGTGACGGGCCTCCCGTCCGCATCCCGGAGGACCACCCGGTCGAGCTCGTCCACCAACTCGACCCGTCGCTTGTCCGAGAAGGCGGACACGCCGCCCACCTGCCGGAGCTCGCCGTCGTCGCCGTACAAGCCGACGAGCAGCGAGCCGACGCCGGTCCCGCTCTTGTGCACGCGGTACCCGATCGCGACGACGTCGGCCGTGCGGTGGTGCTTGACCTTGAGCATGGTGCGCTTGTTCGGCTCGTACGGCTGCGCCCGGGGCTTCGCGACGACACCGTCGAGCCCGGCACCCTCGAACGTGGTCAGCCACTCGCGGGCGAGGTCGACGTCGAGCGTGGTGCGCGTGACGAACAGCGGGTCGGACATGTCTTGCGACAGCGCGTCCAGGCGCGACCGACGCTCGTCGAACGGCAGGTCCAGGAGCTCCGTGCCGTCCACCGCGAGCAGGTCGAACGCCACGAACTGCGCGGGGGTCTCGGCGCTGAGCTTCGCGATCCGCGAGGCCGCGGGGTGGATCCGCTGCGACAGCGCCTCCCAGTCGAGCCGTTCCGCGCCGGCGTCCCCGGAGCGCAGGATCACCTCGCCGTCGAGGACCACGGGGTGCTCGCGGCCGCCGAACTGTGCGCGGAAGGCCTCGACGAGCTCGGGGAAGTACCGGGTGAGGGGCTTCGCACCGCGGCTGCCGATCTCCACGTCGTCGCCGTCGATGGTCACGATGCCGCGGAACCCGTCCCACTTCGGCTCGTACCGGAGTCCGCCGCGCACGCTGTCGGGTTCGGGGACGGTGGGGACGGCCTTGGCGAGCATCGGTGCGATCTCCATGCGTCCTGTCTACTCGGGCGGCCGCGTCCGTCCGGCAGGTGTCGCTCCGTCGTCGGGTGGCCGTGGCCCTGGAGGCGCGGCTCGGCCCCGTCGCGACCCGCACCTCAGTAGGGTGGTCGCGTGACGACCGTGCCCCCGCCGGCAGCGCCGGCACCGGAACCGATCAGCCCCGTGCAGGCCGCTGCGCTCCGCGACGGCGTCCTGCCGCCCGTGGAGGAGGTCCGCCCGGGCATCTGGACCCTCGCCGTGCCGTTCCGCTTCGGGGTGCCCGACGCGACGCTCGTGTACGTCGTCGAGGGCTCCGACGGCTCGCTCGCGCTGATCGACCCCGGGTGGACCGCCGACGACGGTCTCGACGTGCTCCGCGACGGCCTCACGGCGATCGGGCGGTCGCTCGACGACGTCGGGCTGGTCGTCGTGACACACCTGCACGCGGACCACCTCGGTGCCGCAGCGGCGATCCGACGGGCCACCGGGGCCCGGGTCGCCATGCACCGGCTCGAGGTCGAGGCGCTGCACCGGGAGCGGGCGGACGCCGCGGCGAACGACGCCGACATCGCGACGTGGGGACTGCCGGAGCACCTGCGCGCCGGCGTGGTCGAGGCCTGGGGGAGCGGACGACGGATCGGGCTCGGTCGGACGGCGGAGCCCTTCGCGGACCTGCTGCTCGAGGACGGCGACGTGCTGCCGGTCGCCGGTCGGACGATCCGGACGCTGTGGACCCCCGGGCACACCGCCGGGCACTGCTGCTTCGTCGACGCGGAGGACGGCCTGCTGTTCACCGGCGACCACGTCCTGCCCCGCATCAACTCCGGGATCGGCCTCGGGGGCCGAACCGCCACGAACCCGCTCGGCGACTACCTGGCCTCGCTCGGACGGCTCGACGGCTACGCGGACCTCGAGGTCTGCCCCGGCCACGAGTACCGCTTCCGCGACGTCGTCGGCCGTGCCCGCACCCTGGCGCGGCACCGCGAGGAACGGTCGCGGCACGTCGCCGACGCGCTCGACGCCCTGTCCTCGCCGACGCTCTACGAGGTGGCGTCCCGGGTACCCTTCAGCGGGGGCATCGAGTCGATGACGGGGTTCCTGCTCGCCAGCGCGCTGACGCAGACGGCGTTCCACGCGGCGCTGCTCGGTCGCGCGGACGAGGTCCGCCCCGCCTGACCCCGCCGACCGCGGCGGCCTCGGCGCGGTGGTTCGCGCCGCCGTCGCACAACGCAAGTGCATCCGCGCCGTGGATCGCCGCGGCGCGGATGGACTTCGGTTGTGCGGACCGACGCGGACCGCCGCGGGCCGCCGCGGACCGCGTCAGCCGAGCGTCGCGGCGAGGCGCTCCAGCGTCGTCTTCGCGTCGGCGAACTCGGCGGCGGCGTGGTCCGCGAGCGGCGCGAGGTCGGGCAGCCGGTCCGCCAGGGTCGCACTCACGGTGATCGGGTACGGCTTCATGCCGAGCGCGGTCCCGAGGATGAGGTGCAGGACCGGGGAGCCGTGGTCCCAGCCCTCCGTCGGGGTCCCGGCGTCGTACGTGGCACCCCGGCTGACGACGGTGACGACCGGACGCCCGGCGAGCGGCTGCACGGCACCGGCGAGGACACCCGGCACGTGGATGCGGTCGATCCAGGCCTTGAGCGTCGACGGCACGGTGTAGTTGTACAGCGGCGCACCGACCACGACGACGTCGGCGCCGAGGAGTTCGTCGATCACCTCCTGCCGGAGCGCGTCGGCCTCGGGGGCCACGACCTCGTCGTCCGTGCGGTCGGCGGCGGCCCAGTGCAGCGCCGAGGTCTCGAGGTGGGGGAGCTGGTCGACGTGCAGGTCGCGGCGGACGACCGTGTACTCCGGGCCACGTGCGCGCCAGGCGTCCGCGAAGGCCGCGGTGAGGGCGCGGGAGCGGGAGTGCGCGAGGTCGGCCGAGGAGTCGATGTGCAGGAGGGTGGGCATGGCCCCCACGCTACCGACCGACACCCGCCGGATGACGGGAACGGCCCCGCCGCGCCGGTGAGGGGCGAGGCGGGGCCGAGGTGGGCCTCCCGTCAGTCACGCGGGCACGCGACTGGCGGGAGGCGTCTGGGCGTCAGCGCTGGGCGTGACGGCGGCGCAGCGTGCGCACACCGATCAGACCGGCGCCGGCGAGGACGAGCGCGAGGGCCCAGGGGAGGGCACCCGTCGCGTCGGAACCGGTGTAGGCGAGCTGGCCCTTCGCGGTGGTGGGCGTGACGACGGCCACCGTCGGGGTGGTCGGACGCACGTCGACCGCGAACGAGAGCGGCTGCAACGCGCCGCTCGCGACCGTGAGGGTGTGGATCGACGCGTGCGGGAACGTGACGCCGAAGACGCCCTGCCCCTCGGCACCGTTCTCCTCGTACGGCGCGACCACGTCGGTGGCGACGTCCGAGGTCACGGTCGGGACGAACGTCGGGTTGCCCTCGTCGTCGAAGTCCGACGCGTCGTTGCCGAAGCGGTCGACGGGCGAGCCGGACACGATGAGCGTGCCGCCCTGCGCCACGGTGGGACGGCCGGTCGGCGTGAGGGTGAGCTCCTCGGGGAAGCCGTCCTCGTCGGTCGACAGGTCGACGGTGTAGATCGAGCCGTCCGGCTGGATGAGCCAGATGCGCTTGTCCCGCGCGGTGATCGACTTCTCGTCGGTCGTGAACGCGGTGATGCCGAACGCGGCGGCGTGGTCGACGGTCAGCTCGACGTACTGCGTGGTCGAGACGTCACCGCTCGTGGCCGTGACGGCGAAGTCGTAGAACGACGCGAGGGTGGCGGTGCCGCTCAGCTCGCCCGTGGTCGGGTCGAACGTGATGCCCTCGGGGAGCTGGTCGTCGACGGTGAAGTCGTCGTCCTCCTCGAAGCCGTACCCGATGGCGATGGAGTCGGCCTGCGACTTCGACTCGACGATGGAGTCGGCGGAGTCCTCCTCGTCGCCGTAGTACCAGTCGAGTTCGTACGTCGGCGCCGGGTACCCCTGGGCGCGGAACGTGTACGAGAACGGGTCACCGGCGGTGGCCTCGAGGGGCAGCACGTCGACGTCCGCCTCGGTGCCCTCGGTGATGGGCTTGCCGTCCGCGTCGACGAACACCGGGTCCTGCGTGATGACCGCGGACGGGTCCGAGGTCACGGTCTCCTTGCCGCCGCCCGGCAGGTCGCCGGTCACGGTCACGACGAGCTGCTTGCCCGCCTCGGTCTGGTCGACGGTGAAGGTCTTGGTCTTGGCGATCGTCGTCGGCGTCGGGCCGGCGTCGGCCTCGGTCCAGACGTACTTGAACGAACCGTCCTCGTCGAACCCGGTCGTGTCCGCCGTGAGCTGCGAGCCCACCTTGGTGTCGCCGGTGACGGTGACGGTGGGGTCGGCGGCCAGCGGCGTGACCGGTGCGTCCGTCGACGCGGCCGACGGCGTCTGGCTCCGTGCGGGAGCGGACGGTGCGGTGGTGTCCGCGGGCGCGTCCGTCGGCGCGTCCGTCGCGGTGTCGGTCGGTGCGTCCGTCGGTGCAGGGTCGGTCGGCGCGTCCGTCGGCGTGGTGTCCGTCGGCGCGTCGGTCGGCGTCGGGTCGGCCGGCGCGGTCTGCGTCGGGACCGACGTGTCAGCGCCCTCGGCGTGTGCTGCCGTCGCGGTCGCGATGCCGAGACCGGTCGTCAGCGCGATGAGCGCGGCGGTGGTCCCGAGCGCGCAGGCGCGTCGGACGGTGGAAGTGCTGCGGCGCACGTGTTCCCCCAGGTGTTCAGGTCCGGTCGGGTGCCGGATCGTAAGAATCTGCCGAGAATCCTCGGCCTGATCGGATCGTAGGGGTACGCGCGCGTGCTCGGGAGCACCGAGCACGAAATGTGACCTGGGTTGGGGGTGCGTGCGGGAAACCGCGGGTGGCGTGCTGCTCAGCGTGCCACCCGCGGCTCCCCGTGGTCGACTCAGTGCGCGGCGTGCGCCACCGAGACCGTGAACGACGTGTGCGCGTGCTCCTGGGTCACGGTGAGGCGGTGCGACCACGCACCGCTGATCGTGATCGTGTCCTGGGCGCCGGTCCGGGTGACGTGGTCCGACGTGAGGTTGCTCGTGACCGTGGACACGTCGCCGCCCTCGTCGGGAGCCTTGATGACGTTGCCCTCGGCGTCGACGGCGACCCCGGTGACGATGAGCTGCTCGAGCCGGACCGCCGGGACGGTCTTGACGACCGTCGCCTTGCTCGTGGGGGTCAGCCGTTGGCGGACGACACCGTTCGGCGCGATGTACCAGATCGGTGCGGTCGTGTTCGGCTGCGAGACGTACGTCCGCACGCCGACCGCTGCCCCCGGGACCACAGTGAGCTCCACGTACGCGTGGGCCTCGACGCCGTTGCGGAGGGCGACGACCTGGAAGTCCCAGATGCCGCTCTCGACCCCCGTGCCGGACAGGACGCCGGTGTTCGTGTTCACCGAGAAGTGGTCGGACGCGCGCGGCGAGTCCGCCGTCGGCCCGGCCGGCTCGTCCATCGCGTAGGCGACCGACCCCGCCTTCGCGTTGGTGGTGAAGGTGTGCGAGAACGCCTTCCCCGCGGTCGCGGTCAGCGCGATCGGGTGGGCGGCGGAGGAGCTCTGCGTGAAGGCGAGCGGCGCGGGCGTCGCCGCGGCGTGCTGGCTCGTGACCGTGGTGCTGGCGGATGCGGCGTCGACGCCGAGGACGGCGGTCGAACCGGCTGCGGCGACGGCGACCGCGACGGCGGTGACGAGGGCCGCGCGACGGCGCGACGACGTGGTGGTGTTCATGAGATCCCCTGGTCGTTCTGTGCAGGGCGGCGATCCGCTCCTGTCAGCGACGACGGTACGACCGCAGGCGTCCCCGGGGCATTCCGGTTCACTCAGGCGTGCCGACGATGACGGGAGGCGCGGTGCCAGCTGGCACCGCGCCTCCCGGTCCGCCGGACGGTCGCGTCTCAGGCGCGACGGCGACGCAGCCGGTGGACCAGCAGTCCGCCGCCGGCGGCGAGCAGTCCGAGCGCCCAGGCGAGGGGACCCGAGGTCTCCGCGCCGGTGTAGGCGAGACGGCCGGAGCCCGTGTTCGTGGTGGCTCCCGCCGTCGCCGCGGTCGGGGTGACGTCGAACCGGATGTCCTGCGTGCGGTCCTGGTACGCGACGGTCACGACGTGCGGCGACGCGTGCTCGAACGTGACCCAGGTCGCGGCGGTGCTCGGGTCGTACGCGATCCGGTCACTCGCGACGTCGCTCGTGATGGTCAGGTCGTCGTGGTCGGCGACGGCGTTCCCGTAGGCGTCCACCGGCACCGCGAGCACGAGCATGCGCTGCCCCTGCCGTGCGGGGACCGCGTCGACGACCTCCGAACCGCCGTCCGGGGTGATGTGCGTGATCGTGTCGCCGTCGACCGACCAGGTCTCGGACTCCGGGTCCCGGTCGGACGGCAGGACCGCGACGACGAGCTTCGCGAAGGCCGCGGGCGAGACGGTGACCTCGACGTTCGCGACGGCCTCCTGCCCGCCGCTCGTCGCGACGACCTGGAAGCGGAACGACGTCGCCGCCGTGCCGGTGCCGGTCAGCACGCCCGTGGTCGGGTCGATGGCGAGGTCGAGCCCGTTCCGGGCGTACGTGTCGTCGAAGGGCTCGCCCTGGACCCCGCGGAGCTCGTAGCGGAGGTCCGACGGGTCGGTCGCTCCCGACACGTCGAACGTCCGCGTGAACTCCTCGCCCGCGGTCGGGGTGATGGCGATCGGAGCGTCGGCGGACGACGGGTCGACGAACGCGAACGGCTCGTCGGTGACCACGACCGTGAAGGACGTGGACACGCCGCCCTCGGAGACGGTCACCGTGCGGGTGCCCGCCTCGGTGAAGGTCACGAGGTTCGCACCCGCCGGGTCCCACACCGCACGGTCGGACGCCACGGTGCTCGTGACGGTCGACCGGGGGTAGTCGTCGTCCTGGTCGCTCCCGGTCACGCGGTTGCCGTAGGCGTCGACCGCGAGACCAGCCAGCGAGAGTGTCGTCCCGGTCGCGACGGGGACGTCGGAGACGATGCGGACTCGTCCCTTGCCGACCGCTTCCTCCCAGATCGTGCCGTCGGGCTCGACCTGCCACAGCCCCGAGTAGTCGGACGTCGAGACCGAGAAGGTGACACCGACCGGGGCGCCGGGCTTCACCGTGAGCTCGACGTACTCGACGGCGGTCTCGGAGCCGCTCGTCGCGATGACCTGGAACGTGTAGGTCCGCAGGGCGTACCGAGGCGACCCGGACAGCGTGCCGGTGGTCCCGTCGAACGAGAAGTCGCTGTTGAAGTCGCCCTGGCCGATCACCGGGCTGCCGTTCGCGCCGCGCACCTTGTACGTCACGGTGCCCGACCCGCCCGTCGCGGTGAACGTCCGGGACACGGTGTCGCCCACCGTCGCGGTGAGGACCAGCGGTGCGTCGGCGCTCGTGCCCTCGGGGAAGGCGAGCGCCGCGGCGGCGGACTGCTCCGGAGCCTCCTCGGCCGGCGCGCTCGCCGCGGGTGCGATGGCGGGAGCGGACGGCTCCGGTGCCGCTGTCGGGTCCGTGGTCGCGTCGGGCGTCGGGACCGGTCCGGGCGACTCGGCGGGGTCGTCGGTGACCACGGGGGGAGTCGTCCCCGTCTCGTCGGCGGTGGGCGACGTGGGGTCGCTCGCCGCGCCTCCCGAGCCGTCGGACGTGCCGGTCGTGACGGTGGTGGCGGGCGTGAGCGATGTCGGAGCCTCGTCGGCCATCGCGCTCGTCGCGCCGATGCCGAACGCCGAGGAGGCGGTGACGATGGCGACGGCTGCGCCGATGGCGGCGCCGCGTCGGACACTGGCGGTGCAGGACTGCTTCATGGGATCCCCCTGGATGCTGTGCGGGGCACCGGGAGGTGCCCTCATCCTGGAGGTGTCGCGGCGCCGACGATCCTGACGACCCGGTACGTCTCGGTCCGGTAACGACGACGGAGCGACCGGTCGGTCGCGCTCGGGGCGGTCGCCGTCGGGTCAGTCGCCGACGGTCGGTCGCGCTCGAGTCGGTCGCGCTCGGGTCAGTCGCCGACGGTCAGTCGCCGACGGTCGCGGCAGCGCGCTCGAGGGCCGAGCGGAGGGCGCGGACCGCCGGCGACGAGGACCCGGCCGCTCGGACCACCGTGAAGATCGTCCGCCGCGGGTGCTCCGGCAGCTCCACCAACCGGCACGTCGTGGTCCGGCCCGTCCACATGAGGTCCGGCATGAGGCTCGCGGCGTTGCCGGACTCGACGAGCCGGATCTGCGTTTGCAAGTCGGCGGTCTCGTACCGCACGTCGGGCTCGAAACCCCAGCGACGGCAGACCTGCTCGGCGAAGTGCCGCGACGCGGTCCCGCGCGGCTCCATCACCCACGGCAGCGCCGCGGCGTCCTCGATCGACGACACCGGCGCGAGGGCCGTGTCGACCGGGGGCAGCGCCAGACGGACGGCGTCGGTCGTGAGGTCCTCGCGCTGCAGCCCGGGGAGCCGCGGTGCCGCGTGCGCGGGGTACTGCTCGGCGATGACCATGTCGAAGTCCCGGATCCACGTCTCGTGCAGTGCGGTCTCCGGCTCGCGCTGCACCATCTCGATGCGGACGTCCGGGTGCTCGGTCGCCATCGCGTGCAGGGCGTTCGGCATCAGGGCGAGCGCCGCGGACTGGAACACCGCCACCCGGATCCGACCCTGCACGGTCGGCATGGTCTCCTCGACCTCGGACTGCGCCTGCTCGAGGACGTCGAGCACGTGCCCCGCGGCCTGGACGAGCACCTCGGCCTGCGGGGTGAGCTGGAGCCGCCGTCCGGCCTTGCGGAGCAGGGGCACGCCGGCCTCGCGTTCCAGGGCGGAGAGCTGCTGCGAGACGGCCGACGGCGTGAAGTTCACGGCCTCGGCCACGGCGGCGATCGTGCCACGGATCGAGAGCTCCCGGAGGAGGACCAGGCGGCGGACGTCGAGCATGCCGACACTTTAGTGTCGCTGATGGGTATCCGTCACGAAACGTTGCTTCCGCTTCAGCATGGCGGGCTCCACACTGATGCCATGACGACCCTGCACGAGCACCCCGCCACCGACCACGACGCCCTCGCGGACCAGTCCGTCGCGCTCGTGCGACAGTGGCTCGCCGAAGCCGAGACCTACCCGGTCGACGGCTCGGCGAAGCAGCTCGCCGGAGTGCTCGCCGACCCCGCCGGCCTCGACTTCGCCGTCGGGTTCGTCGACGGCGTCGTCCGCCCCGAGGACCTCGGCGTCGCCGCACGCAAGCTCCGTGCGATCGCGCCCGGTGCGCCCGGCTTCCTGCCCGCCGCACTCCGCGGGCTCGTCCGACTCGGCGGCGGGATGGCGCCGGCGCTCCCCGGCGTCGTCGTCCCGATCGCCCGCCGCGTGCTCCGCGAGATGGTCGGCCACCTCATCGTCGACGCGACCGACGCCAAGCTCGGGCCGGCCATCGCGAAGATCAAGCGCGACGGCGTCCGGCTCAACGTCAACCTGCTCGGCGAGGCCGTCCTCGGCGAGGGCGAAGCAGCCCGCCGACTCGAGGGCACGCACAAGCTCCTCGCCCGCGACGATGTCGACTACGTGTCGATCAAGGTCTCCTCCACCGTGCACCCGCACTCCCCGTGGGCGTTCGACCACGCGGTCGAGGACATCATCGAGAAGCTCCGCCCGCTGTTCCGCCGGGCCGCGTCGGCGTCCCCGGCGAAGTTCATCAACCTCGACATGGAGGAGTACAAGGACCTCGACCTCACCATCGCGGTCTTCACGAAGCTCCTCGACGAGCCGGAGTTCCTCGGCCTCGAAGCCGGCATCGTGCTCCAGGCGTACCTGCCCGACGCGCTCGCCGCGATGGAGCACCTGCAGGAGTGGTCCGCCGCCCGCCGTGCCCGCGGCGGTGCCGGCATCAAGGTCCGCCTCGTCAAGGGCGCCAACCTGCCGATGGAGCAGGTCGAGGCGTCGGTGCACGGCTGGCCGCTCGCCACCTGGCACACCAAGCAGGACTCCGACACCAACTACAAGCGCGTGCTCGACTGGGCGCTGACGCCGTCGCGCATCGAGAACGTCCGCGTCGGGGTCGCCGGCCACAACCTCTTCGACGTCGCGCACGCCTGGCTGCTCGCCGGGGAGCGCGGCGTCCGGGACGGCATCGAGTTCGAGATGCTGCTCGGCATGGCGCAGGGGCAGGCTTCTGCGGTCAAGAACACCGTCGGATCGCTCCTGCTCTACACGCCAGTCGTGCACCCGCAGGAGTTCGACGTCGCGATCGCCTACCTGATCCGCCGCCTCGAGGAAGGCGCGTCGCAGGAGAACTTCATGTCCGCGGTGTTCTCCCTCGTGTCCTCGCCCGCCCTGTTCGCCCGCGAGGAGGAGCGCTTCCGCACGTCGCTCGCCCCCCTCGCACTGCCCGGTGGGCTCGATGCCCCCGCATCCCACCGCGTCGCCGACCGCTACGCCGCCGTCGGTCGCCCCGGCCCGGGGCACTTCGAGAACACGCCGGACAGCGACCCGTCGGTCGCCGCGGTGCGATCGTGGGGTGCCGCGATCACGGACCGGGTCGCCTCGTCGACGCTCGGCGTCCGTGCCGTCCAGGAGGCGCGGGTCGACTCCGCCACGGCGCTCGACACCGCGCTCGGTCGCGTCCGGGACGCCGGTGCCGTCTGGGGGACCTGGTCCGGTGCCGCGCGTGGCGCGGTGCTCCACGCCGTCGGCGACGCCCTCGAGGCGAACCGCGCAGCCCTCGTCGAGGTGATGGCGTCCGAGACCGGCAAGACCATCGACCAGGCCGACCCCGAGGTGTCCGAGGCGATCGACTTCGCGCACTTCTACGGTTCGCTCGCGTCCGAGCTCGACGAGGTCGACGGTGCGTCCTTCACCCCGGCCGCCCTCACGCTCGTCGCGCCGCCGTGGAACTTCCCGGTCGCGATCCCCGCCGGGTCCACCCTCGCGGCGCTCGCCGCCGGGTCCGCCGTCGTGCTGAAGCCCGCGCCGCCCGCCGAGCGCTCCGGTGCCGTCCTCGCGTCGATCATCGAGACCGCGCTCGACGCCATGGGCGCCCCGGCCGACGTGCTCGCGTTCCTGCAGGTGTCGGAGAACGACCTCGGGCAGCAGCTCGTCGCGTCGCCGCTCGTCGACCGGGTGATCCTCACCGGGGCGTACGAGACCGCTTCGCTGTTCCGGTCCTTCCGACCGGACCTGCCGCTGCTCGCCGAGACCTCGGGCAAGAACGCGATCATCGTCACCCCGTCCGCCGACCTCGACCTGGCCGTGAAGGACGTCGTCGCCTCGGCCTTCGGGCACGCGGGGCAGAAGTGCTCGGCCGCATCCCTCGTCGTGCTCGTCGGCTCCGTCGCCACCTCGCGACGCTTCCGCTCGCAGCTCATCGACGCGGTGTCGTCGCTGACCGTCGGCTACCCGACCGACCCCACCACGCAGATGGGCCCGGTCATCGAGCCCGCCGCCGGCAAGCTCCTGGACGGCCTGACGACGCTCGGCGCGGGGGAGTCGTGGGCCGTGCAGCCCGCGAAGCTCGACGACTCCGGCACGCTCTGGAGCCCCGGCGTCCGTGACGGTGTCCGCCGCGGGTCGGCGTTCCACCGCACGGAGTACTTCGGGCCGATCCTCGGCATCATGACCGCGCGCACGCTCGACGAGGCGATCGACATCGTCAACGAGGTCGACTACGGCCTCACCTCGGGCCTGCACTCCCTCGACCGCGCCGAGATCGGCACCTGGCTCGGACGCATCGAGGCGGGCAACCTCTACGTCAACCGTGGCATCACGGGCGCGATCGTCCGACGCCAGCCGTTCGGCGGGTGGAAGAAGTCGGCCGTCGGTGCCGGGACGAAGGCCGGTGGGCTGAACTACCTGCTCGGGCTCGGGTCCTGGGCGCCTGCTCCGGCCGCGTCCGGGTCGTCTCCCTCGTCCGCGGTCGCCGCTTTCGTCCGTGCCGCCGGGGTGGCGTCGCCGTCGCTCGACCGGGCCGTGGCGTCCGACGAGCAGGCCTGGGCGTCACTGTTCGGCACGGCGACCGACGTGTCCGCGCTGACGGCGGAACGGAACATCGCGCGGTACCTGCCGTACCCGGCGGTGCGGGTGCGCCTGGCTGCCTCTGCCTCCGATGACGGGGCCGCCGATCTGGTCCGTGTCGTCGCGGCGTCCGTCCGCGCCGGGACGACGATCGACGTCTCGACCGTGTCGACCCTGCCGGCCGACGTCGCCTCGGCCGTCCGGGCGCTGCCGAACGTCCGGTCGCTGACGCAGTCGCACTCCGACGCGGCGTTCGCCTCGGCGGTGGCGAGTGGCCCGTCCGGGCGCGTGCGGCTCATCGGTGGCGACACGTCGGCGCTGTACACGGCGATCGGTGGGCGGCCGGACGTGGCCGTGTACGGGGAGCCGGTGACCGAGGCCGGGCGCCTCGAGATCTTGCCGTTCGTTCGGGAGCAGGCGGTGTCGATCACGGCGCACCGCTTCGGCACGCCGAACCACCTGACGGACGACCTGATCTAGCGCGGCCGCCGCGCCGCGCCGCCGGCCGCACTCGGTCGTCGTGCGGGCGATCTCGCTTCGAACCACGGAACCGACATCGAACCAGGGCACCGGCCTGGTTCGATGTCGGATTCGTGGTTCGACGCGGCGCGCTGTCCGGTGGCCGCACCGTCGGGGCGTCCGGTCAGGTGGGGCGCGTTGCGTCGGGGTGGTGCCGGACCCTGCCGGCCCCTTCCCTGAGGAGCACTCCCGTGACCGAACCGTTCGCCCGACCCACCGCACTCGCCCACGTCCGTGTGACCGTGACCGACATCCACCGCAGCAAGGCCTTCTACCAGCAGCTGCTCGGGACCGACCCGGCGATCGACTTCAGCGACCAGATCGACGAGCCGGGCATCCGCGAGGACCGGGAGCGCTTCTACGGCGGCAGCGTCTTCCGTCTCGGTGACCAAGTGTTCGGCCTGCGCCCGGTGGCGCCGGCGGGGCAGCGGTTCGACTCGGAGACGGTCGGCCTCGACCACGTGAGCTTCGTCGTCGGGTCGGTGGACGAACTCCACGAGGCGGCCTCGCGACTCGACGCGGCCGGGGTGGAGCACGGCGAGGTGACCGACCTCGGTGACGCGGGCATGGTCATCCTGTCGGTGCAGGACCCCGACGACATCAACCTCGAGCTGGCGGCGCTGAAGGGCTGACGCGAGCTATCCTCGACGCATGCGCATCGTGCGGGTCATCGGTCGGGGGATCGGTTTCGTGCTGTCGACCGTCGTGAAGGTGATCGGGACGCGCAACGGCCACGACCCGGCCGGTGACGACCTCGCGGTGCGGCTCAACAACCCCCGCCGCGAGGACTACCGCCCCTGAGGCTCGGGCTCGGGTGACCGTGCGGGCGTCGCCATCGTGGCGGTGACGAGCTCGCGCAGGTCGTCCGGGAGGGGGATCGGCCGACGGGCGCCCTCGCGGTCGATGATGACGTGCGCGAACTCCCCGGTCGCGAGCAGCGCGCCGTCGGACTGGCGGAACAGGCCGAACTCCCACGACAGGCTCGTGTTCCCGAGGTGCTTCGAGCGCATGCCGACCTCGATGACGTCGGGCCACACCGCCGACTCGACGAACCGGCAGCTCGACGACACCAGCACGGCGATCCACTCGGACGCGAACGGGTCGAGGCCGGCTTCCTCGCGGAACCAGTAGGTGGCCGCGTTGGCCATCGCGCTGTAGTAGATCGTGTTGTTCACGTGCCCGAACATGTCGTTGTCGTTCCACCGGGTGGGGTAGAGCCGGACGAAGGGGTAGTCGGCGATGGTCATCGGGCTCCTGTCGTGGTCGGTCGGAGGACGTACTCGAACGTGGCTCGTGCGCGTTCGGGGTCGGGCGTCTGGCCGGAGATGAGGTCGGCGTACGTGAAGGACTCGGAGATCCGGACGAGCAGTCGGGCGAGCTCCTCGGCGGAGAGTGGCGTCGGGTCGAACGCGCCGGCGACGCGTTGCTCCTCGACGAGGGCGGTGACCCGGCCGACGAAGCGGCTCTGCACATCGCTCTCGGTGGTGGTCAGCAGACGGAGTGCCCGTGCGGGCTCGCGGGTGAGGAAGGACCGGAAGTAGGGCGCGTCGATCAGGTCCGCCGTGAACCGGTCGAGCACGTCGACGATGCGCGGGGCTCCGGCGGGAGCAGCCGCGGCGGCAGCCGCGTCGAACGTCGGCACGGCGAGGGACCAGAGGATCTCGGACAGCAACCGGTCACGGTTGCCCACCCACCGGAACAGCGACGTGCGGTCCACGCCGAGCGAGGTGGCGAGCGCGCCCATGTCGATGCGTGAGCCGGCGATGAAGGTGTGTCGCGCCTCCCGGAACGCGCGCAGCGCAGAATCCGATGTGTACACGCGCTCCTCCCTTGCAACGTTTCGCAGAATGATGCACGATCAGTGTATGTCACTGACGACGGCCATCCCCGCGCTCCTCGAGTCCGACTTCTACCGGTTCCAGGAGGGGTTGACCGACCAGGAGCGCGAGTCACTCGGACGGCTGCGCACGTACCTCGAGTCCGACGTGCGCCCGATCGCAGACGAGTACTGGGCGCGCGCCGAGTTCCCGATGCAGGTGATCAAGCCGCTGTCCGAGCTCGGCATGTACGGGCCGGCCATCCCGCTCGTCCGGCAGTTCGAGAACTCGGCCGTGTACCGCGGGTGGGCGGCGCTCGAGCTCGGGCGTGTGGACGCCAGCGTCGCGACGTTCATCGGCGTGCAGTCCGGCCTGGCGATGAACTCGATCGCGGTGGCGGGCAGTGACGAGCAGCAGCAGGAGTGGTTGCCGCGGATGGCCTCGGGCGAGCTCGTCGGGGCGTTCGGGCTGACCGAGCCGCTGTCCGGCAGCGACTCCGCTCGGGGGCTCCGCACGACGGCCCGGCGCGAGGGCGACACGTGGGTGCTCGACGGCGAGAAGCGCTGGATCGGCAACGCGACCTTCGCGGACGTCGTCGTGATCTGGGCGAAGGACGTCGCCGACGGTCAGGTGAAGGGCTTCCTCGTCACGACGGACACCCCGGGGTTCACGGCGACGAAGATCGAGGACAAGATCGCACTCCGCGGGGTGCAGAACGCCGACATCGTCATGACCGACGTCCGGGTGCCGGAGTCGCGCCGGCTGCAGCACGCCGACTCGTTCCGCGCGACCGCCGAAGTGCTCCGCCTGACCCGCACCGAGGTGGCGTGGCAGGCGATCGGCATCGCGGTCGGCGCCTACGAGGCCGCGCTCGACTACGCCCGCTCCCGCGTGCAGTTCGGCAAGCCGATCGCAGCGCACCAGATGGTGCAGGACCTGCTCGTGAAGTCCCTCGCGAACATCACCGCGTCGATCGCACTGTGCACGCAGGCGTCGGCGATGCAGGACGCCGGCACCGGGGCAGACGAGCACTCGGCGATGGCGAAGGCGTTCGCGACGGCGAAGATGCGCGAGACCGTGGGGTGGTGCCGCGAGGTGCAGGGCGGCAACGGGATCGTGCTCGAGAAGGGTGTCGCGCGGTTCTTCGCGGACGCCGAGGCGATCTACTCGTACGAGGGGACGCGCGAGGTGAACACGCTCATCGTGGGGCGGGCGATCACGGGGCAGGCTGCGTTCGTCTGAGGGCGGGCGGGGCTGGGCTGGGCTGGGTGTTCGCGACGTTCCGCGTGTCGATCGACGCGCGGAACGTCGCAGACCGTGCGGTCACGGGCGGGCCACGGGTGATGGGTGCGGTGATCGACATTCCACGCGTCGATCGACTCGTGCCGTGTCGCGGATCGCGTGTGACACGCCGCGCGCCGGTGCCGCGCGCGCCGGCGCCCCGCGCGCCCGCGCGGAGCCCGCCCGCTACCCGAGCAACTCCGGCCGCCGCCACTCGCCCCCGAGCACGTGCTGCTCGAGGAACGCGAACACCGTCTCGTACCAGACCACCGAGTGCTGCGGCTTGAGCACCCAGTGGTTCTCGTCCGGGAAGTACAGGAACCGGTGCGGCATCGTCCCGTCGTCCGCAGCGTGGTGCTCCGCCAACTCCGACCAGAGACGCAACCCCTCGCCGATCGGCACCCGGTAGTCCTTGTCGCCGTGGATCACGAGCATCGGTGACGTGATGTCCGCGACGAACCGGTGAGGGTCGTTCTCGTGCAGACCGGTCTCGTCGAAGATCGACTGCCAGTACTGCGACATGTCCGTCGTGCCGTTGAACTGGTCGAGTGCCCAGAGGCTGGCGTGCGTGACGATCGCCCGGAACCGGTCGGTGTGCCCGGCGACCCAGTTCGCCATGTAGCCGCCGAAGGACCCGCCCATCGCGGCCGTCCGGGTCTCGTCGACGTCGTCACGGGCGACGACCGCGTCGGTGATGGCCATGAGGTCGGTGAACGGAGCCTGCCCCCACGCGTTCCAGCCGCGGTTGATGAAGTCGAGTCCGTACCCGGTCGACAGTGCGGGGTCCGGCAGCAGCACGGCGTACCCGCGGGCCGCCGCGAGCTGCGGGTTCCACCGCCAGGACCACTGGTTCCACGAGTTGAGCGGACCACCGTGGATCCAGAGCAGCAGCGGGTACGGGGCGGTGCCGGCATCGTCGTTCGGCAGGAGGAGCCAGCCGCGGACGCGGGAGCCGTCGGCCGCGGTCGTCTCGACCTCTTCGAGGTGGCCGGGCACCTCGGGCAGCGGCGCCGGTGTCGCCAGGGTCGTCACGGTGCCGTCGGCCTCGATCCGGACGGGGTGCAGCGGCGCGGCCCAGGAGGCACGGAGCGCCACCACGGTCCCGCTCGCCGCCGCCACGCGCAGGCTCGAGTACGCCCAGTCGTCGTGGGTGAGCTGTTCGACGGCGCCGCCGTCGAGCGGGAGCCGGAACACCGGTGCGCGACCGTCGTGGTCCGCCGTCGCCAGGAGCGCACCGTCGTCGTGCGCGAACACGAGCTCGTTCGGCCAGCGGTCCCACTCGACCGCGATCCGCCTCGCGTCGGACAGCGCGGACCCGTCGAACCGGGCGACCCAGATCTCCTGCTCGGTCGCACCGCGGGGTGTGAACCGCTCGGTCCGGACCCACGCCAGCGTCCGGCCGTCGTGGCTGATCGTCGGCATCTCGTGGTCGACATCGGGGTCGTCGAGCAGCACGGTGCGCGTGCCCGTCGCGACGTCGAACGCGACGATCGTCGAACGGGACCCGCGGGCTTCCTGCACGCCGACCGTGGCGACGACGACCGAGCCGTCCGGCGTGAGGACCCCGTCAACGTGTTCGAGCGAGCGCCCCGGGGCGGGCGTCAGGTCGGTCAGTGTGGGGAGGTGCGCCGGGTAGGACGGCCCGGCCTCGTCATCGGAGGCATCGGCGGCGGTCGCAGACGGTGTGGCCGCCTTCTCCTGCAGCGTCCCGAGGTCGAGCGTCAGCACGTGCGTCTCGTCGGGGCCGAGGTCGTGGTCCCAGAACCGGACCGGGTACGTCTCGTGCAGGATCGCCTGCACCTTCCGGTCCTTCCGGCGTCCGCGCAGCTCGGCGTCGGCGGCGACCACGCCGGTCCGGTCCGTGCCGGCACCCGGCAGCAGCCCGGCCGTGACCGCGACCGTGTCCGTGTGCGATGCGGTGCCGAGGACGCCACCGACCCCGCCCGCGAGCTTCGTGACCGGTCGTGCCTCACCACCGGCGGCGGGGAGGACCCAGAGCTGTGCGGCGTCGCTGTCCTTGTCGCCGTCGCCGTCGGGGCGGCCGGAGACGAACAGCAGGTCACCGGTGCGCGTGAACGAGACGCCGCCTTCGCCCTTGGCCGAGCGCGTCAAGCGCACCGGAGCGGCCGCAGCGTCCGAGGTTCCGGGGACCGCCCAGACCGACCGCCGGTAGCCCGTGCCGTCGGCGTCGAGCACGCTGACGGTCAGCGCGACCCGGGAGCCGTCCGGACTCACCGCGATCCCGTCCACGCGGGGGAGGGCTGTGTACTGGTCGAGGTCCGAGAACGGCGTCGTCATGCACCCACGCTAGCGGCGCTCCCGGAACCCGACACGGTCACTCGGCGGTCTGTGGAGAACTCACGCCCAGAACGCGGCGATGCCCTCGGCCACGGCAGCGCCCTGCGTCCGTCCGGCATCGGCGGCGGGTGCCTGAGTCGACAGCGAGAGCGAGTTCGTGCCGAAGGCCTGCTGCGAGGTGCTGTCCGCGACGACGACCTCGACCGAGCTACCGGCCGCCCGGAGCCCCTCGACCGCGACGTCGAGCCACGGCCCGAGCGGCGACGGCCCCTCGGGACCGCACGCGATCACGAGGACGCGTTCGTACCCGGCGGCGACGTCCGCGTTCGTGGCGGAGCGCATGCCCCCGTCGACGTAGGGGCGGCCCTCGATCCCGACCGGTGACCAGACGAGCGGCACCGAGCAGCTCGCGGCGACGGCGCGGGGGAGCGGCACGGCGTCGGCCGCGGTGAGCACGCGGAAGGTGCCGTCGGTCGCGTCGATCGCGGTGAGGGCGAGCGGCTTCGCCGGCCACTCCGTCGACGGGAGGGTCTCGGCGAAGGTGGCCGTGCGCTCGTCGTCGGTCTGCCCGTCGGTGGTGCGCTGGGCGAGGAGGCCCAGTCGGGCACGGGCGTCCTGGTCGGACGACGCTCCGTCGAGCACGGCGCCGATGCGCTGCTGGAAGTCCTCGCCGTCGATCGGGACGGGCTCCTCGTAGGTCGTCGGGACGGCTGCGTGCTGCTGGTCGTACGCCTGCTGCACCGCGCCGTAGCGGACGAAGGTGCCGACGACGCTGCCGGCGCTGGACCCGACGACGAGGTCCGCGGCGTCGAGGTCCACCCCGGCGTCCTGCAGGGCGGACAGCACCCCGAGTTCCCAGGCGATGCCGGCGACGCCACCACCGCCGAGGACGAGTGCTCTGGTTCCGGGCGCAGGCGTGGAGACGTCGGTCATGCGTCTTGCTTACCAGGTGCAGACGACGCGCAGGGGCGCGCAACGCGACCTGTGGAGAGCGACCGAGCGCGGCACCGGTCGTGCGCACGGGAGGACGGGAGGCGCGGTGCGGGCCCGCACCGCGCCTCCCGACCCGTGGTGGGTGCGCTGGGTCAGACGCCCGCGGTCGAGCGGATCCAGCTGGCGGACTGGGTGAGGACGGCGTAGTTCGAACCGGCGTGGGTGTTCGCGCCGGGGTCGGCGACGTCGCCGGTCGAGCAGACGCCGACGACCTTGCCGTTCACGACGAGCGCGCCGCCGGAGTCGCCGTGGTTCGAGGCGCCGGTCACGCCGGTGACGTGCTGCGCGCGTCCGCCGTACGCGTCCGTCGAGCTCCCCGTGAGGTTGACGGTCGCCTGGTAGAGCCCGGTCGTCGGCACGCTGTTCGCACGGTTGCCGTAGCCGAGGATCGTGCCGGTGCCGGAGCTCTTCGTGGTGTACCCGAGGTCGAGCTGGGCGTACGAGGAGAGGGCCTTCGGCGTGCTGAGGTGCACGAGCGCGATGTCCCCGGACGGCGCGGAGTAGAGCCGGTCCGCCGCGGTCGCCGCGCCCCGGTTCGTCGTGCTGTTCGAGTGGTAGACGTTCATCGCCGTGGTGCCGTCGACGCAGTGCTCGGCGGTGAGCACCCACGAGGCGTTGAGCTGTTCGCCGGTGCACCCGTACGTGCCGGTGCCGCCCTGCTGGAAGACGAGCTGCACCTCCCACGGGGTGCTCGGTGCCTGCTCGCCGCCGATGACCTGCGGTGAGACGGTGGCGGCGCTCGCTGCGGTCGCGCCGAGGCCACCGCCGAGCAGGGTCATGGCCGCGGCTGCTGCGGCGGCTCCGGCGAGGGCGAGGCCTCTGAGGTTCGTTCGCTGCTTCATGGCCCGATCGTGCTCGCCCCCTGTTCGGGGGTCAAGTCCGCGTTGCAGGGGACAACAACGTCACCCTGTGGACAACTCCGTCAGCGTCGGTGGGGTGTCCTAGCGTCGTCGACATGACAGGGGACCAGGCCACGACGGGTCGTGGGCGACGCCGGGCCGGAGCGGTCGTCTGGCCGATCGTGGTCGCGACGGCGCCGACCGCTGCCTTCCAGCTGCCGAACCTCGTCGTGGCTCCGGGGGTGAAGGTCTCGCTCGTCGTGTTCGGGCTGGTCGTGCTGGCGGCCGCGGTGGTCGTGCAGGTCGTGCGCGCTCGACGGGCCGAGGCGTCGGTCACGGCTGCGGCGGCGGTGGCGCGGTCGACCGAGCTCGAGCAGGGGACGGCCGTCCGGTACGCGTTCGGGCAGCTCGCCACGCGGCTCGCCCGGTTCGCCGAGCTGCGCCGCCGGGACCGCCGGCAGGAGTTGCCGGCGTTCGCGGACCGGGTCGCCGTGGCCCTCGCGTTCTACCTGCTCCCCGGTGTGCCCGACGTCCGTGCGAACGTCTACCAGCTGTCGGAGGACCTGCGGGGCCTCGAACCCATCGGGCACGGGGGTGCGGAGGACACCGCCGGCGTGTTCCGGGCGGGGACCCCGTACGGCGACCGCAACCTCGACTGGGTGCTGGTCGGCGGCGGCCCGCGGGTGGTCGGCGACCGTGCCACCGACGTCGACGCCGACGAGGACCTGCCGGGGTTCGAACCGCGCTACCGCTCGTACGTCTCGGTCGTGATCCGGTCGGAGGAGTACTCGTTCGGCATGCTCACCGTGGACTCGCCGGCGCCGGACGCGTTCACCGACCTCGACGCCAAGTACGTCGCGCTGATGGCCTCGTTCATGGCCATCGCGTTCTCGCTCGCGACCCCGTTCCCGGACCGCGACCGCAACCGCAGGAAAGGCCCGTGATGCGCACACGATTTGTCGGACGCTCGACGTACCATCCCCACATGACCATCGTGACCCCCGAACCGAAGCCCTTCGGTCGGTCCCGGGTGTACACCCCGAACTGGACCGACGACACGACCGACGCCGACTACGAAGACCTCGAGGTCATCGCCGCCAACATCGAGCGGGAGCGGGTCGCTGCCCGCCGCCGTTTCGAGGCACGCCTCGCCGCTGCGCTCGCCCGCTGAACCAGCCCCGCGGCGCCGACGACCGGAGCGCTGCGTCCACCCGACCCGGGCGGACGCAGCGCTTCGTCACTCCGCGCTGACGTCGATCAGCACCTTGCCGACGGTGTCCTGCTCGACGGCGTCGTGCGCTGCCGCGGTGTCCTCCAGGGCGAACCGCACGAGCGGTAGGCCCGCGTCCTCGCCGACGGGGAGCACACCGTCGCGCAGTGCCGCGGTGACGTCCTCGGCCGCTGCCGCGAGGGCCTCGTCGCCGATCGTGTACAGCAGCAGGAACTGGTAGCGGGCGTTGACGCTCATGTTCGGGCGGATCGGCAGGGTGGCTTCGTCGCCCCCGTTGTTCGCGTAGATCGACACGACGCCGTGGTTCGCCAGGACCTCGGCGACGAGCCCGGCGTTCTGCGGGATCGAGACCTCGACGACGATGTCGACACCGTCGGGGGCGATCTCGCGGATCCGCGCGGCGGCGTCCTCGTCGCGGTAGTTCACCGTGTGGTGCGCCCCGGCGGCGGTGGCGAGCGCGGCCTTCGCGTCCGAGCTGATGGTGGTGACCACGGTCGCACCGGCCCAGCGTGCGAGCTGGATCGCCGCGTGTCCGACGGCTCCCGCACCGCCGGCGACGAGCACCGTCTTGCCGTCGAGGGCTCCCGGAGCGAGCCGGTCCGGACCGTGCTCGTGCGTCGTGAGGGCACGGTGCGCGGTCATCGCCGGGACCCCGAGCGAGGCGCCGACGTCGAAGCTCGTGCCCTCCGGCAGCGGGACGGCACGGGCGGCGGGCACGACGGTGTACTCCTGGGCGGTGCCGGTCGGGCGACTCGCAGCCGCCATGTACAGCCAGACGTGGTCACCGACGGACAGTCCGTCGACACCCTCGCCGACCGCGTCCACGACTCCGGCGCCGTCCTGGTTCGGCGTGATCTCGGGGAACGGCAGGCCGTCGCCGTAGGTGCCGCCGGCGCGGGCCTTCCAGTCGGTCGGGTTGACACCAGAGACGACGACACGGACACGCACCTCGCCGGGACCGGGATCCGGGAGCGGACGCTCCTCGAGGGTCAGGACGGACGAGTCACCGGGCTTCGAGTAGACGACTGATCGCATGTCCCCAGGCAACCACGGCGGTCGCGCGGGGATTCCGGGGGCGCTCAGCGAGGGCGGGTGTCGTACTGCTCGCGGGAGACCGCGACGTCGTCCATGTGCGAGGTCGCCCAGTCCTCGAGCGGCTTCAGCACCTCGCGCAGGGACCGGCCGCGATCGGTCAGCTCGTACTCGACGTGCGGCGGGATCTCGGGGAAGACCGTGCGGGTGACGAGTCCGTCGCGCTCGAGCGCTCGGAGCGTCTGCGTGAGCATCTTCTGCGAGACGCCCTGCACGCGGGTGGCGATCGCCGAGTAGCGTGCCGGACCGTCGGCGAGGGTGCCGATCGTCAGGACGCTCCACCGGTCGCCGATGCGGTCGAGCAGCTGTCGCGAGGGACACTCGGCGGCGTAGGGGCTGTACTCGAGTGCTGACACGACGACCTCCGTTACGCACCGTGAGGTGCCTACTTACTCAAAGAGAGTAACGCTTGTACGGTGAGTGTCAACGTTCCACGAAAGGACTGCTCCATGACCAGCATCGTCGTCTTCGGTGGCACCGGCTACGCCGGCTCCGCCATCACCCGCGAGGCCCTCTCCCGCGGCATCGCCGTCACCGCCGTCGCCCGCGACACCTCGAAGCTCGAGCCGGCCGAGGGGCTCACCCTCGCGCAGGGTGACGCCTTCGACACCGACTTCGTCGCCGAGGTCACGAAGGGTGCGGACGTCATCGTCGTCGCGCTCCACGCGGTGCAGGCGGACGGCAGCGAGCTGAAGGACGCGTTCCAGCCGTTCGTCGACGCAGCCGCTGCTGCCGGTGCGCGCCTCGGCATCGTCGGCGGAGCCGGTTCGCTGCTCGTCGCCGAGGGTGGCCCGGCGCTGTACGACACGGCCGAGTTCCCCGACGCGTTCAAGGGCGAGGCGAAGAGCCACGGTCAGGTCCTCGAGACTCTCCGCGCGTCGGACACCGACGTCGACTGGTTCTACGTGAGCCCGGCGGCTGCCTTCGGCGGCTACAACCCCGGCGAGCGTCGTGGCACCTACCGCACCACCGACGACGTCCTGCTCACCGACGCCGACGGCAACTCGGACATCTCCGGCGAGGACTTCGCGATCGCCTTCGTCGACGAGATCGCTTCGCCGGCGCACCACCAGGCGCGCTTCGGGGTCGCCTACTAGGCGGTTCGGTTCGCCTCCGCACAACGGAAGTCACCCGGAACTGCGCCATCGCGCGGTTCCGGGTGACTTTGCTTGTGCGGCGCGGCGCGGCGCGGCGCGGCGCGCGCGGCGCGCGGCGGTGTGCGTGCGGGCGCGCAGCGTGCGCTCGGTGCGGAACCTCGAAACCGACATGGAACCAGGCGGCGCGCTTGGTTCCACGTCGGTTTCGTGGTTCGACGCCACGCGGCAGCGCAGCGGCGCAGCGACTCGCACGCGCCGACGACGGCAGCAGCGACGCGCCCGCGCCGACGACGGCAGCAGCGAGCGCGCGCGCGCGCCCAGCGCGACCACGCGTCGGACGGGAGGCGCGGCGCCCGCCCGCACCGCGCCTCCCGTCCGACGCGTCAGCGGTGCCCCACGATCGACGGCACCGGCATGTGGTGCCGCATCCGCACCGCCAGGTGGAGCCCGCCGCGGCGGGCGAGCACGAGCCCGACGACGGCCGCGGCCGCGGCCGGCACGCCTCCGGCGACGACCATCCCGACGTGGGCCCCGAAGTGGTCGACCACCTGGCCCATGAGGGGGCCGCCGATCGCCTGCCCTCCGAGCAGCACGAGGACGTAGAGCGACATCACCCGGCCGCGGATCGCCACGTTCGAGGACAGCTGCACGAGCGAGTTCGACGCGGTCTGGAAGAGCAGCTGCGACATCCCGACGGCGACGAGCGCGACGGTGAACGGCGCGATGACCGGGATCGAGCCGGAGACCACGAGCAGGATCCCCGTCCAGAACACCCCGCCGACGATGGTGCGGAGCCGGACGGTGGCGCGCCGCGTCGAGAGCAGTGCGCCGGCCAGCGCGCCGATCGCGACGGCGGAGTTGAACACGCCGTAGCCACCAGCGCCGACGTCGTACACCTCGGACGCGAAGGCCGACAGCAGCACCGGCATCGTCAGCGCGAAGACCGAGAAGAACGCCACGAGGATGACCGGCACGATGATGGTCGGCTTCCGGACGGCGTAGCGGAGGCCCTCGACGAGCTGCCCCTTCCCGCGTGGTGCCGGGGGTGTGCGGTGGAGCTCCGAGACCTTCAGGAACCCGAGCGTCACCACCACGGCGACGCAGGCGATCGCGTTGACGCCGAACGACCACCCGGCGCCGACCGCGACGAGCAGCGCTCCGGAGAGGGCCGGGCCGATCATGCCGCCGAGCTGGAAGACCGACGAGTTCACGCTGATGGCGTTGCGCAGGTGCTCGTGGCCGACGATCTCGGTGACGAACACCTGGCGCGCGGGGTTGTCGATGACGGTGACCATCCCGACGACGAACGCGATCGCCCAGATGTGCCACGCCTGCACCACCCCGGACAGTGTCAGGACGGCGAGCAGTGCCGACAGCACGGCGAACGAGCCCTGCGTGATCATCATCAGCGCGCGCTTGGAGAACCGGTCGACGAGCACTCCGCCGAGGAGCCCGAACAACAGCATCGGCGCGAACTGGCACGCGACCGTGATGCCGACCTGCGCGACCGACCCGGTGAGCTGCAGGACGAGCCAGTCCTGCGCGATGCGCTGCATCCAGCCGGCGGTCATCGCGACGAGGTTCGTGGCGGTGAAGAGCCGGAAGTTCGGCACCGACAGGGCGATGAGGGTGTGGCGCCACGGCGGTCTGGTGGCCTGGATCGGCAGCGGTTCGGTGGGCGGGGGGAGGGTCGTCGATGACGCACTCACGAGTGGGGGTCTCCGGAGGTCGAGGTGGAGCAGGCGGGACTGTACCCACTCGAAACTAACTGCGCGCGGCCCATTCGATACCCCTATGGTGGCTATCACTCCATTGCGAAGTCGAATGGGGTCGTCACGACGAAGGGTGTCCGGTGCTGGATCCGGTTCTGCTGCAGACGTTCCTCGCGGTCGCCGAGACCGGGAGCTTCACCCAGGCCGGCGCCCGGCTCGGCATCAGCCAGCCCACGGTGTCGCAGCACGTGCGGCGGCTCGAGACGGCCGTCTCCCGGACCCTCGTGGCGCGGGACACCCGGGGCGTGGCGCTCACCGACAACGGGGACGCGATGGCCGGGTTCGCGCGGACGATCCTCGCGGCGCACGCCACCGCCGACGCGTACTTCTCGGGAGCCGCGACCCGCGGGCGGCTCCGGTTCGGGGCGGCCGACGACCTCGCGATCACGCAGTTGCCCCGGATCCTGCGGGACTTCCGACGGCTGCACCCGCAGGTGAACCTCGAGCTGACGGTGAACCAGTCCTCACCGCTGCTCCGCCGGGTGCACGCGGGGCAGCTCGACCTCGTGTTCATCAAGCAGACCGCGGGGGAGTCCGCCGAGGGCACCCGTGTCGCGACCGACCAGATGGTCTGGATGGCGCAGGACGGCATCGCGCTGGAGCCCGGGGAGCCCGTGCCGCTCATCGCGTACCAGGCGCCGAGCATCAGTCGACAGATGGCGATCGACGCGCTCGAGTCCGCCGGACGCACGTGGCGGATCACCTGCAACACGCGCGACGTGAACGGGGTGCTCGCGGCCGTCCGCGCGGGGATCGGGGTCGCGGTGTTCCCGCACTCGCTCATCCCGGCGGACCTCGTGAAGGTGTCGCAGCGGTTGGCGTTGCCGGACCTCCCGGCGGTCGACTACGTGCTCATCGCGAACCCGACGGTGCAGCGGGAACCGATCGACGCCCTGACGAACGCGATCCTGTCCCGCGGGGTGGTCCGCGCGGTGTGACCGGGGCGGCGCGTGGTCGTTTCGTGAGCAGGAATGGTCGGGTCGGTGGCGCACACCCGACCATTTCTGCTCACGAAACGCGCGGGGCGCGGGGCGCGCAGCGCGGGCAGCGCGGCGCGCAGCGCGGCGCGCTACGGCGCGAGCGTCGGGACCGTCCCCGTCCCGGTGAGGTCCGGCAGGGTCACGCCGACGAGCGGCAGCACCGCCGAGGCCACGGCCCACAGCAGCACGAGCGTCCCGACCCCGCCGAGCACGGCACCGAGGAGCGCGAGCGGCCGCTGCCACGTCGCCTCGGGCCGCCGCAGCGTCACGATCGAGAGCAGGAGCGCGAGCACGCCGAGCACCAGCCCGACACCGTGCACCGTCGCGGGGGCGGTGAACCACCATGCGCCGAGTCCGAGGGTGGCGAGTCCGGCGAGGGCGCCGAGGACGGCCCCGGGAGTCGTCCCCACCCGCTGCGTCGTCCCGGCGGCCTGGAGGCGCGGCCCGCCCCTGCCACGCACCGTCGCGGCAGCCGGGGTGGTCGCGTCCACCGCCGGGGGTGCGTCGGTCGCGGTCCTCGCGGTCGGCTTCCTCGTGCGCGACGGCCGGGCGGGCCTCGCGGCCTTCGGGGCCTTCGTGCCCATCGAGGGCTTCGTGCCCTTCGGCGTTCGTGGGCTCGTCGACCGGCCGCGTCCCGTGTCCGAGCCGCGGGTCGGCAGGTCGATCAGGGGGAGCGCTTCGGTCGGCGGCAGTGCCTCCGCACGCGGAGCCGGTGTCGAGCCCGGGCCCCCGGGCGCCGGCGGTGCGATGACGGCGTCGAAGGCCGGAGCCGCAGCCGGAGCGGCGGACGCCGGAGCCACGGCGGCCGGAGCGGCGGGGCGCTGGTGGGCGAACCGGGCCGGGGTGCGGTACCCGATCGGTCCCGAGGGAGCCGGTTCCGACCCCTCGACGACGACGTGCTCAAGGCCCGGCACGGAGAACCGGGGCTGACCGACGACCGGGACGCTGGGGCCCGCCGGGACGACCGGCGCGGCGGGAGCGGGTGCGGCCCCCGGCGTGACGGACGCGGCACCGACGGCACCGACGGCACCGACGGCGTCGATCGGCGAGACCGGGGCGGGGCCGACCGAGGCCGTGTCGAACGGGACCGTGTGCACCGCGGGCGAGGTCGGAGCCGGGGGCAGGAGGTTCTCCTCCGGCGGGAAGTCGGGCACCACGATGTCGTCGTCGACGAGTGCCGGTGTGGCGGGCGGTGCGGGGAGCGTGCTGCCGGGGCCGGCCGTCTCCGGAGCGGGGGCGGGCGCGACGGGGGCGGGGCGCGCCTCCAGGCCGTCTGCCGCGCCCTCGGGGGGAGCCGTGACCCAGTCGGGGACGGCGCGACGCGGCCGGTCCTCGTCCGGCATGCGATGCGATGCCACTGCGGTGCTCCCTCCGTAGGCTGATCCATCGTCAGTTCTAACGGCAACCCGTGCGGCTGGCGCAGCCCCAGTTCCGGGGTCGCCGGTACGGTCGGGGCATGACCGGAATCGAACACCGTCCACTCGGGCCGTCGGGGCTCGTCGTCTCCACCGTCGGCATCGGCTGCAACAACTTCGGCCGACCCGGCACGCTGACCGAGACGCAGGAGGGCACGGACGCCGTCGTCCACGCGGCCCTCGACGCCGGCGTCACCCTGTTCGACACCGCGGACGTCTACGGCGGCCGGCGCGGGCTGTCCGAGGAACTCCTCGGCAGGTCCATCGCGGGACGTCGCGACGAGATCGTCCTCGCCACGAAGTTCGGCATGGACATGCAGGGGGTGAACGGGCCGGACTGGGGCGTGCGGGGCTCCCGGCGGTACGTGCGGCTGGCGGTCGAGTCGTCGCTCAAGCGCCTCGGGACGGACTGGATCGACCTCTACCAGATGCACGGCCCGGACGACGTGACCTCGATCGAGGAGACGCTGTCCGTGCTCGACGACCTCGTCCGCGAGGGCAAGATCCGCTACATCGGCCACTCGAACTTCGCCGGGTGGCAGATCGCCGAGGCCGAGCTCACCGCCTCCATCGCCGGCACCACGGCGTTCGTGTCCGCGCAGAACGAGTACAGCCCGCTCGCCCGGGGCGTCGAGGACGAGGTGCTGCCGGCCGTCCGTGCGTACGCGCTCGGGTTCCTGCCGTACTTCCCGCTGTACAACGGCCTGCTGACGGGGAAGTACACGAAGGCCGGCGGGCCGTCGGACGGGCGGCTCACCACGGCGAAGCCGCAGCTGTTGCAGGACGCGCCGTGGGAGATCCTCGAGGAGTTCCAGCGGTTCTGCGACGAGCGCGGCGTCACGATGCTGCAGGCGACCTTCGCGTGGTTGCTGGCGCAGCCCGGGCTGTCGAGCGTCATCGCGGGGGCGACGAAGCCGGAGCAGATCCGGCAGAACGCCGAGGCCGGGACGGCGTGGGAGCCGTCCGAGGACGACCTCGCCGAGATGACGCTGGTCTTCGACGGCGCCTGAGCCGGCGCCTGAGCGGGCGCCGCGGCCGCGGCGGCCGTGGGCGTCCTCACGCGCTGAGCGACACGTCACGCGTGACAGGGCGCGTGAAGTGTCGGCCAGCGCGTGCGGACAGACGTCCTGCGGGACGGGAGGCGCGGTGCCGGACCGACCCGCGCCTCCCGTCCCGCAGGGGGTCGCGACCTACATGTCGCGGTACCGCTCCGCGGACGCGAGTGCCTCGCGCAGCTCCGCCGCGGTCAGCCGCGGGCCGTACCCGGGGGTGTCGCGCTGGATGCGCCAGCCCTCGGCGAGGGGCCCGGCGTCCACGACGTCGAACCCGAACTGGTCGATGAGGTCCGACACGACCCGCTTGGCGTCGGCGTCGTCCCCGGCCACCACGAGCGCGCGACGGTCCGGGGTGCCCGCAGCGGAGGCGTGGCCGGTGAGGTCCGCGGCGCCGATGTGGTTGAACGCCTTCACGACCCGGGCGCCGGGGAGGTGGTCCTGCAGGAGCTCCGCGGTCGTGGTGGTCTCGGAGTCGAGCGCCTCGATGTGGCCGTCGCGCTGCGGGTAGTAGTTGTTCGTGTCGATCACGACCTTGCCCTCGAGGGGGCCGGCCGGGATGGTCTCGATCGCGGCGAGCGGGGTCGTGACGACGACGATCTCGCCAGCGGCGGCCGCCTCGTCGCGGGTCGCGGCCCGGGCACCCGCGCCGAGCTCCGTGACCAGGTCCGTGAGGGTCTCGGGGCCGCGGGAGTTCGCGATCACCACCTCGTGTCCGTTCCGCACCGCCAGCCGTGCGAGCTGGGATCCGATGTTGCCTGCGCCGATGATGCCGATTGTCGTCATGGTGTCCGAGCAACGCCCGACCCCGACCCGCCCATTCCCGACGGCCTGACCGCCTGCCGCCCTCGCTGCCGCCGAGGGTGCATGATGGCGGCATGGACCACGAGTTCCGCGACGAAGCCGACCAGGACCGCTACGCGATGTACGTCGGCGGCGAACTCGTGAGCGTCCTCGACTACCGCGAGAACGGCGACGCGATCGCGTTCCCGCACACGTACACGGTGCCGAAGCACCGTGGGCACGGGTACGCCGCCGAGCTCGTCGACTTCGCGGTCGCCGACGTCGAGGCGAACTCCACCCGGCGCATCGTCCCGATGTGCTGGTTCGTCGGCAAGTGGTTCGACGAGCACCCCGAGAAGGCAGACCTGCTCAGCCGCGGCGCTGCGGACTGAGCCGAACCGGAAGGCCCCGCCCATGCCGACGATCACCCCGTTCCTCTGGTACGACGACCAGGCCGAGCAGGCGGCGGAGCACTACGTGTCGCTCTTCCCCGACAGCAGCATCGACAGCGTGAGCAAGACCCCGGACGGGCAGACCCTCGTCGTCGAGTTCACGCTCCTCGGCAAGCCCTACCGTGCGATGAACGGCGGTCCTGGGCACGAGCACACCGACGCGGTCTCGTTCCAGGTCGACGTCGACGACCAAGAGGAGCTCGACCGCATCTGGGACGCCCTGCTCGCCGACGGTGGCCGTCCGAGCCGGTGCGGGTGGCTCTTCGACCGCTGGGGTGTGGCGTGGCAGGTCACCCCGTCGATGATGGGCGACCTGATGACCGGCTCGGGCGACCCCGAGGCCAACGCCCGCGTCTTCGAGGCCATGATGCAGATGGTCAAGCTCGACATCCCCGCCCTGCGGGCCGCCGCGGCGGGTCACTGAGCCGGCGCGATCCGTACCCGCCGGTATGGTGGCGGGACCGAACACCGCCGGCAGGTCCCGGCGCAGACAGGCTGGAGTCCGTCCGATGAGCGAACCGAGGCCCGATGTCCGCAACAGCGACATCGGACGCGCGTACACGGAACTCGCCCGCATCACCCGCCGCGCGAGCATCCGGGCACGCGGCTCGGAGGCGATCCTCAGCGTCGTCGACCAGTCCCTCGTCGACTTCGTCGTCCAGCACGAGGGCTGCATGGCGATCGACATCGCCCGGTACCTGCGGCTGAACCGCTCCACGATCTCGCGGCAGCTGTCCGGGCTGCTGGCGGCCGGGCTCATCCGGACGGTCGACGGCGGGACCGGCAACGCCAAGCCCCTCGTGGCCACCGATGCCGGCCGTGCCGCACTCGAACGCTCCGTGCAGCTGCACCGCGACGCGCTCGACGAACGCCTCGCGAGTTGGTCGGACGACGACATCGCGCTCCTCGCGGGGCTCCTCGAACGGCTCGGCGCCGCGGACGAGGCGGGGCTGCCGATGCCCGGACGCACCACGCCGTGACGACCTCGTTCGTCCTGCTCTCGGACACCCACCTGCCGAAGCGGGCGAAGGACCTGCCCGCCGGGCTCTGGGCGGACATCGACGCCGCGGACCTCGTGGTGCACGCCGGCGACTGGGTGGACCTCGCGACGCTCGACGCCGTCCAGGCCCGGTCGGCGCGGTTCGAGGGCGTCCGCGGCAACAACGACGGCCCCGAGTTCGACGACCGCCTGCCGCTCGAAGCGCGCTTCGCCGTCGAGGACCTGCGCGTCGCCCTGGTGCACGAGACCGGTACCGCGACGGGCCGTGAGCGTCGCATGACGGCCGCGTACCCGGACGTCGACGTGCTCGTCTTCGGCCACTCGCACATCCCGTGGGACACGGTCGCGCCGTCGGGGCTGCGGCTGCTCAACCCGGGTTCGCCGACGGACCGGCGCCGCCAGCCGGACCACACGTGGATGCGCGGTGCGGTCGACGGCCGCGACCTGTCGGTCGAGCTGGTGCGGCTGCCTCCCGCGACCCGCTGACGGCCAGGAGGCGCGGGTCGGCCCCGCACCGCGCCTCCCGTCCGCGACGCCCCGCGTCCCCGGCCGCGCTGCTGCCCGCCCCGCCCGCGCGCCCCGCCCGACGCGTCCGCGCGCCGCGCCCGACCCGTCGGCCCGTCCGCCCGCCTGCCCGCCCGCCCGCCCGCCCGCGAAAGCGACAGGGTGCCGTCGAATCGTGACGGCACCCTGTCGCTTCCGCGCCAGGGACCGCGGCGCTCAGCGAGAGCGTGTCGCTCCGGCGGCACAGTCCGGGCCCGCCTCCGGGCCCGCCTCCGGGCCCGCCCCCGGGCCGGCGCCCGGGCCCGTCACGGCGGTCGGCATCCGGAAGAACGCGAGCTCCCACGCGGTCGACGCGCGGAACGCGCGCGTCATCGCACCGCGCTCGGCCGGCGTCGCCGCCGCGGCGAGCCGCTCGACCCGGGCGGTCGCATCCGCGGAGGCCTCGGCGAACCCCGGGTCGCCGTACGCGCCGATCCAGTCCGCGAACGGGTGGTCCGACCCGACCGTGCCGATCTGCGTCCCGACCCACGCGTACACGCGGAAGCACGGCAGCACCGCCGCGGCGAGGACCCCGACGGACCCGGAGTCCGCAGCGGCCTGCAGGTGGGCGAGGTAGCCGGCGCAGACGGGGTGGACGGGGTCCTCGGCGTGCGTGCCGGCGAGGCGGCGGTGGTGCAGGTCGCGGGCCTCGTCGGCGCAGCCCTGGGCCGATGCCTGCCAGAACGCGGCCTCGGCCCCGGTGGTCCACGAGCCGAGCAGCGCCAGGTGCCGCTCGTACGCGCGGAGGTAGTGGACGTCCTGCGCCAGGTACGCGGCGAACACCTCGGGGTCGAGCGTCCCGGCGCGCATCCCGGCGAGGAAGTCGCACGCGATCGTCTCGTGCAGGACCTCGGCGACGTCGTCCCACCAGCGGTCGGTCCACCTCGGCTCCGGCCGCTCCGCACGCACGAGCGCGCCGTGGTCGACCGGACCGTTCCCGGTGCCGACCTGCAGGGCGTCGGCGCCGCGGAGGGCCGCGGTCAGCCAGCGCTTCGCCGTACCGACGGCCAGTTCCCAGTCGCCGTCGCGGGCCGCGAGCGTCGCGATCGCACTCGACAGCGAGCACCCCGTGCCGTGTGTGTTCGTGGTCCGGACGCGTGGCGCGCTGAACGTCCGCAGCACCCCGGCGGGCCCGACGAGCGCGTCGTCCGAGGTGTCGCCGTCGTCGTGGCCGCCCTTCGCGAGCACGAGCACGTCCCAGGTGCGGGCGATCGTGAGCGCCTGGTCCTCGGCGCTGTCCGGGGCCCGTCCGTGCAGGGTGGCCAGCTCGGCGAGCACCGCGAGTTCCGCCCGGTTCGGCGTCACGAGGTCGGCGAGCCCGAGCAGCGTCGTCATCGCCCGCGAGGCGTCCTCGTCGAGCAACCGGTCCCCGCTCGTCGCGACCATCACGGGGTCGACCACCACGACCGGCGGGCGGTGCTCGCGGAGCCACTCGGTCACGACCCGCACGACCTCGGCGGTGCCGAGCATCCCGACCTTCACGGCGTCGACCACGACGTCGTCTGACACCGCGTCGAGCTGCTCGCGCAGGAACACGACGTCCGGCACGTGCACCGAGCGCACCCCGTGCGTGTTCTGCGCGACGAGCGCGGTCACGACGCCCATGCCGTAGCCGTCGTGCGCCGCGATGGCCTTGAGGTCCGCCTGCATCCCCGCCCCACCCGTCGGGTCGGTCCCGGCGATGCTCAGGACGCGCGGGATGCTCATGCGTCCGCCCCGTGGTGCGTCGCGTCGGCCAGGAGGAACGGATCGCCACCACCCGACGGCCCCGGCTCCGCCCCGTGGTCAGGTCCAGGGCCCCACGCGGACACGAACGCCGCCGCGGCGGAGCCCGGGTCGGCCGCGGCACAGATGCCCGACACGACCGCCACGCCCGCGGCACCGGCTGCCCGGAGCGGCACGACGTCGTCGAGCGTGACCCCGCCGATCGCCACGCACGGCACGTCCGTCGCGCGTGCGAGCCGGCCGAACCCGTCGTGTCCGAGGGCCGGCGGGTGGTCCGCCTTCGTCGCGGTCGGGTGCACCACGCCGACCCCGAGCAGGTCGACCGTGCCGCGGGGGAGCGCGGCGACGGTGGCGAGGTGCTCCGGGGTGTTCGCGGTCAGCCCGACGTGTGCGTCCGGTCCGAGCAGGGCGCGAGCGGCGGTGACGGGGACGTCGGACTGGCCGAGGTGCACGCCCGCGACCCGGTGTCCGGCGTGCCGAGCGGCCAGGGCGACGTCCAACCGGTCGTCGACCACCACGGTCGCGCGGTCGCCCACGGCGTCGGCCACCGCGGCGGTCAGTGCCAGCAGGTCACGGGCCGAGGCGTCCTTGTCGCGCACCTGCACGATCCGCACCCCGCCGTGCACCGCGGCACGGACGACCCCGAGCACGCCGATGCCGTGCCGGTCCGACAGCGCCGGGTCGGTCACGAGGTACACGCCGAACCCACCGGCGCTCACGCGGCCACCGCCGGGGACTCGACGGTGATGCGCGCCGTGCGCACGACGTCGTCCGGCGAGAGCGACGCCAGGCGGTCGAGGAACAGCGGCTGGAACGTGCCCGGTCCGCCGGCCTCGCGCGCCGCGAGCTCGGCCGCGATCGTGTGCACCGCGGTCGCGGCGACCGCGGCCGCGCCCGGGTCCTCGGAGGAGACGGCGGTGAACGCGGCGACGACGGCACCGAGTGCGCACCCGCCGCCGGTGATCCGCGTGAGCAGCTCCGTGCCGTTCGCGACCCGCACCACGCCTGTGCCGGGCGCGACCAGCAGGTCGACCGGACCCGACACGGCCACCGCGGCCACGCGACTGGCGGCCACCGCGTCGACCGCGGCCGCTCGCGCGTCGTCGGTGCCGACCGTGCTGTCGACGCCACGCCCACCGGCCGAGGCGCCGAGCACCGCGAGCACCTCGGAGGCGTTGCCCCGCAGCACCGTCGGACCGAGCGCCAGCAGGTCCCGGGCGAGGGCCGTCCGCACCGGCAGGGAGCCGACGGCGACCGGGTCGAGCACCCAGGGCGTGCCGGCGTCGACCGCTGCCGAGGCGGCTTCGAGCGACGCGGCCCGGGGTTCGGCGTGCGGCGTGCCGGTGTTCACCAGCAGGGCGTCGGCGACCCGGGCGAACGGCCCGGCCTCGGTCACGACGTCGACCATCGCGGCCGAGGCGCCGAGCGCGAGCAGCACGTTCGCGGTGACGTTCTGCACCACGGTGTTCGTGATGCAGTGCACCAGGGGACTCCGGGCGCGGACGGCCTCGAGGAGTTCGGCGGTCCGACGGGCCCAGTCGGGGGCGGGCGCAGCAGTGTGCATGGACGATCCCTTCGCGAGTACGAGCTCGAGCAGGTTCGACGGGTGTGATCTCAGCCGCTGGTTGCGGCACCCCGTGTCTCGACCGACACCGTACACGAGCGGCTGCGACGTCTCCGGTCACATGACGGGTCCCGTGTGACAAGGTTGACGGGTGCCAGACACCACGCCTCCCGGGCCGCCTCCCGGCCCCCGCGACCCCGGCGACGCCTGGGCGGTCGGTCCCGACGGCACCAAGGCCTGGGGGCGGTTCGGCGCGGCCGGACTCCTCGTCGACGACGGCTCCGGGCGCGTGCTCCTGCAGCACCGCGTCGAGTGGAGCCACCACGGCGGCACCTGGGGGATCCCGGGCGGAGCCCGCCACCTCGGCGAGGACGCCGTGACCGGGGCGCTCCGCGAGTCGGCGGAGGAAGCCGGCGTGCCCGAGGACGGCGTGGACCTCCGGCACACCGCCGTGCTGGACCTCGGGTTCTGGACGTACACGACGGTGGTGGGGCGCGCCTCCAGGGCCTTCGAACCGGTGATCGCCGACCGCGAGAGCCTCGAACTGGCCTGGGTGCCCGTCGGCGACGTCGAGGACCTGCCCCTGCACCCGGGGTTCGGGGCGTCGTGGCCGGCGCTGCGGGCACGGATCGAGACGACACCGCACGTCGTGGTGGACGCGGCGAACGTGGTCGGCAGTGTGCCGGACGGGTGGTGGAAGGACCGGGCGGGGGCTGCGTCGCGGCTGCTCGGGTCGGTGGGGGCGCTCGCCGCGGCGGGTGTGTCGGCCGAGGTGCTCGCGCTGCCGTTCGACCGGTGGTGGCCGCGGTGGACCGTGGTGCTCGAGGGAGCGGCGCGGGACGCCGTGGACGCAGACGAGCCGGTGTCCGTCGTGCGCGCGCCGGGGTCGGGTGACGACGCGATCGTCGAGGCTGCCCGGGCCGCGGTGGACGCCGGGCACACGCCGGTCGTCGTGGTGACCGCCGACCGCGAGCTCCGGGCCCGCGTCGAGGAGCTCGGCGCCACGGTGCACGGGCCGGCCTGGCTGCGCGACCAGTTCTGACCGCGCGGTCCAGCTACGCGGGGATGTGCTTCCGCGACGACACCAGGATCGCCACCCACGACAGCACCCCGAGCCCGACGACCACCCACAGGATCGTCGGCACGGCCACGACGTTCGCCACCGCGGCGATGACCGCCGGCGCCAGGAACCCGGCGTACGCCGCCGCGTAGAACACCCCGGTGAGTCCGGCCAGGTCGCGTGTCCCCGCGATCCGCTGGACCTCGAGCAGGCTCGACACGAGCGCCAGCCCGATGCCGAGGCCGATCACGACGTTCGCCACGAGCCCGATCGCCACGGACTGCAGCTGGACCGCCACGACGACCACGGCGATGCCCGCGGTCATGAGCGCCACGGCGGTCAGCAGTCCGCGTGCCGACAGGAGCGAGGTGACCCGCCCGGCGAGGGGCTGCACGGCACTCGACACCCCGAGGGCGACGACGGTGGCGGCGGTGGCGAACACGAGCCCCCACGTGCCGGTCGCCCCGGCGAGCTTCGTCGGCAGGTACCCGTACCCGATCGCTGCGGACCCGAAGATCCACGGCGCGGCGACGAGCACGACCCGGGTGAACCGGCGGTGCCCGGCGCTCGGTACGGCGAGCTGCTTCCACCAGGGCCCGGGCAGCCCGCCGGAGCGGCTCGTCTCCGGCGTTCGCCAGACGATCACGGCGAAGGGGACGGCGACGCAGATGTGCACGAGGAAGGGCAGGACCTCGGGGATCGGCCCCCACTGGGCGATGAGCCCGGCGACGAGGGCACCCGACGCCGACCCGAGGGTGAACGCCAGTGACGCCCGGCGTGCACCGGAACCGGCGTCGGCCGACGGGTCGAAGCGTCCCTGCGAGAGCTCCTTCACCCAGCTGTTGCCGACCGCCATCGCGATCCCGACGGTGACCCCGGAGAACAGGCGTCCGGCCATGAGGAACCCCGCGCCGAGCGGGCCGAACGCCAGCAGTCCGCTGCCGACGACGGCCGAGACGATCCCGGCGAGCATCAGCGGGCGGCGGCCGTGCCGGTCGGACAGGGACCCGGCGACGAGGAGCGCCGGCGCGAGCCCGAGCACGTACACGCCGAGGAAGACGTTCACGAGCAGCGACGAGTAGTGCGCGCGCTCCTCGTACATGAGCAGCAGGGGCGAGAACTGGTTCCCGCCCCACGAGCACACGAACACCGCGCCCCAGACGGCGACCCACGGCAGGACGCGGGCGTTCGGGACCGCGAGCGAGCCGGTGGTCGGGACGCTGCCGGTGGTGGCGCTCACAGGGCGCCCCGGTGCGACGCGACGTGGGTGCGGAGGACCTCGGCGTAGCGGAGGGCGTCGCCGGCCTCGAGCGCGGCGGCCAGTGCCCGGTGGTCCTCGAGGGACGCCTGCAACTGGGACGGCTGGAGCCGCATCAGGTGGTGCCGCAGCCGCTGCTGCCGGTCGCGCAGGGTCCGGGCGAACATGACGGCGATCGCGTTCCGCGACGCCCCGATGACAGCACCGTGGAACTCCGCGTCGACCTCGATGAACCGGTCGACGTCGCCGGTCGCGACCGCCTGCTCCTGTTCCGCGAGCATCGCCTGGAGGAACGGGGTGACGTCCGCCACGCGCCCGTCGGTGACGACGCGGGTCGCCGCGGTCGACTCGATCGCCTCCCGCATCTCGAGCACGTCGGCCGCCTCGCTCGGGGACATCGGCCGGACGACGGCGCCCTTCCGGGACTCGAGGGTGAGCAGGTCCTCGGCGGCGAGACGCAGGAACGCCTCGTGCACGGGCGTCCGCGACACGCCGATCTCCTGGCAGAGCGCGTTCTCGCTGATCGCCGTGCCGCCGGGCAGGTCGCCGCGGATGATCGCGCGCTTCACGTGGTCGTAGGCCCGGTCGGACGCTGCCTGGGCGGTGGTGTTCGTGCTCGGGGTGCTCACGGTCGACGATCCTACCCCTTGCATGCAACGGTGCATGCGGTCGTGTCACGCGCTGTTCACACGTGGACCGCGACACCGGGGCGCACGGGCGGATACGCTGGGCCACCACGTCAACGGAGACGTACAACAGGAGGTTCCGATGGAGCGGATCACCAGGGCCGACGATCGCGTGCACCGCCCGGCAGGGCCGTGGACGCCGACCGTGCACCGGCTGCTCGCCCACCTGCACGAACAGGGGTTCGTCGCAGCACCGGAACCGATCGAGCTCGGGCACACGCTCGAGACCGTCTCGTTCGTCCCCGGCGAAGCGGGGGAGTACCCGTGGACGGCCGACGTCGCGAGCGAGGCCGCTCTCGTCACGACCGCCCGGCTGCTGCGGCACTACCACGACGCCGCCGCCACCTTCACGCGCGACGACGACCGCGACGTCTGGTCCCAGGCGGAGCGGTACCCCGCCGAGACGATCGTGCACGGCGACTTCGCGCCGTACAACTGCGTCTACGACGGCATCGCCGCGGTCGGGCTCATCGACTTCGACACCGCGCACCCCGGGCCGCGGGTCTGGGACGTGGCCAGTGCCGTGTACCGGTTCGCGCCGTTCACCACCGGCGTCGTCGAGGGGTCGACCGCGCCGTCGCTCGACGAACGGCTCGACCGCGCCGCCGAGTTCTGCCGCGCCTACGAGCTGGACGCCCGGTCGCGCGAGGTCCTCGCCGAGACGATCCTCGGCTCCCTCGTCGCGTTGGTCACGACCATGGAGACCGAGGCGGCGGCCGGGAACCCGAAGTTCGTCAGCGACCTGCAGCACGGGCACGCCGACCTCTACCGGGCCGACGTGGCGTACATCGAGCAGCACGCCGACGAGATCACCGCAGCCGTCGCCTGACCGCGACGGCGTTGCTGGTGCCATGACGACCACACCGGCCCAGCTGCGTGCGATGCGCCTCGCCGCCCAGGGGATCGCCGTGCCCGGGCTCGGGCCGACCCAGGTGGTGGAACGCATGCTCGCCGTCCAGGGGCAGGACCTCGGGCAGGTCACCTGGGCCATCGGCGTCCGCGCTCCCGGGTCCACGCGCGACGACGTCCGCGCCGCGTTCGACCGCGGCGAGGTCGTCCGTTCGTGGCCGATGCGCGGCACCCTGCACGCGATGCGCCCCGACGACCTCCGACTGCTGCTCTCCCTCACCGCCGATCGGACGATCCGCTCCGTCGCCCGGCGTGCGACCGAGCTCGGCATCGACGACGACGTCCTCCGGTCCGCCCGGGAGGCCACGGCCGACGCACTGTCCGGCGGTCGGTCACTCGTGCGCGACGACCTGTTCGACGTCTACCGAGCCGCCGGCATCGACCCGACGCGAGGGCTGGGGTACCACGTGCTGCTCCGCCTCGCGCTCGAGGGGATGGTCGCCTGGGGGCCCACCGCCCGCGTCGGCCAGGGGCTCGTGCTCCTCGACGAGTGGGCGCCGGCGACGGCCGACCTGCCCGACCGCGACGAGGCCCTGCGGCGGGTGCTGATCGGTCACCTGCGCGGGAGGGGCCCGGTGACCGAGGCCGACACCGCCTCGTGGACGAAGCTGCCGCTCGGCGACGTCCGACGGGCCCGAGCGGTGGCCGGTGACACCGTGGAGGACCTCGGCGACGGACTCCTCGCCCTCGCCGACCGACCCGACCCCGGGGGTGTGCCGACCGGGCACCTCCTGCCCGGGTTCGACGAGTACCTCCTCGGGTACGCCGACCGCTCCGTCCAGCTCGACCCCGTGCACGCCGACCGGGTCGTCCCCGGCGCCAACGGCATGTTCCTGCCGATGGCCGTCGTGCGGGGTCGGGTCGTCGGGACCTGGAGCCGCACCGAGCGCACCCGCGACGTCCGGGTCGCCGTCACGCCCTTCGAGCCGCTCGACGCCGGTGCGGTCCGCGCCCTCGAGGCCGCCGCCGACCGGTACGGATCGTTCCTCGCGGCCCGCGTCTCCTTCGCCGTCGCCTGACCATCCCGGTCCCGCACCCCGTCCGCGACACCGCACCGGTCGATCGACAGGTGCCTCGTCGCAGACCCGGTGCCGGCGTACCGGACCCGACCCGCGCCTCCAGGCAGCACCCAGCAGCCACGCGGCGGACTCCGACGCTCCCTCGGGTAATGTCGCAGGGCCATGACCGACAGCCCGGCCGACGCCACCCCGTACGAAGTCCTCGGCGTCCGAGCGACCGCCGACGACGACGAACTCCGCCGCGCCTACCGCCGCGCCGCCCGCGAGTCCCACCCCGACCTCGGCGGCGACGCCCGCCGCTTCCGCCAGGTCCAGATCGCCTGGGAACGCATCGGCACCCCCGCCGCACGCCGCGCCTACGACGCGGGATCCCAGCGCGGCAGCCAGCAGAGCGCGTCCGGCCCGTCCGGTTCCTCCGCCTGGAGGAGCGACACCGGCCGCGACGCCTACGCACCCCCGGCAGCGCGTCGCGATGCACGTCCGCGGGCCCGGTCCCACGGACACCCCGGCGGGCGATCGCGCGAGGTCTTCCTGCAGGCCGAGCGCGAGTGGGTCGGCCTCGGGGACCCCATCGAGGACCCCTACGACCCCACGCTCATCCGCTCCGCTCCCCGGCACATCCGACGGCTGCTGGCCGAGGCGCTCGCCGAGGAGGCGACCGCGTCGATCGTCTCCGAGATGGGCATCGGCGTGACGGTCTGGCACGACCTCGACGCGGGGGCCGAGGGCAAGCTCGACCACGCGGTCCTCACCCCGAGCGGCCTGTGGGCCGTCGAGTCGATCGACTGGGGCGCCCCGGTCCGCGTCGAGCACGGCGAGATCACGGGGGAGACCCTGGCACCGGGGGAGCGCCCCGTGAAGGAGCTCGTCCGTGCCGCCCGCGCCGTGCAGAAGCAGACCCGGGTGCGGTTCACCGGCCGGCTGCTCGTGGTGCCGGACTCCGCGGTGGACGAGGACGTGCAGGTCGTCGGCTCGCCCCGGAAGCCTACGGCGCTCGTCGTCCGCCGCAGTGCGCTCGGGCAGGTGCTGGGCGGCGTGTGGTCGCCCGAGGGGAGCGTCGACGTGTTCGAGGTCCGCGACCGCCTGCAGCAGACCGTCCGCTTCGTCTGATGGCGTTGGCGGGACGGCGGGGTCAGTAGCCGCGGAGCTTCTCGAGGTCTCGGCGCTCCCGCTTGCTCGGGCGTCCGGCGCCGCGGTCGCGCATCGGGACGAAGCCGGCCTCCTCCTTGGGGAGCCGCGGCGGGGTCTTGTCCTCGAAGTGCTTCGCGGCCTCGGGTGCGCTCGTCCGCTTGAGGATGATCCCCGTGACGACGACGATCCGGTCGAACCCGTTCTGCCGAACCCGGACCTCGTCCCCGGGGCCGATCGGCTGCGCGGGCTTCGCACGCTCCCCGTTCACCCGGACGTGGCCAGCCTTGCACGCGGCGGTCGCGGCGGAGCGGGTCTTCGTGATCCGCACCGCCCAGATCCAGCTGTCCACGCGTGCCTTGGCCATCCCCACACTCTAGGCGCGCCCTACGCTGGGGGCGTGGAGGGCACCGGTCAGGACGCGATCGCCCGGGCGCTGGCGCTCGGGGTCCTCCGGGACGCCGCGGTCGGGGACCGCGTGGTCGTGCGGGCGCACCACGGCGGGGGAGCGCAGGACGCGCTCGGGGTCCTCGTCGCCCGGACCGCGTCGTCCGTGACGATCGACACCCGCCGGGGCCCGGTCGAGGTGGCGCTCGCCGACGTCGTCGCCGCGAAGCCGGTCCCGCCGCCGCCCGCGCCACGCCCGCGCCGCCCCTGAGTCCGCCGGTCCGACCTCGCGCGCACCGGAAGCGCGCGCGCCCGGCGAGCCGCCACCGCCCCCGCACCGGCCCCGACGTAGCCTCGTGCCATGGCCGTCCCCGTCCCACTCGGCACCGAGGACCGCACCGCCCGCCTGACCCTCCGCCGCCCCGACGCGTGGCGCCGTGAGGACTCGGCACAGGCGGACCTGCGCGTCACCGGCGACGACGTCGTGCTCACCGTCCGATCCCGTCCGAGCGACCGGACGGTCGCGGAGGAGCACACGAGTCTGCTCGAACGCCTCCCCGGTTCGGTCGAGGGGCTCCGACTCATCGGCTCCGACCCGTGGACGACCGCGGGAGCGCCGGCGCGCCTCGTCGAGTACGTCCGGCCCGACGAGGGCGGCGACGTCGCGGGAGCGCACCTGCTCTTCGTCACCGGACGGCACCGCGTCGACCTCACCATCGAGCGGCCCCTCGCCCGGATGCTCGCCACCGACGACCTCGTGTTCGCCGTCCTCGACAGCGTCCGCGCCACCGAACCCGCACCGTCGCGGGTGCAGCGCGACCTCGAGGCCCTGCCGGAGCCCGCACCGGCCACCGACCTCGAGGGCACCCACCTCGGCTCCGAGGCCCTCGCCACCCTGCGCTCGCTCGCCGGCCGTCGCTGGAACCCCACGCTCCTCCGCACGCCCGCCGGCCGTGAACTCATCGAGTCCGGCCTGATCGGCCGGCTCGGCACCCTGCCCGAGTCGACGCAGGCGCTCCTCGCACCGTGGGAGCGCGATGCCCAGCCCGTCACCCTGGAACAGCGGCTGCCCGACGGGCGCGCCACGCGCCTCCAGGCCTGGTCGGAGACCGTCGTGGACGGGACGGACGAGACGGGCGCGGTGATCGCGCAGCTGCCCGTCGAGCGCGTGGTCGCGCTCGTGGCCGGGAGGCTCGGCATCGGTCCGGCATGGACCTTCCCGTTCCGCACGGGGTCGCTCCGGGCGGACCTGCTCGGGCGTCGGACCTCCGGGGCGGACGCCGCCCCCGACCTGCCGACGGCGATCGCCGAGGCGGACCCGCGGCTCGCGCGCTTCTGGGCGGCTCCGTGGACGGTGTCGTCGCTACGTCGGCCCGGCAAGCCGAACTCGATCGTCGTCGTGCACGCGGCGGGGCAGGGCTTCGCGCGCGTCGGACGCACGGAAGCCGGGGAGACCGTCTTCGCGACGGACTCCCCGGCGAACGTGTACCGGTCGGTGGTGCGGGCGCTGCTCGGCTGAGCCGTTCTCTGCTAGGCCGCGGGGCCGGCGGTCAGGGTGACCGTGACGGTGTTCGCGGCACCGGTGCTGTCGGTGTACCCGACCGTCACCTTGTCCCCGACCGAGTGCGACTGGATCGCCGAGGTCAGCGCGTCCGAGCTCGCCACGGCCGTGCCGTCGATGCTCGTGATCGTGTCGCCGGCGGCGAGACCGGCCGACGCGGCGCCGGAGCCCTCGACCGTGCCCGCGACCGCGACGCCGCCCGTCGAGGCCGTCCCGCTGACCTCGACCCCGAGGAACGCCGGCAGTCCGATGGTGATCGTCGACGACGACTCGCCCGCGAGGATCTTGTCCGCGATCGACTTCGCCGTGGTGATCGGGATCGCGTACCCGGTGACGTCCGCCGTGCCCGAGGACGCCGCGGTGGCCATGCCGACGACCTCG
Source organism: Curtobacterium sp. NPDC086286 (assembly GCF_044746255.1). Taxonomy (NCBI): domain Bacteria; kingdom Bacillati; phylum Actinomycetota; class Actinomycetes; order Micrococcales; family Microbacteriaceae; genus Curtobacterium; species Curtobacterium sp. NPDC086286. The sequence continues at coordinate 77,600 of NZ_JBIVBW010000006.1, forward strand.
CCCTCGCTGTCGAGCACCGGACCGCCCGAGTCGCCCGAGACGATGTCCGCCGCGACCTCGATGAGTCCCTGCAGCGACTCGGTGCCCGTGCCCGACTCGCTCTGCACCTGGATGTCCTGGTCGGTCGCGGTCACGGTGCCCTCGGCGGCGACGAGGTTGCCGGTGCCCTCGGCGTTGCCGACGTCGGTCACGGTGTCGCCGGTGCTCGGCTCGCCGTCGTCGTCGAGCGTCACCGTGGACAGGCCCGACGCGCCCTCGAGCTTGAGGACCGCGACGTCGTGGGTGGCGTCCGTCCCGACGACGTCCGCCTTGTACTCCTTGCCGGTCGTCTCGTCGGTGACCGTGATGCTCGTCGCACCCTGGATGACGTGGTTGTTCGTGAGGATCGTGCCGTTCGAGGTGAGGATCATGCCCGTGCCGGCCGCCTGGGACGACTCGTCGTAGTTGAGGACCGTGTTGATCGTCACGACGCCCTTCTTCTGGGCGCTCGTCGCCGCGGTCGCCGCGGACTCGGTGCTCGTGCCGCTGCTGCCGTCGCTCGACCCGCTGCCGGTGCCGTCGCCCGGCACCGTGAAGCCGTTCGTGCCGCTGCCGTCGGACCCGGTGCCGGAACCCGATCCGGTGTCCGGCAGCGTCGTGCCCTGCGACTGGCTCGAGGTCGTCGTCGTGTGCTGCGAGGACAGTCCGAGCGCGGTCCCGCCCGCCGCACCGACGATCGCCAGGGCCGCGATGCCGGAGCCGATCATCAGGCCCAGTCGCCGGGGCCGCTTCGTGGCGTGGTTCGCTGCGGCGGCGCCGTGCACCCAGCCGTGCTGGAACCCGGGGAGCGACGGGCTGCCGATCAGGAACGGGCCGCGGCCGTCCGGGGTGTAGCCGTAGGGGCCGGAGCCGTCGGGCCCGTAGAGGAACGGGCCGCTGCCGTCGAACGCGTAGGCCGAGCGGAGGGTCGACGGGTCGGCGTGCGGTGCCTCCCACGTCGCCCCGGCCTGCGGCTGCGCGGCGTCGGTGCGGGCGGTGCCGTTCTCGTCGGCGGCGGGGTTCGGGGTCTCGTTCATCAGTGCTCTCCGGTCGTCCCTCGGCTGCCCGGTCGGGCGTCGATGGGTACGAGTACAGGCCCGGTTCCCATGACGAGCCTATGAACGGACCCTGCGGCTGCTCACGGCTTGCTCGGGGGTCGCCGTACGACGTCGTCCGTTAGGGTTGCCTTACTTCCCATGCGTTCGCCGTCGCCCACCCCTCCTGCGCCCAGCTCCGTGTCCCGCCTCGTCGGCGCCACCGTGCTGGCGGTGGTCGTCCTCGTCGTGGCGGTGGCGCTCTCGGTGGCCTTCGGCTCCCGTCCGATCCCGCTCGGCACCGTGCTCGACACCGTCCTGCACCCCGGACGGAACGACGAGATCGGCCTGATCGTGCTCGGCAACCGCGTGCCCCGCACCGTCGTCGGACTCCTCGCCGGGTCCGCGCTCGGGGTCGCCGGCGCCGTCATGCAGGGCGTCACCCGGAACCCGCTCGCCGATCCGAGCGTCCTCGGCATCAACTCCGGGGCCGCGCTCGCGGTCGTCGCCGGGATCGCGCTGTTCGGCGTCAGCGGCACCGCCGCGTACCTGCCGTTCGCCTTCCTCGGGGCCGCCCTCGCCGCGCTCCTCGTGTACAGCATCGCCGCCGTGGCCCGTCGGGGGCTGTCGCCCGTCGGACTCGCCCTGTCCGGGGCCGTCGTCGCCGCTGCACTGTCCTCGATCACCACGGCGGTGCTCGTGACGAGCCAGAGCCTCCTCGACCAGCTGCGCTTCTGGCAGGTCGGAGCGCTGGCCGGCAAGGACCTCGGCACCGCCGGGGTGATCACGGTCCCGGTGCTCGTCGGGCTCGTCATCGCCTTCGCCCTCGGCCGGTCGCTCAACACGCTCGCGCTCGGCGACGAGCTCGCCGCGTCGCTCGGGCAGCGCGTCGTGCTCGTGCGTGCCGTCGGGGGAGTCGTCACCGTGCTCCTCGCCGGGTCGGCCGTCGCGGCGGCCGGGCCGATCGCGTTCATCGGGCTCGCCGTGCCGCACGCCGTCCGTCGGTTGAGCGGGCCGGACCACCGGTGGACGATCCTGCTGTCGGCCATCGTCGCGCCGGCGCTGCTGCTCGTCGCCGACGTGATCGGCCGCGTCGTGGCGTACCCGGGGGAGCTGCAGGTCGGGATCGTCACGGCGCTCATCGGCGCGCCGGTGTTCATCTGGCTCGTGCGGTCGCGGGCGGTGAAGGGCCTGTGACGGCCGTGCGCCGCGAGTGGCTCGTGCTCGGTGCCGTCCTCGTCCTGCTCGTCGCCCTCGTGCTCGTCGGGCTCGGCGTCGGCGAGATCCCGCTCTCGCCCGTGCAGGTCGCGAGCGCCCTCGTCGGGCACGGCGACACCGTCTCGGACTTCGTGATCGGGCAGCTCCGTGGCCCACGGGTCGCCGGGGCGATCCTCGTGGGGGCGTCGCTCGGCGTGGCCGGTGGCATCGTGCAGAGCGTCGTCCGGAACCCCATCGCGAGTCCGGACGTCATCGGCATCACCTCGGGCGCGAGCGCCTCGGGCCTGACCGCCATCGTCCTGTTCGGCGCGAGCGGCGGGACCCTGTTCTCGGTGGTGCTCGTCGGTGCGGTCCTCGTCTCCCTCGTCATCGCCGGACTCGCGTGGCGTCGGGGGATCACCGGCAACCGGGTCGTCCTCGTGGGCATCGGCGTCGCGGCGATCTGCCTGAGCATCACCGGGTGGATGCTCACGAGCGGCACGGTCACCCAGGCCGGCACCGCGCTGCTCTGGCTCTCCGGCAGCCTGAACGCCGTCGACCGGAACCTCGTCGGGATCCTCGCCGTCGTCTTCGTCGTGTTCACGGCACTCGCCCTCCTGCAGTCCTCGCGGCTCACCGTGCTGACCCTCGGCGACGAGGTGGCCTCGGCGCTCGGGCTCCGGCCGAACCGCGCGAAGGTGCTGCTCCTGCTGACCGCCGTGTGCCTGACCGCCGCCGCCGTGGCCACCGCGGGACCGGTGTCGTTCGTCGCGCTGATGGCGGCCCCCATCGCCCGGAGGCTCGTCGGGGGCGGACGGGTCGCCATCGGGTCGACCGCCGCCGTCGGCGCCGCGATCACGCTGGCGAGCGACCTCATCGCGCAGTTCGCGATCCCGGGGAACGCGCTGCCCGTCGGTGTGGTGACCGGGGTCATCGGGGCGCCCTACCTGCTGTGGCTGCTCGCGCGCGGGCGCTGACGCATCCGTGTTCCCGGTACGTTCGCTGTACGCGTTCTGCCGAGTTGTCCCCAGCCCCGTTCGGGGCTCCCGTTCGGCCGCTCGTTTCCGATACGCTGGTGCGCCAAGAGGAGGAGGTCCACGATGCCAGAACCAGTGGTCCCGCAGCCGGACGGTCAGAAGACCCCTGAGCAGCGGCTGGTCGACACCACACTGACCTTCAGCATGGACATGGGGGCGGCGCTCACTGCCGAGTCCGGTGTGTCCGCCGAAGAACGTGAAGCGATCAACGCGCTGCCCTCCGGGTCGGCGCTGCTCGTGGTCCGTCGCGGGCCGAACGTCGGTGCTCGGTTCCTCCTCGACTCGGACGTCACCACGGCGGGGCGCCATCCCGACGCCGACATCTTCCTCGACGACGTCACCGTGTCGCGCAAGCACGCGCAGTTCCTCCGCCACGGCACGAGCTTCAGCGTGAAGGACAACGGGTCGCTCAACGGCACGTACTTCGACGGCGTCCGCATCGACGAAGCACTCCTCACCGACGGGTCCGAAGTGCAGGTCGGCAAGTTCCGCCTGACCTTCTACGCCTCCCGGGTCGACCTGGCGCGCCTGGCGACCGCGTAGTGGCCGCACGGTCCGCCGCGGCCCGGGCGGGGTCCGCGGTCCCGGACCTGCTCACGATCGGGCAGGTCCTCGCACGCCTCAAGCCGGAGTTCCCGGACCTGTCGAGCTCGAAGCTCCGGTTCCTCGAAGAGCGCGAGCTGGTCACCCCGATCCGTACCGCGAGCGGCTACCGGAAGTTCTCGGCGGCCGACGTCGAGCGGCTCCGGATCGTCCTCGGGCTGCAGCGCGACCACTACCTCCCGCTCAAGGTCATCAAGGACTACCTTGCCGACCTCGACGCCGGGCGCGAACCCGTCCTCCCCGGGGGTGGCGACGCGCCGAAGCCGTCCATCCTCGGGCGTGAGCGGCGCTACACCCGCGACGAGACGGTCCGGGCTGCCGGTGCCTCGCCGATGCTCCTCGCCGACGCGGTCTCGGCGTCGCTGCTGCCCGCTGCCGATACGTACGGCGACGACGGGGTCTCGGTGCTCAAGGCCCTCGTCGAACTCCAGCGCACCGGGATCGAACCGCGACACCTCCGCACGATGCGCAGCGTCGCCGAGCGCGAGGTCGGGCTCATCGAGTCCGCGCTCATGCCGGTGTCCCGCCGCGGTGACGCCACGTCACGGGCGAAGGCGACCGAGCTCGCGCGCGAGATCGCCGGCCACCTCGAGGTGATCCGGTCGAACCTCATCCGCACGGCGATCGGGCGTCTCGACGCATGACGCGCGTCGTGGCTCGTCCCTCCTCGACCGCTGGTGCGCGTCGGTGGGTGGGGCGTATCCTCGACACGCCGGACGCGCCGAGTCGGATGTCCCGCGCCGGAGCGGTCCGAGTCGCTACCGTGGACCTCGGAACAACTCTCAACCCGTCATTGAACGTTCAGTTGGGAGCTCGATCGTCGTGGAAGGCAGCCTGATGAGTGGGAACGACACCCCCGGCACCGAGTCGGAGATGACCCGGTACGACCTCGGGCTGCTCTTCACCGACGGCCTGCCCGAGCACGACGAGCAGAACGGGTACCGCGGCACCGTCGCTGCCCGTGCTGCCGGCATCTCCTACCGCCAGCTCGACTACTGGGCCCGCACCGAGCTCGTCGAGCCGACGATCCGCGGGGCCGCCGGCTCCGGGTCGCAGCGGCTGTACGGCTTCCGCGACATCCTCGTGCTCAAGCTCGTGAAGCGCCTGCTCGACACGGGCATCTCCCTCCAGCAGATCCGCACCGCCGTGAACCAGCTGCGCGAGTCCGGCGTCTCGGACCTGGCGCAGACGACGCTCATGTCGGACGGTGCCTCGGTGTACCTCTGCACCTCCGACGACGAGGTCATCGACCTGGTCTCGCGGGGTCAGGGCGTGTTCGGTATCGCGGTGGGCAAGGTCCTGCGCGAGGTCGAGTCCTCGCTGGTCGAACTCGACGCGACGCCGGCGGCCGACCCCGACGACGAGCTCGCCGCCCGCCGGGCTTCCCGCGCGTCCTAATCCCGCGCTGGCGGGCCTGCCCGGGCCCGAGCCCGGGCCCGCGTCCGCTCGAGTCGCAAGGTCGCACGTTCTGCCGCGCGCGCCCATTCCGTGCGACATGTTGTGCGACCTCGGCACGCAAGCCGTGGCGTGTCGTGCGACCTCGGCGCGCGCCGGGCGTCGTGCGACCTCGAGCGAGCCTCCGCGGGCGCCACACCGCCCCGACCACGAGGTCGCACGATCTGCCGCGCGAGCCCGTTCCCCGCGGCAGTTCGTGCGACCTGGTCGGACGTGAGCCGCATGTCGAGCGACCTCGCGGGGTGAACCCGAGCGTGTTGTCCGGCGGTGGTGCGACGGAGGCGAGGCGCGCCTCCCGGTCGATGTCGTGCGCCGTGCCGGAGGCGAGGTCGCACGTTCTGCCGTTCGGGCCAGCTCCCGGCGGCACTTTGCGCGACCTCGGCGAACGCGAGCGGCGTGTTGCGCGACCTCGGCGAAGCCGAACGGGCCCACGGCCGAGCGCCAGCGGGCGCGACGCGCCCTAGGCCGCGCCGCCCTCGGCGTACGGGCCGATCTTGCCCGTGCGCATGATGCGCTCGAGCAGCTGGTCGAAGTTCTTCGCCATCTCCTGCGCCGACTCACCCGGCCACACGTGCAGGGGCTTCGCCGCACCCTGCGCCTGCTGCAGCGAGGTCCGCTCGGGCAGCTGCGGCGAGAGCACGAGCGGGCCGAACATGTCGCGGAGCTCCTTGATGCGGAACTGGTGCTCGAGCGACTGCACGCGGGCACGGTTCACGATGATGCCGAGCGGCTGCAAGCGGGGGGAGAGCCCGCGGCGGATCTCCTCGATCGCGCGGAGGGCCCGGTCGGCGGCGGCCACCGAGAAGAGTCCGGGCTCGGTGACGACGGTCACACGGTCGGACGCAGCCCAGGCGGTGCGGGTGAGGGCGTTCAGCGACGGCGCGCAGTCGATGAGGACGAGGTCGTAGTCCTGCTCGACGTTGGCGAGGGCCTCTTCGAGCTTCCAGATGTCGCGGATGGACGGGTGCGGCCCGTCGAAGTTGATGGCCGAGGGCGATCCGACCATGACGTCGATCTTGCCCTGGGAGCCCTTCGTCCACCCCGAGGGTGCGATCGCCTGACGGACGATCTTCTCCTTCGGGTTCTCGAGGACGTCCGCCACGTTGAGGTGGCCGGAGATGTTGATGTCGAGGCCGGTCGAGACGTCCGACTGCGGGTCGAGATCCACCACCAGCGTGCGCAGTCCCTTGGCGAACGCGGCCGAAGTCAGGCCGAGCGTCACCGTCGTCTTGCCGACACCACCCTTGAGGGAGCTCACGCTGAGTACATGCACGGTGAGCAACGTTACCGCCAGTAGGGTTGTCTCACCTCAACCCGGGCTGAAAGGGACCTCGTGTTCAGCAAGATCCTGGTCGCCAATCGTGGCGAGATCGCCATCCGTGCCTTCCGTGCCGCGTACGAGCTGGGGGCGAAGACCGTCGCCGTCTACCCGTACGAGGACCGCAACTCCCTGCACCGCCTGAAGGCGGACGAGGCCTACCTGATCGGGGAGCGCGGACATCCCGTCCGGGCGTACCTGGACGTCTCCGAGATCGTGCGTGTCGCACGTGAGTCGGGTGCCGACGCGATCTACCCGGGCTACGGCTTCCTGTCCGAGAACCCGGAGCTCGCCGCCGCTGCCGCCGCCGCGGGCATCACGTTCATCGGCCCGGGCGAGCACGTGCTCGAGATGGCGGGCAACAAGGTCACCGCGAAGGAGCACGCGGTCGCGGCCGGTGTCCCGGTCCTCGCGAGCACCCCGGCGAGCCGCGACATCGAGGAACTCCTCGCCGGCGCGGACGCCATCGGGTTCCCGGTGTTCGCGAAGGCCGTCGCCGGTGGCGGTGGCCGTGGCATGCGCCGGGTGGAGACGAAGCCCGAGCTGCGTGCGGCCCTCGAAGCGGCGATGCGCGAGGCCGACAGCGCCTTCGGCGACCCGACGATGTTCCTCGAGCAGGCCGTGATCCGGCCGCGCCACATCGAGGTGCAGATCCTCGCCGACGCCACCGGCACCGACGCCGGCACGATCCACCTCTTCGAGCGCGACTGCTCGGTCCAGCGCCGGAACCAGAAGGTCGTCGAGATCGCACCGGCGCCGAACCTCGACCCGGCGATCGCGCAGGCGCTGCACCGCGACGCCGTCGCCTTCGCCCGGTCGATCGGGTACGTGAACGCCGGCACGGTGGAGTTCCTGCTCGACACCGAGGGCGAGCGTGCGGGCCAGCACGTCTTCATCGAGATGAACCCGCGCATCCAGGTCGAGCACACCGTCACCGAAGAGGTCACGGACGTCGACCTCGTCCAGTCGCAGATGCGCATCGCCGCCGGGCAGACCCTCGGCGACCTCGGCCTGTCGCAGGACAGCGTCCGGGTGCACGGCGCCGCCCTGCAGACACGCATCACCACCGAGGACCCGACGCAGGGCTTCCGCCCGGACACCGGTCGCATCACGACGTACCGCAGCCCGGGTGGCGCGGGCGTCCGCCTCGACGGCGGCACGGTCGCCACCGGCGCGCAGATCAGCCCGCACTTCGACTCGATGCTCGCGAAGATGACCTGCCGCGGGCGGGACTTCCCGGCGGCGGTGGCCCGGGCGAAGCGCGCCCTCGCGGAGTTCCGCATCCGCGGCGTCTCCACGAACATCCCGTTCCTGCAGGCCGTGCTCGAGGACCCCGACTTCGACCGCGGCGACATCTCGACGAAGTTCATCGAGGAGCGCCCGCAGCTGTTCGGCGGCCACGTCTCGAAGGACCGCGGCACGAAGGTGCTGAACTGGCTCGCCGACGTGACGGTGAACAAGCCGAACGGCGAGCGTCGCCCGCAGACCGTCGAGCCGAGCGAGAAGCTGCCGACGATCGACCTCGGCGCCCCGGTCCCCGAGGGGCAGCGCGACCGCCTCCGCCTGCTGGGTCCGGCCGAGTGGGCGAAGGCGCTCCGCGGCCAGACCGAGCTCGCCGTCACCGAGACGACGATGCGCGACGCCCACCAGTCGCTCCTCGCGACCCGTGTCCGCACGAAGGACCTCGTCGCGGTCGCCCCGTACGTCGCCCGACTCACGCCGCAGCTGCTCAGCGTCGAGGCCTGGGGCGGTGCCACCTACGACGTGGCGCTCCGCTTCCTCGGCGAGGACCCGTGGGAGCGGCTCGCCTCGCTGCGCGAGGCGATGCCGAACATCCCGATCCAGATGCTGCTCCGCGGACGCAACACCGTCGGCTACACGCCGTACCCGACCGAGGTGACGGACGCGTTCGTGGCCGAGGCGGCCGCGACGGGTGTCGACGTGTTCCGCGTGTTCGACGCGCTCAACGACGTCAGCCAGTTGCGTCCTGCCCTGGAGGCGGTGCTCGCCACCGACACGGCCGTCGCCGAAGCGGCGCTCTGCTACACCGCCGACCTCCTCGACCCGTCCGAGGACCTCTACACGCTCGACTACTACCTCCGCCTCGCGGAGCAGATGGTCGAGGCCGGTGCGCACGTCATCGGCATCAAGGACATGGCCGGCCTGCTCCGCGCCGGCGCGGCCGAGCGGCTCGTCACCGCCCTGCGGGAGCGCTTCGACCAGCCGGTGCACGTGCACACGCACGACACCGCGGGCGGACAGCTCGCGACGCTCCTCGCCGCGGCCCGTGCCGGTGCCGACGCGGTGGACGTCGCCGCCGCGCCGATGGCCGGCACGACCAGCCAGCCGAGCATGTCCGCGCTCGTCGCCGCCCTGGCGCACACCGAGCGCGACACGGGGCTCTCCCTCGACTCCGTCGGCGACCTCGAGCCGTACTGGGAAGCGGTGCGGCGTGCGTACGCCCCGTTCGAGTCCGGCCTGCCGGGTCCGACGGGCCGCGTGTACAAGCACGAGATCCCCGGCGGTCAGCTGTCGAACCTCCGCCAGCAGGCCATCGCCCTCGGGCTCGGCGACCGCTTCGAGCAGGTCGAGGACTGGTACGCCGAGGCGAACCGGATCCTCGGCCGCCCCACGAAGGTCACGCCGTCGTCGAAGGTCGTCGGGGACCTCGCGCTGCAGCTGGCCGCGGTGGACGCCGACCCGGTCGACTTCGAGCAGAACCCGCAGAAGTACGACATCCCGGACTCCGTCGTCGGCTTCATGGCCGGCGAACTCGGCGACCTGCCCGGTGGCTGGCCCGAGCCCTTCCGGTCGAAGGTCCTCGCGGGCCGCGACGTCCGGCTCGAGATCACGCCGGTGCCGGACGCCGAGCGCGCACACCTGGACACCCCCGGTCCCGAACGGCGACAGGCCCTCAACCGCCTGCTCTTCCCGCAGCCGACGCAGCAGTTCGAGCGCGTCCGCGAGCAGTACGGCGACCTGTCCGTCGTGCCGACCGTCGACTACCTGTACGGCCTGCGTCCCGAGCAGGAGCACGTCGTGCCGCTCGGCAAGGGCGTGGACCTGTTCGTCGGGCTCGAGGCGATCGGCGAGGCCGACGCGCGCGGCGTCCGCACGGTCATGGCGACGATGAACGGGCAGCTCCGCCCGGTGTACGTCCGCGACCGCTCGATCGAGGTCGAGACCAAGGCCGCCGAGCAGGCGGACAAGACCGACCCGAAGCACGTCGCAGCACCGTTCTCCGGTGTCGTGACGCTCAAGGTCGCCGTCGGTGACGTCGTCGAAGCCGGACAGGCCGTGGCGAGCATCGAGGCGATGAAGATGGAAGCGGCCATCACGGCACCCGTCGCGGGGACCGTCGGCCGACTCGCGATCCCGGTGACCCAGCAGGTGGACGCCGGCGACCTCCTGGTGGTGCTGCAGTAAATTGACCGTCCGTCCCATCCGCCTGTTCGGCGACCCCGTCCTCCGGTCCCCGGCCGACCCGATCCGTCCAGACGCGCTCGGCAGCGCGGGCATCCGCGACCTCGTGCAGGACCTGGTCGACACCGTCAAGGAGCCCGGCCGCGCCGGCGTCGCCGCTCCCCAGATCGGTGTCGGTCTGCGCGCCTTCTCGTACAACGTCGACGGCGAGGTCGGCTACGTGCTCAACCCCGAGATCGTCGAGGTGTCGGGGGAGCCGGAGCTCATGGACGAGGGCTGTCTCTCCGTCCCAGGCTTGTCGTACCCCACGCGCCGGTACCCGTACGCGAAGGTCCGCGGGGTCGACGTCGACGGGGCCGAGGTCGTGCTCGAGGGCACCGGGCTCATGGCCGAGGCGCTCCAGCACGAGGTGGACCACCTCGACGGCACCGTCTACGTGATGACGCTCGACCCGGAGATCCGCCGCCAGGCGCTCCGCGACATCCGCGTGCAGGACTGGTTCCACTAGTCCTCCGAAGTGCCCACCCTCGGTCGGGCGGCACCCTGACTCGGGGGTGAGGTGCGTGCGCACTCCTGGGTACGGTGACCGCGTCGACCAGGGGAGCACCATGACACAGGGACCAGCCCGCCGCGCCGTCGTCGCCGTCCTCGGCGTCCTCGCCGTCGCCGCGGCCACCGCCGTCGGCCCGGCCACCACCGCGCCGGCCGAAGCCGCCACGGCCGCGACCGTGCCGACCTACACCGAGTCGCCGGACTACGCCACCGAGACCTTCGGCGACCCCTGGGACTACAGCAACACCGCCGACCAGAACACCGACCGCGTCGGCTACGGCCGCTACTCGATCAGCAAGGGCCACCTGATCGGCACCCTCGAGCGCTCCACCTACTTCTCCCCGGTCGAGACCATGCCCGGCACGCTGCCCTACGGCCGCGACGGCGCCCTCCACCCGATCGACACGAAGCGCTACACGCACCTCTCCGTCTCGATGGACCAGCCGTACGCCGGCCGGCAGATCGCGATCAGCTGGTTCACCTGCGCGGCACGATCGCTCAGCTGCATGGGCGGCGTGACCGCGAAGGTCGAGAAGGGGAACCACGTCGTCGACGTCGACCTCACCGGGAAGTCCGTCATGGGCGGGCACGTCCCCTGGACCGGTTCGAAGCCGACGCTGCTCCGCGTGCAGCCGATCGTCGTCCACACCGGCGAGAGCCCGAGCGGGAAGGTCAGCATCGACTGGACCCGGCTCCACGGCGGGTCCGCTCCGCAGGACGCCCTGCCGGCGGGCGACTACGGCACCTTCCGGGTCGTCGCCCGACCGATCGCGGTCGTGGACAGCCCGAACCCCGACCAGGGCAAGGACCTCGCCGCCGTCCAGCGCGGGCGCTCCTGGGTCCTGACGAACGGCGTCGCCGGGCGCGGCGTCACGCTGAAGAACGCCCGGTTCCGCAGCTGGAGCTCCGTCGGCCTCACCGCGCAGAACGCCGGCCCGATCGTGCGCGACCCCGAGGTCGTCTTCCCGGTGTCGGCCTTCGACGGCAAGCAGTACCACTGGCTGTCCTGGTCGATGTCGTACGACGGCGCCTACGACCTCCGCAACGCCCCCGGTGGCGGGAAGATGGCGCGCCTGGTGTGGTCGGTCCGCGGCGCGAAGGGCCTGCAGGTCAGCAACGACGTCCTGACCTTCTCCGGCGCCAACGCCACCCCGGTCGGCCCGAACGAGCCCGGCGAGAACCGCATCGACCTGGCGGCGACGAACCCCCTCGACGAGACGATGCCGAAGGGCAGCCCCGGGTGGAAGCAGGTCGTCACGAGCCTCCGCTGGGACCCGAACGAGGACCGCGGCGCCGCCGTCTGGCACCTCAAGTCGTTCCACCTCCGCGCGGACCCGGCAGCCGACGGGTGGACGCGCATCGGGTTCCACGACGCCGCCTGGACCGCCGGGACGACCGCGAAGGTCACCGTGACGCGCGACGGCACGACGACGAAGCGCGTGCTGGTGGACGGCGCGGCCGTGACGAAGGGTGCGAACAGCGTGCCGTTCGTCCTCGGCACGCTGCCGGCGGGGAGCTACCACGCGACCGTCACGCTCCGGCACCCGGACGGCTCGACCGCGACGAGCACCTCCGCGGCGCCCGTCCGGATGTCGGCGGCCCCGGTGGGCGCCCACGACCCGCGCGGGCACGACCAGGCACCGGCGGCCACCGCGACGGGGGTCACGGTCGCGGGCTGGGCCTACGACCCGGACACGACCCGGCCGCTGACGATCCGCGTCGCCGAGGCCGGGCGGGTCCTCGCGACCGGCACGACCGGCCTCACCCGGAACGACGTCCGGAAGGTGCACCCGGACGCACCGATCGGCTCCGGCTACCGCTTCGCGGTCCCGCTGGCGAGCGGGTCGCACACCCTCTGCACGACCGCCGTCGGCGCCGGCTCGGGCATGCCCGAGACCGACCTCGGATGCCGGACCGTCCGCGTTCCGTGAACGCCGTGCTGACACCCCAACGTGGGATTGTCGCTTTGTCCTGACGAAGAGGTACCGTATCGCCGTCGGCTTCCCACCGACACCGTTTCCCACACCCCCAGGACATCCCCATGACCGCACAGAACGACGAGCTCAGCTCGCACCGCACCCGCACCAACCGTCGCCCCACCGAGGTCCAGGTCACGACCTCCTCGACGGCCGTCCTCGACGCCCCGGAGACGCAGCAACCGCAGGAGCGCTGAGCGCGCGGGCGGACGCGACCACGGGTCGCGCCCCGCGCGCAGGGTGACGCACAGGAGGCGCGGGGGGGGGGCCCCCGGCCCCCCCCCCCCCGGGGGGGGGGGGGGGCGCGGCCCGGCGCCCGGGGGCCCCGGCCGGGGTAGTGGCCGGCGGGGGGGGGGGGGCCCCCGGCCCC